>NZ_CP044344.1:666424-1332848 GCF_008761635.1 Nocardioides cynanchi
TGTCGCCGTGACGGCGACGGATGCGAAGATGGAGCGCGTGACCAGCAAGGAGGGCCTCTTGGAGCCCGACACCAAGGACTGGACGTGGGTGCTCGGGCGCCGCTGCGAAGAGTGCGGGCTCGACGTCTCCACCGTCGAACGACACGACCTGCCGCACGCCTTCCGGGCCAATGCGCAGGTGTGGCTGGCCCTGCTGGCCGACCCGAGCGCGGCGGAGCGCACGCTGCCGCACCGCTGGTCCACCCTGGAGTACGCCTGCCACGTGCACGACGTCCACCAGATCTTCCACGACCGGGTCTCCTCGATGCTGGTCGAGGACACCCCGCACTTCGCCAACTGGGACCAGGACGAGACCGCGCTCGAGAAGCGCTACGCCAGCCAGATGCCTTCCATCATCGGCCCCACGCTGGTGGCCGCGGCCTACGCGGTCGGCGACCTCTACGCGTCCGTGCCCCCGCTCTCGTGGCACCGGCGGGGCCTGCGCAGCGACGGCAGCGAGTTCACCGTGGAGTCGCTGGGGCGCTACCACCTGCACGACGTGGTCCACCACCTGCACGACGTGCGCGCCGCGGCGCGGGCGGCCACGGTGCGTGCCTACGACGCCTTCGCCGCCGACTACCGCGCGGGCACTCCGGACCTGCCGGTGCCCGTGGCCACGGCCGTCAGCCGCTTCGCCGCGGTGCTGCCTCCCGGGGCGAGGGTGCTCGAGATCGGCAGCGGTCCCGGACGTGACGCCAGGGCGCTGGAGGAAGCAGGTCTCTCGGTGCGCCGTACCGACGTGACCCCGGCCTTCGTGGACCTGCTCCGCCGGTCCGGTCACGACGCCGACGTCGTCGACCCGCTCACCGACGACCTGTCCGACCCGGCCGTCCCCGGCACGCCGTACGACGCGGTGTGGGCAGGCGCCTGTCTGCTGCACGTCGACCGCGACGACCTGACCACCGTGCTGGGTCGGCTCGCCGGAGCCACCCGCGCCGGCGGGCTGCTCTACGCGTCGCTGAAGGAGGGAGACGGGGAGAGCTGGTCGGTGCACGGCAGCATCGCGGCACCGCGGTTCTTCACCTACTGGCAGGAGGGTCCGCTGCGCGAGGCGGTCTCCGCGGCCGGGTGGTCGGTCGAGCACATCGGCCACGGCGACGGGCTGCGCGGGGAGCGCTGGCTCGAGGTGTTGGCGACACGCCAGTGAGGCACACCGAGTTCTGGTCCCGGATGGACGCCGCGCTGGGGCCGGCGTACGCGCGGGCCTGGGCCGAGCAGTTCGTGATCGGTGACCTCGGCGGGCGCACCGCCACCGAGGCGCTGGCAGCCGGGGAGCCTCCCAAGCAGGTCTGGGCCGCGGTCTGGCGGGCGCTCGGGCTGCCCGCGTCCGAGCGTTGACGGGGCCTCAGCCCTCGGTGGCCAGCCGGAGACCGAAGCCGACCAGCACGAGCCCGGTCAGGGTGTCGAGCCGGCGCCGGATCCGCGGAGCGACCATCCACGCGGAGACCGTCGCCGACAGGGCGATCAGGCCGACGAAGTAGAGCGCGGTCAGCACCGCGAACCACGCGCCGAGGGCGAGCGTCGTCCAGCCGACCGAGTAGCCGCCCGGCACGAAGCCCGGCAGGAAGCTGACGAAGAAGACGCCGACCTTCGGGTTGAGGATGTCGGTCAGGAAGCCCGCCCCGAAGCCCGAGCCGCCGAGCATCGGGGCCGGCGCCATCGGACCGTCGCCCTCGACCGCGACCTCGGCCTGGGTACGGCGTACCGACAGCAGGGAGCGCGCGCCGATCCAGAGCAGGTAGCAGGCTCCGGCGATCTTCAGCACGTCGTAGCCGACCTGGCTGGCGCGCAGGAGGGCCGAGAGGCCCAGGGCGGTGGCGACGATCCAGACCACCAGCCCGCAGAGCACTCCGGCTGCGGTCCGGGCGCCGCCCGCGCGGCCCCCGCGCACGAGACCGCGCACCACGACCAGGCTGTCGGGCCCGGGGAGCAGGACGATCAGGACCGACGCCAGGGTGAAGGAGACGAAGGCGACGAGCACGACGGCAATCTAGCGAGGATCGGCGCCGTGGCCGGGCGTCTCGGGATCCGTCAGCTGCTTCTGGAAGTCGCCCACGATCTCCCGGACCTCGAAGCCCAGAGCCTCGTTGATCGCCACCATCTGCCTGTTCGTCTCGGCGTTCGTGGTGGTGATCAGGCGCTTGGTCGGGAAGCGCTCGCCGATCGCGCGCAGCTGAGCGCACTTCACGGCCATGCCGAGGCGGTGTCCTCGGTGCGCGGGGTGGACCAGCGTGCCCCACTGGTCCACGTGGTCGGCCCCGTCGGCGCTGGCCGCTGCGACGGCGTAGCCGACGACCTCACCGGAGCCATCGAGGGCGTAGGCGCCCACCCGGGTGCGCCCGGACGCCCTCAGGTCGCGGTCCTGGGCGGCCAGCTCGGCGACGGTGTCCTGGCCGGCCTCGACGTCGAGCTCTCCGCTGGGCGCCTCGAGGGAGAGTCGGTTCTTGAGAGCGACGTACGACGGGGCCAGGTCCGGCGGCACCGGTCCCACGACGACCCGGACGTCGTACGCCGTGTGGTGGGGCGCCGCGTCGGCCGCCAGCCGCTCGAGCAGGGTCGGGTCGGCAGGCAGGGCGAGTCGACGCTCGACCTCGGTGTTCACCAGGGTGTAGCCGAGACGCTCGGCGAAGCGACGGTTCGGCCCCGACCGGTCCGCCCCGATCCGGGTCTGGGCCTGGCAGACGGCGCGGCCCCAGGAGCGGAGCTGCTGCTCGCCGTGGGCGACCAGCTGGGTGCCGACCCCGCGGCGGGCGTGGTGCGGATCGACCCAGATCCACAGCCGGGCGGTGCGGACGTCGGCCCGGCTGTCTCCGGTGACCAGGGACTCACCGACCATGGTGTCCCCGAGGAAGGCCCCGAAGCCGTCCCAGCGGTAGCCGCCGTCACGAGAGCTGAGCATCGCCACGGCGTCCTCGCGGGAGTACAGCGGGGTGTCGGGATCCTCGGCTCGCTCAGCAGCGGCGTACACCTCCTGGAAGGCGTCCATGTCGGCGTCGTCGAGCGGATCGACCGGACGGATCACGAGAGTGGGCACGCCGCCACGGTCCCCGCCGCGGGTCGGGCCGCGCAACCTGGTTTCCGGGTCGGCGTGTCGGCATCGGGTCGAACACGTGTTCGGGTTAGATGGGTCCTGCACCCGATGGCTCCGGACGGTTCTCCACAGCCCGCAGCACGCGTCCTGCCCATTGTCGGTGGCCCGGTCTAGCGTCTGGCCGGACGACGAGATCACGCACAGACCGAGCACAGCGAGACGGGACAGGGTCCCGGAAGAGGATGGACAGACATGGCTGGTGGAGACCGCGAGAAGGCGCTGGACGTCGCGCTCGCCCAGATCGAGAAGCAGTTCGGCAAGGGCTCGGTGATGCGCCTCGGCGACGAGACCCGGGCACCCCTGGAGGTGATCCCGACCGGCTCGATCGCCCTCGACGTGGCGCTGGGCCTCGGCGGCCTGCCGCGCGGCAGGGTCGTGGAGATCTACGGCCCGGAGTCGTCGGGCAAGACGACCGTCGCCCTGCACTCGGTGGCCAACGCCCAGCGGGCCGGCGGCATCGTGGCCTTCATCGACGCCGAGCACGCCCTCGACCCCGACTACGCGAAGAACCTCGGTGTCGACACCGACGCGCTGCTGGTCAGCCAGCCCGACTCCGGTGAGCAGGCGCTCGAGATCGCCGACATGCTGATCCGCTCGGGCGCGCTCGACCTGATCGTGATCGACTCCGTGGCCGCGCTCGTGCCACGCGCCGAGATCGAGGGCGAGATGGGCGACAGCCACGTCGGCCTCCAGGCCCGGCTGATGAGCCAGGCCCTGCGCAAGATGACCGGTGCGCTCAACAACTCCAACACCACGATGATCTTCATCAACCAGCTCCGGGAGAAGATCGGGGTGATGTTCGGCTCGCCCGAGACCACCACCGGTGGTCGCGCGCTGAAGTTCTACTCCTCGGTCCGCCTCGACGTGCGTCGCATCGAGACGCTTAAGGACGGCACCGACATGGTCGGCAACCGCACCCGCGTCAAGGTCGTCAAGAACAAGGTGGCTCCGCCGTTCAAGCAGGCCGAGTTCGACATCATGTACGGCAAGGGGATCAGCCGCGAGGGCGGCCTGATCGACGTGGGCGTCGAGGCGGGCATCGTCCGCAAGGCCGGCGCCTGGTACACCTACGAGGGCGACCAGCTCGGCCAGGGCAAGGAGAACTCCCGCACCTTCCTCAAGGACAACCCCGACCTCGCCAACGAGATCGAGAAGCGGATCCTGGAGAAGCTCGGGGTCGGCCCGCAGGTCGACGCCCCGGCCGCCGCCGAGGTGCTCTCCGACGAGCCCATCGGTGTCGACGACTTCTGAGTCTCGACGTCGCCGGACCTCCGGGGGGTGGTCCGGCGACGTCGGTTTGGGCGTGGCCGCCTGGACGGGCGGTGCCCCGTCGGAGCCCCCGGTCGACCCGCCGCCCGACCGGGTCGCGCTGGGTCCCGACGCCGACCCGGAGTCCGTGGCCCGCAAGATCCTGCTCGACGCCCTGACCGGTCAGGCCCGCAGCCGCCAGGAGCTGCGCGACAAGCTCGCCAAGCGTGACGTGCCCGACGAGCTGGCCGAGCGGCTGCTCGACCGGTTCGGCGAGGTGGGGCTGGTCGACGACGAGGCGTTCGCGCGGGCCTGGGTGGAGAGCCGGCAGCGCAGCCGTGGGCTTGCCCGGCGTGCCCTCGCCCAGGAGCTGCGCCGCAAGGGGATCGACGACGAGACCGCCCGCACCGCCCTCGACGAGCTCGATCCCGACCTGGAGACCCGGGCCGCGCACGAGCTGGTCCGCAAGAAGGCACGCTCGATGCGCAATCTGGACACCGCGGTCGCGACCCGGCGCCTGGTCGGGATGCTGGCCCGCAAGGGCTACCCACCCGGGCTCGCCTATCGCATCGTGCGCGACGAGCTGGGCTCGGTCACGGACGACGATCCGACATGATGGGCGCATGGATCCCCATCTGCATCGGCTTCCGCCCGGTCCGGTCGACCTCCGCGCCCTGACGACCGACGACACGTCCGGCTTCGACGGCGGCAAGTCGTCCGGCAAGCAGGCCCTGGCCGCGCTGGGCGACGAGCTCTCCGACCTCCAGGAGCGGCTCTTCGCCGAGCGGACGACGGGGTCCGGGCGTCGGGTGCTGCTGGTGCTCCAGGGCATGGACACCTCGGGCAAGGGCGGGGTGCTGCGCCACACCGTCGGTCTGGTCGACCCCCAAGGGGTGAAGATCACCAGCTTCAAGGCGCCCACCGCGGAGGAGCGCAAGCACCGTTTCCTGTGGCGGATCCGCAACGCCCTGCCTCAGCCGGGCTACATCGGGGTCTTCGACCGCTCCCACTACGAGGACGTGCTGATCGTCCGGGTGCACGGTCTGGCCGAGCCGGCGACGATCGAGAGCCGCTACGACCAGATCAACGAGTTCGAGGCAGAGCTGGCCGCCGAGGGCGTCGTGATCGTCAAGTGCATGCTGCACGTCTCGGCCGACGAGCAGCGGGCCCGGCTCCTGGCGCGGCTCGACAACGAGGACAAGTACTGGAAGTTCAACCCCTCCGACGTCGACGAGCGGGCGCACTGGGGCGACTACCGCGCGGCGTACGAGATCGCCCTGGAGCGCACCAACACCGAGGTCGCGCCGTGGTACGTCGTCCCCTCGGACAAGAAGTGGTACCGCAACCTGGTGATCGGCGGGCTGCTCCTCGAGCACCTGCGCGGCATGGCGCTGCGCTGGCCGGCCGCCGACTTCGACGTCGACGAGCAGCGGCGCCGACTGCTCGACGAGGCTCCGGTCGCGTGATCGACCGGGTGTCGGTGACCCGATACGTCACCCCGCTCCGTGAGGGCGGCAGCCTGCCCGGGCTGGTCGAGGGCGACGACCTCGGCACCTACGTCTGCAAGTTCCGCGGTGCCGGCCAGGGGGAGCGGGTGCTGGTGGCCGAGGTGATCGCGAGCGGCCTGGCCGACCGGCTCGGCCTGCGCACCCCCCGGCTGGTCGGGCTCGACCTGGACCCGCAGCTGGCTCGCTACGAGGCGGACGAGGAGGTCCAGGACCTCCTCAACGCCAGCCCCGGGCTGAACCTCGGCATCGACTTCCTGCCGGGGTCGTTCGGCTACGACGGCGAGGTGGCCGCGGCCGCCGAGGTCGCTGCCCGGATCCTCTGGCTGGACGCGTTCACGGCCAACGTCGACCGCACCTGGCGCAACCCCAACCTGCTGCTCTGGCACGGCGAGGTCTGGGTGATCGACCACGGTGCGTCGCTCTACTTCCACCACGGCTGGCCCGGCGGCGTGGGCGACCCGGCCCGGTTCGCCGCTCAGCCGTGGGACGTCACCGGGCACGTGTTCGCGTCGTCGGTCGACCGGCTCGCCGAGGTGGACGCCGCGGTGGAGCTGTCCGAGCCCGACCTGCGAGCCGTCGTGGACGACGTACCCGACGAGTGGCTCACGCCGGTGCCCGGCACCGAGACCGCGGACGCGCTGCGCGAGGCCTACGTCGCCTTCCTGTCCGCCCGGCTGGCGAGCCGCGCCTGGCTGCCCGGGGCGAGTGCCGCATGAGCCTGCCCTACCAGTACGTCGTGCTGCGTTGCGTGCCGCGCGTGGACCGCGAGGAGTTCCTCAACGTCGGGGTGGTCCTCTACTGCGAGGAGGCCGGCTTCCTCGACGTGGCCTGGCGGGTCGACCGTGAGCGGCTCGCCGCCCTTGCGCCCGGCCTGGACCTCGATGCCGTCTGCGACGCCCTGGCCTTCGTCGAGGGCGTGTGCGCCGGCGACGAGCGCGGCGGCGCAGCGGCCCGGGAGCCGGCCGGCACCCGCTTCGGCTTCCTCAAGGCACCGCGCAGCACGGTCCTCCAGTCGAGCCCGGTGCACGGAGGCATGACCCGCGACCCCGCCCGCCAGCTCGACCACCTGCTGGAGCGGCTGGTCGGTTAGGCGGCCACCTGCCCTTGCGCCCGGCTCACCGTCGGCGAGCGAGGTGCCACCGGGACGAGCAGCGTCACCGGATGTCGTCGGGGCGGGTGGGTACGGACCTCTCAGTCGACGACGAGGAGAGATCAGTCATGCAGATCCGTACGTGGAGGCTCGGGATCGCCGCGGCGGGAGCGGCCGCCGTGCTGGCGGCGGCGCCGGCGGGTGCGGCCACCCAGTGGACCGACTACCGCAGCAGCGACTTCACCCTGGCGGCAGGCGCTGTCTGCAGCTTCCCGCTCCAGGGCCACGTGGTGGCCGACCAGGAGCGGTACCGGCCCACCGAGACGTACCCGGACGGCAGCCCGAGGGTCCAGGAGTTCACCGGCCGGCTCGTCGTCGAGTACACCAACCTCGACACCGGCGCCTCGGTGACCCGCAACCTGACCGGACGCAGCGACTTCGAGTACCTCCCGGACGGCAGCTTCACGCTGACCGACGTCGGCGGGCACTTCGCCGTCGGGCTCCACCCCGGCGACTCGCCGTCCACCGGCTTCTACGTCGTCAACGGCGTGGGCTCGACGGTGTCCTTCGCCGCCGACGGGCACCGCACGCTCACCGTGAGCGACGGCAGCACCGTGGAGAACCTCTGCCAGACCCTGGCGTAGCCGGGACCTAGACCGGGACCAGCTCGACCGCGCCGACGGCGTACCGCGCCAGGATCGTGCGCGCGACCGCTTCATGGACACCCAGGGGCTCGGCGACGGCGACCGCGCCAGCCTCGCGGGCCAGCTCCGCTGCCCGGTCGGGCAGGAAGCCCGGCGCGAGGAACAGCGAGGCGACCGCGACGTGACGGCGGCCCTCCTTGCGGAAGGCGCGGACGGCCTCGCCGGTGGCCGGGGGCGCCGCCGAGGCGAAGGCCGCACTGACCGGGAGCTTGTGGTGGGCGCCCCAGAGCCGGGCCAGGCGGGCCACCGACTGGTTCGCCAGGGGGTCGCTGGACCCCGCCGCGGCCAGGACCAGGGCGTCCAGCTCGAGCACCCGGGCGGCCTTCAGGGCCTCGCGCATCCGGACGTCGAGCACCTCGAGGAAGCACGGCTCGAGACCCAGGATCGAGGTGGCGCGCACCTGCATCCCCTCGTGTCGCGCGCCGGCCTCGGCGACCGCGGCCGGCACGTCGACCTGGGCGTGGTGGGCATCGGTGAGGAGCAGGGGTACGACGACCACTTCCTCGACGTGGGCACGGGCCAGCTTGTCCACGACCGTGTTCAGCGACGGCTTGGACAGGTCGAGGAACGCGGTCTCGATGCGCAGGTCGGGGCGCAGCGCCCTGACCTCGGCGACGAGGGCCTTGATCGTCGAGGCGGACCGCGGGTCACGGCTTCCGTGAGCCAGGGCCACCAGTGCAGGAGCGGCCATCAGCGTGGCCTCCTCTCGTTGTCGGGGACGCGACGCGTTCCCGGGGTGGGGCAACCGACGGCGCTGTCGATCTGGAAGGAGAAGCAGTCGGGGCGGGTCATCAGTGGATCCCGCACTCGGTCTTGGCGGTGCCGGCCCAGCGGCCGCTGCGCGGGTCCTCGCCGGGCGCGACGCGGCGCGTGCAGGGGGCACAGCCGATGGAGGGGTAGCCGTCGTAGACGAGGGGGTTGACCAGCACCTGGTGCTCGTCGATGTAGCGGGCGACGTCGTCGTCGCTCCAGCGGGCCAACGGCGAGACCTTCACCTTGCCCTTGCGGGCGTCCCAGCCGACCACCGGTGCGATCACCCGGTTGTGGGTCTCCGCGCGGCGCAGACCGGTGGCCCACGCGTCGTACTCGTGCAGCGCCTCGGCCAGGGGCCGCACCTTGCGCAGCGCGCAGCACAGGTCGGGGTCGCGCTTGTAGAGCTCGGCGCCGTACTCGGCGTCCTGCTCGGCGACGGTCTGCACCGGCGTGATCGGGATCAGGTTGACCGGCATGGTCGCGCCGACGGCGTCGGCGGTGCCGATGGTCTCGGCGAAGTGGTAGCCGGTGTCGAGGAAGACGATGTCGATGCCCGGTGCGACCCGCGAGGCCACGTGCGCGAGGACGGCGTCACCCATCGACGAGGTGATCGCGAAACGGTCACCGAACGTCGCGACCGCCCACTCGATGATGCTCTCGGCCGGGGCCAGCTCCAGCTCGGCACCCACGTGCGAGACCAGCTCGCGCAGCTCCTCGGGGCTGCGGCCATCGGTGTGGGTGCCGCGGAAGTTGCGGGCGCGGGTGGTGGGCAGGGAGGTCATCGCAGGCCACCGGTCGGGCGGATCAGGCCGAGCATCTTCAGGGAGAAGGCCCGCAGGCAGGCGCGGCACTCCCAGGTCCCGTGCCCCTCCTCGTGGGGTCGCAGGTCCTGGTCGCCGCAGTAGGGGCAGTGGAACGGCACCGCGCGCTCGCTCATGACGCGACCGCCCTCGGGTTCCGCTGCTCGAGCTTGTCGAGACCCTCACCACGCAGCAGGTCCTCGTCGGCCCGCGCCACCCACGCCGCGAAGGTCTCGTCGTCCGCACGCTCGGCCAGGAAGTTACCGACCACCGCGGTGACGTAGTCGTCGAGACCCTCGCTGGTGACCTTGTGGGCGCGCAGCTTGCGGCCGAAGTTGGCCTCGAGGCCGGTGGCTCCGCCCAGGTGCACCTGGAAACCCTCGACCTGGCGGTCGCCGTCCATCACCAGCTGGCCCTTGAGGCCGATGTCGGCGACCTGGGTGCGGGCGCAGGCGTTCGGGCAGCCGTTGACGTTGACCGTGATCGGCACGTCGAGGTCGGGGAAGCGGCGCTCGAGCTCGGCGACCAGGTCGCGGGCCCGGTTCTTGGTGTCGACGATCGCCAGCTTGCAGAACTCGATCCCGGTGCAGGCCATCGTGTTGCGGCGCCAGTTCGAGGGGCGGGCGGTCAGCCCGATCTCGTCCAGGGCGGTCAGCAGGTCATCGACGACGTCGGGCTCGACGCCGATCAGCACGATCTTCTGGTACGGCGTGAGCCGGGCGCCGGCCACGGCGTACCGCTCCATCAGGTCGGCCAGCTGGACCAGCATCGTGCCGGAGACCCGGCCGACCGTGGGTGCGATGCCGACATAGCGTCGGCCGTCCTGCTGGGGGTGGACCCCGATGTGGTCGCGGTGCCCCACCGGCGAGGCGGGGGAGTCGCAGGAGACCAGCGGGCGCTGGAGGTACTCGTTCTCGAGCACCTCGCGGAACTTCGCCACGCCCCAGTCGGCGACCAGGAACTTCAGCCGGGCGCGCGAGCGCAGCCGGCGGTAGCCGTAGTCGCGGAAGATCGAGATCACGCCCTCCCAGACGTCGGCGACCTCGCCGACCGGGATCCACACCCCGACCTTCTGCGCCAGCATCGGGTTGGTGGACAGGCCGCCGCCCACCCACAGGTCGAAGCCCGGCCCGAGCTCGGGGTGCACGGTGCCCACGAACGACACGTCGTTGGTCTCGGGGGAGACGTCGTGCCCGGGGTGCCCGGTCAGTGCGGTCTTGAACTTGCGCGGCAGGTTGGAGAAGTCGGGGTTGCCCAGGTAGCGGCGCGAGATCTCCTCCAGCGCGCTGGTGCCGTCGATGATCTCGTCGGCGGCGATGCCGGCGACCGGCGAGCCAAGGAACGGCCGCGGCGAGTCACCGCAGGCCTCCATCGTCGACAGCCCGGCGTCCTCGAGACGCTGCCAGATCTCCGGCACGTCCTCGATCCGGATCCAGTGGTACTGGATGTTCTCGCGGTCGGTGACGTCAGCGGTGTCGCGGCCGAAGTCGACCCCGATCGTGCCGAGGGCGCGCACGGTGTCGTGGCCGAGCAGGGCTCCGTCGGTGCGCACGCGCATCATGAAGAACTCGTCGTCGAGCTCCTCCTCCTCGAGCATTGCGGTCTTGCCACCGTCGAACCCCGGGGCGCGCTGGGTGTAGAGGCCCATCCAGCGGAAGCGGCCACGCAGGTCCGCCGGGTCGATCGAGGCGAAGCCGCGCCGGGAGTAGACGTGCAGGATCCGGTCGCGCACGTTGAGCGCGTCGTCGTCCTTCTTGGACTGCTCGTTCTTGTTCAGCGGCTCGGTGTAGCCGAGCGCCCACTGACCC
This sequence comes from Nocardioides cynanchi, assembly GCF_008761635.1. Classification (NCBI taxonomy): domain Bacteria; kingdom Bacillati; phylum Actinomycetota; class Actinomycetes; order Propionibacteriales; family Nocardioidaceae; genus Nocardioides; species Nocardioides cynanchi. Next base: position 677,466 of record NZ_CP044344.1, read on the forward strand.
TCGCCGCGCTTGGGGCGGGGGATCTCGGTCCGGCTGGCCGGACGGGCGGAGAAGCGGAGATCTGGCATGAAGGTCGGGTCCTTGGCTGGTGCCGCGCTCGACGGTGGGCGCTGGGTGGAAGCAGAGCAGGGGCGGCGGTTCAGCGAGGCCAACAGATCATGCTGCGGGTACGGCCGAGGTCCACGTGGCGTCGTACCACGAGGTGCGTACCGGTCGCTGCGCTGATCATGGAGCCAGTCTCAGGGGGCGGACACCCGTTTCACAAACTGAAATCCCGAGGATTGAGACAACTGCCCATATTATGAGATGCTCGGGTGGCGGCGCGGCGTCAGAGCCCAGCGGCGACGTCGCGGGCCGCGGTCAGCGCCGCGGACGCGTCGTCGACCTGGCCGGTACGACGTACCAGGTCGGCCACCACCCGGCTCAGGGCCGCGCCCACGTCGCCGGGCTGCACCTCGGTGCGCTGGAGGACGACCCCGCCGACCACGTGCAACAGAGTGGGCGGCTCGGTGCACGACCAGCAGCTCTCGGGACCGAGCCAGACCGACGCGGGCACGGCCGACCGCAGGAAGCCCTTGGGCGTCGCCGGCGTCGTCCGGGTGCCGGGCAGCCGGGTCAGCAGGTCGGTGACGGCGTCGAGCCCGGACGTCCGGGCGGTCGCCTCGAGGACCGCGCCGACGGCCAGGGGGTCCGTCGGGTCGACGTAGCCGTCGGGGAGGCCGGCGGTCACCGCAGGGCTGTCATCGGAGGGGCAGCACGAAGCCGGGGTCGAAGCCGGCGGCCTCGCCGACCTTGCGCACGGCGGTCCCGGACGTGAAGAACTCCAGGGTGTGGGTGCCCCACATCCACTCGCTGGCCTGCCAGTCGACGCCGGTCACGCCGCTGGCCTGGACCCGCTCGGCCTCGGCCTGCATCCGGGACAGCGCGGTCTCGCGGGCGTCGTAGTAGCCCTGGGTCCACTGCGGCATCTCGATGTTCTGCCCGATCTGGCGCAGCGTCTGCATGAAACCCTGCGCGGCGACGTGCCAGACGCACACGCCCATCACGAACTCGACCGGCACGTGTCCGGTCTTGAGCAGCGTGTAGAAGTCCTGGACGTTGAGGTGGCTGGTGAACGGCGCGCCGTCCGGTCGGCGCATCTCGCCGGGCCGGTCCTTGGAGACGATCGAGGTGCCGACTGCGATGAACTCGATGTGCTCGGGGCTGACGCCGTGCTGCCGGAAGGTCAGCCGGGTGCCGACCACGCCGTCGGCTCCCACCTGGGCCGCCTCGGCCAGCATCCGGCCCATCGCGTTGGTCCGGGCGGTGTACATCGCCTGGCTCAGCACCTGGAGCTCGGTCGACTGGCGGAGGTTCTGCTGCTGCCAGCCGATGTGGTAGACCGAGCTGCCCATCACGAACTCCATCGGCCGGAAACCGGCCGCGTCGAGCAGGGCGAACTCGCTCACGGAGAGGTCGGAGGTCCACACCCGGCCGGCCTCGGCGAGGCGCGCCGAGGCGACGGAGTCGGGGGTCAGATCGGTCATGCGGCGAGCCTAGACCCGGTTGGTTCTAGGCTGCTGCCATGAGTGACATGCCGACCGGCCAGACCCCTGCCGACACCCTGGCCAAGACCGCGTCGACGGCCTACGACGCAGCGCTGGAGGTGATCGGTGCCGTCGAGCCCCGCATCGCCGCCGCCACCCGCCAGGAGCTGGCCGACCAGCGCTCGTCGCTGAAGCTGATCGCGAGTGAGAACTACGCCTCGCCCGCCGTCCTACTGACGATGGGCACGTGGTTCTCCGACAAGTACGCCGAGGGGACGGTCGGGCACCGTTTCTATGCCGGCTGCCAGAACGTCGACACCGTCGAGTCGATCGCGGCCGAGCACGCCCGCGAGCTGTTCGGTGCGCCGTACGCCTACGTGCAGCCGCACTCGGGCATCGACGCCAACCTGGTCGCCTTCTGGTCGATCCTGGCCCACCACGTCGAGACGCCGGCGCTCGAGCGGCTCGGCGCCAAGAACGTCAACGAGCTGTCCGAGGCCGACTGGGAGACGCTGCGGCACGAGTTCGGCAACCAGCGACTGCTCGGCATGGCGCTCGACGCCGGCGGCCACCTCACCCACGGGTTCCGGCCCAACATCAGCGGCAAGATGTTCCACCAGCAGCAGTACGGCACCGACCCGGAGACCGGGCTGCTCGACTACGACGTGGTGCGGGCCAAGGCGAAGGAGTTCAAGCCGTTGGTGCTGATCGCCGGCTACTCGGCGTACCCACGCCGGGTGAACTTCGCCAAGATGCGCGAGATCGCCGACGAGGTCGGCGCCACGCTGATGGTCGACATGGCGCACTTCGCCGGGCTGGTCGCCGGCAAGGTGTTCACCGGCGACGAGGATCCGGTGCCGTTCGCGCACCTGACCACCACCACCACCCACAAGTCGCTGCGCGGGCCACGCGGCGGCATGGTGCTGGCCCAGGAGGAGTTCGCGGCCGACGTCGACCGCGGCTGCCCGATGGTGCTCGGCGGCCCGCTGTCGCACGTGATGGCCGCGAAGGCGGTCGCCCTCGCCGAGGCTCGGCAGCCGTCGTTCCAGACCTACGCGCAGGCGATCGCCGACAACGCGAAGTCGTTGGCCGAGGGGTTCCTGTCGCGCGGCGCGAACCTCGTCACCGGAGGCACCGACAACCACATCGTCCTGCTCGACGTGTCGTCGTTCGGCCTGACCGGCCGGCAGGCGGAGTCCGCACTCCTCGACGCGGGGGTCGTCACCAACCGCAACAGCGTCCCGGCCGACCCCAACGGCGCGTGGTACACCTCCGGCATCCGGCTCGGCACCCCGGCGCTGACGACCCGCGGCTTCGGTGCCGACGACTTCGACCGGGTCGCCGACCTGATGGTCGACGTGCTCCGCAACACCCAGCCGGGCACCACCAAGGCCGGGGGGCCGTCGAAGGCGACCTACGCGCTCGGCGACGGTGTCGCCGACCGGGTCCGCGCCGCCAGCGCCGAGATGCTGGACGCCCACCCGCTCTACCCGGGACTCGACCTCGCGTAGGCAGGCGGGAGGCAGTCCCGGCTGCCACGCCAGGGAGCGCCGCAGCGAGCCTGCTCGCCAGGCGGCCTGATGCCCGACCACCGCGGCTGCGGCCTGGGATGTACCTCAATGGGGCCGATCGGCCTCATTGACCCAGTTCTCGGTCACCTTCCCCGTCAGAGCACGGGGGTGGCACGTTCCACGATCGACGCGAGGTCGGTGCCGGGGGAGGTCAGCGTCCCGTAGGTGCCGTCGTACGACGTGCCGAGCCGCGAGCCGCAGAACGCGTCGGCGACCTCCGGGGGAGCGAACCGCACGAGCAGGGAGCCCTGGAGACAGGCCGCCATCCGGCCGGCCAGCCGGCGGGCGCCGGACTCCTGGGACGCGGTCTCGCCGAGCAGCTCCAGGGTGTCGTCGACGGCCCGGTCGAGCCGGGCGTCGCCACCCCGTGCCCGGCCGACCTCGGTGATCCAGGCCGCCAGCGCCTCGGGCTCGCGCGCCAGCGCCCGCAGCACGTCGAGGGCGTTGACGTTGCCGGAGCCCTCCCACACCGAGTTCAGCGGCGCCTCCCGGTAGCGCAGCGGCAGTCCCGACTCCTCGACGTAGCCGTTGCCGCCGAGGCACTCCAGCGCCTCGGCGACGAAGCCCGGCGTGCGCTTGCAGACCCAGAACTTCGCCAGCGGCAGGGCGATCCGGCGCAGGGCGGTCTCGTGCGGGTCGTCGTCGGCGTCCACGGCGGCGGCCAGCCGGATCGCGAGCGCCGTGGCGGCCTCCGCCTCGACGGCGAGGTCGGCGACCACGTTCTGCATCAGCGGCTTGTCGCCGAGCAGGCCGCCGAACGCGGACCGGTGGGCGACGTGCCAGGAGGCCTCGTTGAGCGTGTGCCGCATCAGGGCGGTGGAGCCGAGGACGCAGTCGAGCCGGGTGGCGGCGACCATCTCGATGATGGTGCGGACGCCCCGGCCCTCGTCGCCGAGCCGGACCCCGACCGTGCCGTCGAGCTCGAGCTCCGCGGAGGCGTTGGCGCGGTTGCCCAGCTTGTCCTTGAGCCGGACGACGTCGAGCCGGTTGCGGGAGCCGTCCGGCAGCGCCCGCGGGACCAGGAAGCAGCTGAGGCCGTCCGGCGCCTGCGCCAGCACCAGGAACACGTCGTTCATCGGGGCGGAGGTGAACCACTTGTGCCCGTGCAGGGTGTACTCCCCGTCCACGCCGGTGGGTCGCGCCTCGGTCACGTTGGCCCGGACGTCGGAGCCGCCCTGCTTCTCGGTCATCCCCATGCCGGCCAGGGCACCGCGCTTGTCCGCCACCGGCCGGATCCCCGGGTCGTACGACGTGGAGGCCAGCGCCGGGACCCACTCCTTCGCGAGCCGGTCGTCGGTCCGGAGCGCCGGGACCGCGGCGTACGTCATCGAGATCGGGCAGCCGTGCGCGGGGTCGGTGTGCGACCAGGCCATGAACCCGGCGGCGCGCCGGACGTGGGCGTGCGCCGCGCCGGCCGCCTGCTGCTCCCAGGGTGCGGCCTGGAGGCCGTGGCCGACCGCACGCTCCATCAGCCAGTGCCACGAGGGGTGGAAGGCCACCTCGTCGACCCGCCGGCCGTAGCGGTCGTACGGCGTGAGCTCGGGCTCGTGCCGGTTGGCCAGCATCCCGTGCTCCCGTGCCTCGGCGGTGCCGGCCTCGGCCCCCAGGGCCACCAGGTCCTCGACGGTCCCCGCGCCGGCGTGGCGGACCACCGCGTCGACCAGGGCGAGATCGGCGGTCACGACGTTGTGCCCGGCGAGGGGCGGTGGCTGGTTCTCCGCGTCTCGGAGGGTGCTGCTCATGTCGTTACCGTAGGCCCATGCCCGAACCCGAGCCCGCGCCCGCGGTGGACCAGGCGTCGGGCAGGCCGGCCCGTGGCGTGCCGGCGTGGCCGGACTGGCTGGTCCGGCTGCGGGCGACGACGTGGCGGCTGATCGTCTCCACGGTCGGAGCCTCGATGCGGCACCGGGTGACCGGGCTGGCGGCCGAAGCGGCGTTCTTCACGGTGCTCTCGGTGCCGCCGCTGATCTTCGCCCTGGCCGGCGCGATCGGCTACGCGACCCACTCCTTCAGCCCCGACCAGGTCGAGCACGTGCGCACCGCGATCCTCGACCTCGCCTCGCGGTTCCTCACCGACTCGGCGGTCGACCACGTGATCAGGCCGACGATCAACGACGTGCTCCGCGGGGGCCGCTTCGACGTGATCTCGGTGGGGTTCGTGCTGTCCCTGTGGTCGGGCTCGCGAGCCATGCACGTGTTCGTCGACACGATCACGATCATGCACGGACTCGGCGGCCACCGCGGGATCGTCAAGACCCGCGCCCTGTCGTTCAGCCTCTACCTCCTGGCGATCGTCACCGGCGTGATCTCGCTGCCGCTCGTGGTCGCCGGGCCGCGGCTGATCCACCACTGGCTGCCCCACCGCGCCGACTTCCTGGTGGGCTTCTACTGGCCCACGGTGATCGTGATCTGCATCTGCTTCCTGGCCACGCTCTACCACGTCTCGGTCCCGGTCCGGACCAGCTGGCGCTTCAACCTGCCGGGAGCGACCTTCGCGCTCGCCGCGTGGATCCTGGGCAGCTTCCTGCTGCGCGAGTTCCTGACCGCGACGGCCGCCGACTCACGCTCGATCTACGGCCCGCTCGCGGCACCGATCGCGGTGCTGATCTGGCTCTACCTCGTCTCGATCGCCGTCCTGGTCGGGGCCGCGCTGAACGCCGCCTTCGACACTGTCTTCCCGCAGCAGCAGACGACCCGGGCCCGGCTCGAGCTGGTGACCCGGCTGCGCTACCGCCGGTCCCAGGACTCTGAGCCCGATCCGGGCGTGGACTAGATTCGCGTCCGTGCCCGCCGAAACGGACCACCCGAGCCACGGGTACGTCGTACTCCCCGACCGCGAGCGGTCGCTGTGGTGGTCGCTGACCCGCCGGCTGCTGATGGCGTTCGGGCTGATCGCGGTGACCGTGGTCATCGTCTTCGTCGACCGCAACGGCTATCGCGACTCCAACGACGCGGCCCACCACTACGGCATCAACCTGGTCGACGCGATTTACTACTCGACGGTCACCCTGAGCACGACCGGGTACGGCGACATCGCGCCGGTGTCCTCGACCGCCCGGCTGATCAACGCCTTCGTGATCACCCCGCTCCGGGTGGCGTTCCTGGTCCTGTTGATCGGCACCACCCTGGAGCTCGTCGCCGCCCAGGGCCGACGCACCTTCCGCATCGCCCGATGGAGGCAGTCCATGAACAACCACGTGGTGATCGTCGGCTACGGCACCAAGGGCCGCAGCGCCGTCGAGACGCTGGTCAACAACGGCACCGAGCGCGACCTGATCGTGGTCGTCGACCAGGGCAGCCAAGCGGTCTCGGAGGCCCACGCCGACGGGCTGGCCGTGGTCACCGGCGACGCGACCCGGCGCGAGGTGCTCCAGCGGGCCGGCGTCGCCGAGGCGAAGCAGGTGATCATCACCACCGACCGCGACGACTCCAACGTGCTGGCGACGCTGACGACCCGCCAGCTCAACGCCGACGCCTGGATCGTCGCCTCGGTCCGCGAGCACGAGAACGCCTCGCTGATGAAGCAGTCCGGCGCCAACTCGGTGATCACCTCCTCCGACGCCGTCGGCCGCCTGCTCGGACTCTCGTCGATGTCGCCGACGCTCGGCACGGTGATGGAGGACCTGCTGACGTACGGCGAGGGGCTGGAGGTCGCCGAGCGCGACCTGCTGGTCTCCGAGGTGGGTCAGCAGCCGCAGTCACTGCCCGACCAGGTGATCGCGGTGGTCCGCGACGAGGTCGTGCACCACTACTTCGACCCGGTGGTCACCCAGCTCGCGCGTGGCGACCGGCTGGTCGTCGTACGACCGGCCAAGGAGCTGCCGTGGGCGCCGAGGCCCGGCACGCACGGCGAGGAGACCGAGGAAGAGTGACCCGGCGCGCACGACGCATGCGTGGCGCTCATCTGGATCTGCTGCCATGACACCGAGTCCGTCACTGAGGATCGGTCCCGTGGTGCCACCCTCCCGGCAGCAGTAACAGTACGGTCGCCTGCCGGGCCATGTCCGGCGTTTGCCGAAAGTCGTCGGCTCAGCGGCCGGCTTCGGCCAGCCTCTCCCGCATCTGGGCGGCGGTGACCCGCCGACCGCTGCCCGGCGGGGGCGGCCAGCCGGCCTCGGGGTCGGAGTAGGGGGCGCCGTAGGCAGGCGTGTCGGGCTGGAAGCGCCAGCTGTCGCCCAGGGTCCCGGCGTCGTAGGCGTCGTACCCGATGGCGTCCAGGAACGCGGTGACGTCGGCCTTGGCCTCGGCGTCGTCGCCGGCGATCGCCAGGACCGACCGGCCGGGGTCGCCCTGAGGTCGCTGGAGCGAGCCGAGGTGGGAGAACTGGATGTTGTTGAACGCCTTGACCACCCGGCTGCCCGGCAGCAGGCGCTGCACGAGCTCACTCGAGGTCGAGGTGCCGTCGTCGAGCTCGGCGATCTGCCCGTCGCGCTGCGGGTAGTAGTTGCAGGTGTCGATCACGACCTTGCCGCGCAGCGGCCCGGTCGGCACCTGGTCGACGTTCTTCAACGGGATCGTGACCACGACGATGTCCCCGGCGGTGGCGGCTTCGGCGGCGGTGCCGGCCCGGGCGTGCGGCCCGAGGTCGTCAGCGAGGGCTTGCAGTGTCTCGGGGCCCCGGCTGTTGCTGAGTACGACGTCGTACCCTGCGTCCACCGCGAGGCGGGCGACCGTGCTGCCGATGTTTCCACTGCCGATGAGTCCGATGGTGGTCATGCAGGCGCCAACGGCGAAGCCCCCCACGGGATTCCCGCGAGGGGCGATCAGCCGGGCAGATCAACCGCTACGCAGCATGTTGGGCCCGCATCCACGAAGGCGTCCCTGCCCGGCTGGGGCCGACGCTACCCGGTGGTGCGGGACCGGCCATGGTCCGAGAGTCCCGTCGTCAAGGGACCTTCGTCCCTCGATTCCGCCGCGTCCCGGAGGAATGATCGTGGCAGTACCTCGGAAGAGTCCCGGCCCCGGGGATTACGCATCACCTGGCCGGGACCCTTCCGTCTCCCGGACACGCCAGAACGCGCCTCACAGAAGCCCGAGTGCGAGGCGCGTCCCTTCCGGCATGGAGTCCGGAGCGGTCGATCCGCTGTGCGTGACATGGAGGTCCGGCCGCACCTCCGATCCTGTCCCGGATCGGAGGCCACGTCTTCACCCATCAGGGCGGAACCTGGTGGCCGGCCAGCCACACCGATCGTGCGGCGCCGCGTCGGCAGCGGCCTCAGCCCACGCTGATCCGAGCGTCGAGCATCGCACCGTCGTACCAGTCGCCCGATGCTCCGGTGACCGTCGGGGTCTTGGCTCCGAGCACCACGGCCATGCTGTTGGAGATGGAACCGAGCCCCCCGCTGACCGTCCGGGTGCGCGGCGTCAAGCCGTCGACCTTGAGCGTGAGGCCCGACCCGGTCTTGGTGCAGGTGAGGGTGTGGACCTTTCCGTCCGTGACGTTGGTGGTCCCTCTCACGCTGGCGCTGGCTCCTCGCGAGTCCTTGACGAGGCAGAAGGCCCGGCCCTCTCCGTTGGCCCGGACGATCTCGAGCTTGTACTCGCCGCCCGACGTGCTGCTGATGCCCTTGCGCAGGACGTCGTAGTCGGTACCCGATGCGGGCGCGCGGCTCGACTGCACCGTGACGCTGTAGGAGAAGTTGCTGGCGCCGGGGTCCAGCTTGGCGGCGTCGGGAACGACCACCTTCGACCGTGCCGTCGGGTCGAACTTGTAGCCGGTGGCGCCGGTCATCTTGAGGTTGTAGGTCTTCCCGACGTTGCCGTTCCCGGAGCTGTCGCTCATCGTCGTTCCGGACGCCTCGTCCATCAGCCACACGGCAGCTGCCGTGCTGGCTGCGAACGCCCTCGTCCCCAGTCCCTGCACCACCAGGACGGAGGCGCCCGCCACCACGGCAGCGCGCCACCACGCGGATCGACACATCACAGCACCCCAAGTTTCGCCGAGACAGCCTCGCCCCGGCAGATCTCCGAGACGGGTCCGGACCGAGCCGGCATCCACCCAAGCAATCACGGCCGCAGGCGTCAGTGCGTCCCCCAAAACGGGGGTTTCGGCCAGGACACCCGGACCCGGCCTGACGCACGAACGGCCCGGAAGTGGTCGATGCCCGCCGGCACGGGTTGCCGGCGGGCATCGGTGGCGCTGGGATCTCTGGGGAAAGCGCTGCGCCGCAGGGTCGACGCTAGGAGTCGGAGCCGTGTCTGACGTCCCCTAAACGGGTCAAATCCGTCGTGCGGTCGTGGCGACGATGCCCGCCGAGGTCTCGAGTCTTCGGCGGGCATCGGTGCCGTGAACGCCCCGGATTACCCCCGACGCCGTCGGCGTCCGACCAGAACATTAGAACGGTCCAATGGGCTGATGGCACACCCTTAGGTGCGCATCCGTTGGACCTGACCGACGCCTCGCCCGGGGGATGTCACGGCCGGGCCGACAGGCCCGCGTGAGTCAGGGGCTGGGTCTCCGTTCCCGCTGAGGTGCGGTGATGCTGGTGGGCGATACTGGGATCGAACCAGTGACCTCTTCCGTGTCAGGGAAGCGCGCTACCGCTGCGCCAATCGCCCATTGATCGGGTTTCGTCGAGGTGGGTACGGGATTTGAACCCGTGTACACGGATTTGCAGTCCGTTGCCTCGCCTCTCGGCCAACCCACCGCTGGATGGGCTCGAGACCCTCTCCGAGCGGACGACGAGGCTCGAACTCGCGACCTCAACCTTGGCAAGGTTGCGCTCTACCAACTGAGCTACGTCCGCCTGCTTCCCAGGCACCCGAAGGCTGTCCCGGAACGCGAACAGAACCATAGCCGATGCCCACAGGACCACCAATTCGGGTGTGTCGCGGGTAGTTTCGCTGCATGCGCACCTGGGTGAACGGCGAGCTGCTGACCGACCCCCGCACGCCCGTGGTGGGCGCAACGGACCACGGGCTGACCGTGGGCGACGGGGTCTTCGAGGTGCTCAAGGTGGTCGACGGCCGCCCGTTGGCCCTGGACCTCCACCTCGCCCGGATGACCCGGTCGGCAGCCGGCCTCGGGCTACCCGCGGTCGACACCGACGCCGTACGACGGGGGATCGCCGCGGTGCTCGAGGCGGAGCCGCTGTCGTTGGGCCGGGTGCGCGCCACCTGGACCGGTGGGCCCGCGCCGCTCGGGTCCGACCGTGGTGACGGACCGCCGTCGCTCGTGGTCGTCGCCGCCCCCATGGACCCCTGGCCCGAGACCGCGGCCGTGGCCACGGTGCCCTGGCCCCGCAACGAGCGAGGCGCGCTCGCCGGCCTCAAGACCACGTCGTACGGCGAGAACGTGCGGGCGCTGGCTCGGGCCCGGGAGCGGGGCGCCAGCGAGGCGATCTTCGCCAACCTCCAGGGCCAGCTCTGCGAGGGCACCGGCACCAACGTGTTCTACGTCCTCGACGGCGAGCTCCGGACCCCCACGCTGCACAGTGGCTGCCTGGCCGGGATCACCCGCCATCTCGTGCTGGAGTGGCACGGCGCGGTCGAGGTGGACGCCCCGATCGACGAGATCCTGCACGCCAGCGAGATCTTCCTGACCTCCACCACCCGCGACGTGCAGGCCATCGCCCGCTGGAACGACCGCGAGCTGGCGGCCCCCGGGCCGGTCACCCTCGGGGTGGCCAAGGTCTTCCGCGAGCGAGAGGCCGAGCTCCTCGGCGCGTGAGCCTCGGCCTCGCCGGGCGCCGATGTGGCCGCACGTGGAGCGTGCGCTAAAGTCTGCGTCCGCAGTCAGAGCGCGTCACCGACGCGTCTCCCGGGGCGATTGGCGCAGTGGTAGCGCGCTTCGTTCACACCGAAGAGGTCACTGGTTCGAACCCAGTATCGCCCACCTCGAGAAACCAGCCGCTGGCCTGCAGCAGTGCAGGAACAGGGCCTGTCGCACGCCCTGGGTGGGTCGTTACGAGGTTTCCCGCCGAGTCTGGTCAGGTGACTAGCAGGAGCCGACGCATAGCGTTGTCTCAACGATGCCCGCCGGGATCCCCGAGACTCGGCGGGCATCGTTCCGATTTCCGGAGGACCGCACCGACCCGTGGCCCATCTGTGTCTGGAAGCTTCAGGACGAGCGACATACCGTCCCCGAGGTAGAGGCTGGTTCCCATCTGGGGGGACTGGGACCCAGCCGGCGCCCCGCCGGAGATCTCGCCGGCGGGGCGCGTTTCTGTCGCTGTCCGCCCGCCGCAGACCCGAGCCACCGGCGCTTGTCACGTCCCCGCATTGATCAGATTGGGCGACGTGGAGACGGAACCCGCGTCCTATCGTGGTCGACAGGCGCAGTGCTTTCTCCCAGAGTTCCAGCGCCACGCGCGCACCCGCGAGACCGCGGATGACGCGCCGATGCCCGCCGCTGGACCCGAGACCTCGGCGGGCATCGTCACGCTCAGAGCACGGCTTCCCCGGCACGGACCATCGTGCGGGCCGGACCCACGAGCCCCGGCGAGCGCCGTGGAGGACCGCACGACTGCGCGCACTGCGTCACCGAGGGACTAACCGACCCTCGTCGGACGTTGTGAGTCGTCAGCGGGCAGACCAGTCGCCCGGTCGAGACGAAGGAGATCCACGTGGCCACGATCGTCGTGTTCGGAGGCACCGGTTACACCGGTGGGAACATCGCCCGAGAGGCCACCTCACGGGGCCATCACGTGATTTCCGTCAGCCGGTCGAAGCCCGCAGAGCCCATCGAGGGCGTCACCTACGAGACCGGCGCTGTCGAGGCACTGGCTCCCAGGTTGATCCCCGGTGCAGATGTCGTTGTCGCCACGCTCTCGCCACGGGGCGACACGGCCGGGCACCTGGTCGACATCTACCGCGAGCTGGTACGGCTGTGCGCCGCAGCCGGTGCCAGGTACCTCCAGATCGGCGGGTTCAGCTCGCTGCGACCGGCGCCGGGTGCACCGCGGTTCGTCGAGGGCGAGATTCCCGAGCAGTTCCGCGACGAGGCACTCGAGGGTGAAGCCACGCGCGCCATGTTGGTCGACGAGGCCACGAGCGAGCTCGACTGGCTGTTCATCAGCCCTCCCGGTTCCTATGGCGCGTGGGCGGCCGGCGAGCGGACCGGTGAGTATCGGATCGGAGACGACGTCGCGTTGTTCGACGACGCCGGTGGCTCCGCCATCTCCGGAGCCGACTTCGCACTGGCAGTGCTGGACGAGATCGACACCCCCACCCATCACCGCACCCACATCGGCATAGCGAACTGAACCGTTCCTTCGCCGGCTCCTACGAGTCACGAGATGCCCGTCGCTGACCCAGGGCTCTGGCGGCCTGTCTCGAGTCAGCAACTCAGCACGAAGGGCACCCCACCCGCGACCGCTAGGTCTGGGTGGGGCGCGGGCCGCACGACAAGCCGGGGGGACGGGATCATCTTGCGACCATCTACGACCATACGTCGATCCATCCCGAATTGACCCGTTCGCTTCATGGTCGTGGCAGATGGCCCGTTCCTGCGTGGAGAACCGCCGGGATGCGCTGCTCGAAGGGAGCGCGACAGGCGTTCCCGTCACGCCAGCAATGAGTCAGTGTCGCGCCAGTGGGATCGCGTAGTCCAGCTTCGTCGCCACCGCGGTGTCGAGCTCGGCGGTGCCGTTCCCGAGGTCCTTCCAGCCGGTCGGCAGGCTGGTCGGGCGATAGCCGGCGGGCCAGGTGGCGATCACCTTGAGCGTCTCGGGGACGACGGTGTCCTGCGGGTCGACGGCCAGGCCGTAGGTGAGCAGACCGTCGGTGCCCACCTCGGCTGCACGGGGCACCGTGTAGCTCATGTCGAGGGTCGAGGACTGCCCGGAGTTCAGCATCATCGTGGTGTGGAAGTAGTGCCGGTTGTGCACGCCGGCGACGCTCGGGAAGCGGAACCGGGGCTGGGCCGGCTGACCGTCCAGGCTGACACCGGTCGACCGTGACTTGTTGGGCAGGAACACGCCGAGCACGGTCTGGAGGTATCGGGTCGTGTAGCCGAACTTGGGGTCCGGCACCGGGAGGTCGTACGGCGGCGCCTGGTTGTCGACGACCACCTGCAGGTGGACCTTCGCGCTGCCGTCGGCGTTCAGCTTCACGTGCGAGGTGATCGAGCGGTGCTGCCAGTAGTCGGTCTTGCTGCCGTTGAGGTTCTGGGTGAAGACCCCGATGTAGTCGTGCGGCGTCGGGCTGAGGTCGCCGGACAGGCCCACCTTCGCGAACCGGTGCTGCACCTGGGCGTTGCGGAAGTAGGTGAAGAAGTGGCGCCCGTCGGCGGAGTCCACGAGCGCCGTGAGCTTGTCCGACATGTTGCCGGCCTCGAAGAACTTCTGCCGGAAGGCCGGCACCAGCTCGGCGTTGAGCTGGTGTCGCACCTGGATCGACGCGAAGTCGCCGTAGCTGCCGGCCAGGGTCTGCACGAGGTTGGCGCCGGTGATCGTCCCGAAGTGCGGCAGGTCCACCGGCCCGGTGATCGTGAAGATGTTCGCGAGCGCCTGGAGGTCGACGCCGATGACGCCGTCGATGTGCTGCCGCGGGAACACGGTGGAGTAGCCGCGCAGCAGCTCCTCGCCGGAGACCGACCACCAGGGTGAGAACGTCGCGTTCACGACGCGGGTCGGTCCGGGCGGATGGAAGATGTTGCCCGGCACCGGCTTCCACGTCTGGAAGTAGCCGTGACCGTTGATGTCGTCGACGTTGAGGGTGCCGCCGAACGTCGCCTGCCCGTGGTCGAAGTGGATCGTGGTGAACGACAGCGCTCCGCCACCGGAGTAGCGCAGCTCGGCCGGGTTCAGCATCGCGAGGAGGTAGGTGCGAGGACCGTCGGCCCCGACGATCGACGGGAGTGACTGGACCAGCGGGCCGGCCTTGTCGTAGCTCTGCTTCACCGGCTCGAGGTAGCCCAGGGCGGTGTTCTTGGCGTTCGCGGCCGCCCGGCCGACCACCGGGGTGGTGCCGTGCACCTGATCGAGGTCAGCGAGCGCCCGGTCGAGGTGCTCGCCGATGGTCGCGGTGTCGCTCACGACCTGGTCGAGGACCGCGAGGTCGATGCTCTGGCCGCGGACCAGGGTCGAGCTGCCGCCCGAGACCATCGGGTAGAGCTGGACACCCGTCTCGGCGACCGACGTGGTCTCGGAGAGGGCGTCGATCAGGTGGCGGGCGTCGTGGACGGCGCCGCCCGCGACCGGGACCACCGACCACACGTCGCCGCCGAACCCGTTGGCGCTCGCGTCGGCCTTGTCGACGTGCGCACGGGCACTGCGTACGTCGGCCCGGGCCGTCGGCAGGTCCTTGGCCGACAGGGCGGCCTTGGCCGCGGTCAGGTCCGCCTGCGCCAGCTTGGCCTCGCTCCGTGCGGTCAGCAGTGGCCGGGCCAGCACCGCCAGCACCACGCCGACGACCAGCAGGAGGAGCACGACCAGGGCGATGATCCGCCCGCGGGAGAGCCGGCGGCGGCTCCGGCGCGCGGGAGTGCGCGGGGTCGCCTCGGGTGCCTCGGCACCCGAGGTCGGTGTCGCGCTCACGACACGAGTAAACAGGAGGCCGGGTCGTCACGGCCGGTAATGCAGGCGAAGGGGCAGCGTGCCGGTCGATACCATCGGCCCGGTCCACCCGTCGTACCACCGAAGGAGCAGTCGTGCCCGAGCTGAAGATCGTCCTCACCCACGCAGATGCGCGTGAGGAGCGGACGGTCACGACGGGCACCAAGGCCTGGGAGCTGTACGCCGACCGGCCCGACGTGGTCGCGGCGCGGGTCGGTGGCACCTTGCGCGACCTCGCCTACGAGCTGGCCGACGGCGACGAGGTCGAGCCCGTGGCGATCAACTCCCCGGACGGCCGCGACATCCTGCGGCACTCGACCGCCCACGTGATGGCGCAGGCGGTCCAGCAGCTGTGGCCGGACGCCCGGCTCGGGATCGGCCCGCCGATCGAGAACGGCTTCTACTACGACTTCGACGTCGAGAGGCCGTTCGTGCCTGAGGACCTCGACAAGATCGAGACCGCGATGCGCAAGATCATCAAGGAGGGGCAGCGATTCTCCCGCCGGGTGACCACGGACGCCGATGCGCTCGACGAGCTCCAGGACGAGCCCTACAAGATCGAGCTGATCGGGCTGAAGGGCGCCGGGCAGGGCGACGGCGCCGCCGAGGGCGCGTCGGTGGAGGTCGGTGCCGGCGAGCTGACCATCTACGACAACCTGCGCCGCGACGGCGAGCTGGCCTGGAAGGACCTGTGCCGGGGGCCGCACCTGCCGACCACCAAGCGGATCCCCGCGTTCAAGCTGATGCGCACCGCCGCGGCGTACTGGCGCGGCAACGAGAAGAACAAGCAGCTCCAGCGCATCTACGGCACCGCCTGGGAGACCAAGGAGGCGCTGGCCGAGCACCTGCAGCAGATCGAGGAGGCCGAGAAGCGCGACCACCGCAAGCTGGGCCGCGAGCTCGACCTCTACTCCTTCCCCGAGGAGCTCGGCCCCGGCCTGGTCGTCTTCCACCCCAAGGGCGGAGTCAT
This sequence comes from Nocardioides cynanchi, assembly GCF_008761635.1. Lineage (NCBI taxonomy): Bacteria > Bacillati > Actinomycetota > Actinomycetes > Propionibacteriales > Nocardioidaceae > Nocardioides > Nocardioides cynanchi. The sequence continues at coordinate 693,028 of NZ_CP044344.1, forward strand.
CCGCCGAGTGATGGAGGACTACGTCCGCCAGCGCCACATCGAGGAGGGCTTCCAGTACGTCAGCACCCCGCACATCAGCAAGGACGGGCTGTTCCACACCTCGGGACACCTGCCCTACTACGCCGACACGATGTACCCGCCGATGGAGCTCGAGGGTGCGAAGTACCAGCTCAAGGCGATGAGCTGCCCGATGCACAACCTGATCTACCAGTCGCGTGGCCGGTCCTACCGGGAGCTGCCCCTGCGGCTGTTCGAGTTCGGCGGCGTCTACCGCTACGAGAAGTCCGGCGTCGTCGGCGGCCTGACCCGGGTGCGGGGGATGACCCAGGACGACTCGCACTCCTACGTCACTCCCGAGCAGGCGTCGGACGAGATCAAGCACCTGCTGAACTTCTGCCTCGGTCTGTTCCGTGACTTCGGCCTGGACGACTTCTACCTCGAGCTGTCGACCCGCGACGACAAGAACGCCGACAAGTTCCAGGGCTCCGACGAGGACTGGGTCACCGCGACCGCGGTGCTCCAGAGCGCGGCCGACGAGTCGGGTCTCGACCTGGTCGCCGACCCCGGCGGTGCGGCGTTCTACGGCCCCAAGATCTCGATCCAGGCCAAGGACGCGATCGGCCGCACCTGGCAGCTGTCGACGGTGCAGTACGACTTCGGGCAGCCGGCCGGCTTCGGCCTGGAGTACACCGCCTCCGACGGGTCGCACCAGCAGCCGGTGATGATCCACTCCGCGAAGTTCGGGTCCATCGAGCGGTTCATCGGGGTGCTGGTCGAGCACTACGCCGGCGCGTTCCCTCCGTGGCTCTCCCCGGTGCAGGTGCAGGGCATCCCGATCGCCGAGCGGCACAACGACCACCTGTACGACGTGGCGAAGCGGATGCAGGCACGAGGGCTCCGTGTCGAGGTCGACGACTCCGACGACCGCATGCAGAAGAAGATCCGCAACGCCCAGCTCCAGAAGGTGCCGTTCATGGTGATCGCGGGTGACCGCGACCTCGAGGAGGGTGCGGTCTCGTTCCGTTACCGCGACGGCCGCCAGGACAACGGCGTGCCGATCGAGGAGGCCATCGAGCGGGTGGCGGCAGCGGTCTCCGCGCGCGAGCAGGTCTGAGCCCCCGGCGCGTCGCGGGCGCTGCGGCGGCTCGTCAGCGGACGCGCTTGGTGAGCTTGCGGCACGGCGAGACGAAGTGGTCGCCGAGCGCCTCGACCGGGTAGTCCACGTCACCCTCGTCGACCCAGCCCTGGCGTGCGTAGAACGACTGCGCCCGCTGGTTGCCCCGCACCACCACCAGGAAGGCCACGTCGTGCCCGGCCGCGGCGATCTGGCGCTCGGCCTCGGCCAGCAGCACCCCCGCGACGGTGGTCCCGCGGAACGGCCGCCCGACGTAGACCTGCTCGGCCTCGTCGCCCGCGACCATGATGAAGCCGGCCAGCGCGCCGTCGACCTCGGCCACCGTGGTCTCGTCGGTCTCGGCGATCCTCGCCGTCACGCGCTGCCGGAACGCGTCGAGGGTGCGCCGCTCGGTCAGACCGTCGGGCACCAGCCCGGGATGCGCGTCGTGCCAGCCCTCGTGGAACAGCACGGCGACGGCCTCGGCGTCAGCGTCGGTGGCGGGCCGGAGGGTGGGGGCGATCACAGGCCGAGCCTAGGCCGACCTCGGGGGTGCCGTACCGCCATCGGTCGGACCGGAGCCCGCCTCCTACAGTGGCGCCATGGCCGACGACGTGGAGCAGCAGGACGGCATCGGCGGCGCCGACGGGCTCGAGCGGCTGTGGACGCCGTACCGGATGGCCTACCTGCGCGGGGAGAACAAGCCCGCCGACCACAGCGCGGGGGAGTGCCCCTTCTGCCGCATCCCGCAGCAGGACGACGACGCCGAGGGGCTGGTCGTGCGTCGCGGGAAGCTGGCGTACGCCGTGCTGAACCTCTACCCCTACGCGCCGGGGCACCTGATGGTCTGCCCCTACCGCCACATCGCGGAGTACTCCGAGACCACCGACGCCGAGGCGGAGGAGATCGCCGGGCTGACCAAGGCCGCGCTGCGGACGCTGCGGTCGGTGTCGCACGCCGAGGGCTTCAACATCGGGATGAACCAGGGCGCCGCCGGCGGTGCCGGCATCGCTGCCCACCTGCACCAGCACGTCGTGCCCCGCTGGGTGGGCGACCAGAACTTCATGCCCGTGATCGGGCACACCAAGACCCTGCCGCAGCTCCTCCAGGAGACCCGAGCGTTGCTCTCCGGGGCCTGGGCGTGACCGGTCTGGCGGACGACGGGGCGCTGGCTGTGAGCCTGGTCGTCGAGGCCGGACGCCTGGCCGCCCGGATGCGTGCCGAGGGGGTGGCCACCGAGCACAAGACCTCGGTCAGCGACGTGGTCACCGCCGCGGACCGGGCCGCCGAACAGCTGATCACCCGGCGGCTCGCACAGGAGCGCCCCGACGACGCGATCGTCGGCGAGGAGGGCGCCTCCCGGTCCGGCACGAGCGGTCGGACCTGGGTGATCGACCCGGTCGACGGCACCTGGAACTTCGTGAACGGCCTGACCTGGTGGTGCTCGGCGATCGCCTTGGTGGGGCCCGACGACGTCCTGCTCGGCGCGGTCCACCACCCGCACGACGACGCCGTGTTCGTCGGCGGCCCCACGTTGCCGTCGACCAGGAACGGCGAGCCACTGCCACAGCTCGGCGACCGTCCGCTCGCCGAGTCGTGCGCCACCACCTACCTCCACCCGCCCTTCTACGAGGGCGCGGCCGGTGCGGCGTTCGTGCGAGCGGTCTCAGCCGCGGCCACCCTGCGGATGCTGGGCTCGGGGACCATGGACCACATGGCCGTGGCGCAGGGCCAGATGGACGTCTTCTTCCAGCACAGCGTGCACGACTGGGACTGGTACCCGGGCATGGCGATCGTGCGCGGCGCCGGCGGCGTGGCGCGGCGTACGACGGCGGGCGGGGTCGAGTGGTCGGTCTCGGGCGTGCCCACGGCGGTCGCCGAGGTCTGCGCGGCGCTCGCCTCCGAGTGAGTCGGACCCCGGCGGTTTCGGCGCTCAGCCGAGCCGACCGCGAGCCTCCTCGAAGAACGCGTGGACGGCCTCCCGGTCGACCAGGTCGGAGATCAGCCGGGCTGCGCCGAAGGGCCGGTCCCAGAAGTCGTCGGCAGCGGGCACCGTCCAGGGCCCCACGTAGGCGTAGGGCGCCGGGATCGTGCTGTCGCCCGGGGAGACTCCGTAGTTGACCTCGCCGAGGCTGATGCCGACGTCGAAGTGCTCCGGCCACAGGACCGGCTCCTGTGACGGGTCGAGCAGCCGGAGGGCGTCGTTCCCGATCGACCAGGCCCGGGTCAGCGTCGCGACGGAGTCGTCGTCGACCTGCAACGTCTCGTCGACCCCCACCCCGGACCCGTCGCCGTACACGTGGTCGAGCGTGGTCGCGACCAGCCCCAGCGCCGCCGCGAGGTCACGCGGCGTCGACCCGTCGATCCGCGCGACGGCGTCCCCGCGCTCGACCCGCGAGCCGACCAGGCTGACCTGCGGCTCCGCCCGCGAGGTGGCCAGGCCACCGGGGACGACCCGCAGGCGGACGGTGTCGACCGCGGCGTGCTGCGGGCCGGCGAGCACCAGCTCCGCCACGCCGTGCAGGGACCGGCGGGTTTCCACGAGGGTCGGATCGGGCTCCATCGGGGCTCCTGTAACGCTCGTCGACTTGCCGAGACTGACGACCATCAGTCTCGCGCACCCAGGAGGCGTTACACATGGAGAGCTGGCACCGGATCGACACCGACGAGGTTCCCGACGAGGGCCGGGTGACGAGCCTCGTCGTCGACGGTCGCGCGGTCGCCCTGACCCGCTGTCGTGGGGCGGTGGGTGCGCTGGAGAACCACTGCCCGCACCAGGGCGGACCGGTGGGCGAGGGCTCGATCGAGAACGGCTGGCTGCGCTGCCCCTGGCACGGCTACGACTACGACCCGCTCACGGGGATCCCGCCGGAGGGCTTCTCCGACGCGGTGACGGCGTACGCCGTCGAGGAGCGCGAGGACGGGGTCTTCGTGCGGCTTCCAGACCACGAGGCACCGGTGCGGACCGTGGCGGACGTCATGGTGGAGACACTGGTCGCGCACGGCATCGACACGGTCTTCGGCATGGTCGGGCACTCCAACCTGGGCCTCGCCGAAGCCATGCGGAAGGCCGAGGCGCGGGGCGAGCTCACCTACGTCGGGATCCGGCACGAGGGCGCAGCCGCCTTCGCCGCCAGCGCCTACGGCAAGCTCACCGGCCGTCCGGCCGCCTGCTTCGCGATCGCCGGGCCGGGCTCGACCAACCTCCTGACCGGTCTGTACGACGCCAAGCTGGACGGCTCGCCGGTCCTCGCTCTGTCCGGCCAGGTCCCCACCAGCGTCCGTGGGCGGGGCGCCTTCCAGGACCTCGACCTCGAAGCGGTCTTCCGTGACGTGTCGGTGTGGAACGCCACCGTCAGCGGCGGGAGCGACCACGCCGAGCTGGCCGCGCTCGCGGTCAAGCACGCCTGTGACGGTCGGGGGGTGGCTCATCTGGTCTTCCCCGACGAGGTCCAGGTGCAGGTTAGCGACGCGGCGGCCATGGTCCCGGGTGGTCGCTCCACCAACCGGAGGATCCGCCCGGACGTCGAAGCCCTCGACGCGGCCGCTGCGGCGATCCGTGCTGCGAAGCGACCTGTGGTCGTGGCCGGCCACGGTGCTCGTGGCGCCGAGGCGGAGCTGATCGCCTTCGCCGAGGAGCTGAACGCGCCGGTGCTGACCACCTTCAAGGCCAAGGGCCTCGTCCCCGACACCCATCCCCTGGGAGCCGGAGTGCTGGGCCGCAGCGGGACGCCCGTGGCCAGCTGGCTGATGAACGAGTCCGACCTGCTCGTGGTCGTCGGGGCGTCGTTCTCCAACCACACCGGCATCGCGTCGTACAAGACGATCGTGCAGGTCGATGACGAGCCGGCCGCCATCGGCCGCTTCCACCCCGTCACCTTCCCGGTCCTGGCCGACGCGGCGCTGGCTCTCGACGCGCTGCGGGAGTCCGCGGTCGACGGCGAGCCGGACGACCAGCGAGCCGACGTGGCAGCACGCTGGGAGCTCTGGCGCGCGGAGAAGCAGCGCCGGGCGGTCGACGACCGGGGCCACGGGGTCTCGGCGGCGGCCGTGTTCGCCGCACTCTCGGACGCGCTGCCCGCGAACGCCGTCGTGACCGTCGACGTGGGCAACCATGCCTACTCGCTCGGTCGCTACCTCGAGTCGAAGGGCCAGCCGGTCCTGATGTCGGGCTACCTCGGCTCGATCGGCTTCGGCTATCCGGCTGCCCTCGGCGCCTGGGCAGCCGACCGGTCCCGGCCGATCGTCGCGGTCACCGGGGACGGCGGGTTCGGACAGTACGCCGCGGAGCTCACCACGGCGGTCAAGTACGGCATCCCGGTCAAGCACGTCCTCCTCGACAACCATGCACTGGGGAAGATCGCCAAGGAGCAGGTGGCCGGTGACTTCCCGGTCTGGCACACCTCGCTCCACAACCCCGACTGGGCGGCGTACGCCGAGCTGTGCGGAGCCACCGGCATCACGGTCACGGCCGCCGAGCAGCTTCCCGATGCCATGCGCAGGCTGTTCGCCGCCGAGGGGCCTACGCTGCTCCACGTCGAGCAGGACGCGGCACTGGTGTGAAGGCACGCGGGGCGCCGCCCACCACGCCGCCCGAAGGCGGGGGAGCACCGCGGTGGCCGAGTCCGGAACGACGCCCTCGTCCGAGGCCGACCTCGTCTCCGGTCTGCGGGCGCGCGACGAGGCGGCCTTCGCGACACTGGTCGACCAGTGGGGGCCGACGATGCAGCGCGCGGCTCGCGGTCATGTCTCGACCGATGCCGTGGCCGAGGAGGTCGTGCAGGACACCTGGGTGGCCGTGCTCCGGGGCATCGACCGGTTCGAGGGCAGGTCGTCCCTGCGGACCTGGGTCTTCCGGATCCTGGCCAACACCGCCAAGACCCGCGGGATCCGGGAACGGCGGACGATCCCGATGAGCAGTCTGGCCGGAAGCCTCGATGCGGGCCCGACCGTAGGCGCCGACCGGTTCCGCGGGGACGGTGACGAGCACCCCGGCGGCTGGAAGCGCTTCCCGGCCGACTGGCCGGTCGGGGTGACCGGCGAGCACCGGGTGCTGGGTGAGGAGGTCGGTGGCGTGGTCTCGTCGGCTCTGGCCGAGCTGCCCGCCCGGCAGCGCAGCGTGGTGACCTTGCGCGACCTGGACGGTCTCGACGCGGACGAGGTGTGCGCGCTGCTCGGGCTCAGCGCGGGGAACCAGCGGGTTCTGCTCCACCGCGGGCGGGCCCTGGTCCGGTCGCGTCTGGAGGACCACTTCGGCGACGCCGCGCGCTGGGGAGCCACCCCGTGAGCGAGCTCACCTGTGAGCAGCTGGTCGAGCTGGTCACCGACTACCTCGAGGAAGCACTGACCCCCGAGGCGCGCCGACGGTTCGAGCGCCACACGGCACTGTGCCCGGGCTGCGACGTCTACCTCGACCAGATCCGGATCACGATCGCCGAGCTCGGTCGGCTCACTCCCGAGCGCGTGGCACCGGACGCCCGAGACCGGCTGCTCGCGGCGTTCCGGGGCTGGGCCGCCGAAACGCGCTAGCGATCCGCCGGCGGCTACTTCTTCTTGTGGTGCATCTGCTCGGAGATCGACTCGGGATGGTCCTTGGCGCGCTTGTCGGCGCGCTTCTCCTTGATCGACTTGGAGGTCTTCTTGGTCATGCCCTGCCGCGGCGACTTGTCGCTCATGCTGGCTCCATCGTCGGGAGCCTGAATGGCTCCGCGCCCCCACCGTACGCCCACGGCCCTGGCGCGACGCGGGAGCGAATGCGCCAGCGGCCGCCGGTGCCGATAGCCTGCTCCCGCCATGCTCGAACGATTCCGCCGGTTCTGGACCGCTGTCTTCGCACCCATCGGCGACTTCCTGCTCCGGCACGGCGTCAGCCCCAACGCGGTGACCTTCGTGGGCACGATCGGCGTCGTCGCCGGCGCCCTGGTCTGCTTCCCGCAGGGCTGGCTGCTGGCCGGCGTCCTGGTGATCGTGGTCTTCGTCTTCAGCGACATGATCGACGGCTACATGGCCCGCACCAGCGGTCAGGTCTCGCTGTTCGGCTCGTTCCTGGACTCCACCCTCGACCGGATCGGCGACGCCGCGATCTTCGGCGGCCTGGCGATGTACTACGTCGGCCCCGGCGACAACCGCTGGTGGGCCGCGCTGGCGGTCTACTGCCTGGCGATGGGCTCGGTCACGTCGTACGCCCGCGCCAAGGCCGAGTCGCTCGGCATGCAGGCCAAGGTCGGGATCGCCGAGCGCGCGGACCGGCTCGTGGCGATCCTGTTCGTCACCGGTCTGTCCGACCTGCTGCGGCTGCTCGGGGTCGACGACCGCGTGATGTGGCTGATCCCGCTCGGGCTGGCGCTCCTCGCGGTGGCGAGCACGATCACGGTCGCCCAGCGCATCTACGTGGTGCACCTCCAGTCACGCGACCTGACCGCCACCACCGAATAGTGGTGGCCCGCCGTGCCGCCGTACGATTGGGGCATGGCTGAGCAGACTTCCGAGAGCACCACGAGCACCTCGTCCGGCACCGGCACCAACCGCGTCAAGCGCGGCATGGCCGAGATGCTCAAGGGCGGCGTGATCATGGACGTGGTCACGGCCGAGCAGGCCAAGATCGCCGAGGACGCCGGCGCCGTCGCCGTGATGGCGCTCGAGCGCGTGCCTGCCGACATCCGTGCCCAGGGCGGCGTCTCCCGGATGAGCGACCCCGACATGATCGACAGCATCATCGAGGCCGTCTCCATCCCGGTGATGGCCAAGGCGCGGATCGGGCACTTCGCCGAGGCGCAGGTGCTCCAGAGCCTCGGGGTCGACTACATCGACGAGTCCGAGGTGCTCACGCCGGCCGACTACGCCAACCACATCGACAAGTGGCAGTTCACCGTGCCGTTCGTGTGCGGTGCGACCAACCTGGGCGAGGCCCTGCGCCGGATCACCGAGGGCGCGGCCATGATCCGCTCCAAGGGCGAGGCCGGCACCGGCGACGTGTCCAACGCCGTCACCCACATGCGCACGATCCGGGCCGAGCTGCGCCGGCTGCACGGCCTGAGCGAGGACGAGCTGTACGTCGCGGCGAAGGAGCTCCAGGCGCCGTACGACCTGGTCCGCGAGGTCGCGGCCGCCGGCAAGCTGCCCGTGGTCCTGTTCACCGCCGGCGGCATCGCCACGCCCGCCGACGCGGCGATGATGATGCAGCTCGGGGCCGAGGGTGTCTTCGTGGGCTCCGGCATCTTCAAGTCCGGCAACCCGGCCGAGCGCGCCGAGGCCATCGTCAAGGCGACCACCTTCTACGACGACCCCGACGTCGTCGCGAAGGTCAGCCGGGGCCTGGGCGAGGCCATGGTCGGCATCAACGTCGACGAGATCCCGCAGCCCCACCGGCTCTCCGAGCGCGGCTGGTAGTCGCCACCCGGCCCGGGGGTCGAAGGTCCCGATCCCGACCCCGATCGGTCAGACCTGCCCGGTTCGGCCACGCGCGCGTCCCCGAGGGGGTGCACTGGCGGCGTGACCACCTTTCTCGGAGCCCTGCACCTCGGCACGGTGTTGTCCGCGTCCCTCGGCCCGGCCGGACCGGTCGCCGGCTCCGGCGGCCAGCAGGCGACCCAGGGCTGGCTCGACCCGGCGGTGCCGTGGCCGATGGTGGCCGCCGCGATCCTCAGCCTCACCTTCCTCTCGGCCGCGGCGTCGATGCACGCCTGGTCCGGGACCCGCAAGCACCACGAGATCACGTCGATCGGCCGCCGGGCGCCTCACTAGGATCGAGGGTGTGACCACCCCTCACGTCGGAGTCTTCGCCCTGCAGGGCGACGTCCGTGAGCACCTGGCCGTGCTGGAGTCCCTCGGCGCCGAGGCGTTCGGCGTACGCCGGGTGAGCGAGCTCGAGCGGTGCGACGCCCTGGTCGTCCCGGGCGGCGAGTCGACCACGATGTTCAAGCTGGCGCGCACGTTCGACCTCTTCGACCCGATCCGGCAGCGGATCAAGGAGGGGCTCCCGGTGCTCGGCACGTGCGCCGGGATGATCATGCTGGCCGAGCGGGTCGAGGACGGCACCCCCGACCAGGAGACCCTCGGTGGCCTCGACATCACCGTGCGCCGCAACGCCTTCGGCCGACAGGTGGACTCCTTCGAGGGCGACGTCGACTTCGCGGGCGTGGAGGGGCCGGTGCACGCGATCTTCATTCGGGCGCCGTGGGTCGAGGAGACCGGCCCGGAGGTCGAGGTGCTGGCCCGGATCGACCAGGGTCCGGCCGCCGGTAGGATCGTCGCGGTCCGGCAGGGTCCGCTGATGGCGACGTCCTTCCACCCCGAGGTGGGTGGAGACGCCCGGATCCACCGCCTGTTCCTGGACCTGATCGACTGACCGAGCGATGGCGTAAGAAGAGGGATGCATGTCCGGCCACTCCAAATGGGCGACCACCAAGCACAAGAAGGCGGTCGTCGACGCCCGGCGCGGCAAGATGTTCGCCAAGCTGATCAAGAACATCGAGGTCGCCGCGCGCATGGGCGGCGGAGACATCGGCGGCAACCCGACGCTCTACGACGCGATCCAGAAGGCGAAGAAGTCGTCGGTCCCCAACGACAACATCGACCGCGCCGTCAAGCGCGGGTCGGGCGCCGAGGCCGGGGGAGCCGACTACCAGACGATCATGTACGAGGGCTACGGCCCCGGCGGCGTCGCGATGCTGATCGAGTGCCTGACCGACAACCGCAACCGGGCCGCCATGGAGGTCCGCACCGCGATGACCCGCAACGGCGGCTCCCTGGCCGATCCGGGCTCGGTGAGCTTCCTGTTCAACCGCAAGGGCGTGATCCTGGTCCCGCAGGCACAGGAGGGTCGTGACGTCAGCGAGGACGACGTCCTCGAGGCTGCCCTGGAGGCCGGCGCCGAGGACGTCACCGACCTCGGTGAGGCCTTCGAGGTCGTCACCGAGGCCACCGACCTGGTCGCCGTACGCACGGCGCTCCAGGAGGCCGGCATCGACTACGACTCGGCCGAGGCCGAGTTCGTGCCCGACATGCAGGTGGCCCTCGACAAGGAGGGTGCCTCGAAGGTGTTCCGGCTGATCGAGGCGCTCGAGGACAGCGACGACGTTCAGAACGTCTTCGCCAACTTCGACGTGCCCGACGACATCCTGGCGGAGCTGGACGCCTAGCCCGCCGGCGCGCGTGTCGTACGCCGTTCGGGCGTCGGGTCCGGATAGCGTGACGTACGAACAGGTGTTCGGACGAAGGGCGAGGACATGCGCGTGCTGGGGATCGACCCCGGGCTGACCCGTTGCGGCATGGGGGTGGTCGAGGGCAGCGTGGGCCGGCCGCTCCTGCTGGTCGACGTCAACGTCCTCCGCACCTCCGCCGACCAGCACGTCTCGCTGCGCCTCGTGCACATCGAGCGCGGCATCGAGGCCTGGCTCGACGAGCACCGACCCGACGCGGTGGCCATCGAGCGGGTCTTCGCGCGCTCCGACTCCAGCACGATCATGGGCACCGCCCAGGCCAGCGGCATCGCCATGGTCGCCGCGGCCCGGCGTGGGCTGCCGGTCGCGCTGCACACGCCGAGCGAGGTCAAGGCCGCCGTCTCCGGCAACGGCCGCGCCGACAAGGCGCAGGTCGGCGCGATGGTGGCCCGGATCCTGCGGCTCGAAGGGCCGCCCAAGCCCGCCGATGCCGCTGATGCCCTCGCGCTGGCGATCACCCACATCTGGCGCGGGGGAGCGCAGGCCCGGATCGACGCCGCCCTGGCCGCGGCGGGGGTCTCGACCGGCGCGAGCACCGGAAGAGCCCGCAGATGATCGCGTTCGTCCGCGGCGAGGTCGCCGAGGTGACCCTCACCAGCGCAGTGCTCGAGGTCGGCGGGGTCGGCCTCGAGCTGATGTGCACGCCCAACACGCTGGCCACGCTCCGGCCCGGCCACATCGCCACCCTGCCCACCTCGATGGTGGTCCGCGAGGACTCCCTGACGCTGTTCGGCTTCGTCGACGACGACGAGAAGCAGGTCTTCGAGCTCGTGCAGACCGCCAGCGGCGTCGGCCCCAAGCTCGCCCAGGCGATGCTCGCGGTGCTCACTCCCGACGCCGTACGCCGTGCCGTCGCCGGTGACGACGTGCGGACCCTGACGGCGGTCCCCGGCATCGGCCAGAAGGGGGCACAGCGGATCATCCTCGAGCTCAAGGACCGGATCGGCGCACCAACCTCCGGCGGCGCCCCCGTCAGGGCGACGGTGTCCGAGCCCTGGCGCGACCAGGTGCAGCAAGGGCTGGTCGGCCTCGGCTGGTCTGCCCGAGACGCCGACAAGGCGATCGAGTCGGTCGCCGACCAGGCCGGTGACCGCCCGGACGTCGCCGCGCTGCTCCGCTCGGCCCTGCGCACCCTGAGCCGGGCGTGAGAGCATGAACGACCCCGATCTCGACGCCCACGAGGACGCCTACCTCGCCTCCCTGACCGCGGTCGAGGCGGAGGGTGACGAGCGCGCCGTCGAGGCGGCGCTCCGGCCGCGCACCCTCGACGAAGTGGTCGGGCAGCAGCGGGTCCGCGACCAGCTGGGCCTGGTGCTCGAGGCCGCCCGACGGCGCGGCCGGGCTCCGGACCACGTGCTGCTGTCGGGCCCGCCGGGGCTGGGCAAGACCACCCTGGCGATGATCATCGCCCACGAGATGTCGACCCCGCTGCGCCTGACCAGCGGCCCGGCGATCACCCACGCCGGCGACCTAGCCGCGATCCTGTCCGGGCTCAACGACGGCGACATCCTGTTCGTCGACGAGATCCACCGGATGGCGCGCCCCGCCGAGGAGATGCTCTACCTCGCGATGGAGGACTTCCGGGTCGACGTGGTGATCGGCAAGGGTCCCGGTGCCACCGCGATCCCGCTCGACATCCCGCCGTTCACCCTGGTCGGCGCCACCACCCGCGCCGGTCTGCTGCCCGGGCCGCTCCGCGACCGCTTCGGCTTCACCGCGCAGCTGGAGTACTACGAGGCCGACGAGCTCGACACCATCATCCGGCGCTCGGCGGGCCTGCTGGGGGTCGAGGCCGATCCCGGCGGCACCGCCGAGATCGCCTCACGATCGCGCGGCGTGCCCCGTATCGCCAACCGGCTGCTGCGCCGGGTCCGTGACTACGCGCAGGTGCGTGCCGACGGCGTGGTGACCCGCGACGTGGCGCACCGCGCCCTGGAGCTCTACGAGGTCGACGAGCTCGGCCTCGACCGGCTCGACCGGGCCGTGCTCGACTCCCTGTGCCGGCGCTTCGGGGGAGGCCCGGTCGGCATCTCCACCCTCGCGGTCGCCGTGGGCGAGGAGCGCGAGACCGTGGAAGAGGTCGCCGAGCCGTTCCTGGTCCGCAACGGCTTCCTGGCGCGTACGCCGCGGGGCCGGGTGGCGACCCGCGCGGCCTGGGAGCACCTCGGCCTGACCCCGCCTCCCGCGCCGACGGGCAACCCGCCGGTGGAGCCGACCCTGTTCGAGTCCTGATTGGTGGGGGAGACCACACCCCCGGTTACACTTCACCTTCGGTCGGCCGGACTACCGTTCCAGGCCGCCATGCCCCCAGCCATCACACGTGAGGACCGTCGTGAAAAACCTGCTGCAGCTTCTGCCGCTGGTGGCGATCGGTCTCCTGTTCTGGCTCGTCCTGATCCGTCCGGCCCAGCGCCGGCAGCGTGCCCTCGGGCAGCTGCAGCGCGCGGTCGACGTGGGTGACGAGGTCATGCTGACCTCCGGCATCTACGGCACGGTCCGGGCGCTCGACGACGACGCGATCTCGCTGGAGGTGGCCGACGGCGTGATCCTGCGCGTGGTCCGCGCCGCCGTCGGCTCGGTCGTGACCACCCCGGCCGATGTCGGCGCCGGAGAAGCAGCGCTCGTCCCCGACGAGCCGGAGGAGAAGTAGATGGCACGCAGCAGCGCTCGCCCGGGACGCACCGTGACGGTGTTCTTCCTCGGCCTGGCGATCGCCTACGCCCTGGTCGCCCTGATCGGGACCTGGAAGCCCGCTCTGGGTCTCGACCTCGAAGGCGGCACCCAGATCACGCTGATCGCCAAGGGCAACGTCACCAAGGACAACCTCCAGCAGGCTGCCGACATCATCGACCAGCGGGTGAACGGCTCCGGGGTCACCGAGGCGACCGTGAACACCCAGGGCAGCAACGAGATCGTGGTCCAGGTGCCCGGTGCCAGCCAGAACAACCTGCTCAGCCTGGTGACCCAGGTCGCCCAGCTGCGCTTCCGCCTGGTCGCCCAGGTCTCCCCGACCACCGGCACCACCACGCCGCCGACGACCGGGGCCTCGCCGAGCGCGTCGCCCGGCTCCGGCGTGCTGCTCCCGTCGTCGTCGTCCTCACCCAAGGCACCTTCGACCTCGAAGCCCTCGGGCAAGAACACCGGCAAGAACCGTGCGCCGTTCGTGCTCGGCAAGCACCACAAGAACAAGACCCCGAAGTCCACCAGCACCAAGGCGCCCAAGCCCAGCTCGTCGCCGACCGGGACGCCGACGACGGCACCGGCCACCGGGCCGACCTCGACCTCCCAGGTGAACTACACGGCCGCCAACCGGGCGTCCTTCCAGGACGGCCTGGCGTGGCAGACCAACCCCGACCCGCAGTCGGTGGAGGTCTACAACAACTACACGTGTCCGACCACCAAACCCGTCGTCGACGACCCCGCCCTTCCGCTCGTGACCTGCCAGGGCAGCCAGAAGTACCTCCTCTCGCCGGCCCTGATCGAGGGCACCCAGATCACCTCGGCCTCGGCCGCGGCACCCGGCAGCAGCCAGGGCCAGGTGCTGTGGACGGTGAACATCCAGCTCGACAGCTCCGGTGCCGCCACCGAGCGCAAGCTGTCGGCGGCGATGGCCGGAGACCAGACCAAGCTCTTCGCGATCGTGCTCGACGGCAAGGTGATCTCTGCCCCTTACTACAAGGGCGTGATCCCCAACGGGCAGTCGGAGATCAGCGGGAACTTCAACGAAGGCAGCGCCAAGAGCCTGGCCACGAGCCTGAAGTACGGCGCCCTGCCGATCACCTTCGACCAGACCAAGACCACCAACCAGGTGATCGGCCCCTCGCTGGCCGGTGACCAGCTCAAGGCCGGTCTCACCGCCGGCATCGCCGGGTTGATCCTGGTGATGATCTACTGCCTGCTCTACTACCGCGGCCTCGGGCTGGTCGTGATCGCCTCCCTGCTGGTCGCCGGCGCCACGACGTACGCCTTGGTGCTGCTGCTGGCCAAGAGCGCCGGCTTCACCCTGACCCTGCCCGGCATTGCCGGCCTGATCGTGGCGGTCGGCATCACCGCCGACTCCTTCATCGTGTTCTTCGAACGCATCCGGGACGAGATGCGGGGCGGCAAGTCGATGCGGGTGGCCGTCGAGGCCGGCTGGATCCGGGCCCGGGCCACCTGTCTGGCGGCGGACGCGGTGACGATCCTGGCGGCGGTGGTGCTCTACATCTTCGCGGCCGGTGTGGTGAAGGGCTTCGCGTTCGCCCTGGGGCTGTCCACGCTGATCGACCTCGCGGTGTTCTTCTGGTTCACCCACCCGATGGTGTCGTGGCTGGCGAGGTTCCCGTTCTTCAACAAGGGCCACCGGCTCTCCGGGCTCGACGCGGAGAACCTCGGCCTCGATCGGCTTCCGGCTGGAGGGAGGGCCTGATGGGCAAGTTCAGCCGCCTCGGCAACGACCTGTACTCCGGTCGCAGGTCGATCGACTTCGTCGGCCGTCGCCATCTCTGGTACGCCATCTCCGGCGTGATCATCATCGCCGCCGTGCTGGGGCTGTGGTTCCGCGGCCTCAACTTCGGCATCGAGTTCGTCGGAGGTGCCGAGTACACCGTCACCATGCCGTCCGGGCAGGCGACGCAGGCCAACGCCGACAAGCTCCGGACCGCCGTCGCCGACACCGGCATCCCCGCCGCCAAGCAGGTCGTCGTCACCACCGCCGGGACCAACTCGATCCTGGTCCAGACCGAGCCGCTCAACCCGACCGAGAGCAACACGATCTCGGCGACCATCGAGCAGACGGTCGGCGTCACCAAGGCCCAGCTCTCGATCGACGAGATCGGGCCGAGCTGGGGCAAGGAAGTCGCGAAACGCTCGATCACCGGTCTGTTCGTCTTCCTGATCCTGGTGGTGCTCTTCATCTGGGCGTACTTCCGGCAGTGGAAGATGTCGTTCGCGGCGATCGTCGCGCTGATCCACGACCTCGTGATCACGGTGGGGATCTATGCCCTGTCGGGCTTCGAGGTGACACCCGCCACGGTGACCGGCGTGCTGACCATCCTCGGCTTCTCGCTCTACGACACCGTGGTGGTCTTCGACAAGGTGCGGGAGAACACCAAGAACCTCAAGGCCTCCCACCAGACCTACGCCGAGGCGGCCAACCTGGCGGTCAACCAGACCCTGGTCCGCTCGATCAACACCTCGATCGTGGCGCTGATCCCGGTCGGCGCGATCCTGTACGTCGGCGCGGTCCAGCTGGGCTCCGGTCCGCTGAAGGACCTCGCGCTCGCGCTGTTCGTGGGAATGGCGGCCGGGGCCTACTCCTCGATCTTCATCGCCACCCCGATGCTGGCCCACATGAAGTCGCGTGAGGCCGGCGTCCAGGAGCACGAGAAGCGCCTCAAGGTGCGGCGCCGGCACGAGGCCGACCGCTACGCCTCGGTCCCGACCTTCACCGACGACATGGCGGTCGGCACCGACCCCGACGCCGTGCCCGTGGCCGGGGCGCCGGCAGCAGCCACCAGCGGCGGCAACCGTCCGACGCCCTCGACCGAGGCACTCGGTCGCGGACGCGTCGTACCCCCTGCTCGGGGGCCGGTCCGGCCGAGCGGCGCCAGCGGGCGGGTCCAGCCCACCCGGCAGGCGAAGTCCAAGCGCGGCAAGAAGTGACGGGTCCGGGCGCCGACGAAGCAGCCGGGATCCTGAAGCGGCTGGTCGTCGACGTCCCGGACTACCCGAGCCCGGGCGTGGTGTTCAAGGACATCACCCCGATGCTCGCCGACCCCGCTGCCTTCGCCCGCGTGATCGAGGCCCTGGCCGAGGCCGGACGCGGAGCCGACGGCCGACCTGGCGTGGAGCATGTGGTGGGCATGGAGGCCCGCGGGTTCATCCTCGCGGCACCGGTGGCGCTCGCGCTCGGCGCCGGGTTCGTGCCGGTCCGCAAGGCCGGCAAGCTGCCGCGGGCGACCTTCTCGCAGTCCTACGCCCTGGAGTACGGCGAGGCCACCCTCGAGGTGCACCGCGACGCGTTCGCCCCCGGTGACCGGGTCCTGCTGGTGGACGACGTGCTGGCGACCGGCGGGACGGTCGCCGCCACACGACGGCTGGTCGAGGAGTGCGGTGCCGTGGCCGTCGGCGTGGCGGTCCTGATGGACCTGAGCTTCCTGCCCGGGCGCGAGGCGATCGGCGACCTCCCGCTGACCAGCCTGCTGACCGTCTGAGCAGACTCCTCCCACGTCGGCGGGATCGGATGCTCATGCCGATGTTCGAGTGTGCGTTCACACCGATCCGAGCGGTTCCTCAGTCTCTGGGGTGCACCATGTGTCGCACCAGCGGTACTTCCCAGATCCACGTCAGGCCGATCACCCAGATCAGCGACCGCAGCACCAGTTCTGGGGTGCCCAGGCCGCCGCTTCCGCCGCTGACCCGGGCGAGAGCCGCGAACAACAGAAGTGGGGCGACGATGACCAGCACGCTGGATGTGAACTGCCCTGGGGGCGGCTCGTAAGCCATCCACCTACGGAACATGCGGCCTCCCTGAGTGGCGCAGTATGCGGGCACAGTAACGGAGGGCCACCCCCGGCGACTGCACTCACATGCCGCTGTCCGCACTCACGGTCGAGCGCTGGGACCTCTAGAACGTGAGCAGCACCTACCCCGCGCACGCAGCCACCACGGCGACCACCAGCAGGACCCCCACGCCGAGGGGCTGGGTCCTCGGCGGGATGACCAGGGCGATCCCGTTGAGCAGGGACTGGAACCAGACCCACCCGAGCAGGGGAGTGACCAGCTCGGTGCCGACGTGGAAGGCGCCGACGGGGGACTCCCCGATGTTGTGCCGGAGCGCCGCAGCCAGGTGGGTCAACATCAGCGTGAACGCGACCGCATTGACGACCACGAAGGCGGCAGCAGCGCCGACAGTTCGCCACCACAGTCCCCGCGGCCTCATCCCGACGGCCGGGGCCCGCAGTGAGTCGCTCATGTCCTGAGAATGGCCGGACGGCCTGGGGTTGGCATGAGTGGTGGTGCTCGACCTTCGGACACGTTCGCGATCCGAGGCGTGGCCCTACCTGGCCGTCGGGCGAACGCGAAGGGCGGCATCGAGCGTGCGCTCGGTGTCGTGCTGGAAGCCGTTCTCCACTGCCCACAGCACCGCCTGGGGCCGCCGCTCGACCCCGATCTTGCGGTACGCCGATCGGATGTAGGTCTTGATCGTGTTCAGGCTGAGGCAGGCCCGGTCGGCTATCTCCTGGTTGTTCAGGCCGCTCGCGATGAGCGCGATCACCTCGGCTTCGCGCGACGACAACCCCTCCAGCCTGCCCGGCCAGTCCCCGACGCCGCCGACGCTGGTCTCATGGTCTCCGGTCAGGATCACCGTCTCGCCCGTCATGATCCGCTCCAGGGCCTCGACGATCACCGGTCCGGTCAGCACCTTGGAGAGATAGCCGCTGGCTCCGCTCGCGATCGCCTTCTTGATCAGGTTGTGACGGAGGTTCCAGCTGTAGATGACGACTTTCGCACCGCTGTGGGCGACGACCTCCTCGAGGTCGACGCCCCGGCCCTGCACCTGACCGAACGTGTCGTAGAGGACGACGTCGACATCGCTGATGACGGGCAGCGACGCACCGGTCTCGACCACGTCGACGTTCTCGTCCGCGAGGAGCGTGGCGATCCCTGCCACCACCACTGCGTAGTCGTCCACGATGGCCAGGCGAATCCGCCGCCGTGGGGGCTGAACTGGCTCGGAGGGACTGAGGTCGCCGCTCACGGCCGCTCGATTCGGGACGCCGGCCCGCCACCCGGCTTCGGTTGCCGGGAGCTCACTGACGGGAGCACATCCGTGCTGGTGATGACCGCTGCCGCATCCGGCAACACCCGAGACTACGCCGTGGTCGCACGAACGCGCTCATCCGCTGCTCTCGACTCCCTCAGGCGGGCTCGCACACGCAGAGCTGGAGGGGTGCGTCGCTGCTGAACGGCGCACCGGACCAGTCGCCGACTCGGCTGACGAGCCGAAGGCCGCCCAGCGCGAGCAGGAGCGGCAGCTCCTGGGGGAAGATGCTCCTGATCTCGAGCGGTGCGACCAGCAGGTCGGGCTCGGAGTCGGTCCACAGGTGCCACGTCCCGCGCGTCACCTGCGCCAGGGCGTCGTAGGTCTCCGCGACGTCGACGTTGACCCGGCCGCGATCCGGATCGATGAACGACAGCGACTCCCTGGTTCGCCGACGGCCGTCGGCCCCGGCCAGCACGTTCACGCTCGGGTTGAACACGTCGAAGACGAACTGCGCTCCCGGTGCCAGATGTCGTCGTACAGACCGGAAGCAGCTCACCAGGTCGTCGATCTCGTGCAGGTGCAACAGGGAGTTGGCCGTGATGAACACCAAGTCGAAGGTGCGACCCAGGTCGAAGGCCGTCATGTCGCCCGGCACCCACTCCACCACCGCGCCGCGGTCGTCCGCCTTGCGACGCGCTTCGGCGAGCATGGCCGAGGACCGGTCCACACCGACGCACGAGTGCCCGTCGGACGCGATCGGGATCAGCTTGCGCGCCCGGTGCCGCAGCCGAGCTCGAGGATCCGCCCGCCGGTCCGACCGGCCTCGGCCCGGTAGAACTCGACGGCCGGACCGTCGCCGGGGAACATCAGGTCGTACAACCTGGCATCGGAGTAGAACGCGTCATCCACCACGAGCGGCTCCTGTTCCGATCGTCCGCAGGGGACTGGTGTCGGGTGACGACTCAAGCACGACCGCGCGCTCCGGGTCAGGCCCTTTCCCCAGAGTCGCGCGCGCACGCGCTGACCACGATCTCCGATGCGGACCACCTGCGGTACGGCGCGGGCACCTGAGCCCTGCTCGCGTCGTACTGGGCGGAGGTGGCCCAGGAGCAGTCCGGCAGCCCCGCCGTGAACGAGTTCGCGACGGTGCTGGCCGAGAAGCCGAAGATCGTCTTCTGGTCGACGGTCACCGCGTGCCCCGACTGGAACACGACAGGGGAGGACGTCGATCCCACGGTGCGGGTGCCCGAGCTGCTGCTGCAGCCATTGGTGGCCGGCGACGGACCTCCGATCTTCGAGCCCGGGAAGAGCTACGAGCTCGCGCTGACCGGGATCGAGCGGACCGGCTCAGGCGCCGCGGCCCTGGACTACGCGTTCCGCCAGGTCGGCGACCTGACTCAGTCGCCGCCGTGGTCGCCGCCGAGGGGACGGTGGACCCACTGCTGGAACGGGCAGAGCTCGTAGAAGGCGACGGCGGTGACACTCGCCTGCTCTCGTTCGTTCTGGGTCAGCGGGCCGGGCTGTCGTGCGTCGAGATGCTCGAGGTAGTAGACCATCAGCCTGACCGTGGAGTTCGCCTGATGTGATCGCACGTCGCGGGGTTGGTAGACCAGGCCACCGCGCTGCACCTTGCGCATGCCCGGCAGGTGGTCTGCGCCTGGTGGGCGTCCCCACCGTTCGCCGGCGAGCCAGTCGCACGCCTGGCTCCCGTACGCCAGCCCAGCCTGACGGCTCATGCCTGGCGGGAGATGCTCGAGGTAGTCGTGCTCGTGCGAGGCGCCGACGGCGTAGGTGCTTCCCGACAGCACCAGGACCGCAGCCAGCGCCAGACCGGCGGGCTCGGCGGCTCGGCGGAGTGACACATCCCGATCCCGGCAAGCGCGGAACGAGACGAGGCCGGCGACGACCGCGACAGCCACGTACATGGCGCGCAGGGTCCACGAGTTCGGAGGAGGAAGGGCGAGCGGTTCCCTGCCGTCGTTGAGACCGCCCGCGGCGTTGAACAGGGAGACGACGACCACCAGACCCCACGTCGCCAGGTAGCCGAGCAGGGCGGCAGCGGCGACGACGAGCAATCGAGGACCCACGCCGCCGTTCTACTCCGGCCCAGCCGGCTCCCCGTCGCCGAATTTCGGCAATCCGCACCGAATGGGCAGCGCAGGGGAATGGGTCTCACTACGCTCGCGAACATGTTCGGGGGGCGGGCCGGCGGCGGCACAGGAGGTCGGGGGCGCCTGGCCCTCCGGCTTCTCGGCATCGCCGCCACGGGCTTCGGCATCTGGGGGCTCTTCCAGCTCTCCTGGAGCACGCGCATCACTGCCTGCGGCTTCGACGCGAACGGCGCCTACGCCGAGGTCCGCGTCAGCAGCCTGCTGGGTGCGCAGGAGGTGTGGGTCGACTTCTCCCTGGATGGCACGCAGTACACGTATGCGGGGGCCTACGACGTGCGCGGCACGACGGTCCTGCGGGCACCCTTTCCCGAGAAGCGCGGTCCCCTCCACGTCAGTGGGCGCACGGTCTACGTCGACCCCAAGCAGCACGACAAGCTCGTGACCAGGAAGTTCGCCGAGGCCAGCAGGAGCAGGATCCTGACCGAAGTAGTGCCCGACTCTTCGCACAACCTGACGTGCGGGTTCGACCACACCGATCCGGACTGACCAGGGCGGCGACACCCTCGACACGCGCTCCTCGAAGGGTCACGGTCAGGTGGACGAGCGCTCCCGACTCAGGTAGCGCACCGGCTTGCCGAGGGACTGCGCATAGGCGATCTCGCGTCGGGTCGACTCACCGACGTAGCCGCCCGGATCCACGACGTACACCTCGTCGGCCATCCGGATCTTCTGGACGTGCACCCGGCCGAGACGCCCCTTCAGGTCCGACGGGTCGACCGCCCAGTCGTAGTCCGGCAGCTCGGGCAGCCGGAACATCCCGAGGCTGATCACGACGCAACCCTCCAACGTGAGCCGCTGGTTGACCTCGGCGAACTCGGCCTCGAAGGTGGTCGAGCCGCAGAGCGTGATCACGGTCGCCTCTGCCTCGGCCGGCTGCGGCACCTGCTGGTCCTCCATGGGTTCATCATCGGTGACCGCCGCGCCGGGTCCTCGCCGCCCCGGACCGTCGGTGTCCCGTGCCAGACTCGACGACCCGGGGCCGCAGACGGGCCGCGGCCGGCAACCCGAGGCGGCTCGGACGGAAGGTGATGTGAGTGAGCGACCGGACCGCGTCCCCGCCCGACCCAGCCCGCACGCTGACCGAGCGGGAGCTGGTCGACGAACGGCTGGACGACTGGCGGATGCTGATCGACCGCCTGCACGCCAGCTTCGACACCGGCGACTTCGTCCGCGCGGTCAGGCTGGTCGACGCGATCACCACTGCCGCGGAAGAGATGGGCCACCATCCCGATCTCGACCTGGCCTACGGCCGGCTCGACGTCCGACTGATCAGTCACGACGTCGGTGGAGTGACCTCGCGCGACGTGGCGCTGGCCCGGACCATCAGTGAGCTCGCCCGGGCCGCCGGGGTCACGCCGCACCCGGAGCGCACCAGCGTGCTCGAGCTCGGCCTCGACTCGGCCGACGCGTCGGAGATCCGGCCGTTCTGGGCGGCGTTGCTCGACTACGACACGGTCGAGGCCTGGGGAGAGATCCAGCTCCACGACGCCACCGGGCGCCGGGCGTCGATCTGGTTCCAGCCGACCGGTCCCCACGACGTCCCGCGCCAGCGCTGGCACCTCGACCTGCGCGTCCCTCCCGAGGTGGTCGAGGCTCGCATCGCCGCCGCGATCGCAGCGGGCGGCGAGCTCGTCGACGACACCGCCGCGCCCGCGTTCTGGGTGCTCGCCGACCCGCAGGGCAACCGCGCCTGTCTGACCACCTGGCAGGGCCGCGAGCCGTAGCAGCAGGGACACCGCCTGCCCGGTCGACGGGGTCCGTAGACTCGGTTCATGACGACCGAGGGCGGCTCGACGACGGCGGAGGACGCCGCTGTGCCGGCCGCCCCGGCTGCCCGCGAGCGTCCCGGTACGTCGGCCCGCGACCGGGTCCCGTCGCCGCGGGCGATGCGCAACCGGCTGGCCCGGATGGGCGCCCGCAACCCCGGGGAGAAGCCGGAGCTCGAGCCGTTGTTCCGCTCGGTGCGGACCAACCACCCCAAGGCCGACCTGGCCCTGATCGAGCGCGCCTACCGCACGGCCGAGGAGGCGCACGGCAACCAGATGCGCAAGAGCGGTGACCGCTACATCACCCACCCGCTCGCGGTCGCGACGATCCTCGCCGACATCGGCATGACCGAGCCGACCCTGGTCGCGGCGCTGCTCCACGACACCGTCGAGGACACGCCGTACACCCTCGACCAGCTGCGCAGCGACTTCGGCGACGAGGTCGCGATCCTGGTCGACGGCGTGACCAAGCTCGACAAGGTGCAGTACGGCGACTCCGCGCAGGCCGAGACGATCCGCAAGATGATCGTGGCGATGTCGCGCGACATCCGGGTGCTGGTGATCAAGCTGGCCGACCGCCTGCACAACATGCGCACAGTGCGCTACGTCAAGCAGTCGACCCAGGAGCGCCAGGCCACCGAGTCCCTCGACATCTACGCGCCGCTGGCCCACCGGCTCGGCATGAACACCATCAAGTGGGAGCTCGAGGACCTCGCGTTCGCGACCCTGCACCCCAAGATCTACGACGAGATCGTGCGGATGGTCGCCGAGCGGGCGCCGTCACGCGACCAGTTCCTGACCCAGGTGATCGAGCAGGTCGAGCAGGACCTCAAGGAGGCCAAGGTCAAGGCCCGGGTGACCGGGCGGCCCAAGCACTACTACTCGATCTACCAGAAGATGATCGTGGGCGGCCGCGAGTTCACCGACATCTACGACCTGGTGGCGCTGCGGATCCTGGTCGAGGAGGACCGCGACTGCTACTCCGCCCTCGGCGTCATCCACGCCCGGTGGAACCCCGTGCTCGGCCGGTTCAAGGACTACGTCGCGATGCCGAAGTTCAACATGTACCAGTCGTTGCACACCACCGTGATCGGCCCGCAGGGCAAGCCGGTCGAGGTGCAGATCCGCACCCAGTCGATGCACCGTCGCGCCGAGTACGGCGTCGCGGCCCACTGGAAGTACAAGGAGAGCGGCCGGGCCGGGGCCGACACCGAGCGGCTCGGCGACCTCGACGACATGAACTGGGTCCGACAGCTGCTCGACTGGCAGAACGAGGTCGAGGACCCCGGCGAGTTCCTCGAGTCGCTGCGCTTCGAGATCAACCGTGCCGAGGTGTTCGTGTTCACCCCGCGCGGTGACGTGATCCCCCTGCCGGTCGGGTCGACCCCGGTCGACTTCGCCTACGCCGTGCACACCGAGGTCGGCCACCGCACGATCGGCGCGCGGGTGAACGGCCGGCTGGTGCCCCTGGAGTCGACGCTCGACAACTCCGACGTCGTGGAGATCTTCACCTCGAAGGCGCCGACCGCGGCCCCGTCGCGCGACTGGTTGACCTTCGTGAAGTCCCAGCGGGCGCGCAGCAAGATCAAGCAGTGGTTCACCAAGGAGCGGCGCGAGGAGGCGATCGAGCGCGGCAAGGACGAGATCGCCAAGCTGATGCGCAAGGAGGGGCTGCCCCTCAAGCGGGTGCTGTCCCACGAGTCGCTGAGCCTGGCCGCGCTGCACTTCCACCTCGCCGACGTCTCGGCTCTCTATGCGGCGGTGGGGGAGAGCAACCTCAGCGCCCAAGCCGTCGTACGACGTGTGATCGAGCTGCACGGTGGCGACGACGGTGCCGCGGAGGACCTCTCCGAGGGCGTGACCATCACCGGCAACCGAGGCCGGGCCAAGGCCGCGACCCCGGGCGACTCGGGCGTGATGGTCAAGGGCGCCCCCGACGTCTGGGTCAAGCTGGCGCGCTGCTGCACGCCCGTGCCGCCCGACGCGATCCTGGGCTTCGTGACCAAGGGCGGCGGGGTCTCGGTGCACCGCACCGACTGCACCAACGCCGACGAGCTCCAGCGCCAGCCCGAGCGGCTGCTCGACGTGGAGTGGGCGCCGACGGCCCGCTCGACCTTCCTGGTCAACATCCAGGTGGAGGCCATCGACCGCGCCCGGCTGCTGTCCGACATCACGATGGTGCTCTCGGACGCGCACGTGAACATCCTCAGCGCCACCCTCTCCACCACCCGTGACCGGGTGGCCAAGAGCCGGTTCACCTTCGAGATGGCCGAGGCCAAGCACCTCGACAACGTGCTCCGCGCCGTCCGCGGGGTGCCCGGCGTCTTCGACGCCTACCGCGTCACCCAGTAGCTCCGGGGTACGGCGTACCGGATCAGCCCGAGTAGTCGGCCGACGCCCGCTGCGCCATCTCTAGGAAGGAACGCCTCGAGGCGAGGTTCTCCTCCAGCTCGGTGACCTTCTTCTGGTTGCCCGCCGAGCGGGCGGCGTCGAGGTCCCGCTCGACCTTGGCGATGGCGTCCTCGAGCTTGGCGACCATGTCGTCGGCGCGGGCGGACTTCTCCGGGTCGCTGCGACGCCACTGCTCCTGCTCGATGCTGCGGATCGCCTGCTCCACCGCCTTCATCCGGTCCTCCAGGGGACGGATCTTGTCGCGCGGCACCTTGCCGATCGCGTCCCACCGCTCCGACAGGTCGCGGATCGCGCGCTTGGCGGCGTCGAGGTCGGTGACCGGCACCAGTGCCTCGGCCTCGACCAGCAGCTTCTCCTTGGCCTCGCCGTTGGCGGCGAACTCGCTGTCCTGGGCGGCCATCGCCTCGTCGCGGGCACCGAAGAACGCGTCCTGGGCGGCTCGGAAACGACCCCACAGCTCGTCCTCGACGTCGCGCGGCGCCGGGCCGGCCGCCTTCCAGTCGCGCATCAGGTCGCGGTACGACGCCGCGGTGGCGCCCCAGTCCGTCGACTTCGCCAGCCCCTCGGCGTCCTTGACCAGCCGCTGCTTGACCAGCCGGGCGGCGTCCCGCTTCTCGTTCTGCTCGGCGAAGTGCGACTTGCGACGACGGGTGTACGCCGTCCGGGCGGTGGAGAAGCGCCGCCAGAGCTGGTCGTCGGAGGCGCGGTCGATGCGCGGCAGCGCCTTCCACTCGTCGAGCAGCTGCCGCAGCCGGTTCGCACCGTTGCGCCAGTCGTTGCCCTCCGCGATCTTCTCCGCGTCGGCGACGATGCGTTCCTTGTCGGTCTTGGCCGCGGCGACCTTCTGGTCGCGCTCGGCCTTGCGAGCCTGTCGCTGCACCGAGATCACCGGCCCGAGCGCGTCGAGGCGTCCGACCAGGGCGGTGAGGTCGCCGACCGCGTTCGCCTCAACGACCTGGAGGCGCATGGCCTTGACCGCGTCGGTGGCCTCCTCGGGCGAGATCAGCCCACCCTGGACCCGCTGCTCCAGCAGGTGGACGCTGCCCGCGAGCTCGTCGTACCGCTTGGCGTAGAAGGCCAGCGCCTCCTCGGGGGTGCCCTCGGGGTACTGCCCGACGGCCCGCTCACCGTCCGCCGTCCTGACGTAGACGGTTCGGTCCTCGGCGACGCGTCCCCACTCGCTCGTCGTCACTGTGTCCCTCTTCACTCCGTCGGCAACGTCCCATGCTAGCCAAGGGCAACTGGGGCTCCGGCACCGATTCCATCACGGCCCGAGGCGGTCGATAGTCTGCCCGAGTGCTGATCGCCGGGTTCCCTGCGGGTCCTTGGGCCGCCAACTGCTACGTCGTGGCCACCGGTCCGGGGGCCGAGTGTGTCGTCGTCGACCCCGGCAAGGACGCCGTGGACGGCGTCGCCGAGATCGTCCGCGAGCACCGGCTGAAGCCGGTCTCGGTCCTCCTCACGCACGGGCACATCGACCACGTCTGGTGCGTCGTACCGGTCGCAGGCGCCTACGACGCCACCGCCTGGCTGCACCCCTCCGACCGGCACCTCCTGAAGGACCCGATGGCCGGCATCTCCCCGGAGTCCGCGGCGATGATGCTCGGCTCGGGCTACTCCTTCGCCGAGCCCGACGACGTCGCCGAGCTGGCCGACGGGCAGCGCCTCGAGCTCGCGGGGCTGCACTTCGAGGTCGACCACACGCCGGGCCACACGGAGGGCTCGGTGACCTTCCGCACGGCGTACCAGCGCGACGACGTCTCGGAGGTGATGTTCGCCGGCGACCTGCTGTTCGCGGGCTCGATCGGGCGCAGCGACCTGCCCGGTGGCGACCACGCCACGATGATGGAGACGTTACGGACCAAGGTGCTGACGCTGCCCGACGACGTCGTGGTGCTGCCCGGCCACGGCGAGCAGACCTCGATCGGTCGCGAGCGTGCCACCAACCCCTTCCTGCAGGACCTCGCCGGCGACGGTGCGGCCCCGCAGGTCACCCGAGGACTCTGACGATGAGCAAGCCCACGCCGCTGAGCGGCTTTCCCGAGCTGCTGCCCGCGGCTCGCGTCGTCGAGCGCGAGGTGGTCGCCTCGATCTCCCGGACCTTCGAGCTGCACGGCTTCGCCAACATCGAGACCCGGGCGGTGGAGCCGCTGGAGCGCCTGGCCAAGGGCGGCGAGATCGACAAGGAGATCTACGTCCTGCGCCGCCTCCAGGCCGACGACTCCGCCGACGACACCGGTCTGGGCATGCACTTCGACCTGACCGTGCCGTTCGCCCGCTACGTGCTGGAGCACGCCGGCCACCTGGAGTTCCCGTTCCGCCGGTTCCAGATCCAGCCGGCCTGGCGGGGCGAGCGTCCGCAGGAGGGCCGCTACCGCCAGTTCACCCAGGCCGACATCGACATCGTGGGCCGCGACGAGCTCGCGTTCCACCACGACGTCGAGGTGGTCCGGGTGATGGTGCAGGCGCTGGGCGCCCTGCCCCTGCCCGCGTTGTCGTTCCAGGTGAACAACCGCAAGCTGATCCAGGGCTTCTACCGCGGCCTCGGCATCCCCGACGTGACCGCGGCGATCCGGGCGATCGACAAGCTCGACAAGCTGCCCGCGGAAGCGGTGGCGGCGCTGCTGGTCGAGCAGGCAGGGGCGAGCGCCGAGCAGGCCGAACGCTGCCTGGAGCTGGCCGGCATCCGCGTCGCCGACGCGTCGCTGGTCGAGCGGGTTCGGGCGCTCGGGGTCGCAGACGAGCTCCTCGACCGCGGCCTCGCGGAGCTGTCCGCGGTGCTCGAGGGCTGCGCCGACGTGGTCGACGACCACGTGACCGTCGAGGCCAACCTGCGGATCGCGCGTGGGCTCGACTACTACACCGGCACGGTGGTCGAGATCTTCATGCGCGGCTACGAGCGGCTGAAGTCGGTGGGCGGCGGGGGGCGCTACGACGCCCTGGCCAGCGACGGGCGTACGACGTACCCCGGCGTCGGCATCTCGTTCGGCGTCTCCCGCACGCTGCTGCCGTTGATCGCCGAGGGCGTGCTCGGCGGCAGCCGGGCGGTGCCCAGCGCGGTGCTGGTGGCCCTGACCGACGAGGACAGCAGGCCCGCGGCGCAGGGCGTGGCCGACGCGCTGCGGCAGCGGGGGATCCCCTGTGAGGTGGCCACCAGCCCCCAGAGGTTCGGCAAGCAGATCCGCACCGCGGAGCGTCGCGGCATCCCGTTCGTCTGGTTCCTCCAGGCCGACGGCACCTCGCAGGTCAAGGACATCCGGTCCGGCGACCAGATCGAGGCCGACCCCACTGCCTGGACCCCGCCCGACGGGGACCTGCGGCCCACGATCGTGACCAGCTCGACCCACACCGAGGAGAATTCCCTGTGATCCGCACGCACGACGCCGGAACGCTGACCGCTGCCAACGTCGGGGAGACGGTCACCCTGGCCGGGTGGGTGGCTCGTCGCCGCGACCACGGTGGCGTCGCGTTCATCGACCTGCGGGAGGCCAGCGGGGTCGCGCAGGTGGTGATCCGCGACGAGTCGGTGGCGCACAGCCTGCGCAGCGAGTTCTGCCTGAAGGTGGTCGGCGAGGTGGCCCTGCGACCCGAGGGCAACGCCAACCCCAACCTCGCCTCGGGCGAGATCGAGGTGATCGCGACCGAGGTGGAGGTGCTCAGCGCGAGTGCCGTCCTCCCGTTCCCAATCGACGACGCCGGATCGCAGAAGGGCGGCGACGTGGGGGAGGAGGCCCGGTTGCGGCACCGCTACCTCGACCTGCGCCGCAGCGGCCCCGCCGCCGCGATCCGCCTGCGCAGCAAGGTGAACAAGGCCGCCCGCGACGTCCTCGATGCGCACCGGTTCGTCGAGATCGAGACCCCGACCCTGACCCGGTCCACGCCGGAGGGTGCCCGCGACTTCCTGGTGCCTGCTCGCCTCCAGCCCGGCTCCTGGTACGCCCTGCCGCAGAGCCCCCAGCTGTTCAAGCAGCTGCTGATGGTGGCCGGCATGGAGCGCTACTTCCAGATCGCGCGCTGCTACCGCGACGAGGACTTCCGGGCGGACCGGCAGCCGGAGTTCACCCAGCTCGACATCGAGATGAGCTTC
Organism: Nocardioides cynanchi; assembly: GCF_008761635.1. Lineage (NCBI taxonomy): Bacteria > Bacillati > Actinomycetota > Actinomycetes > Propionibacteriales > Nocardioidaceae > Nocardioides > Nocardioides cynanchi. Next base: position 721,546 of record NZ_CP044344.1, read on the forward strand.
GTCGACCAGGACGACGTGCTCGCCGTCGCCGAGGACGTCCTGGTCGCCCTCTGGCGCCTGATCGGGTACGACGTGCCGGTGCCGCTGCCCCGGATGACCTACGCCGAGGCGATGGCGCGATTCGGCTCGGACAAGCCCGACCTGCGGATGGGCCTGGAGCTCGTCGACTGCACGACGTACTTCGCCGACACGGAGTTCCGCGTCTTCCAGGCGCCCTACGTCGGGGCAGTGGTGATGCCCGGGGGAGGCGACCAGCCGCGCCGGCAGTTCGACGCGTGGCAGGAGTGGGCCAAGCAGCGGGGCGCGCGCGGGCTCGCCTACGTCACGGTCGGCGCCGACGGTGAGCTCGGGGGCCCGGTCGCCAAGAACCTCAGCGAGGCCGAGCGCGCCGGCCTGGCCGCCCACACCGGCGCCGGGCCGGGTGACTGCGTCTTCTTCGCCGCCGGACCCGTCAAGTCCAGCCGCGCCCTGCTCGGGGCCGCGCGGCTCGAGATCGGTCGCCGTGGCGGCCTGATCGACGAGGACGCCTGGAGCTTCCTGTGGGTCGTCGACGCACCCCTGTTCGAGCCGGCCGACGAGGCCACCGCGGCAGGTGACGTGGCGGTGGGCAGCGGCCAGTGGACGGCGGTCCACCATGCCTTCACCTCGCCGCAGGACCTCGAGACCTTCGACCGGGACCCCGGCAGCGCCCTGGCCTGGGCCTACGACATCGTCTGCAACGGCAACGAGATCGGCGGTGGCTCGATCCGTATCCACCGCAGCGACATCCAGAAGCGGGTCTTCGCGGTGATGGGGCTTCCCGAGGACGAGGCCCAGGAGAAGTTCGGGTTCCTGCTCGACGCGTTCGCGTTCGGCGCGCCGCCCCACGGCGGCATCGCCTTCGGCTGGGACCGGATCGTGGCCCTGCTGGCCGGTGCCGACTCGATCCGCGACGTGATCGCCTTCCCGAAGTCCGGTGGCGGGTTCGACCCGCTCACCGCTGCCCCGGCCCCGATCACGCCGGAGCAGCGACGCGAGGCGGGCATCGACGCCCGCCCGGCGGTGCCCACCCCCTGAGACAGAATCGTTACCTCGGGGCGCGTCGAAATCAGTTGACGGTGCCTTAGAGTCCGTTTCGGTCCAGGTGCTGCGGTCCGCCTCACCCGGCGGAGGCCCAGCAGGGTCATCAGCGGCACGGAACGATCTTTCCAAGGCGCGGCGAAAGGGAGCCCATGGGCATCAGCGCGACAGAACTGGCCGAAGCGCCGACAGGCTCACACGAACAGCCCGAAGGCAAGAAGCTCGCAGGCCGGTCGCCGACGCAGATCGCCCTCCAGCGCCTCCGCAAGGACAAGCTCGCCGTCGTCTGCGGGATCATCGTCCTGCTGATGATCCTGGCCGCTGTCTTCGCGCCTGTGATCTGCAACATCCTCAACATCTACCCGACCACCGCCACGATCCCCTACGACCCGAGCAAGGTGCTCCACTTCGGCGGCGCGTCGTTCGGGCTCCCGAAGCAGGGGCCGCCGGAGCACGGCTACTGGGCGGCGCACCCGCTCGGCCTGGCGCCGGGCACCGCCGTCGACAACCTCGCCCGTCTCCTCTACGGCCTGCGTACGTCGTTGCTCGTCGCCTCGATCGCGACCATCGCCAGCATCCTGATCGGTGTCGTGCTCGGACTGATCGCCGGCTTCTCCCGCGGCTGGCTCGACCGGATCATCATGTTCGTCACCGACCTGTTCCTGTCGTTCCCCTTCATCCTGGGTGCGCTGGCGATGGCGCCGATCCTCGTGGCCCACTTCCAGCACAACCTGAACACCCTGGCCCGGGTGCAGCTCTTCTCGCTGATCTTCATCCTGGTGATCTTCGGCTGGATGGGCCTGACCCGACTGATCCGTGGCCAGGTGCTCTCCCTGCGCGAGCGTGAGTTCGTGATGGCCGCGCAGGTGATGGGCGTGCCCACCAGCCGGATCCTGTTCAAGGAGCTGCTGCCCAACCTCGTGGCCCCGATCGTGGTCGCCACCTCGCTCTCGCTGCCCGGCTACGTCACGGCCGAGGCCGGCCTGTCCTACCTCGGCATCGGCCTGACCGGCACCCCGTCCCTGGGGCAGACGATCAACGACGCGCAGAGCTACTGGCAGCAGTACCCGCTCTACCTCTGGGCCCCGGTGATCACGATCACCGTGCTGGTCCTGGCGCTCAACCTCCTCGGCGACTCGGTGCGAGACGCCTTCGACCCACGAACTCGCCGGTGATCGGTTCACCGGGAGAAATGCAACATCCACGGAAAGGGTGGGCTATGCGGTTCAAATCACCGTTGATTGCCATCTCCGCGGTCGGCATGTTGGCTCTGAGCGCCTGTGGCAGCTCCGGGTCTTCATCACCGGGCGCTGGAAATGGCGGGCAGGACAATGGCAAGCTCGGCGACACGGGCAACGGCCAGGACGCGACAGCCAAGGGCCCGGTCACCATTGCCGGCGCCAAGACGGGCGGCATCGTCACGGTGCTGACCCTGGGCGGTCTGACCACGACGATCGACCCGAGCGAGGTCTACTACACCGACACCTCGTCGATCCTGAGCGGTCTGATCACGCGGTCGCTGACGCAGTACAAGTACGACCCGGTCAAGAAGCAGATGATCCTGGTGCCCGACCTGGCCACCGACCTGGGCACGCCCAACGACTCCTACACCAAGTGGACGTTCACCATCCGTCCCGGTGTGAAGTGGGAGGACGGCTCGCCCGTCACCGCCAAGGAGGTCGCCTGGGGCATGACGCGGTGCATGGACGCCGCGACGTTCCCGACCGGCCCCTGCCAGTACTACTCCAACGTGTACTTCAAGGGCGGCTCGAGCTACAAGGGCCCGTACACCGACCCCGGTGCCAAGTACAAGGGCATCAAGGTCAACGGCTCGACCATCACCATCAACATGGCCAAGCCTTTCCCGGACATGCCGTACTGGGGCACCTTCCCGGCCAACGGCCCGATCCCGCTGGGCAAGTCGGCCTCGGACCCGAAGACCTACAAGAACCACCCGATGTCGACCGGTCCGTACATGATCAAGTCGTTCAGCCCGTCCAAGGAGCTGGTCCTGACGAAGAACCCGAACTGGGATGCTTCGACCGACCCGGCTCGCACGCAGTACCCCGACGGCTACGACTTCAAGCTGCAGCAGCAGTCGGAGAAGATCGACCAGATCCTGCTCGCCGACTCCGGCAACGGTCAGACCACGTTGACCTACGACGACCTGCTGGCGCCTGACTTCGCCAAGATGCAGTCGACTGCTCCGGACCGCCTGACCCTGGGTGGCACGCCGTGCACCTACTACTGGGCACCGGACAACCGGAAGATCACCGACAAGAAGGTGCGTGAGGCGCTCTCGTGGGCTTACCCCTACAAGAACAACATCCTCGCCGCCGGCCTGATCCCCGGAGTCAACGCCATCCCGGCGTCGAACCTGATGCCTCCGGGCCTGCCCGGTCGCACGCCGTACAACGTGACCGGTCGCAAGGGCTTCCAGACCGACGCCGCCAAGGCGCGCGAGCTGCTGAAGTCGGCCAACGCGTTGGGCTTCGAGATCAAGTTCCTGTTCCGGACCGATGACCCGATCAGCGTCAAGACCAAGGACTCCACGGTCAAGGCACTGACCCAGGCCGGCTTCAAGGCCACCCCGGTGCCCACGACCACGGCCGACTACGTCGCGGCGCGGGACAACACCACCGAGGACATCAACGTCCGCTCCGCGGGCTGGTGCTCGGACTGGCCGTCGGGCTCGACCTGGCTGCCGACCCTGTACGGGTCGACCAACCCGGACACCACGAAGTCCTTCGGTACCAACTACACGGCGTTCTCGAACAAGTCCGTGGACAACAAGATGAACGCCATCCAGAGCCTGCCGCTCGACCAGCAGGCCGCTGCGTGGAACAGCTTGGACAAGCAGATCGCAACGAAGTACTTCCCGCTGTTCCCGACCTACTACACCGGTATCGCCCAGGCCCATGGATCGAAGATCATGGGCGACAACGACGACAACACCCTGGGTATGCCGACCTGGAAGAACATCTGGATCTCTCAGTAAGTTCCTCCGACAGGTCGGTCACCTGACCGGCCAGGTCATCAAGGGTGGTGGGGTGCGGCACAGCCGCACCCCACCACCTCCCGCCTGAAATCACGCTAGGAAGCCAGGGATGACTGGATTCATCGTTCGCCGGGTTCTCACCTCGATCCTCGTGGTCATCCTGACCTCGATCTTCGTGTTCGTGCTGTTCTTCAAGGGGCTCGGCGACAGTCCCGCCCGCAACTACTGCGAGAAGCTCGGGCCGGGCAAGTGCACCGCTCAGAAGCTCGACTCGATCAAGCAGCAGATGGGCTTCGACAAGTCCGTGGCCTACAACTACGGCGTGTGGGCCAAGGGCGTCTTCGTCGGCCGCGACAACGTCTACGTCGACGGCAAGCTCTACAAGTGCCCGGCTCCGTGCCTGGGCATCTCGATCAACACCCAGAACACCGTGTGGAGCGAGCTGAAGCAGAAGTACCCCGCAACCATCACCCTCGCGGTGGGTGGCGCCTCGATCTATCTCGTGCTCGGTGTCCTGCTCGGCGCCCTGGCCGCCCGATGGCGGGGTACCGCCGCGGACCGGGTGCTCGTCGGCAGCACCTTGATCGTCTCGGCGATCCCCTTCTACCTGGTGGCGCTGCTGGCGTGGATCTACCTGTCCCTGCAGCTGAAGATCTTCCCGACCACCGGCTACTACCCGATCACCCAGAACCCGGGCAAGACGATCTCCTGGATGATGCTGCCCTGGCTCGTGATCGGCCTGACCAACTGCACGTCGTACGCGCGGTTCACACGAGGCCAGATGGTGGAGACCCTCAACGAGGACTACATCCGGACCGCCATGTCCAAGGGGGTGAAGACCAACCGGGTGCTGTTCAAGCACGCCCTGCGAGCGGCGATCGTCCCGGTGATCACGATCTTCGGCCTGGACTTCGCGACGCTGCTCGCCGGCACCATCTTCACCGAGCGGATCTTCGACATCGACGGCATCGGAAAATGGAGCCTCGACGCGCTCTCGACGCCCATCGACCTCCAGGTGATCAGCGCAGGTGTGCTGGTCAGCTCGGTCCTGATCGTCGTCGCCAACCTGCTCGTCGACATCTTCTACAGCTTCCTGGACCCGCGGGTCAGCGTCGCGTGAGCGCCGTGCTTGACTGCTCGCTTCCCGGCACTCCGAACGAGGTCTCGACATGACGGCAGACACCACCGCGCGCCCCGACGACATGGCGGCGCCGGTCAACCCGAACGACCCCTTCCTGGTCGTGGAGAACCTCACGGTGAAGTTCCCCACCCACGACGGCCTGGTGCAGGCGGTCACGGACCTCTCGTTCACCGTCGAGCGCGGCAAGACGCTCGGCATCGTGGGCGAGTCGGGGTCCGGCAAGAGCGTCTCGTCGATGGCGGTGCTCGGGCTGCACGACCCCAAGCACACCCGCCTGTCCGGCTCGATCCGGGTCGACGGTTTCGAGGTGATCGGCGCGTCGGAGGACCGGATGCGCAAGATCCGCGGCAACGACGTCGCGATGATCTTCCAGGACGCCCTGACCGCCCTGCATCCCTTCTACACGATCGGTGACCAGATCTCCGAGGGCTACCGCATCCACCACAAGGTCTCCAAGGCCGATGCGAAGAAGCGCGCGGTGGAGATGCTCGACCGGGTCGGGATCCCGCAGGCCGTGCGCCGCGTGGACGACTACCCGCACCAGTTCTCCGGCGGGATGCGGCAGCGCGCGATGATCGCGATGGCGCTGGTCAACGACCCCCAGCTGCTGATCGCGGACGAGCCGACCACCGCACTCGACGTCACCGTGCAGGCCCAGATCCTCGACCTGCTCCAGGACCTCCAGCGCGAGTTCAACTCGGCGGTCATCATCATCACCCACGACCTGGGAGTGGTGGCCGAGATGGCCGACCAGACGATGGTGATGTACGGCGGTCGCACGGTCGAGTACGGCGCCACGCGCGAGATCCTGACCCACCCCGAGATGCCGTACACCTGGGGCCTCCTGGGCAGCATCCCCGAGGTCGCCGGCGACGCCAACGTGCGCCTGATCCCGATCCCCGGCACCCCGCCCAGCCTGCTCAACCCGCCGAGCGGTTGCTCCTTCCATCCGCGGTGCCCGCACATGGACAAGGTGCCCGGCGACCTGTGCCGCACCACCCTTCCCGAGCTGGTCCCCGGTGACCGCGGCGACAACCACTTGAAGCGCTGCCACCTCGCGAACCCCGGTGAGATCTACACTGAGGAGGTTCTGCCCGAGATCGCACCCGACCTCATCGATCCGGAGACTGGTGAGATGATTCCGGAACTGGCTGCCGTCGACCCCGAGGACATGTGAGCACGATGAGCACCGCGAGCAACCATGACGTCGAGCATGCCCCGGGTCAGACCGCGGCATCCGTCGGCAACAACACCCTCCTCGAGGTCCGCGACCTGAAGAAGTACTTCCCGGTGAAGTCGGGGGGTGTCATCCGCCGCACGGTCGCCCACGTGCAGGCCGTGGACGGCATCTCGTTCACCCTCAACAAGGGGGAGTCGCTGGGCCTGGTCGGTGAGTCCGGCTGTGGCAAGACCACGACCGGCCGGCTGATCACCCGCCTCTACGACCCCACCTCGGGCGTGATCGACTTCGAGGGCACCGACATCTCGGGCCTCTCGCGCCGGCAGATGATGCCGATCCGCAGCGAGATCCAGATGATCTTCCAGGACCCCTACTCCTCGCTGAACCCGCGGCACACGGTCGGCACGATCGTCGGCACCCCGCTGCGCGTGCACAACATGGTGCCGGAGAAGAAGGTGCTCTCCCGGGTCCAGGAGCTGCTCGAGGTGGTCGGCCTGAACCCCGAGCATTACAACCGCTATCCCAGCGAGTTCTCCGGCGGCCAGCGGCAACGGATCGGCATCGCCCGCGCGCTCGCCCTCCAGCCCAAGCTGCTGGTGGCCGACGAGCCGGTCTCCGCGCTCGACGTGTCGATCCAGGCCCAGGTCGTCAACCTCCTGCGCGACGTGCAGGAGGAGTTCGGCATCGCCTTCCTCTTCATCGCCCACGACCTCGCGGTCGTGCGTCACTTCTGCCCCGACGTCGCGGTGATGTACCTCGGCAAGATCGTCGAGATCGGCGACCGCGAGACGATCTACGAGCGGCCCCACCACCCCTACACCCAGGCCCTGCTCTCCGCGGCTCCCGACGTGAAGCAGGCCGCCATCGGCGGCCGCCGCGAGCGGATCCGCCTCGAGGGCGACGTCCCGTCGCCGATCAACCCGCCGAGCGGCTGCCGCTTCCGTACCCGCTGCTGGATGGCCCAGGAGATCTGCGCCAAGCAGGAGCCGCCCCTGATGCAGATCGGCAAGAAGCACAAGGTGGCCTGCCACTTCGCCGGTGAGTACGGCGAGCACCCGACGCGTCCGGTCACCGCGACCCTGCTCGGTGTCGATGACGCCGGCAACCCCGACCCCACCGCCGCGCCGGTGACCGACGTCCACGACCAGCCCGGCTTCGCCGACACGTGGTTCGACCTCAAGGGCGGTTCCACCACGTCGGCCTGACCGCAGCGGCGTCGGGGCGGTCGACGGCCCGCCGTACGCTGCACCCCGTGGACGAGCTCTTCGACGCCGAGGCCCTGCGGCCGGCCCCTCCGGTGACCCCCGGGGCGGGCTCGTTGCAGGCCAACACCCATGCGTCGGCCCCGCTCGCGGTCCGGATGCGGCCGCGCACGCTCGACGAGCTGGTGGGTCAGCCGCAGCTGCGAGCGGAGGGCTCGCCGCTGCGCCAGCTGATCGAGGGAGGCAAGGCGCTCTCGCTGTTGCTGTGGGGTCCGCCCGGCACCGGCAAGACCACCATCGCCGCCATCGTCAGTGGTACGACGGACCGTGCCTTCGTGGAGGTGTCGGCCGTCTCGGCCGGCGTCAAGGAGGTCCGGGCGGCGATCGAGCAGGCCCGGTCCGACCTGACCCACCGCGGCCGCGAGACCGTGCTGTTCGTCGACGAGGTGCACCGCTTCAGCAAGGCCCAGCAGGACGCGCTGCTGCCCGGGGTCGAAAACCGCTGGGTCACCCTGGTGGCGGCCACGACCGAGAACCCGTTCTTCTCGGTGATCTCCCCGCTGCTCTCGCGCAGCCTGCTGCTTCAGCTGGACCCCCTCACCGACGCTGACATCGCCGAGGTGATCGGCCATGCGCTCAGCGACGAGCGCGGGCTCGGCGGCGCGCTCACGCTCGACGACGACGCCCGCGACCACCTGGTCCGGCTGGCCGGCGGAGACGCCCGCCGGGCCCTGACCTACCTCGAGGCCGCTGCCGGCGCCGCGGGTGTCACCGGCGGTGCGGTGATCGACCTGGCGACCGCCGAGACCGCGGTCGACCGCGCCGCCGTGCGCTACGACCGGCAGGGCGACCAGCACTACGACGTGATCTCGGCCTTCATCAAGTCGCTGCGCGGCTCCGACGCCGACGCGGCGCTGCACTACCTGGCCCGGATGTTCGAGGCGGGGGAGGACCCACGCTTCATCGCCCGGCGCCTGGTGGTCCTGGCCAGCGAGGACATCGGCCTGGCCGACCCGACGGCGCTCACCACGGCGGTCGCGGCAGCCCAGGCGGTCCAGCTGATCGGGATGCCCGAGGCCAGGCTCAACCTGGCGCAGGCCACCATCGCCCTGGCGGTTGCGCCCAAGTCCAACGCGGTGATCAAGGCGATCGAGGCGGCCAGCGCCGACGTCCGGGCCGGCAAGATCGGGCAGGTGCCGCCCCACCTGCGCGACGCGCACTACCAAGGGTCCAAGGCGCTCGGCCACGGCACGTCGTACACCTACAGCCACGACGCGCCGTACGGCATCGCCGAGCAGCAGTACGCGCCCGACGTGATCGCCGACGCGGAGTACTACCGGCCGACGGCGCTGGGCGCCGAGGCAGCCGTCAAGGAGCGCTGGGAGCGGATCCGGCGGATGATCCGCGGACGATAGGGTCGACCAGTGGGCAAGGACGTCGTCATGTGGATCGCCGTGGCCGGGCTGGCGCTGCTGTGCCTGGCGCTGCTCGCCACGTTGGTGGTGAGCCGGCGCGCGTGGTCGCGCGACGCCCACGCGGCACACGCGGAGCTCGGCGACCTGCGTGGCCGGGTCGAGGCGCTCGAGCACGCCCAGGGCGCCACGCCACGGACGTCGGTCCCGACCGAGTACCTCATCACCGGCCTCGGCGGCACCCCCGAGCCGGACCCGGCGCCGCCCGAGCGGATCGACGGGACGGTCTTCGCCGACACGGTGCTGCGCGAGACGGTGGTCAAGGCGGCCTCCCTGGCTCACGGCGTACGACGTGGGCTGGCGCCGGCGACCCGCAACCGGATCCGCTTCGAGATGAAGCAGGAGGTCCGACGCTCCCGCAAGCAGCGACGCACCGACCTCAAGGCGGCCCAGCGCGACCTGCACGCCCGCGAACGCCGGACGATGACGGGGGAGGCCTCATGAGGCGCGGCTTCTGGTTCGCGGCCGGTGCCGGAGCCGGTGCCTATGCCGTGGTCCGCGCCCGCCGGATGGCCGAGGTGTTCACCGCGGACGGGCTCTCCGACCGCTGGCACGCGCTGACCGTCGGCGCCCGGATGTTCCGCGACGAGGTCGCCCAGGGCCAGGCCGAGGCGGAATACGACTTGCGAGAGCGCTTCGGTCTGGTGCCTCATGGGCTACCCGAGCTCGTGGGCTCGAGCAGCACCACCACGACCGGTCCGCCGCTGGAGCGGCATCACGACGAGGAAGGCCAGAGCTGATGGACACCGCGGAGATCCGGCGACGGTTCGTGGCGCACTTCGAGCGGGCGGCCCACACGCCCGTCCCGTCGGCGTCGCTGCTGCTCGACGATCCCAACCTGCTGTTCGTCAACGCCGGCATGGTGCCGTTCAAGCCGTACTTCCTGGGCCAGGAGACCGCGCCGTACGACCGTGCTGTCAGCGTCCAGAAGTGCGTGCGCACCCCCGACATCGAGGACGTCGGCAAGACCACGCGGCACGGCACGTTCTTCGAGATGTGCGGCAACTTCTCCTTCGGCGACTACTTCAAGGAGGGTGCGATCGAGCTGGCCTGGGACCTGGTCACCCGCTCGCAGGCCGACGGGGGCTGGGGCATGGAGGAGAGCCGGCTGTGGCCGTCGATCCTGCACGGTGACGACGAGGCGCTGCACCTGTGGATGAAGATCACCGGGCTGCCCAGCGAGCGGATCGTCAAGCTCGGGCCGAAGGAGAACTACTGGTCGATGGGCGTGCCCGGGCCGGGCGGCCCGTGCTCGGAGATCCTCTACGACCGTGGTCCCGAGCACGGCCCCGACGGCGAGTTCGAGACCACCGACCGGATCGAGATGCCGACCAAGCTCGAGGACCGCTACCTCGAGATCTGGAACCTCGTGTTCATGCAGGACGAGCTGAGCGCGGTCCGGTCCAAGGAGGACTTCGACATCGTCGGCCCGCTGCCGAGGAAGAACATCGACACCGGGATGGGCCTGGAGCGGGTGGCCTACCTCCTCCAGGGCGTCGACAACATGTACGAGATCGACGTGATGTACCCCGTGATCGAGCGGGCCGCGGAGCTCACCGGACGGCGGTACGGCGGACCGGGCGGGCACGAGGACGACGTCAGGATGCGGGTGGTCGCCGACCATGTCCGCAGCTCCCTGATGCTGATCGCGGACGGCGTGACCCCGGGCAACGAGGGTCGTGGCTACGTGCTGCGCCGGCTGCTGCGGCGGGCCGTGCGCTCGATGCGGCTGCTGGGCACCGAGGACCGCGTCCTGCCCGAGCTGCTGCCGATCAGCCGCGACAAGATGGGGGAGACCTACACCCAGGTGCACCACGACTGGGAGCGGATCTCCCAGATCGCCTACGCCGAGGAGGACGCCTTCCGGCAGACGTTGCGGGCGGGCACCACGATCTTCGACCAGGCCGCCGCCGACGTGAAGAGCTCGGGCGAGACCGTGCTCAGTGGCGAGCGCGCGTTCGCGTTGCACGACACCTACGGCTTCCCGATCGACCTGACCCTCGAGATGGCTCAGGAGCAGGGGCTCGTCGTCGACGAGGTCGGTTTCCGGGAGCTGATGGGCCAGCAGCGCGACCGGGCCAAGGCCGATGCCCGCGCCAAGAAGGGCGCCCACGTCGACGCCACGGCGTACCGCCGGATCGCGGACTCCCTGGGCGCTCCGGTCGACTTCACCGGCTACCGCGAGGTGGTCAGCGAGGGCTCGGTCCGCGGGCTGGTCGCGGCCGGCGGGGTCGTCGAGTCCGCGCGTGAGGGCGACGAGGTCGAGCTGGTGCTGGACCGGACACCGTTCTACGCCGAGGGCGGCGGACAGCTGGCCGACCAGGGGGTGATCGAGCTCGACAACGGTGCCCGCCTCGAGGTCCGCGACGTGCAGTCGCCGATCCGGGGGCTGGTCGTGCACCGGGTCAAGGTGCTCAGCGGCGAGGTCACCCCCGGTGCAGCGGCCCACTCCGCGGTCGACGTCGAGCGGCGGCGCTCGATCTCGCGAGCCCACACCGCGACCCACATGGTCCACAAGGCGTTCCGTGAAGCCCTGGGGGAGACCGCGACCCAGGCCGGCTCGGAGAACGCGCCCGGCCGCTTCCGCTTCGACTTCTCCGCGTCCGGTGCCGTGCCGGCCACGGTGATGAGTGACGTCGAGGCTCGGGTCAACGACGTGATCCTCGACGACCTGAGCGTCCACGCGGAGACGATGAGCCAGGCCGAGGCGGTGAAGTCCGGCGCGATGGCGCTGTTCGGTGAGAAGTACGGCGACCAGGTGCGGGTGATCTCGGTCGGCGACTGGGCGCGCGAGCTGTGCGGCGGCACCCATGCCGGCCGCTCCGGCCAGCTCGGCGTGATCAAGCTGCTGGGCGAGTCGTCGATCGGCTCGGGCGTACGCCGCGTCGAGGCGCTGGTGGGCGCCGATGCCTACCGCTTCCTGGCCCGCGAGCACGTGCTCGTGGCGCAGCTGTCCGAGGCGCTCAAGACGCGCCCCGAGGACCTGCCCGAGCGGGTCAACGACATCGTGGAACGGCTCCGGGCCGCGGAGAAGGAGATCGAGAAGGTGCGCCTGGGTCAGCTCCTGGCCGGGGGCGCCGCGCTCGCCGACGACGCGGTCGACGTCGGAGGAGTGCGGCTGGTGGCCCATCGCGTCGACGGCGCGGGCGGGGCGGACGTGCGCAACCTGGCGCTCGACATCCGTGGCCGGCTGCCCCAGGAGCAGGCCGGCGCCGTACTGATCGTGGGTGTCGCCGACGGCAAGGTCGCGGTCGTGGCGGCGGTGAACGACGCGGGCCGGGCCCGCGGGGTCAGCGCCAACGACCTGGTCGGCGCCGTGGGGCCCCTCGTCGGCGGCCGCGGAGGCGGCAAGGACGACGTCGCGCAGGGTGGCGGCACCGACGCCTCGCGGATCGACGAGGCCCTTGCGGCCGCTCGGGCGACCGTCGCCCGCGCCACCCAGGGCTGAGCCGGGTGCGAGCCGGCGTACGTCTCGGAATCGACCCCGGCGACGCCCGGATCGGGGTGGCCCGCAGCGACCCCTCGGGCTTCCTGGCCAGCCCGGTCGAGACCGTGCGCCGGGGCAAGGGAGACCTGGCCCGGATCGCGCGGCTGGCCGGCGAGCAGGAGACGGTCGAGATCGTGGTCGGCCTGCCCCGCTCGCTGTCCGGGCGCGAAGGCCCGGCCGCGGAGCGGGTCCGGGCCTGGGCCGCCCAGCTCGCCGCACGGGTGGCGCCGATCCCGGTGCGACTTCACGACGAGCGACTGACGACCGTGTCGGCGGAGGCTATGCTGCGCGACCGGGGGAAGAAGGGCGCCTCACGGAGGGCCGTGGTCGACCAGGCTGCGGCGGTGCTCATCCTGCAGCACGCACTGGACACCGAGCGCACCACCGGCAGTCCATCCGGAGAGATCGTCAAGGGAGATCGATGAACGACGACCCGTTCGACCAGGATGTGGAGCGCCCGGACCCCGGCGCCGGCGAACCGGCGTACGACGGCGTGGTGCCCTACGACGGGACCGGCCAGGACGACCCGGCGGAGGGCGACGCGGAGCACGACCCCTACCTCCTCGGCGGGGCGCGCAAGAAGAAGCGCGGCTTCTCCGGTTGCCTGGCCGTGCTGGTGGCGCTCGCGGTGATCGTCGGCGGCGGCTACTTCGTGGGGAGCAAGGGCTTCCACTACCTCAAGGACCACCTGGGCTCGTCGGCCCCGGACTACCCGGGCCCGGGTCACGGCCACGTGCTGTTCCAGGTCAAGGACGGCGACACCGTCGGCGACATCGGCCGCTCGCTCAAGGCGCTCGGCGTCGTGGAGTCGGTCCAGGCCTTCAGCGACGCCTCGGGCGGCAAGACCTCGATCCAGGTCGGCTACTACGAGCTGAAGAAGAAGATGTCGGCCCAGGACGCCTTCGCGGTGCTGATCGACCCCAAGAACATCCTCACCACCACGGTGACCATCCCCGAGGGCCTGCGGGTGGCCGACATCCTGCCGATCCTGGCCGCGAAGACGAAGTTCCCCCTCTCGGCGTTCCAGTCGGCGCTGAAGGACACCTCGGCGCTCGGCCTGCCGTCGTACGCCAACGGCAACCCGGAGGGCTACCTCTTCCCGTCGACCTACGGCTTCGGACCCAAGGAGCAGCCGATCGACATGCTCACCGACATGGTGACCCGCTGGAAGCAGGCCGCCCAGGACGACGGGCTGGTGGCGGCTGCCTCGAAGCTGGGCAAGACCCCGGGCGAGCTGATGACCATCGCCAGCCTGGTCCAGGCCGAGGGGCGGGGCTCGGACATGCCGAAGATCGCACGCGTGATCTACAACCGGCTCGACGGTCCGGGCGACCAGGGCGGCACGAACGGTCTGCTCCAGATCGACGCCACCGTCAACTACGCCCTGCATCGCAAGGGCGTGGTCGCGGTGACCACGGCGGAGACGACGGGCACCCAGTCGCCGTACAACACCTACCTCAACCCGGGCCTGCCCCCGGGCCCGATCGACGCCCCCGGTGACGCCGCGATCAAGGCGGCGGCGAAGCCGGCGGCCGGGCCCTGGTACTACTACGTCACGGTGAACTTGAAGACCGGCGAGACGAAGTTCGCCACCACCTACGCGCAGTTCCTCCAGTACCGCGCCGAGTTCGACCAGTACTGCACGACGTCGGACGCCTGCTGAGCACCGGCATGCACTGCGCCGTGCTCGGGGACCCGATCGAGCACTCGCTGTCGCCAGTCCTGCACCGGGCGGCGTACGCCGCGCTCGGGCTGGACTGGACCTACGACGCGGTGCGGGTGCGCAGCGGCGGCGTGGCGGCGTTCCTGGACGGGCTCGACGCTTCGTGGCGCGGGTTGTCGCTGACCATGCCGCTCAAGCGGGAGGTGATGCCCCTGCTCACCTCGCGCGACTCCTGGGCGGTGGTGTCCGGTGCCGCGAACACCGTCCTGCTCGACGCCGGCGGCCGGCACGGGCTGAACACCGACGTGCCGGGCGCCATCGCCGCGATCCGGGAGGCGACCGATGCCCCGGTCGACCGGGCCCTGGTGCTCGGCGGTGGCGCGACCGCCGCCTCCACGCTGCTCGCTCTCGGTGAGCTGGGCTGCACCTCGGCGACGCTCCTCGTGCGCGATGCCGACCGCGCCCGCGAGACGGTCGAGACCGTGGCGCGGAGCGGTCGCCACCCGGCCGTCCGGGTCGAGCCGCTGTCCGACCTGGCCACGATCTCCGAGGCCCCGGCCGACATCCTCGTCTCCACGGTCCCGGCCGCGGCGCAGACGCCGGCGCTGCTCGAGGCCACCGCGGCGGTCCCCGTGGTCTTCGACGTGGTCTACGACCCGTGGCCGACCCCGCTCGTCGCCGCCGCCCGCGCGCAGGGCCGAACGGCGGTCACCGGGCTGGACCTGCTGCTGTGGCAGGCGGTCGACCAGGTCCGCGCGATGACCGGCCGCTTCGACGTGCCCGTCGACACGATGCGCGAAGCGGGCGTGCGGGCCCTCGCCACGCCCTAGGGTGCGGGCATGAGCTGGGTGGGACACCTGGACACCGCTGCGGTGTGCGCTGCCGCCGCAGGTGCGGCAACGCTGTGGATGCCGAGCCGGATCGCCGCCCTCGCGGAGCCTGAGCCCGAACCGGAGCCGACGCCCGAGGAGGTCGAGGCCCAGGCGGCGCGACGGCTGGCGCGCGAGGAGCGGGCGGCTCGTCAGGGCAAGACGCTCACGGTGCCGGAACCCGAGCCGCCCAAGGAGGCGTACGCCGACCTGGGGGCGCGCCCGGGTCTGGCCGTGCGGCTCGCCGTCGGGGCCGCGCTCTCGGGGATCGTGATCGGGCTCGGACTGGGATGGGACTGGTCGTTGGTCTACTGGGTCCCCCTGGTGCCCCTCGGGGTCGCGCTGGCGTTCGTCGACTGGAACACCCGGCTCCTGCCCACCGACCTGGTCCGCCCGGCGTACGTCATCGCGATCGTCGGAGTCGTCGTGGCCACGGTGGCCGAACGCGATCTGGTCGCGCTGGAGCGGGCGGCCCTCGGCTGGCTCGTCGCCGGTGGCCTGTACGCCGTCCTGTGGTTCATCTACCCGCCCGGACTCGGCTACGGCGACGTCCGGCTGGCCGGGGTGCTCGGGATCACCCTGGGCTACCTCGGCTGGGGTCCGCTGCTGGTCGGCCTGTACGCCGGCTTCCTGCTGGGCGGGGTGATCGGTGCGCTGCTGCGCGTGTTCAAGGTGGTCCGCCAGCGGCACGTGCCGTTCGGGCCGTTCATGCTGATCAGCGTGCTGGTGGCCATCGCGTGGGGCGAACCCCTCTGGAGCCACTTCGTGGTCACGGGGTGAGAGTGGCCACCCGCGTCATGGAAGACTGAGGTCCATGCTGCGCTGGCTCACCGCGGGGGAGTCCCACGGCCCTGCCCTGGTCGCCATCCTGGAGGGGCTGCCCGCGCACGTCTCGATCACCACCGACGACATCGGCGAGGCCCTGGCCCGGCGCCGGCTGGGTCGCGGGCGTGGTGCCCGGATGAAGTTCGAGCAGGACCGGGTGACGCTCCTCGGCGGCGTCCGGCACGGGAAGAGCCAGGGCGGCCCGGTGGCGATCGAGATCGCGAACAGCGAGTGGCCCAAGTGGGAGCAGGTGATGGCGGCCGACCCGGTCGACCAGGCCGAGCTCGACGCGCTGGCCCGCAACGCCCCGCTGACCCGGCCCCGGCCGGGCCACGCCGACCTGGTCGGCATGCAGAAGTACGACTTCGACGAGGCCCGGCCGGTGCTGGAGCGGGCCTCGGCCCGCGAGACCGCCGCGCGGGTGGCGCTGGGCCGAGTGGCCTCCGCGTTCCTCGAGCAGGCGGCCGGTGTCCGGCTGGTCTCCCACGTCGTCGAGCTGGGCGGCGTCCGGGCGCCCGTGGGCATGGTCCCGGGGCCGGACGACGTGGCCCGGCTCGACGCCGACGAGGTGCGCTGCCTCGACCCCGAGGCCAGCGCGGCCATGGTGGCGGCGATCGACGAGGCCCACCGGGACGGCGACACCCTCGGCGGGGTCGTCGAGGTGGTGGCGCACGGGCTGCCGCCGGGTCTGGGCTCGCACGTGCACTGGGACCGCCGGCTCGACTCGCGGCTCGCCGGCGCGCTGATGGGCATCCAGGCGATCAAGGGGGTGGAGGTCGGCGACGGCTTCGAGGTCGCCGCCACCCGGGGCAGCCTGGCCCACGACGAGATCGTCCCCACCGCCGACGGCATCCGCCGCACCAGCGGACGCTCGGGCGGCACCGAGGGTGGGATGTCGACCGGTGAGGTCCTGCGGGTCCGGGCGGCGATGAAGCCGATCGCCACCGTGCCGCGGGCCCTGCGCACCGTCGACGTGAGCACCGGCGAGGCGGCGGTGGCCCACCACCAGCGTTCGGACGTGTGCGCCGTGCCGGCCGCCGGCGTCGTCGCCGAGGCGATGGTGGCACTCGTGCTCGCCGATGCCGTGCTCGAGAAGTTCGGTGGCGACTCGGTGGGGGAGACCCGTCGCAACCTCGACGGCTACCTTCACTCGCTGAGGCTTCGATGACCGGAGCCTCGCCCGGGCCGCGGCTGGTGCTGATCGGCCCGATGGGTGCCGGCAAGACCACGGTCGGCCGGCTGCTGGCCGAGCGCTGGGGCGTGGAGTTCCGCGACACCGACGACGACATCGAACAGGTCGCCGGCGCCAGCGTCAGCGACATCTTCGTGGAGTCGGGCGAGGAGCACTTCCGGGCCCTCGAGCGGGCGGCCGTCGCGCGCGCGGTCTCCGACCACCAGGGGGTGCTGGCCCTGGGCGGTGGTGCCGTGTTGGCCGAGAAGAGCCGGGCCGCCCTGACCGGACTTCCGGTCGTGTTCTTGCGGGTCGGGCTCACCGATGCGGCGTCCCGGGTCGGGCTCGGCGCCTCGCGCCCGCTGCTGCTCGGCAACGTCCGCGGCACGATGAAGGCGCTGCTCGACGAGCGAGCGCCCCTCTACGAGTCGCTGGCGATGGCGAGCGTCGACACCGACGGGCTCACGCCCGACGAGGTCGCCGACCGGGTCGAGGCGGTGCTGGGTGGCTGAGCCGAGCGTGATCCCGGTCGCGACCGGCGCGCCGTACGACGTGGTGGTCGGCGAGGACCTCCTCGACCGACTGCCCGCTGCCCTGGGCAAGGGTGTCGCTCGCGTCGCGGTGATCGCCCCGGTCGACCTCGACCGGTTCGCCGCCCCCGTGCGCGACCTGCTGGCGACGTCGTACGACGTGCTCGACCTGCCGGTCCCGCCCGGCGAGCGGGCCAAGACCGCCCACGTCGCCGACGACTGCTGGGAGCGGCTCGGACGGGCCGGCTTCACCCGCAGCGACGCCGTGGTGACGGTGGGCGGCGGTGCCACCACCGACCTGGGTGGCTTCGTCGCCGCGACCTGGCTCCGGGGGGTGCGCGTCGTGCACGTGCCGACCTCGCTGCTGGCGATGGTCGACGCCGCAGTGGGCGGCAAGACGGGCATCAACACCAGCAGGGGGAAGAACCTCGTCGGCGCCTTCCACGAGCCTGCCGCCGTGCTCTGCGACCTGGCCGTCCTGAGCTCCTTGCCGCGGGCCGAGCTGCGCTCCGGGCTCGGGGAGGTGGTCAAGTGCGGCTTCGTCGCCGACCCCCGGATCCTGGAGATCGTCGAGCAGTCCCCGCCCGACGCGCTCACCCCCGGATCGCCCGAGCTGCGCGAGCTCGTGGAGCGGGCGGTGCGGGTCAAGGCCGCCGTGGTCGCCGACGACCTCACCGAGCGCGGTGGCAGCGCCGGGCACCCGGGGCGCGAGATCCTGAACTACGGGCACACGATGGGTCACGCGATCGAGCGGGCCAGCGACTACGCCCTGCGCCACGGCGAGGCCGTGGCGATCGGCGCGGTGTTCGCGGCCGAGCTGGCCCGGACGGCCGGGCTGCTGGACCCCTCGGCCGCGGACCGGCACCGGTCGGTGCTGACCCGCGTCGGGCTGCCGACGACCTGGCACGGCGCGTCGTACGACGAGCTGCGCGCGCTGATGGCCATCGACAAGAAGTCGCGCGGCTCGGGCCTGCGTTTCGTAGTGCTGTCCGAGGTCGCCCGGCCACGCATCCTGGAGGGTCCCCACGAGGCTGACCTGCGGGCCGCCTACGACGTGATGACGGGAGCGGGAGCATGAGAGTGCTGGTGCTCAACGGTCCCAACCTCGGCCGGCTCGGGCGGCGGCAGCCGGAGATCTACGGCCGCACGACGTACCTCGAGCTGGTGGAGCTGTGCGTCGGCTGGGGGCGTGACCTCGGGCTCGAGGTCGAGGTCCGCCAGACCAACCACGAGGGCCGGCTGCTCGACTGGCTCAACACCGCCGCCGACGAGCAGACGCCCGTGGTGCTCAACGCGGCGGCGTGGACCCACTACTCGTTCGCGCTGATGGACGCGTGCGCGATGCTCACCGCGCCGCTGGTCGAGGTGCACATCAGCGACCCGGCGACGCGGCCCGAGGAGTTCCGGCACACCTCGGTGGTCACGCCGTACGCGGTGAGGGTGATCGCCGGACGCGGCGTCGACGGCTACCGCGACGCTCTGGCCGCGCTGGCCGAACGTTCCGGCTGAGCGCTCTGACTCCACGGGAACGGCACCTCGGGCATCCCCGGAAAACCGGGTGCCCGGCGACGGGTGAGTTGCCAGACTGACGCGCGTGACCAGCGAGATCCTCCGGATCAACCCCGAGCAGCTGCACGGCACGCCGGGCTACCACCATGTCACGGTGGTCGAGGTCGGGCGGCTGGCGTTCCTGGCGGGGCAGTGTCCGCTGGACCGCTCCGGTGGGCTCGTCGGCCCGGCCGATCTCGAGGCCCAGATCGACCAGGTCGCGGCGAACGCGCTCGCCGCCCTGAGCGCCGCGGGGGCCCGGCCGGACCAGGTCGTCCGATCGGTGATCTACGTCGTGGTCGGTGGGGACGATGACGGGGCCCTGGGGGTCGCGTGGCGACGCCTGACCGGCTCGGTGATCGGCGCCGCGTTCACGACGGCGAGCACGCTGCTCGGCGTCGTGAGGCTCGGCTTCCCCGGCCAGCTGGTCGAGGTCGACCTGACCGCGAGCCTCCCCGACGCCTGACCCGGGAACCGCTACGGCGTTGCGGCCGTCCGATCCGCAACGTTTCGGACCCAGGGAGCCCGCCATGAACCGCTCAGTCACTCTCAGCGCGAAAGGGGTGCTGGTCGCGCTGGTCTCGGCCCTGGCCCTCCTGGTCGCCTACCTGCTCGGCAACGGAGGGAGCACGGCACAGGCCGCGCCACAGGCACCCGCCGTCTCGACCGGGTCCGGCCACGCCCGGACCCTGGTGATGACCGGCACCGGCCGCACCGTCGGCGTCCCCGACGAGCTCTCCTTCTCGGTGTCGGTCGGGCTGGTCCGTCCCGACCTGGCGACCGCGCTGGCCGACGCGAACGCGACGATGAAGCGAGTGCTGACGTCCCTGGCGTCGTCCGGGGTCCAGCGCTCCGACGTCCAGACCACCGGGCTCTCGATGAACGCCGTCTACGACTACCACTCCTCGGGGCCGCCGACCCTGCGCGGCTACCGCGTCTCCCAGCGGGCCCAGGTGCTGGTCCGCGACCTGTCGAAGGGTGGTGCCGCCGTCACGGCGGCGGTGCACGCAGGTGGGAACGACGTTCGGGTGGGCAGCCTCGGGCTGCGGATCGCCGACCCCGAGGCGCTGCTGGCGAAGTCGCGGGCCGCCGCGGTGAAGGAGGCCACCGCCAAGGCCCAGGAGTACGCCGACGCCACCGGCCAGACCCTCGGTGACGTGCTCTCGCTGCGCGAGGTGCACGCCTCGGCACCGGTGGTCCGGATGCAGGCTCTCCCGGCGGCCTCGTTCGACGCGCTGAAGGGTGCGGCCCTCCCGATCCGGGCCGGCAAGGACAAGCTCGCGGTCACCGTCCGGATCGAGTGGTCCTTCGCCTGACCGGCCGAGCCTGGGGATTCCGGGGCCGGGCCGGCGCCGTACTAGACTCGGGGGTCGCCCGCCCGGAGGTTCTTCCGCGGCTGGGCGTCCCTGATCCCGACGGAAGAGGCGCTCCCGCATGGCCACCACCAACGACCTCAAGAACGGCATGGTCCTCAACCTCGACGGCCAGCTCTGGCAGGTCATCTGGTTCCAGCACCACAAGCCCGGCAAGGGCGGTGCGGTGGTCCGGTCGAAGCTGAAGAACATCGAGTCCGGCAAGACCGTGGACCGCACCTTCAACTCCGACGTGAAGGTCGACGTCGCGAACGTCGACAAGCGGACGATGCAGTACCTCTACAACGACGGCACCTCCTACGTCTTCATGGACACCGGCACGTTCGACCAGACCGAGATCTCCCCGGAGATCGTCGGCGACGCCAAGAACTTCCTCCTGGAGAACCAGGACGCCGTGGTGGCCACGAACGACGGCCGGGTGCTCTACCTCGAGCTGCCCGCCTCCGTCCTGCTCGAGGTGACCTACACCGAGCCGGGCGTCGTCGGGGACAGTGCGACCGGCCGGACCAAGCCCGCGACCCTCGAGACCGGTCACGAGATCCAGGTGCCGCTGTTCATCACGCAGGGCGAGAAGGTCAAGGTCGACACCCGCGACTCGTCCTACCTCGGCCGCGTGAAGTCCTGACTTCCCAGGTCATGAGCACGGCCGTGAACGAGGTCGCGTCCTGATGTCGGCCCGGTCGAAGGCCCGTAAGCGGGCGCTGGACATCCTCTACGCCGCGGAGCTGCGCGGGCAGGACCCCGTCGTCGAGCTCGATGCGGCGATCGCCGCCGACGAGGGCCCGACCAACCCCTACACCGCCGACCTGGTCCGCGGTGTGGCAGCACACCGCGAGCGGATCGACGAGCTGCTCACGTCGTACTCCCAGGCCTGGACCCTCGACCGGATGCCTGTCATCGACCGCAACGCGCTGCGGATCGGTGCGTTCGAGCTGCTGTACGCCGACGACGTCCCGGCCGCGGTGGCGGTCAGCGAGGCGGTCGCGCTGGTCCGCAACCTGTCCACGGACGAGTCGCCGGCCTTCGTCAACGGCGTGCTCGGCAGCATGCTGCGCGACCGGAACTCACTCACCCCCTAGGGTGGGACCGCGCCCCTTGACGCGGCGCTAGGGTCGGCCGCATGGCGGATGTCAGCGACCGGGCCCAGCAGATGGGCCACCAGGCCAACAACAGCGAGTGGATGGACCGCGCGGTGCGCGTCGGCATGGTCGCCTACGGCATCGTCCACCTCACCATCGCCTGGCTGGCGATCCAGCTCGCCCTCGGCAACAACAGCGGCAACGCCTCGCGCAACGGCGCGCTGGCCCAGCTCGCTCAGCAGCCGTTCGGCAAGGTCGTCGTGTGGGTGATCGCGATCGGGATGGTGTTCCTGGTCGCCTGGAAGCTGCTCGAGGCGTTCGTGGACTCCCAGATCGAGGACGGCGCCAAGCAGTGGCTCAAGCCGGCGGTCAACATCGGCAAGGCGATCGTCTACGGCACCCTGGGGATCAGCGCCTTCCACACCGCCACCGGTTCGAAGTCCAAGGGCAGCAGCACCTCGTCGTGGACCGCCAAGCTGATGGACCAGCCGTTCGGCCGCTGGCTGGTGGGGATCATCGGACTGGCCGTGATCGGCTACGGGGTGTTCCTGGCCTACAGCGGCTACAAGGAGAAGTTCCTCAAGCACCTCGACGCCGAGGGCAAGAGCGGCGACCAGGGCAAGGCCTACAAGATGTTCGGCAAGATCGGCTACATCGCCAAGGGCGTGGCGATCGGCGCCATCGGCGCGCTGTTCATCTTCGCGGCCGTGGACCACAAGGCCAAGAAGTCCGGCGGTCTCGACCAGGCGCTGCACAAGGTGCTCCAGCAGCCCTTCGGGCCGGTGCTGCTGATCGCGATCGCGCTGGGTATCGGCTGCTACGGCCTCTTCTGCTTCGCTCGGGCGCGGCACCTCTCCGCCCAGCGGTGACCCCGCCTTCGCCCCTGCCGCAGGGGTGGACCACCCGGCTTCCCGACGAGGCGGACCTGCCGGTCCTGGTGGCGCTCCGCCTGGCCGACCGCGCGCCGTACACCGGTGAGGTCTCGGTCGACGAGGCGGCCGTGGAGTCCGAGGTCGTCGGCCAGGCGTCCTGGACCCGTCGGCAGCGCGTGGTCTGCGATCCCGACGGCCGGCTGCGCGGCTGGGTCTCGGTGCAGGACCGCGCCGCGGGCCGCACCATGGTCTCCCTCTGGCTCGAGCCGGACCTCCCCGACGGCGACCGGATCGCCGGGGTGCTGCTGGCCTGGGCCGACGACGAGGGCCGGGCGATCGCCCACCTGAGGGGGGTCGAGAGCACCCGGATGGACGCCTCGCCGTTCGCCGACGACGTCGTGGCCAAGCGCCGGCTCGAGGCGGCCGGCTACACCTGCCGCCGGCGCTGGCTGCACATGTCGCGGCCGGTCGACGCCACCGAGCTGTTCCCCGCCCTGCGCGAGGGGGTGACCGTACGGCGCGTGGCCACCCACGCCAACGGCGTGCCGGTCGCCTCCGACCTCCAGATCGTGCACCTGATGCTGGAGGAGTCGTTCCAGGACCACTTCAACTCCTACCGGGAGAGCTTCCCGGAGTTCGTGCAGAGGCTCCGCGAGGACCCCGGCCACCGCTGGGACCACTGGTGGCTGGCGTTCGTCTCGACTCCGCTCGACGCAGGCGTCTCCGCGGACGACCGGCACCAGGTGCCCGCGGGGCCATCGTCTGCTCCGTGCTGGCCGCCGACGCGTCCGGCGCCACCGGCAGCTACGTCGACTACATCGGCGTCAACCGCGCGGCCCGCGGACGCGGGGTGGCCAAGGGGCTGCTGCACACGGTGCTGTCCGATGCCGCCGTCCGGGGCCGCAACCGGGTCGCCCTGGAGGTCGACGCCGACTCACCGACCAGTGCCGACGCGCTCTACCTGTCGATGGGCTGGGTCACCGACCACGTCACCGAGTCGTGGTTCCGCGAGGTGCGGCCCAGCGAGCGGCACCAAGTTTCGGGCAGTGTGATGGGGTGAGGGCATGACCGACACCGAGTACGACGTCATCGTGGTGGGCCTGGGGCCCGGCGGCGAGCACGTGGCCATCAAACTGAGCGAGGGCGGCCTGCGGGTGCTCGGCATCGAGGAGCGCCTGGTGGGCGGCGAGTGCCCCTACTTCGGCTGTGTGCCCTCGAAGATGATGATCGCCGCAGCGCACACCCTGCGGGAGGCGGGCCGGGTCGACGGGCTCGCCGGCGCGGCGACCGTGTCGCCCGACTGGACGCCGGTCGCGGACCGGATCCGCGGCGAGGCCACCGACGACTGGGACGACGCGGTCGCGGTCAAGCGGCTCGAGGACAGTGGCGCGACCTTCGTCCGCGGCCACGGGGTGCTGGCCGGCGACGGCCGGGTCACGGTCGGCGACACGACGTACACCGCGACGAAGGGGATCGTGCTCAACACCGGCACCGCGCCGGCCGCCCCACCGATCGACGGGCTGGCGGACACGCCGTACTGGACCAACCGGGACGCCGTGCGGCTGCGCGCCCTGCCCTCGTCGGCGGTCGTCATCGGCGGCGGAGCGATCGGGTGCGAGCTCTCGCAGGTGATGGCGCTGTTCGGGGTGCGGGTCACCGTGGTCGACCTGGCCGACCGGCTCCTCGCCCTCGAGGAGCCGGAGGCCGGCGAGGCACTGGAGAAGGCGTTCGCCGAGACCGGGATCCAGGTGCTGACCGGTGTCTCGATCGGGTCGGTGGGCTACGCCGACGGGCGGTTCACGGTCGACCTGGGCGACCAGATGGTCACCGCCGAGAAGCTGCTCGTCGCCGCCGGGCGTCGTACCAACCTGGCCGGGCTGGGCCTCGAGCACGTCGGGCTCGACCCGGAGGCGAAGCTGCTCGACCCCGACGAGCGGATGCACGTCGCCGAGGGCGTCTGGGCGGTCGGTGACATCACCGGGAAGGGCGCCTACACCCACGTGTCGATGTACCAGGCGGCCGTCGTCGTCGACGACCTCCTGGGCCGGGACGGTCCGCCGGCCGACTACCGGGCGGTGGCGCGGGTGACCTTCACGGCACCGGAGGTCGCCTCGGTCGGGCTCAGCGAGAAGGCCGCTCGCGACCAGGGCCTCGAGGTCCGGACGGCGACCGGAGACCTGGGCTCGCGTGGCTGGCTGACCCGCGAGGACGGCCTGATCAAGCTCGTCGCGGACGCGAAGCGCGACGTCCTGGTCGGTGCCACGGTGGTGGCCCCGGCCGGCGGCGAGATCATGTCGATGCTCGCACTGGCGGTGCACGCCGAGGTGCCGATCGAGACGATGCTGCACATGCACTTCGCCTACCCGACCTACCACCGGGCCATCGAGACCGTGCTCAAGGAGCTCGCGCCGCCGCGGTGACGCGCGGCCGGCGACGAGCCCGTTCCGGTTGGCGGAGGAGGGCCGGCCGGCTGGTAAGGTCCGGTCGACCACCTGGTTCGACATCCTTTAACGAGCCGTCCCGTGAGGCGGAGAAGGAGGTCTGGCAGCCCATGCCTGCGCCTGCGACATCCTCGGCGGCTGACTCCGATCGCCCCGACCCCGGCCGGACCGTGCTCGACTCCGGTGACATCTCCCGGGCCCTGAGCCGGATCTCCCACGAGATCCTCGAGCGCAACAAGGGCGCGGAGGGCTTGGTCCTGCTCGGAATCCCGTCGCGCGGTGTGCCGCTCGCGGAGCGGATCGCCGGGCGGATCGCGGCGGTCGAGGGCGAGGCGGTGCCGTGCGGGTCCCTCGACGTGACGATGTACCGCGACGACCTGCGGCTCAAGCCGGCCCGCACGCTGCTGCCGACGCAGATCCCCGACGGCGGCATCGACGACCGGACGGTGGTCCTGGTCGACGACGTGCTGTTCTCCGGGCGCACCATCAGGGCGGCTCTCGACGCGCTGAACGACGTGGGTCGACCGCGCTCGGTCCAGCTCGCGGTGCTGGTCGACCGCGGCCACCGCGAGCTGCCGATCCGGGCCGACTTCGTCGGCAAGAACCTCCCGACCTCGCTGGTGCAGCGGGTGCGGGTCCACCTCACCGGCGTCGACGACGAGGACGCCGTGATCATCGAGGGAGCAGGAGAGGCCCGATGAAGAAGCACCTGCTGTCGGCCGCGGACCTGACCCGCGAGGACGCCGAGCTGATCCTGTCGACCACCGACGAGATGCGCTCCCTGGCCGACCGGCCGATCAAGAAGCTGCCCGCGCTGCGTGGCCGCACGGTGGTCAACCTGTTCTTCGAGGACTCCACCCGGACCCGGATCTCCTTCGAGGCCGCGGCGAAGCGACTGTCGGCCGACGTCATCAACTTCTCGGCCAAGGGCTCGTCGCTGTCCAAGGGGGAGTCCCTCAAGGACACCGCGCTCACGCTCGAGGCGATGGGCTGCGACGCCGTGGTCTGCCGGCACGGCGCGAGCGGCGCACCGCACCGGCTGGCCAACTCCGGCTGGGTGCGCGCCTCGGTGGTCAACGCCGGCGACGGCACCCACGAGCACCCCACCCAGGCGCTCCTCGACGCGTTCACGATGTGGCGACACCTCGGGCCGCGCAACGGCGGCACCCTCGACGGCCAGCGGATCGCGATCGTCGGTGACGTGCTGCACTCGCGGGTGGCCCGCTCCAACGCGCTGCTGCTGCACACCTTGGGCGCCGAGGTGACGCTGGTCGCGCCGCCGACCCTGCTGCCGGTGGGCATCGAGTCGTGGCCGGTCGACACGTCGTACGACCTCGACGGCGTGCTGCCGAAGGCCGACGCGGTGATGATGCTGCGGGTCCAGAGGGAGCGGATGAACGGCGGGTTCTTCCCGACCCCGCGGGAGTACAGCCGGCGCTACGGCCTCGACGGTCGCCGGATGGCCACCCTCCAGGACCACACGATCGTGATGCACCCCGGCCCGATGGTGCGCGGGATGGAGATCACCGCCGACGTGGCCGACTCCGACCGCTCGGTGATCGTCGAGCAGGTCAGCAACGGCGTCGCGGTCCGGATGGCGGTCCTCTACCTGCTGCTCGGCGGCAGCGAACCGGCTGTCGGTACGACGGAGCCGGCCACGGCGAGCGAAGGGACGGACGCATGACCGGCTACCTGATCACGGGCGCGGCGATCCTCGGCGGCGACCCCACGGACCTCCTGCTCCAGGACGGCCGGGTCGTGCTGGACCCCTCGGTGGTCGAGCGGAGTCGGGACGACGGTGACGTCGAGGTGGTCGACGCGACCGGCCTGATCGCGCTGCCCGGCCTGGTCGACCTGCACACCCATCTGCGCGAGCCCGGTCGCGAGGACGCCGAGACCGTGCTGACCGGCACCCAGGCCGCCGCGATGGGCGGCTTCACCGCCGTGCACGCGATGGCCAACACCGAGCCGGTCGCCGACACGGCGGGCGTCGTCGAGCAGGTCTGGCGGCTGGGCCGCGAGGGCGGCTACTGCGACGTCTATCCCGTCGGCGCGGTCACGGTCGGCCTGGCCGGGCAGCGGCTCGCCGAGCTCGGGGCGATGGCCGACTCCGCGGCTCGGGTCCGGGTCTTCTCCGACGATGGGCACTGCGTCGACGACGCCGTGCTGATGCGCCGGGCGCTGGAGTACGTCAAGGCGTTCGACGGCGTCGTGGCCCAGCACGCCCAGGAGCCGCGGCTCACCGGGAACGCGCAGATGAACGAGGGCGAGCTCTCGGGTCGCCTCGGCCTCGCCGGCTGGCCGGCCGTCGCCGAGGAGGCCGTGATCGCGCGCGACTGCCTGCTCGCCGCCCACGTCGGCTCGCGGCTGCACGTCTGCCACGTCTCGACCGCCGGCTCGGTGGAGATCATCCGCCAGGCCAAGGCCTCCGGCTGGAACGTCACCGCCGAGGTCTGCCCCCACCACCTGCTCCTGACCGACGAGCTCGCGGCGACCTACGACCCGATCTACAAGGTCAACCCGCCGCTGCGGACCGCCGCCGACACCGAGGCGCTGCGCGCCGCGCTGGCCGACGGCACGATCGACGTCGTCGCCACCGACCACGCCCCGCACCCGCTCGAGGACAAGGACTGCGAGTGGGCTGCGGCGGCGTTCGGCATGATCGGCCTCGAGACCGCGCTGTCCGTGGTGCAGGAGACGATGGTCGACCCCGGGCTGCTGACCTGGGCCGAGGTCGCCGAGCGGATGTCCTACGCCCCTGCCCGGATCGGCCGGGTCGGCGACCACGGTCAGCCGCTCGAGGAGGGCGCACCGGCCAACGTCGTGCTCTACGACCCGTCCGTACGCCGTGTGGTCGACGCCCGCGAGTCGGTCTCGCTGTCGCGCAACACGCCGTACGCCGGGATGGAGCTGCCGGGCCGGGTGGTGGCGACCTTCCTGCGCGGCACGCCGACCGTGCTGGACGGCAAGCTCGCCTAGAGCGAGGACGGCCCGTCCCGGCGGAGCCGGGGCGGGGCGGCCGCAGGGATCGCCGCCGCGAGCTTGCTCGCCAGGCGCCTGCCTGTCTCTGATAACAACTGGATCACTGTCGGCGCCCCTTGTGAGGATGGGTGCGTGATGACTCGGTGATCTCTCGCATCCTGCCTCCCACCAAGCTCGAGCGTGACCTCGCTCTGCAGTGCGTGCTGTCGGCGTTCGCGACCGGCTCGTTCATCACCGGCACCGCGGTGTTCTTCACCCAGGTCGTGGGGCTGTCCGGCTCGCAGGTCGGGCTGGGGCTGTCGCTGGCCGGGGTGGTCACGCTGCTGCTGTCGCTGCCGCTCGGCCGGCTCTCCGACCACGTCGGCGCCAAGCCGCTGTGGGCGGCGGGCTCGCTGGTCGAGGCGGTGCTGTACTTCGCCTGGCCGCTGGTCGGGGGCATGGTCACCTTCGTGGCCCTGCTGTCGGTGCTCGCCGCGGTGTCGACCGCGGGCAACACCGGGCGCAACGTCTACCGGATCGCGGTCTTCCCGCGCGAGGTGCGGGTCCGCGCGCTGGCCTACATGCGGTCGGCACGCAACGTCGGCTACACCCTGGGCGCCCTGGCCGGCGGCATCGCGCTGGCCGTCGGCACCCGGACGGCGATCACCGCGGTGCCGATCCTGACCGGGGTGCTGCTGCTGCTGAACGCGGCGATGGTGATGACGCTGCCCGCGATCGAGCGGCCGGCCCCGCCGCCCGGCCACGACGACCCCGACGCCGTCCCGGCCCCGCCGGCGTGGCGCAACCGCGGTTTCGTGGTCCTCTCGGCCTGCAACGGGGTGCTGACCTCCAACCAGGTGCTGCTCAACGTCGTCGTGCCGCTGTGGCTCGTCGAGCGCACGGATGCGCCGCACACGCTGCTGGCCTGGCTGTTCGGCACCAACACGGTGATGGCGGTCTGTCTCCAGGTGCGGGCCTCCCGGGGCTCCGAGACGGTGCCCGGTGCGCTGCGCGCGGTGCGCCGCTGTGGCTGGTCGTTCGTGCTGTCGTGCCTGGTCATCAGCATCACCCACGAGACCGTCGGCTGGGTCTCCATCGCGCTGATCTGGCTGGGCCACGTGACCATCACCGGGGCCGAGCTGTGGCAGTCGGCCTCCGACTGGGGCTTCCAGTCCGAGCTGTCCGACCACCGCCGGCTCGGTGACTACCAGGGCGTCTGGGGCCTGGGCTACCAGGTGGGCCCGATCCTCTTCCCGGGGCTGTACACCTTCCTCGCCCTCCAGTGGGGAGCGCCGGGGTGGGCGGTGATCGCGGTGCTCGCCGTGGTCGCGGCCGTCGTCGCCCATCCGGCAGCCAGGGCCGCGGAGCGCTACCTGGAGCGGGCCGGTGCGTCGTACCCCCTCGACCCGGCGGCGGCCACCTCCTAGCCACCTCCTGACTGCAACCTGACCGCGCCGGGGGGGTGGTGTGTGCCGGACCGCGGGAGGAGCATGCTTCGACCCATGACCGACGTCTCGAGCTGGTTCCTGAGCAAGGCCGAGCGGGCCAACCCGACCACGTGTCTCGACGACCACCACCCCGGTGACCGAGCCTGGTCGGAGGGCAACCTGGTTCGGCACCTGATCCACGGCTCGGAGTACTTCCGCGAGCTGTACGACGCGATCGAGGGCGCGCAGGCGGGCGACCTGCTGTTCTTCACCGACTGGCAGGGTGATGCCGACGAGCAGCTGATCGGCATCCCCGGCAGCGAGGTCGTCGAGGTGCTGTGCCGGGCCGACGAGCGCGGCGTCGACGTGCGCGGTCTCGTCTGGCGCTCGCACATGAGCCAGACCGGCTTCTTCGCCTCCCAGAACCGGCACCTGGGCGAGCAGCTCCAGAAGCGCGGCGCCGAGGTGCTGCTGGACATGCGGGTCCGGACCGGCGGTTCGCACCACCAGAAGTTCGTGGTCATCCGCTACCGGGACGACCCGACGCGTGACGTCGCGTTCGTGGGCGGCATGGACCTCGCCCACAACCGCCGCGACGACGCCACCCACCGCGGCGACCCGCAGCCGCAGACCCTGACCGAGGAGTACGGCCCCAACCCGCCCTGGCACGACGTCCAGGTGGCGATCCACGGACCGGCCGTGTACGACGTGGAGACGGTCTTCCGCGAGCGCTGGGAGGACCCGACCCCGCTCTCTCAGGCCCCGTGGCGCCGGCTGGCCGACAAGCTGCGTCGGCTCGACACGACCCCCGACCCGCTTCCCGAGCAGTGGCCGCCGCCGCCCGAGGCCGGCCCGCACCCGGTCCAGCTGCTGCGCACCTATCCCAACCTCCGGCACGGACGCGACTACCCGTTCGCCCGCGGCGGGGAGCGCAGCGTGGCCCGCGGCTACACCAAGGCGGTGGCGCGGGCCGAGCGGATCGTCTACGTCGAGGACCAGTACTTCTGGGGTCACGACGTGGCCGACGTCTTCGAGCCGACCCTGCGCGACCACCCGGAGCTGCGCCTGGTGGTGGTGATCCCCCTGGTGCCCGACATCGCCGGCCTCAACCGGGTGCCGCAGTACCTCGGCCGGGAGCGTGCGATCGAGACCCTGATGCGGATCGCGCCGGGCCGGGTGGCGGCGTACGGCATCGAGAACCACGCCGGCACGCCGGTCTACGTCCATGCCAAGGTCTGTGTGATCGACGACCTCTGGGCCAGCACCGGATCCGACAACTTCAACCGGCGCTCCTGGACCCACGACTCCGAGCTCAGCGCCGTGGTCCTCGACCACGACTACGCCCTCGACTTCCGGCTCACGCTCGCAGCCGAGCACCTCGACCGGCTCGACGACGTGGCCGCGGGCGACCTGCGTGAGGTGATGAGCGACTGCGTCGACCCCGCCGGGCTGTACGACGTGTACGCCGCCAGCGCGGCCCGGCTCGAGGCCTGGCACCGGGATGGCAACCTCGGTGAGCGTCCGCCGGGCCGGCTCCGCCCGATCCCGCTGCCGAAGCTGTCGAAGGCCAAGCGGGTGCTGGCCAAGGTGCCGCTCGAGGTCGTCCACGACCCCGACGGTCGGCCCGGTCCGCTCCGAGGAGAGGCGCAGTACTGATGACCGACTACCTCGACACCACCGGCCGCCCGGACCGGATCTCCGGCGGGGTCCGGATGATCCCGGTCAGCACACCCTCGGGGGAGTACGAGGTCTGGACCAAGCGGGTCGGCAACAACCCGACGACCAAGGTGCTGCTCCTGCACGGCGGCCCGGGCTGCACCCACGAGTACTTCGAGCCGTGCGACTCGTTCCTGCCGGCGGCCGGGGTGGAGTACTACTACTACGACCAGCTCGGCTCCCACTACAGCGACCAGCCCGACGACCCCACGCTGTGGGCCATCGACCGCTTCGTCGACGAGGTCGAGCAGGTGCGCCAGGCGCTCGGCCTCGACGCCGACAGCTTCGTGCTGATGGGCCAGTCGTGGGGTGGCGTGCTGGCGATGGAGTACGCGCTGGCGCATCAGGAGCATCTCAAGGGCCTGGTGATCTCCAACATGATGGCCAGCGGCCCGGCGTACAACGCCTATGCCGAGGACGTCCTGATGCCGGCGATGGACCAGGACGCCCTCGCCGAGATCAAGCGGCTGGAGGCGACCGGGGCGACCGACGACCCGTCGTACGAGGCGCTGCTGTACGAGCACCACTACCGCCACCACGTGTGCCGGATGCCGGTCGACCAGTGGCCCGACCCGGTCAACCGGGCGATGGCCCACATCAACCCGGCCATCTATGTGCCGATGCAGGGGCCGAGCGAGCTCGGGCTGAGCGGGGTGCTGCTCGACTGGGACCGCACCGCCGACCTGCACCGGATCGAGGTGCCCACGCTGGTGATGGGAGCCGAGCACGACACCATGGATCCGGCCCACCTGCGCTGGATGGCCGACCAGCTGCCCCGGGGCCGCTACCACCACTGCCCCGAGGGCAGCCACCTCGCCATCGTCGACGACCAGGAGACCTACTTCGACGGGCTGCTCGGCTTCCTGCGCGAGCTCGACGCCTGAGCCCGGGCCGGACGCGGTGACGCCCGACCCGGGCACCCCCCGTTGCCGTGTCAGAGCCGCGCCTCGTAGACGAGGTTGAACGGCGTCTCGCCGACCCGGCGGAAGCGAGTGAAGCCGGCGTCGGTGCACACCTGGCGGATCGCCTTCTCGCCGGCCTGGGCTCCGAGCGCGTAGCCACCCGGCTGGGACAGCGCGTTGGGCACGCACAGGAAGGTGGAGAAGTTGTAGTACACCCGGCCCACCGGATTGAGGTTCTCGGCCACGGTGTCGAACGCGGCCGGCTCGACGATCAGCCAGGCGCCGTCCGGGTCGAGGGCGGAGCGCACGTGCTTCGCCGCGCCCAACGGGTCGCCCATGTCGTGCAGGCAGTCGAAGCTGGTCACCAGGTCGTAGCCCGTGCCGGTGAACGCCTGTGCGCCCGCCACCTCGAAGCTCACGCGGTCGGCGACGCCGGCCTCCGCGGCGCGCTTTCCGGCCTCGCGCACCGAACCGTCGTGATAGTCGGAGCCGGTGAAGGTCGAGGCCGGGAACGCCTGCGCCATCAAGACCGTGCTGGCGCCGTGTCCGCAACCGATGTCGGCCACCCGCGCACCCCGCTGGAGCTTGGCCTGGGACCCGTCGAGGGCCGGGATCCACTCCGCCACCAGGTGGGCGAGATAGCCCGGCCGGAAGAACTGCTCGCAGCCGTGGAAGACCTGCTCGTCGTGCTCGTGCCAGCCGACGCCGGCGCCGGTTCGGTAGGCCTCCTCCATCCGAGGCACCGCAGCCAGGGAGCCCAGCGCGAGCTCGAAGGCACCGGGCAGGAAGAGCGGTCCATCGGGGTCGGTCAGGGCGAACGCCTTCTCCTCGGTCATGGAGTAGCGGTCGGCCTCGGCGTCGTACTCGACGTAGCCGCCGGCGGCCTGGCCACGGAGCCACTCGGTGACGTAGCGGGCGTCGGTGCCGGTCCGCTGGGCGAGCTCGGCCGCGGTGGCCGGCTCGTTCGCGAGGGCACGGTAGAGGCCGAGGCGGTCGCCGAGCACGACGTTGCCCGCGGAGACGGTGGCGCCGAGGTCGCCGGCGAACTGCCCGACGAAGGCCATCAGCTTGTCGGTGTCGATTGCCATGGTGTGAATCCCTTCCAGAGGTGGATGCTGTCCGGCAGGAGGATCGGACACGTCGGTTGCAATCCGATTGCAACCGCCGTCGACCACGATGAGTCCAGGTCGACGAAGGGGGAGCACGGTGCGAGCACGAGAGCCGGAGAGTCACGGCTTCGTGGATCGGGACGGGGTCCGGATCTACTACGAGGTGTACGGCGAGGGTGAGCACACCCTGGTCTTCGCGCCGGCGGACGTGATCGTGACCGGTCAGATGTGGAAGGCGCAGGTGCCCTACCTGGCTCGCACCCACCGAGTCGTCGTCATCGACCCGCGCGGCAACGGTCGCTCCGACAAGCCGACGGAGCAGGCGGCGTACGGCGACCGACAGTTCGTGGCCGACCTGGTCGCGGTGATGGACGAGCTCGGCGTTCAACGGGCGGTGCTGGGTGGGCTGTGTCAGAGCGCCTTCTACGCCCTGTCCACGGCGGCCCGGCACCCCGAGCGCGTCGAGGGCGTCGTGGCGGTGGGGCCCTGGGCCGTCGAGGGTACGCCGCGCGTCGACCGGGGCACCGACGCCTATGACGACATAGTGGCCACCTTCGAGGCGCCGTACGTGGGCCAGCAGGAGTGGCGACTGCTCAACCGGGAGCTGTGGCTCCGGGACTGGCCCCAGTGGCCCCGCTTCTTCTTCAGCCGGATCATCAACGACCCGCACAGCACCAAGCTCTACGAGGACATCGTCGGCTGGGCCTGCCAGAGCACCGGCGCTGCTCAGGCCGCGGCAGCAATGGCCCCGGACTCGGCGGAGACGCCGGAGGCGGTCGCCGAGCTCTTCGCCACGATCTCGTGCCCGGTGCTGGTGATCCACGGAACCCATGACTTCTGTCAGCCGTTCGCCCGCGGCGCCCACATCGCGCGCATGGTCGGGGGCGAGCTGCTCGCCCTCGGCGGCGCCGGGCATCTCCCTCCTGGACGCGACCCGGTGGTGGTCAACCACGCCTTCGCGGACTTTCTCGAACGGGTGCATGACGGCACCGTCCACCAGCGCCACGGGGGCGCCGCGCGCGTGCGGGCACACCTGAGCACGCGACGCGACGACGCGCCGCCGCTGGGTCCCGGGACGCGCCTGGGTCGGGGCACGACGTACGGCTCCGGGCCTCCGGCCGTGGTGTTTCTGCCGGCGCTGGACGCCCGCGATCGGATCTCGTGGCTGGCACAGGTACCGGGACTCGTCCGGCAGCTACCGGTGCTCGTCCTGGACGACGACGTCACCGTTGCGGAGGCGGTCGGCGAGACGCTCGAGGCTGCCGGGGTCGGCGACGTAGTCCTGTTCGCCCCGCCCGGAGCCGGCCGGCTCGTCGACGAGCTCGCCCGGACGCGGCCTGAGGTCGCAGTGGTCGTCCACGTCGAGCACCGACGCGCGCTGTCCGAGCAGCCGGGACTGCTCGAGCACTTCGTCGACCGCCTGCCACGTGTGACGGCGCCTTCCGCGATCCCTCTGGCCCTGGTCGACGCGCCCGCTGCGCAGCGTGAGGGACGGGTGCCGGTCGTGCTCGTGGCCGCCGACCACAGCGGCCCTCCCCGCACCGGAGTCGACGCGATCGTCACCGTCGCCGGTGGCGTCAACGCGCGTCTGCGGGAGCGGCCGCCGCGGCGCCACCGCGAGCGCCGCCTGCTCTACCTCTCGTCGCCGATCGGGCTCGGCCACGTCCGCCGCGACCTGGCCATCGCCGACGCCCTGCGCGAACACGTGCCCGGCCTGCGGGTCGACTGGCTGTCGCAGTCGCCGGTCACCGACTTCCTCCAGCGCCGTGGTGAGCGCGTCCATCCTGCGTCCGCCTGGCTTGCCAACGAGTCGCGCCACATCGAGTCCGAGGCGGGGGAGCACGACCTGCACGCCTTCCAGGCGATCCGCCGGATGGACGAGATCCTGGTGCACAACTTCCATGTCTTCGACGACCTGGTCCGCGAGCGGGAGTACGACGCCTGGGTCGGCGACGAGGCGTGGGACCTCGACCACTTCCTGCACGAGAACCCGCGCCTCAAGCGTGCCCCGTTCGTCTGGATGACCGACTTCGTGGGCTGGGTGCCGATGTCGGACGGGGGTGAGCACGAGGCCGCGCTCGCCGCCGACTACAACGCCGAGATGATCGAGCACGTCGCTCGCTACCCCGACCTGCGGGACCGCTCGATCTTCGTGGGTGACCCGGAGGACGTCGTGGCCGGGTCGCTGGGCCCCGGACTCCCCGACATCCGCGACTGGACGGAGGCCCATTTCGCGTTCAGCGGCTACGTGATGGGCGCACGACCCGATCCTGCTGGGCGCGACCGCCTGCGCGCCCGTCTGGGGTACGCCCCTGACGAGACGGTCTGTGTGGTCTCGGTGGGCGGCTCGGCGGTGGGGGAGCCCCTGCTCCGTCGCGTCGTCGAGGCGTACGACGCGTGCCGGGCGCGGGTTCCGTCGCTGCGCTTCCACGTGGTCACCGGACCGCGGCTCGACCCGCAGAGGGTGAAGGTCCCGGACGGCGTCACCGTGGACGGGTTCCTGCCCGACCTCGACCTGCACCACGCGGCGTGCGACATCGCGGTGGTGCAGGGCGGCCTCTCCACCACCATGGAGCTCACTGCTGCCGGGCGCCCGTTCGTCTACGTCCCGCTGCGGCATCACTTCGAGCAGCAGGTCCACGTCCGGCACCGCCTCGAGCGCCACCGGGCCGGCCGGGCGATGGACTACGACAGCGCCGACCCGGACACCATCGCCGACGCGATCGCCGAGGAGCTGGCACGGGCTCACGACTACGTTCCCGTGCCGGAGGGAGGCGCCGAGCGCGTGGCGGGTCTCGTGGCCGAGCTGCTCTGACGCGCGCGGGCGTGCACGGTCGACCAGTCCCGGGCGGTCGCAGCCAGCAACGGCCGGACGGCGTCGGCCGCACGACCCGGTTCGCCCGCGGCCAGCCACCCGGCGGCGACGGCTTCGTAGGCATCCGCTCCCCAGATCCACGCGCGTCCGTTGGGTGACTGGATCTCGTGCAACAGTCGGTCGGCCTCCTCGAGTCCGCCGCCGCCGGCAGCGGCCAGTGGCGCCAGGCAGCGCAGCCGGTAGGCCGCCCCCGCCTCGTTCCCGATCACGGCCAGGCCGGCCGCGGCGAGCTCCGCAGCCTCGTCGCGACGACCGATCTCGAGCAGCGTGGCGGCGCAGGTGCCGGCCGCCGTGGCGTACCACCAGGGATGGTCCGTGGGCGAGGTCTCGGCGACCGCACGCCGCCCGTCAGCCAGGGCCGCGTCGAGATCGCCGGCCAACCGGGCGAACCATCCTCGCTGGGCCCAGAAGAAGCCGGCGTACGCGCCGTACCCGGTCTCGCGGTTGACCGCCAGCGCCTCGTCGACCCGGGTCCGAGCCATGCTCCAGCGTCCGGCGGCGGCCGGGACGAGCGAGGACTCGAGCAGTGCCCACTGGAGCAACCACGGCGTCCGCAGGTCGGTGAGGAGGGGGACCAGCTCGTCGAGCACGGGTCGGAGTGCAGTGGCGTCTCCGCAGTAGGAGTGCACCGACTTCAGGCCATCGAGGGAGCGCGCCACCACCTCCGGGAAGCCGGTCGCCCGTGCCTGCGCCACCCCCTCCCGGGCTCTCGCGAGGGCGTCGCTGAGCTGCAGCCGGGTCGCGTCCAGGACGACCAGACGAGTTCGGAAGATCGACTCGGCGACCGCATCCCCGAGCCCGGCGGCGAGCTCGAGTCCTTCGTGGTTGTGTGCGATCACCTCGGCCAAGGGCCGGCGACGAGCGATCGAGACGTCGCCGCCGAGCGGTCGGGCGATCCGCATCCGCAGCCGGGGGTCGGAGCCCACGCCCGCCATGGTGCGCGCCCGGAGAAGGTCGTCCTCGGCGGCCTCGAAGTCGGCCCGAGCCTCGTTGACGCGGGCCCGCTCGAGCAGCACCGCGGCGACCAGCCCGGGTTCGGCACCTTCGGCATGGGTGCCGGCGAGATCGG
Source organism: Nocardioides cynanchi (assembly GCF_008761635.1). Taxonomy (NCBI): domain Bacteria; kingdom Bacillati; phylum Actinomycetota; class Actinomycetes; order Propionibacteriales; family Nocardioidaceae; genus Nocardioides; species Nocardioides cynanchi. The sequence goes on from NZ_CP044344.1 coordinate 758,515, forward strand.
CCAGGGCGAGCGCGTCGTCCAGCGCCGCCGCCCGCCGCGCCCGGCGGGCCGCCTCGAGATAGCCCCTGGCCGCCCGCTCGGGCTCCCCGGCGTGGTGGGCATGGTGCGCCATCTGCTCGGGCCGGTCCGCCATCAGGTCGGCCGCTCGGCGGTGGTAGGCCACTCCGAGTGCCGGCGGCACCGTGCCGTCCACGGCTTCCTGCACCAGGTCGTTGACGAAGTCGTAGTGACGTCCGGCCGCGACCATCAGCCCCGCCCGCACCAGCTGCTCGCAGCCCAGCACGACCTCGACCTCGGGTCGGTCGACCAGTCCGGCCAGGATCACGGGGTCCACCCGTGTGCCGAGGACGGAGGCCGCGACCGCCAGGATCGCCGGGCCGTTCTCGAGGTGGTCGAGCTGCGCGCTGACGGACGCGGCGATGTTGGCGGGGACCCCGGAGGTGCCTGCAGCGAGCGCCTGGAGGCTCGCCACCACGCTCAGCGGGTGACCCTGGCTCCGTGCGTGCACTTCGTCGGAGCGGGCACCGAAGCCGGCCGCGGTGGCCAGGGCGGAGACGGCGGAAGGGCCGAGTGGACCGAGCACCAGCGGGTCGGTCAGCGCCGTGAGCTGGGAGAGGCGCGGCAGGGCCTCGGTCCGAGTCGCCGCGACGATCAGCAGGGGTGCTCTGGTCACCTGGACCGCCACATGGGCGACGAGATCGGCGGTCACGTCGGCGCCGTACTGCAGGTCGTCGAGGGTGAGCAGCACCGGCTGACGCTCGGCCAGTGAGCTGACCACCGCGACCACGGCGTCGAAGGACCGCCTGCGGGCCAGCTCGTGGGACATCTCGGTCGCGGCCGGCAGGCCGAACAGCTCGGCCAGCTCGGGCAGGAGACGGGTCCAGGTCGGCAGGTGGCCGCCCAGCAGGGTGTGCAGGGTGGGCTCCGGAAGGGCGAGGAGGACCGGGCGCAGCACCTCGACGAACGGCTGCAGGAACAGGGACCGTTCACCGGGACGGCAGTGCGCGGCCAGGACCAGTCCGCCAGTGCGGCCCGCGACCTCAGCCGCCTCGGACAGCAGGGCCGTCTTGCCGATGCCGGGCACCCCGGCGACCAGCACCAGAGAGCTGTGGCCGGACGTCGCCCCTCCCCACGCGCGGTCGAGCCGGCCCAGCTCGTCCGCCCGGCCCACGAGGCCCGAGCGCCGCGAGGTCGTGGCGCCGACGACGCGGGGCTCCGGCGTCTCGCCACGCAGGAGGGCCAGGTGGAGCAGCCGGGTCGGCGGGTCCGGGTCGGTCCCGAGGTCGCCGGCGAGCCGGGACGCCAGGGCGGTGTACACGTCCAGGGCTGCGGTGACCCGCCCGTCCAAGGCACACGCCTGCATCAGGTCGCGGTGGGCCCGCTCGTCGTAGGGGTCGGCCTCGGTGGCGGCGTGGGCGCTGTTCCGGGCGAGGACGGTCTGACCGGTCTGCAGGGCCGCTGTGGCCCGGAGGTGACGCGCCTCGCGCCGTAGCTCGGTGGCTTCGCGCTTCAGGGGATCTGCCCAGGGCCCGTCGCACTCTTCCGGCAGGTCCTCGAGGTCCCCGAGGATCTCCAGCGCCCGGCTCGCGGCGGCGACGGCGAGGGTGGGCTCGGCGCGCGCCAGGCGAGCGGTCGCAGACCCGACCAGCTCTGCTGCTTCGTCGAGGTCGACCACGACCGCCCGGCCGAGCGAGTACGCACCCACTGCGGGCTCGACGAACCCGTCGCCGACCGTGCGCCGCAGCCGGCTCGCCAGGGTGGCCAGGTTGGCCTGAGGGTCGCGCGGCTGACGTGTCGGCCAGACCGCCTCGACGAGCCGGTCCGTCGTGACCGCTGTCCCGCGGGCGGCCGCGAGAGCGGCGGCGAACACCCGGGCCTTGCGACTGCCCAGCCGCGGCCCGCTGAGCTCCTCGCCGCCGCGCGTCACGCGGAGCGCGCCGCACAGGCCCAGGCGCACGGTCATCCCGCGAGTATGGCTCCCTCCGGCGGCCGTGGAAATCGGTCGCGAGGACGGTCCGGGCGCCGGTACCTTCGCCCATCATGTGGATCCACGGCTGACCCGACTCGCGCCCGCGGCATCGCCCGGCGAGATCGCGCACCCACGGTGAGGTCCTCCGCATGCCTGCTCCCACACTGCTCCCCGTCGTCGTGACGGGTCTCGACGTCCGGTTCGGCGCCCGCCCGGTGCTCTCCGGTATCGACCTGACCGCCCAGCCCGGCCGCCGGATCGGGCTGGTGGGCGAGAACGGCACCGGCAAGTCCACGCTGCTGCGCGCGATCGCCGGCACCCTGCCCTCGCGCGCGGTCACGGCCGGTGCGGTGGAGCGCCCCGGCGAGGTGGTGATGCTCGGGCAGGAGACAGCCTTCGCCGACGCGCACACGGTGGCCGAGGTGCTGGCGCGCACCCTCGCCCCGCTGCGGCGGATGGTCGCCGAGGTGGAGCGGCTGTCCGCGCGGTTGGTCGGCGGGGAGGTGGGCGGGGGAGAGGCGACGGCGTACGCCGGGGCGCTCGACCTCGCCGTGGCGCACGACGCCTGGGACGCCGACCGCCGCGCCGCCGAGGCAGCGGAACGGCTGGGCCTCGGCGCTCTCGACCCCACGCGCCCGGTCGGGACCCTGTCGGGCGGTCAGCGCACCCGGCTGGCCCTGGCCACGATCATGACCACGCGGCCGGCCTGTCTGCTGCTCGACGAACCCACCAACCACCTCGACGACGTGGCGGTCGAGCAGCTCACGGCGTTCCTGCGCGACCTGCCCGGCGTCGTGCTGCTGGCCAGTCACGACCGCGTGCTGCTCGACGACGTGTGCACCGACCTCTTCGACCTCGATCCCCGACCGGACGGAGCGCTCGGCACCGACGGCGAAGGTGGGCGGCGCTTCGGCGGCGGCTGGTCGGCGTACGACGAGCACCGGCGGGCGGCGCGGCGGCGCTGGGAGGAGACCTACGAGGTGCAGCAGGAGGAGCTGGCCCGACTCCGCGCGCTGACCCGGATCAGCACCCTGGCGATCGCCCACGACCGGGCGCCGCGTGACAACGACCGCCACTACTACAGCTTCAAGGGCGGTCGCGTGGAGCGGACGCTGGCTCGCCGGAAGAAGGACGCGGCCCGGCGGCTCGATGACGCCGAGCGCGCGCAGGTGTCCCGGCCCCGCCCCCCGCTCCGGCTACGGGCGGACCTGACCGGGGGCGGGCCGGCCGGTCGGTTGGTCCAGGTGCGTGACCTCGAGGTGCGGGGGCGCCTGCACCTGTCCCGGCTGGACCTCGACGCGGGCCGGCACCTGCTGGTCTCGGGGGTCAACGGCTCCGGCAAGTCGACCCTGTTGGGAGTCCTGTCCGGGCGGGTCCGGGCCACCTCCGGGTCGGTCTCGGTCACCGCCCGAAGCGTGGCCGAGCTGGTCCAGGACGTGGTCTTCGAGCGGCCCGGCCGGTCGGCCGGTGCGACGTACGACGCGCTGGTGGGTGCCGAGCGCGCTGCTGCGACGCCGCTGCGCGAGCTGGGCCTGCTGCCCCACGCCCAGCTCGGCACTCCCGTGCGGCTGCTGTCGGTGGGCCAGCGCCGCCGGCTCGGACTGGCGGTCGCGATCGCGTCGGCCCCCGATCTCCTCCTGCTCGACGAGCCGACGAACCACCTCTCCCTGGCGCTGGCGGGGGAGCTGGAGGAGGCGCTGGAGACCACGCCGGGCACGGTCGTCGTCGCCACCCACGACCGCTGGCTGCGGCGACGGTGGGACGGCGACGAGCTGGTGCTGACCGCGCCGGCTCAGGTGCCCGGGGCGCTGTAGGTCAGGCCGCCGGCCCGGCCGAGGATCCCGCCCAGGTCACTGGACTCGATCAGCTCATGGGTCTCCAGGTGGCTGAACGCGCCGGTGCCGGTGACCGCGAGGCTGACGGCGGCGACCGTGGCGGAGTCCGGGGCCTCGACGACGGTGAAGCCGTCGTGCGGGCTGCCGAGCATCAGGTAGTAGCTCCGCATGGTGGCTCCCGCGGACTCGCACAGCGCCGCGACCACTGCGGCGCGGTCGCTCGGCTTGTCGACCAGGGCCTGGACGGCCTCGGGACGGAACGTGAAGAAGACGGCATACGTGGGCATCGGTCCCCCCGGTGGAAGTCGGCCGAGCCCGGCGCCCGGCGCTGGTTCAGGCTGCGCCCGGCAGCCCCTGCTTGGCAACCGTCAGCTCGCAGCAGGCGGCGCAACGGCCCGGCCGCGGCGCCTCAGCGGTCGAGGACCAGGCCCAGCCGCTCGGCCAGGCACGTGACCTCCGCATCGACCGCCCGGGTCGTCGCCAAGGTGAAGGGCACGTCCTGGTGCACGGCGTCGACGAAGAGGCGTCCGGCCTTCCGGTCGGCCGTGGCGTCGAGCTTGCCGACGAGGCGGTCGCCGTACAGCACCGGCAGGGCGAAGTAGCCCCACCGGCGCTGGGCGGCGGGCTTGTACATCTCCAGCACGTAGTCGAACTCGAAGAGCTCCTCCATCCGCTTCCGGTCGCGGACGATCGCGTCGAACGGGGAGAGCAGCGAGACGCGGCCGCGGAAGCCCGAGGCAGCGCGGTCGCCGGTGCTGTCGAGCCGGGCCGGGTCGACCCGCCACTCGCCGGCCACCCCGTCGACCACGGCCGGCTCGCCCGCAGACCCGACGTGGATCGGCTCACCGGGCAGGACGGTGCCGGCGGCGCGGGCGATGCCCAGGGCGCGCAGACGCCGGGTGTCGCGGATCTCGCGCGCCTCGTCGGGTGGGACCGGCAACAAGCCGCTCGGGTAGACCCGCTCGGCGAGGCTCCAGAGTCGTTGGTTGCCCTGCCGCCCGTCGATCGCCACCTCGCCGCGGCCGAGCAGGCACTCGAGCATCATCCGGACGTTGCGGTCGGCGTTCCACCCGCTGGAGCGCCACGGCACCTGCGCCGAGGCGTGGATGTCGCGCGATCGCATCGGGCCGTCGGCGTCCAGGACGTCGAGCACCTCGTTGCGGAACAGCTCGTTGGCCTCCAGCCAGTCGCGGGTCTCCGCCCAGGGCGGCCAGTCGGCCATCGCGGCGAGGTGGAGCGGCAGGTCGGCCATCGGCCGGATCGCCGAGCCGTCGTCGTACAGGTCACGCGCGGCCAGCGCGTCGTCGAGGTCGGACGGCTCGTACGCCGAGCCGATCCGCGCCCAGGCGACCAGGTCGGGCGCGGGGGCGACGGCGGCTGTCATGTCGACGGGCAGCGCGGTCAGGTGGGCGGCCAGCTCCACGAGACCGGTGGGCCGCTCTCCGGCGAGGAGCTGTGCGCTCACGGCGATCCGGCGCGCGTCCTGCCGCGACAGCCGGTGCACCTCGCTCACCGCCGCGACGCTAGCCGAGCCCGCCGACACGCAGGGGGCCGGAAAGGAATCCCGCAGATCTTCGGATCCTTTGGTCGTTCGCAGGAGTACCTTGACATCAAGAGGTCTCTTCCGAGGAGTGTGGCCATGAGCATGATGCCAGTCCCGAACCCGGGCACAGCGGCGTTCCGGAGCTACTCGCCTGGCGCCCACTCCGGCGTGGACCCCGACCCGGACCACAAGGTCGCCCCCGACTCCATCGACAGCCGGGCCCGCAACGCGCTCACTCTCGGCGTGATCAGCCTCGTCCTGGGCGTCGTCACCGGGGTCCCGGCCATCTGGGTCGGGCGGAAGGCATTGGCCCACATCGACGCTGCCGACGGTGCGGTGAAGGGACGCTGGGCGGCGTTGACCGGCATCGCGCTCGGCGTGGTCGGGGTCCTCCTGACCATCGGGGTCTGGTGGTACCTCCACGACACCGGCAGCGGCACGCCTGCGCCGGGCGGTTCCCGGTTCTAGCGGCACCTGCGGTCCCCGGTCGGGGCTCGCCACTCCGGTAAACCGGTTGTGGCCCTGCGCCGGGCCCGCTTGGCTCGCCGGCATGGAGATCACCTCAGGATCCGCCGTCCTCGCCGCCGCAGAGACCGGCTCCGGCCCGGACGTGCTGCTGGTCCACGCCGGCGTCACCGACCAGCGCAGCTGGCGGCACGTCGTCGACGCGCTGCCGGGTCACCGCTGCCTGACCTACGACGCGCGTGGCTACGGGCGGACGACGTACCAGCCCGAGGACGGCTGGTCGCCGGTCGACGACGCCGTCGCCGTGCTCGATGAGTACGACGTGGAGCGGGCGGTCGTGATCGCGTGCTCGATGGGCGGCCGGACCGCGCTGGACCTGGCCCTGACCCGTCCCGAGCGGGTACGGGCCCTGGTCCTGATCGGCACCGCGATCACCGGCGCTCCCGACCTCGAGCACCTCGAGCCCGGCCTCGAGGACGTCGAGGCGCGGTACGACGCGGCGTACGAGGCGAAGGACCTCGACGAGCTGAACCGCCTGGAGGCGGAGATCTGGCTCGACGGTCCGTTCCACCCGGGACGGGTCACCGGGCCGGCCCGCGACCTCTTCCTCGACATGAACCGGATCGCGCTCGAGGCGCCCGAGCCCGGTGACCCCTGCCAGGACATCGACGCGTGGGCCTCCTGCGGCGACCTGACCGTGCCGACCCTGGTCCTGATCGGGGAGTACGACCTCGCGCACACCCACGCCAACGCCGCGCACCTCGCCGAGCACGTCTCCGGCGCCCGGCTGGTCGATCTCCCCGGCGTCGCCCACCTGCCGCACCTCGAAGCCGACCAGCGGACCCTCACCGAGATCGCGGCGTTCGTGGACGGCCTCTAGGTCAGGAGGTCGAGGCACTCCCAGTCCCGCACGGCCGACTCCAGGCAACCCATCTTCGGCCGCCAGTACGACGGGTCCGACCCGTCCGCTGCGTCCTGGACGGGCACGAGCAGCCAGTAGAGGAGGCCGGAGCGGTAGTCGAGGACGAGGTCGTCCCAGGTGTAGTCGGCCACTCCCGCGTCGACCAGGGTGTGGTGGTAGAGCCGTAGGCAGTCGAGCTCACGGTCCCCGTCGTGGCGCTGCTCGGGCGTCCAGAACGTGGCGAGCAGGTTGGCGAGGTCGTTGCCGCAGTGGTCGACCTCCGGGCCCTGCCAGTCGATGAGGTAGGTCTGGCCTGCGTCGCTGACCGGCACCAGGAAGTTGGCGAAGTAGGCGTCGCCGTGTCCGAGCGTGAGGTTGCGGTGCCGGTCGAAACGTGGCTCCAGCCAGAGGCTCCCGTGACGCTCGATCCCCGCCAGCACGGCGTCGTACAGCCGCCGGGTGCCGGCGCCGAGGTCAGCGAGGTCCAGTCGTGTCCAGGCGCCCCGGCGGCGCTCGGCGTACGCGGCACTCCGCTCGGCGTCGCGCGACCAGTGACCCACCTCGAAGGTCCCCGACTCGAGTGCCGGATGGCCCCACCAGAACGCGTGATGCCGGGCCAGGGTCGTCACGCACGCGGCCAGCGGGCCCGGCTCCGGGACGCCGTCGAGCGCGATCTGCCGAGACCGGGTGACCGGCGGCACATGCGTCGCCGAGAGGTCCTCCAGGAGGACGAAGGAGTCCTCGGTGCGCTCGTCCACGCCACTCGCCAGGGACGGCACGATGCCGGGTGGCTCGACCTGCCTCGCGAGCGCATAGAAGGCGGCCTCGTCCTGACCGGCCGTCACCGCCCACGAGGCCTGCGTGTTGCGCTTGAGCACCAGGTGGGTGGGCAGCGCGACGTCGGGCTCTCGATAGCGCACGCGGAGTCGGGCAGTTCGCGAGTTGAAGGCGTCAGTCGTGGTCACCTCGACCGACTCGACCGCGACTCCGAGCACGGCGCCCAACCAGTCGCGGTCGACGGCGTCGTCAGACATGCAGGTCAGGCTAGGCAGGCCGGCGAGGGGTTGTCCCGGCGTTTTCCGTGGGCGGTCGACGCTTCGCGCCGGGCCTCCGGACCGTCGCACGGCACTGGTAGGGTCGGCACCGCTCGAACATCCTTTAACGATCCGTCCCGTGAGGCGGAGAAGGAGGTACGGCGTGAGTCTGCCTGCGCCTGCACTGCTCGTCCTCGAGGACGGCCGGACCTTCCGAGGGGAGGCCTACGGCGCCGAGGGCGAGACCTTCGGTGAAGCGGTGTTCGCCACCGGGATGACCGGCTACCAGGAGACCCTGACCGACCCGTCCTACCACCGCCAGGTCGTGGTGATGACCGCCCCGCACGTCGGCAACACGGGGATGAACGACGAGGACCCGGAGTCGTCGCGGATCTGGGTGGCGGGCTACGTCGTGCGCGACCCGGCCCGGGTCTCGTCGAGCTGGCGCTCCCGGCGCAGCCTTGCCTCGGCGTTGAGCGAGCAGGGGGTCGTGGGCATCTCCGGTGTCGACACCCGCGCGCTGACCCGCCACCTGCGCGAGCGCGGGGCGATGCGGGTCGGGATCTCGTCGGTCGAGACCGACCCCGACGCGCTGCTGGCGCGGGTGAGGGAGTCCGGCGAGATGACCGGGGCCGACCTGTCGGCCGAGGTCTCGACGGCCGAGGCGTACGTCGTACCGTCGGCCGGCGAGCTCCGCTTCCGGGTCGCCGCCCTCGATCTGGGCATCAAGGCGAACACCCCGCGGATGCTGGCCGAGCGCGGCATCGAGACCCACGTGCTGCCGGCAACGGCCACGCTGGACGACGTGCTGGCCACCACTCCGGACGGGCTGTTCTTCTCCAACGGCCCCGGCGACCCGGCGGCCACGACCGCGCAGGTGGAGCTCCTGCGCGCGGCGCTGGAGCGCGGCCTGCCCTACTTCGGCATCTGCTTCGGCAACCAGCTCTTCGGCCGGGCCCTGGGCCTGGGCACCTACAAGCTGGTCTACGGCCACCGCGGGATCAACCAGCCGGTGCTGGACCGCACCACCGGCAAGGTCGAGGTGACCGCCCACAACCACGGGTTCGCGGTCGCCTGGCCGGACGGCGTCCCGATCGACGAACCGGTGTCCACGCCGTACGGCGAGGCCACGGTGAGCCACCTCTGCCTCAACGACGGCGTCGTCGAGGGGCTGGAGCTGCGCAGGGACGACCGGCTGGTTGCCTTCTCGGTGCAGTACCACCCCGAGGCAGCCGCCGGACCGCACGACGCGGCGTACCTCTTCGACCGCTTCTGCGACCTGATGGGTGGTCTCGGCTCCGCTCGACCACCGAAGGAAGCGCGACCTTCGGTGGTCGAGCGAAGTCGAGACCACGCCGGAGAGGACGCCTGATGCCCAAGCGCACCGACATCTCCAGCGTCCTGGTCATCGGCAGCGGCCCGATCGTGATCGGGCAGGCCTGCGAGTTCGACTACTCCGGCACCCAGGCCTGCCGGGTGCTCCGCGAGGAGGGGATCAGGGTGATCCTGGTCAACTCCAACCCGGCCACGATCATGACCGACCCGGAGTTCGCCGACGCGACGTACGTCGAGCCGATCACGCCGGAGTTCGTCGAGCAGGTGATCGCCAAGGAGAGGCCGGACGCGCTGCTGGCGACGCTGGGCGGCCAGACGGCGCTCAACTGCGCGATGAGCCTGGCCGCGGCCGGTGTCCTGGAGAAGTACGGCGTGGAGCTGATCGGGGCGTCCATCGAGGCGATCGAGAAGGGCGAGAACCGCGAGTCCTTCAAGCGGATCGTCGAGGACCTGCCGCCGGAGTGGGGCGCCGAGGTCGCTGCCTCGCGGATCTGCCACGACATGGACGAGTGCCTGGCCGCGGCCGGCGAGCTCGGCTTCCCGGTCGTCGTCCGCCCGTCGTTCACCATGGGCGGCGCCGGCTCCGGACTGGCCTACGACGAGGAGGACCTGTTCCGGATCGCGGGCATGGGCCTGTCGCTGAGCCCCACCACCGAGGTGCTCCTGGAGGAGTCGATCCTGGGCTGGAAGGAGTACGAGCTCGAGGTGATGCGCGACCGCGCCGACAACGTCGTGATCGTCTGCTCGATCGAGAACATCGACCCGATGGGCGTGCACACCGGCGACTCGATCACGGTGGCGCCGGCGCTGACCCTGACCGACCGCGAGTATCAACGCCTGCGCGACATCTCGATCGGCGTGATCCGCGAGGTCGGGGTCGACACCGGCGGCTGCAACATCCAGTTCGCGGTCAACCCGGTCGACGGCCGGATCGTGGTGATCGAGATGAACCCGCGGGTCTCGCGCTCGTCGGCGCTGGCGAGCAAGGCGACCGGCTTCCCGATCGCCAAGATCGCGGCCAAGGTCGCGATCGGCTACACCCTCGACGAGATCCCCAACGACATCACGACCCGCCCCGACGGGCAGTCCACGCCCGCGAGCTTCGAGCCGACCCTCGACTACGTCGTGGTGAAGGTGCCGCGCTTCGCGTTCGAGAAGTTCCCCGGTGCCGACCCGACCCTGACCACGCACATGAAGTCGGTCGGCGAGGCGATGGCGATCGGCCGCAACTTCACCGAGGCGCTGCAGAAGGCGCTGCGCTCACTGGAGAGCCCCGACGCGGTCTTCGACTGGCACAAGGAGTGGGTCGAGCTCGACAAGGACGCGCTGCTCGAGCGGATCCGGGTGCCGCACGACGGGCGGCTCAAGCTGGTGATGGACGCGATCCGGGCCGGGGCCACGCCCGAGGAGGTCTTCGAGGCGACCGCGATCGACCCGTGGTTCGTCGACCAGCTGGCGCTGATCAACGAGGTCGCCGAGCAGGTGACCGCCGCCCCCGAGCTGACCCCCGAGCTGCTGCGGCTGGCCAAGCGGCACGGCTTCAGCGACGCCCAGCTCGGCAAGATCCGCGGGATGACCGCCGACGTGGTCCGGGGCGTGCGGCACGCGCTCGGCATCCGGCCGGTCTACAAGACGGTCGACACCTGCGCGGCCGAGTTCGCCGCCGCCACGCCGTACCACTACTCGTCGTACGACGAGGAGACCGAGGTGGAGCCGCGCGAGCGGGCGGCCGTGATCATCCTCGGCTCGGGACCCAACCGGATCGGGCAGGGCATCGAGTTCGACTACTCGTGCGTCCACGCGTCCATGGCGCTGGGCCAGGGGCCGGGCGGGGCCGGCTTCGAGACGATCATGGTCAACTGCAACCCCGAGACCGTCTCGACCGACTACGACACCTCCGACCGGCTCTACTTCGAGCCGCTGACCCTGGAGGACGTGCTCGAGGTGGTGCACGCCGAGCAGCAGGCCGGCCCGGTGGCCGGCGTGATCTGCCAGCTCGGTGGGCAGACGCCGCTCGGACTGGCCCAGGGGCTGGCCGACGCGGGGGTCCCGATCGTCGGCACCACGCCCGAGGCGATCCACCTGGCCGAGGAGCGCGGCGCCTTCGGCCGGGTGCTGCACGAGGCCGGGCTCACGGCTCCGCTGCACGGCATGGCGTCGTCGTACGACGAGGCGGCGGCGATCGCGGCCGAGATCGGCTACCCGGTGCTGGTCCGGCCGTCGTACGTGCTGGGCGGGCGCGGCATGGAGATCGTGTACGACGACGGGGCGCTCGAGGGCTACATCGCCCGGGCCACGGCGATCAGCCCCGCCCACCCGGTGCTGGTCGACCGGTTCATCGACGACGCGGTCGAGATCGACGTCGACGCGATCTTCGACGGCGAGGAGCTGTTCCTCGGCGGCGTGATGGAGCACATCGAGGAGGCCGGGATCCACTCCGGCGACTCCTCCTGCGCGCTGCCGCCGATCACCCTGGGCGACCGCGAGATCGACCGGATCCGCCATGCCACCGAGGCGATCGCCCGGGGCGTGGGGGTGCTCGGGCTGATCAACATCCAGTTCGCGCTCGGCTCCGACGTGCTCTACGTGCTCGAGGCCAACCCGCGGGCCAGCCGGACCGTGCCCTTCGTCTCCAAGGCGACCGCGACGCCGCTGGCCAAGGCCGCGGCCCGGGTGATGATGGGCGACTCGATCAAGCAGCTGCGGGCCGAGGGGCTCCTGCCGGCGTCGGGCGACGGCGGCTCGCTTCCGGCCGACTCGCCGATCGCGGTCAAGGAAGCGGTGATGCCCTTCAACCGGTTCCGCCAGCCGGACGGCCGCTACGTCGACACGGTGCTCGGGCCGGAGATGAAGTCGACCGGCGAGGTGATGGGCTTCGACGCCGACTTCGGTCGGGCGTTCGCCAAGGCCCAGGCCGCCGCCTTCGGGCCGCTGCCGACGTCGGGGAAGGTCTTCGTCTCGATGGCCAACCGCGACAAGCGGACCATGATCTTCCCGATCAAGGTGCTCTCCGACCTCGGCTTCGAGATCCTGGCGACCCAGGGCACCGCCGACGTGCTGCGACGCAACGGTGTGCCCGCGACCGTCGTACGCAAGCACTTCGACGGGCCCGGTCCCAACGGCGAGCCGACCACGGTCCAGCTGATCGCCGAGGGCGACGTCGCGCTCGTGGTGAACACCCCGCACGGCTCCTCGGGCAGCGGCGGCTCGATCCGGGTCGACGGCTACGAGATCCGGACGGCGGCGGTGCGGGCCAACGTCCCCTGCATCACCACGGTGCAAGGCCTCGGCGCGGCGGTGCAGGGCATCGAGGCCCGGATCCGCGGCGACATCGGGGTGCGCTCGCTCCAGGACTGGGCGAAGCGGTGACCCGAGACCTCCGGCGCTGGCGCCGCGCGTGACGGCGTACGACGCGCTGTTCGCGCGGGTGCTCACCCGGGTCGACCCCGAGCGTGCCCACGAGCTCGGCTTCCGGGCGATCCGCGCCGGTCGGCGCGTGGTCGAGCGCGCCGTCACCGTGCCGCCGGCCCCCGTCTCGGCGATGGGGCTGGCCTTCCCCAACCCGCTCGGCGTGGCCGCCGGCTTCGACAAGAACGCCGTCGGCATCGACGCCCTGGCGGCGCTCGGCTTCGGCTTCGTCGAGGTCGGCACCGTCACAGCGCTGCCGCAGCCCGGCAACCCGAGGCCGCGCCTGTTCCGGCTGCCCCGCGACCGGGCGATCGTGAACCGGATGGGCTTCAACAACGACGGCGCCGAGGCCGTGGCGCGACGCCTGGCCGACCGGGCGCGACACGTGGTCCCAACTCCGCTCGACCACCGAGGCACGCTGCCGATCGTCGGCGTCAACATCGGCAAGTCCAAGGTGGTCCCCGAGGCCGACGTGGCGGCGGTGCTGGCCGACTACGCGTCCAGCGCGCGCCTGCTCGCGCCGTACGCCGACTACCTCGTGGTCAACGTCTCCTCCCCGAACACCCCCGGCCTGCGCAGCCTCCAGGCCGTCGACCGCCTCGCCCCCCTCCTCGACGAGGTACGACGTGTGGCCACCGACGCCGCCGGCCGCTCGGTCCCGCTGTGCGTCAAGATCGCTCCCGACCTCGCCGACGACGACGTGGTCGCCGTGGCCCGGCTGGCGGTCGCCCAGGGCCTGGACGGCATCATCGCGACCAACACCACGATCTCCCGCGACGGCCTGGTCACCGACCCCGGCGAGGTCGAGGCGCTGGGTGCCGGCGGCCTGTCCGGGCCGGTCCTGCGCCGCCGCGCCCTCGACGTGCTGAAGATCCTCCGCGCCGAGGCGCCCGCGACGGCCCTGATCGGGGTCGGCGGCATCTCGACCGCCGAGGACGCCCGCGAGCGCCTCGAGGCGGGTGCCGACCTCGTGCAGGCCTACACCGGCTTCGTCTACGGAGGGCCGCTCTGGCCACGCCGCGTCGTCCGGGGGCTGCCGGCGTGAGCACGCCACTCGGGCCGCTGCACGTGACCGGCGAGGTGCTGGCCACCAAGACGGTCGGCGCGCATCGCCACCTCACCCTGGTGGCGCCGGGCATCGGCGAGCGGTCCCGGCCCGGGAGCTTCGTCGCGGTCTCCACGGGCGAGGCGAGGCTGGCCCGGCGAGCACTGTGGATCCACCGGGTCCGGCCGATGGGCGGCCACCGGGCCACCCTCGACGTCGTGGTCGAGCCGCGGGGGAGCGGCAGCCGTTGGCTGGCCGGCCTCGCCCCGGGCGCTGCCGTCGACGTCACCGGCCCGCTGGGTCGCCCCTTCGCCCTGCCCCGCGAACCGGCCCGCTGCCTCCTGGTCGGTGAGGGGTACGCCGCGGCTCCGCTGCTGGCGCTCGCCGAGCGCCTCCGCCAGCGCGCCTGCCCGGTCCACCTCGTGCTCTGCGCCCCCGACGAGTCCCGGCTCCTCGATGTGCTCGAGGCCCGCCGCAGTGTCGCCCAGGTCGACGTGGTGACCGGCGACCCCCAGGCCGCGATCGCCGCGGCGGTGGCCTCGGCCGACGTGGTCTACTCCGCCGGCTCCGTGCCGACGCTGCGTGCCTGCGCCGACGCGGCGGCCGCTGCCGGTGTCTCCTGCCAGGTGGCCCTCGAGCGTCACCTGACCTGCGCCACCGGACTGTGCTCGGGCTGCCCGGTCCCGCTCCTGCACCACGAGGAGGACGGCGGACCCCGCGTGGTGCGTGACTGCGTCGACGGCCCCGTCTTCCGGGCCGGCCTGGTCGACTGGGAGTCGCTGTGAGCGGAGACTGGCCCTTCTCCGGGCCGGTGCTGTCGGCGTCCGGGTGCGGCGGCACCGGCCGCGAGCTCGCGTCGTACGGCGACCTGGCCGACCTGGGCGGCTTCGTCACCCGCTCGATCACGTTGCACGCCAGGCCGGGTGCCCGCGGGGAGCGGATCGTGGAGTCACCCAGCGGCCTGGTCAACGCGATCGGGTTGCAGAACCCGGGCGTCGAGGCCTTCCTGGGTGAGGAGCTCCCGGCGCTGCTGGAGCTCGGCGCCACCGTGGTGGCCAGCATCGCCGGGCACTCCCTCGGTGAGTACGCCGAGGTGTCGCGGGCCCTCGGCCGCGCCGCCGGGGTGAGCGCGCTGGAGGTCAACCTCTCCGCCCCGGACGCCTCCGGTGCCGGGGTCTTCGACATCCGCGAGCCGTTCCAGGCCGCCGGCGTCGTGGCCGCCTGCCGCCGTGACCTGCCCGGAGGAGTGCTGCTCCTGGCCAAGCTGCGCAGCGACGCCTCGCGGGTCGTGGAGACCGCGCGGGCGGTCACCGAGGCGGGCGCCGACGCGGTGGTGGTCGGCAACGCGGTGCCGGCGGCCATGCCCGACGGGCGCCCCGGCGGGCTGAGCGGTCCCGCGATCCGCCCGCTCGCGCTGCGCTCCGTCTCGCTGGCCGTCGAGGCCCTGCCCGGTACGCCGGTGATCGCCTGCGGAGGCATCATGGACCCCGCCGATGCCCGGGCCTTCCTGGACGTCGGCGCCCGCGCCGTCCAGGTCGGCAGCGCGCTGTTCCACGACCCGACCGCTGCCCACCGGATCGCCGCCGCCCTCGCGGCAGGAGGAGAGCCCAGATGACCAGCTTCGGAGCCCGGTTGCACGCCGCCGTCCAGGAGCACGGCCCGCTCTGCGCCGGAATCGACCCGCACGCCTCCCTGCTCGCCGACTGGCGGCTGGGCGACGACGTGGCGGGCCTCGAGCGGTTCGCCCTCACCGCTGCGGAGGCCTTGGCTCCCCGGGTGGCGATGGTCAAGCCGCAGTCGGCGTTCTACGAGCGCTTCGGCAGCCGGGGCATCGCGGTGCTCGAGCGGCTCGTGACGACCTGCCGCGACGCCGGCGCGCTCGTGCTCCTCGACGTCAAGCGGGGCGACATCGGCTCCACCAGCCAGGCCTACGCCGACGCCTACCTCGACCCGGCCTCACCGTTGGCGGTCGACGCCATCACCGCCAGCCCCTACCTCGGCTTCGGCTCGCTGACGCCGATGATCGACACCGCCCGCCGCCACGACGCGGGGGTGTTCGTGCTGGCGCTGACCTCCAACAAGGAGGGGCCCGAGGTGCAGGAGGCCCGCAGCGGCGACTCCACCGTGGCCGACGTGATCCTCGACCACCTGCGGGCGCTCAACCACGACGCCGAGCCGCTCGGCTCCTTCGGTGCGGTGGTCGGCGCGACCATCGACGGCAGCGGGCACCGGCTCGACATCGACGGTCCGATCCTGGCCCCGGGGTACGGCGCGCAGGGTGGCACCGTCGACGACCTCCGCCGGATCTTCGGTACGTCGGTCCGGCACGTGCTGCCGAGCACCTCGCGCGAGCTGCTCGGTGCCGGCCCCGCCGGCCTGGCCGACGCCGCCGACCGGCTCAACGCCCGGCTCCGCGAGCTCCTCGCATGATCCGGGGGGCCGTCGCCGCCGCAGCGCTGGTCCTGGCCCTGCCGGTGCTGACCGGCTGCGGCAGGGGCACGAGCTACTGCGGCACGGTGCGCTCGCACCAGGCAGAGCTCGGCACGATCATCCAGTCCGGCGGTCGCGGAGCCCTGCTCCAGGCGCTCCCGATCTTCGAGGCCCTCCAGGGCGCGGCCCCGAGCGACGTGGCCGACGACTGGCAGCTGCTGGTCACCCGGATCACCGCCCTGCGCACCGCCCTGACCGACGCGCACGTCGACCCGACGACGTACGACCCCCGGCATCCGCCCTCCGGAGTGACCTCCGCGCAGCGCACCGCGATCCTGCGCGCGGCCGCGGGCGTCGGCGCCGCCGACAGCCGTCAGGCGCTCGCGGACCTCCAGCAGGAGGTGCTCGACGTGTGCCACACGCCACTGGAGCTGTGACCTGGCAGGGGCGTGCGTTGCCGCGTCGCGCCGATCCTGACTAGATTGACGACCGCTGACCCCGTGGACCCGACGAAGGATGTGCCTTGGCTCTCCCACCGCTGACACCCGAGCAGCGCCAGGCGGCCCTCGACAAGGCGGCTGCGTCGCGTCGCGAGCGGGCCGAGGTGAAGAACCGGCTGAAGAACTCCGGGGCCTTGATCTCCGACGTGCTGCGCGACGGACAGGCCAACGAGGTGATCGGCAAGATGCGGGTCGTCGACCTGCTCTGCTCGATGCCGGGCGTCGGCAAGGTCCGGGCCAAGCAGCTCATGGAGCGGATCGGCATCGCCGAGAGCCGCCGGGTCCGAGGCCTGGGCACCAAGCAGGTCGCGGCGCTCGAGCGCGAGTTCGCCCCCGGCGAGTGAACCGGTCGCAGCCCGGTGCCCGTCCCTCCCGGCTGACCGTCCTGGCCGGCCCGACGGCGGTCGGCAAGGGCTCGGTCTCCGCGGACATCCGCGCCCACCACCCCGAGGTCTGGATCTCGGTGTCGGCGACGACCCGGCCGCCTCGGCCGGGGGAGCAGAACGGTGTCCACTACTGGTTCGTCTCCGAGGCGGAGTTCGACCGGATGGTCGCCCAGGACGAGCTGCTCGAGTGGGCCGTGGTGCACCAGCGGGCCCGCTACGGCACCCCGAGGGGCCCGGTCGATGACGCCCTGGCCGCCGGCCGCCCGGCCCTGCTCGAGATCGACCTCCAGGGTGCCCGCCAGGTGCGTGCGGCGATGCCGGGCGCCTACTTCTGCTTCCTGGCGCCACCCTCGTGGGAGGAGCTGGTACGCCGTCTGGTCGGCCGCGGCACGGAGAGCGAGGAGGAGCGGGAGCGTCGGCTCGCCACCGCCCGGCTCGAGCTGGCCGCGGAGCCGGAGTTCGACCGGGTCATCGTGAACACTGAAATTCACGCTGCCGCCGAGGAGTTGGTAGCCTTGATGGTGCTCGACCCCAACTCCTGAGACTTGTGAGGCTTCTGCGTGTCTGCACCCACCCCCGCCGCCGAGGGCGTGACCAACCCCTCGATCGACGACCTGCTGACCAAGACCGACAGCAAGTACAAGCTGGTCCTCTACAGCGCCAAGCGCGCCCGTCAGATCAACGCCTACTACTCCCAGCTCGGCGAGGGCCTGCTGGAGTACGTCGGCCCCCTGGTGGACACCCACGTCCAGGAGAAGCCGCTGTCGATCGCGCTGCGCGAGATCAACGACGACCTGCTGACCTGCGAGGACGTCGACCCGGCCGAGCTGGCCGCCGAGGAGGAGGCCAAGCAGGCCGCCCGCCTCGACGCGTCCTTCTCGCCCGAGTGAGCTGACCGGTCGCGATGACCGACGACCAGGCCGCTTCCGGCGCCTCGACCGAGGCGACGGAGCGGCCTTCGGTCGTCCTGGGGGTCTCCGGCGGCATCGCCGCCTACAAGGCGTGCGAGCTGCTGCGCCGGCTCACCGAGAGCGGCCACGACGTGACCGTCGTCCCCACGGAGGCGGCGTTGCACTTCGTCGGGGCTGCGACCTGGGCCGCCCTCTCGGGCAAACCGGTCGCCACCGACGTCTGGACCGACGCCCACGAGGTGCCGCACGTGCGGATCGGCCGGTCGGCCGACCTCGTCGTGGTGGCCCCGGCCACCGCCGACCTGCTCGCCCGGGCCGCCCACGGCCGGGCCGACGACCTGCTCACCAACATCCTGCTCACCGCTCGCTGCCCGGTGGTCTTCGCACCGGCGATGCACACCGAGATGTGGGAGCACGCCGCCACCCGGGCCAACGTCGCCACGCTGCGGGAGCGAGGAGCCCTGGTGATCGAGCCGGCCGTCGGCCGGCTGACCGGTGCCGACACCGGCAAGGGCCGGCTGCCCGAGCCCGACGAGATCTTCGAGATCTGCCGTGACGTGTTGGCCCGGAGCGGGGGACTCGACCTGGCCGGACGCTCGGTCGTGGTCTCGGCCGGAGGCACCCGCGAGCCGATCGACCCGGTGCGCTTCCTCGGCAACCGCTCGTCGGGCCTCCAGGGCGTCGCCCTGGCCCGGACCGCCGCCGCACGCGGTGCCGACGTCACCTTGGTGGCGGCCAACGTCTCGCTGCCCGACCCGGCCGGGGTCAAGGTGGTCCGGGTCGAGACCACCGAGCAGCTGCGCGACGCGGTCGTCTCCGCTGCGGTCTCCGCCGACGCGGTGGTGATGGCCGCGGCCCCGGCCGACTTCCGGCCGGTGGCCACCAGCGAGTCGAAGATCAAGAAGTCCGGCGACTCCGCGCTGACCCTCGAGCTGACGCAGACCCCCGACATCCTCGCCGAGATCTCCGCCGACCGGGCGCGGCCGGGCCAGGTCGTGGTCGGCTTCGCTGCCGAGACCGGCGACGACTCCGGCTCGGTGCTCGACCTGGCCACCGCCAAGCTGGCCCGCAAGGGATGCGACCTCCTGGTCGTCAACGACGTCGCCGGGGGAGCGGTGTTCGGGCAGCCGGACAACCGGGCCGTGATCCTGTCCACCGACGCCGCGCCGCACGACGTACCCCTCGGGTCGAAGACCGCTCTGGCCCACGTCATTTGGGACGAAGTGGCCCGCAGGCTGCAAGATTGACCACCGAACGCCGACATCTCGCCGACACCAGGAGCATCGACACCGTGACCGGACGTCTCTTCACCTCAGAATCCGTCACCGAGGGACACCCCGACAAGATCGCCGACCAGATCAGCGACTCGGTCCTCGACGCCATGCTGGAGCAGGACCCCCACAGCCGGGTCGCCGTGGAGACCCTGCTCACGACCGGCCTCGTGGTCGTCGCGGGAGAGGTGACCACCACCGGCTACGTCGACGTCAAGCAGATCGTGCGCAACCGGATCCTCGAGATCGGCTACGACTCCTCCGACAAGGGCTTCGACGGCCACTCCTGCGGCGTGATGGTGGCGATCGGCGGCCAGTCCGGCGACATCGCCCAGGGCGTCGACTCCGGCCACGAGTCGCGGACCGGCTCGATTGACGCGATGGACAAGCAGGGCGCGGGCGACCAGGGCCTGATGTTCGGCTACGCCTGCGACGACACCGACGTCCTGATGCCTCTGCCGATCACCATCGCCCAGCGCCTCGCCGAGCAGCTCACCGCGGTCCGCAAGGACGGCACGCTCGACTACCTGCGCCCCGACGGCAAGACCCAGGTCACCATCGAGTACGACGCCGACAACCGGCCGGTGCGGGTGGACACCGTCGTGCTGTCGACCCAGCACGCCGACACCGTCTCGCTGGACCAGCTCGAGGCAGACATCAAGCAGCACGTCATCGACCCGGTGCTCGCGTCGTTCACCCTGCCGTCCGAGGGCTACCGCCTCCTGGTCAACCCGACCGGCCGCTTCGTCGTCGGCGGCCCGATGGGCGACGCCGGCCTGACCGGCCGCAAGATCATCGTCGACACCTACGGCGGGATGGCCCGGCACGGTGGCGGCGCCTTCTCCGGCAAGGACCCCTCGAAGGTCGACCGCTCCGCGGCGTACGCCATGCGCTGGGTGGCCAAGAACGTCGTCGCGTCCGGCCTGGCGCGGCGCTGCGAGGCCCAGGTCGCCTACGCGATCGGCAAGGCCGCTCCGGTGGGGGTCTTCATCGAGACGTTCGGCACCGGTGTGATCCCCGACGAGGAGATCCAGCGGGCTGTGCTCGAGGTCTTCGACCTGCGCCCCGCCGCGATCATCGAGGACCTCGACCTGCTGCGCCCGATCTACGCCCGGACCGCCGCCTACGGCCACTTCGGCCGCGAGCTCCCCGAGTTCACCTGGGAGCGCACCGACCGCGCCGAGGCGCTGCGCAAGGCGGCGGGCGTCAGCGACTGACGACCGCGCCGACCCCGTTCGGCTCGGACCGTTACCACTTCTTGACCGCTGCGTGATGTCGCCCGCGCTGCGGTGATGGCTAGATTGCCCCGGAGACCAACGGCCGCACGGCCAGACGGGGGCGATCGGGTGAGGTCCACCGCAGCAGCACTCGGGGCGGCCCTGGCCCTGACCGTCACCGCCCTCGGGTCGCTGCCTGCCGACGGCAGTGCGAGCGCGAAGCCGGATCGCGGCGGCGACCGCTCCGCCCGGGCCCTCGGGCTGCTCGAGACGGAGGCACGGGGCAGTGTCGAGGTGTCCCGCTCGCCGTCCGGCGCGGTCCGCGTCGTGGGCTTCCGGGGTGAGAGCGCCGACCCCGCCGTCGGCCCGGCGATGACCGCCCGGGGGGCCGCACGCACCCACCTCGCCCGGTACGGCGCGGCCCTCGGGCTGGCCGGCTCGAGGCTGGTCGCGGGCCGCACGACGCACTCGGTGACCGGCGACGACGTGGTCCGCTTCGCCCAGTGGCGCGGCGGTCTGCGGGTGATCGGCGGGGCAGTGGCCGTCGACCTCCGGCCCGACCGGCAGCTCGGCTCGATCACGGCGTCGGTCTCCCGCGCCAGGGTCGCGCCGGCGTCGTACCCCCGGCGCAAGGCCGTGCAGACCGCCCTGGCCGCCGCGCTGAAGCGGCCCGGACACCCGGCCCGCGCCGACCTGGCCGCGCACGCCGTGCGACGCCTCGACGACCCGGCGGTGCTCGGCATCGCGCGCAGCAGCGACCCGGCGACCCACGCGCGGGGGGTCTGGCGGGTGGTGGTCGACGGCGGACCGACCTTCCGCCGGCTCGTCCTGGTCGACGACCGCACCGGCGCGGTGCTCCAGGACGTCGACCTGGTCGAGCGGCTCGACCGGGTGGTCTGCGACTACGACAACGGCTACCACGTCGACTCGCCCTGCGACCACGGGTTCGCGCGCACCGAGAGCGACCCCCCGAGCGCCTCCGCCGACGTGAACTCGGCCTTCGACCTGGCCGGGGTGGTTTCGGACTTCTACCAGCAGATCGGCGGCATCGACCTCACCGACCTGATCGGGATCGACGTCGCCGGTCAGAAGAAGCTGGCCTCCAGCGTCCGGATCTGCCTGCCCGGCGCCGAGTGCCCGCTCCAGAACGCCTTCTGGAACGGCGTCCAGATGTTCTACGGCGACGGGTTCGCCGGCGCCGACGACGTGGTCGGGCACGAGATGACCCACGGCGTCATCCAGCACAACGCGAACCTGCTCTACTGGGGCCAGTCCGGCGCGATCAACGAGTCGCTGGCCGACGTCATGGGCGAGATCATCGACCACCGCCACCCGGGTCCGGGCGACAGCGCGAGCAGCTGGACGATCGGCGAGGACCTGCCGATCGGCGCGATCCGGAGCATCGAGGACCCACCGCTGCTCGGCCAGCCCGACACGATGACCAGCCCGCTCTACGCCGGCGGGATCGACGACAACGGTGCCGTGCACACCGACAGCGGGGTCGGCAACAAGGCGTTCTACCTGATCTCGCAGGGCGGCACGTTCGGAGGCCGGACGATCCACGGCATGGACGGCCCCGGCCTCGCCAAGACCGCGACCCTCTACCTCGCGGTGATCCAGCACCTGGTCTCCGGCAGCGACTACGCCGACCTGGCGGAGGTGCTCGAGCAGAGCTGCGCCGACCTCGCGTCGCACCACGGCAGCGGGTTCGGTGCGGCCGACTGCCGGTCGGTGCACCGGGCCACGGTGGCCACGCAGATGCGGACCACCCCGCCGGCGGCAGCCCAGCCGCCGGACGCGCCGGAGTCGTGCCCGGCGGGCGCCGGGCGGGTCCGCGTGCTGTTCGACTCCGAGAAGGGCTCGCCGCGCTCGAAGTTCGTGACCGGCCCGACCTGGAGCCGCTCGCCGTCCGCGGACGGGCCGGCCAACGCGATCTCCGGCACCCACTCGTGGTTCTCCCTCGACCCCGAGGACATCGGCACCAGTGCCCTGGTGGCCCGGCGGCCGGTCGCGCTCCCGGCCGGGCGGCCGGTCTACCTGTGGTTCCACCAGTGGCGGGTGCTCGACTTCATCGGCCACGGGGTCTTCGACGCCGGCACGGTCGGCATCGCCGACCGCTCCACCGACAGCCGCCCGCGCAACGCCGCCCGGCTGCCGTGGGTCAACGGCCCGCACAACCTGATCGACGACCGCTACGGCAACCCGGCCGGCGGCCAGCTCGGCTTCGGCCGGGACAGCTTCGGCTACGTCGCGAGCCGGGCCGACCTCTCGTCGTACGCCGGCCACGCGGTGACGCCGCGGTTCACCATGAACACCGACAACAGCGTGGCCTTCCCGGGCTGGTACCTCGACGACATCCGGGTCTACACCTGCGGCTCGCGGCTGGTGCCGACCCGGAGTCCCGTCATCTCCGGGCGGGCGCGGGTCGGCGCGCGGCTGACCGCCAGTCGTGGCGGCTGGTCGCTGTCCGGGACGACGACCCGCTTCCAGTGGCGCTCCGGCGGCCACGCTGTCCACGGCGCCACCGGGGCGTCGTACCGGGTGCAGCGGGCCGACCTGGGGCACCGGATCACCGTGCGGGTCACGGCCTACCGGTCAGGTCGCGGTCACACCGCCACCATCTCGCCGGCCACGAGCCGGGTCACCCGGCACTGAACGCTGCCGATCAGTCGTCGTCTTCGTCGTCGGAGCGGCCGCGCCTGCGGTTGCGGTTCGGGAGCCGCAGGCGGAGCACCGAGCCGCCCATGATGTCGAGCTCCTCCACGTCGTACCACGTGGGGTCCTGGGCGACCATCGCCCGGATCGTCTCCTGGTGCGGGGTCGGGTCGTCGTAGCACGCGTAGAGCTTCTTGCGCGTGGTCGCGAAGGGGATCAGGCCGTCGGTGACCACGGCCTCCCAGATCGCGGCGCCGACGCCCGGGCTGCTGGCGTTGCGGTAGTCGTCGAAGGAGACGACGCCGCCCGGCCGCATCAGCGCCCTCGAGGACTGGCAGTCGACCTTCACGGCGGGATAGAGGTGCGAGGCGTCGATGTGGATGAACCGGGCCGTCCCGGGCTCGACGTGCTTGACGATCTCGGTGGTGAAGGCCTGGACCACGACCGGCAGCTCGTCGTGGACCGAGAGGTAGTTCTCCTCGAAGACCCCACGGGTCAGCCGCGGGTAGGAGCGCTGGTTCTCCCGCCGGTTGGCCTTCGCCTCCTCGCTCTGGTCGAACTGGCCCTCGTCGCCGAAGAGGTCGATGACGACGAAGCGCTCACCGTCCCGGAGGTAGTCCCCGATGATCACCGCGCTCTTGCCCTGGTAGGCCCCCATCTCGACCAGATCGCCGGGGGGAGAGTCCCGCTGGCTCTCCAGCAGCGCCGTGAAGCACCGCCGGTCGATCTCGTTGAACCAGCCCTTGATGTCCTGGTAGGCCTCGGATGCGCTCTTCTTCGCCATGGGCACACGCTAGTAGTACGACGTCGCCCCGCCCCGCAGGGGGACAGCGGGTCGGTGCCCGCTGGTAGAACTGCGGCCATGTCCGAGCGCGCCCAGCCGCCGCCCCCCGAGACCCTGCCGGGTCTGCGGGCGACGGTGCGCGCGTCGCGGGCCCGTCGGCCGGCTCGGACCACGCCCGAGCCGCTCGCCGAGGTCGACCCGGTGGCACGGGTGCTCGTCGACACCCCGCTCGCCCATCTCGACCGGACCTTCGACTACGCGGTGCCGGCATCCCTCGCGGAGGGGGCGGTGGCGGGAGCCCGGGTCAAGGTCCGCTTCGCCGGCAAGGACCTCGCCGGCTTCGTCGTCTCCCGGGTCGCGGCCTCCGACCACACCGGGGCCCTGAGTCCGCTCCGCAAGGTCGTCAGCTCCGAGCCGGTCCTCTCACCCGCGGTCGCACACCTCGCCGAGACCCTCGCCGAGCGGTACGCCGGCACCCGCGCCGACGTGCTCCGGCTCGCCGTGCCTCCCCGCCACGCCACCACCGAGAAGCAGCCGTCGCCGCCCGAGGGGCGGGTCACGGTCGACCCGGCGGCCGCTGCCGAGGCCTGGGCCGCCTACCCGACCGCCGGCGCGTTCCTCGACCACCTGGGAGCCGGCGGCGCGCCCCGCGCCGTCTGGTCGGCGGCCCCCGGTGCCGACTGGCCGCGGCTGCTCGCGCACGCTGCTGCCGTCGCCCTCGGGGGCGGGCGCGGCAGCGTGCTCGTGGTCCCCGACCGGCGCGACGTCGTCCGGCTGGACGCCGCCCTCACCGACGTGCTCGGTGAGGGGCACCACGTCGTCCTGACCGCCGGCGCCGGGCCGGCCCGGCGCTACCGCGAGTTCCTGGCCGTGTCGCGGGGCACCCGGCGCGTCGTCGTCGGCACCCGGGCGGCCGCGTTCGCACCGGTCGCCGACCTCGGCCTGGTGGCGATCTGGGACGACGGCGACGACCTGCACGCGGAGCCACGAGCGCCGTACCCCCATGCCCGCGAGACCCTGCTCACCCGTGCCGTGCACGAGGGAGCCGCGGCCCTGGTCGGCGGGTTCTCCCGCAGCGTCGAGGCCGAGCAGCTGCTGGCGACCGGTTGGGCCCACGAGCTGGCCCTGCCGCGCGAGGTGCTGCGCGCCGCGGTCACCGTGTCGGTCACCGGCGACTCCGACCTCGCCCTCGAGCGGGACCCCCTGGCCCGGGCGAGCCGGCTGCCGCGACAGGCCTACGACGCTCTCGGCGCCGGGCTCGCGCGGGGTCCGGTCCTGGTGCAGACGCCACGCCAGGGGTACGCCGCGTCCCTGGCCTGCGAGCGCTGCCGCACGCCCGCACGCTGCGACCTGTGTGCGGGGCCGCTCGTGGTGCCGCGCCGGGCCGCTCCACCCACCTGCCGCTGGTGCGGGACGGTCGCCGACTCGTGGTCCTGCCGGGCCTGCGGCCATCGCGGCCTGCGAGCACCGGTGGTGGGTGAGCGGCGCACGGCCGAGGAGCTCGGCCGGGCCTTCCCCGCGGTGCCGGTGGTGGCCTCCGGTGGTGACCACGTCGTGGAGTCGGTCGCCGCGCGGCCGGCGATCGTGGTGGCGACCCCGGGGGCCGAGCCGGTCGCGGACGGGGGCTACTCCGCCGTGCTGGTCCTCGACACCTGGCTGGCCCTGGCCCGGGCCGACCTGCGCACCGACGAGGAGGCGCTGCGCCGCTGGCTCAACGCCGCCGGTCTGGTCGCGCCCGGGGGCACGGTCGTGGCCGTGGGCGACCCCTCTCACCCGGCGCTCCAGGCGCTGGTGCGGTGGGACCCCGACGGTCATGCCCGTCGTGAGACCGAGGCCCGCGCCGAGGCTCACCTGCCGCCCGCGAGCCGCCTGGCCACCGTCACCGGACCTCCCGGGGCCGTCGACGACGCGCTGACCCTGCTCGACCTGCCACCCGGTGCCGAGGTGCTCGGGCCCGTCCCGGTCGACGACGACGCCTACCGGGTGGTGGTCCGGGTCCTGCGCGCCTCCGGGCCGTCCCTGTCCCGCGCGCTGGGCGAGGTGCAGCGGGTGCGTTCGGCGCGCAAGCTCGACGCCGTCCGCATCCAGGTGGACCCGGTGACCCTCTGACGGAACCCCTCGGTAGGCCCCTGCGTCCGACCCGCATGCGTCCGCGACTCGCCCTGATCCCCGCGGCGCTGCTCCTCGTCGGGTGCGGAAGCCATCAGCCGGTCGCCTACGTCGCGCATCCCACCGGTCATCGCGACGTGGTGCTCCGGCTCACCACCGGCCCGGGCATGGGCACCGTCGAGACCTTCTTCAGCGAGCCGCCGGTGCTGGTCGTCACCGGTGACGGCACGTCGTACCTCCGCGGCGAGGAGGTGACGGCCCACGGGATCGTGTGGCCGGTCTTCCGGTTCCGGGCCGGCGACGCCGAGGTCCAGTCTCTGCTCCAGGAGGCCGACCGCGACGGACTGCTCGCACCGTCGCCCGACTACTCGCCCCCCTCCCCGATCATGGACGGGGGCGACACCACCGTCGCGGTCTCGGCGGCGAACGGCACCTGGACCCACCGGGCCAACGGACTCGACGACGCAGCCCTCGAGAGCGGGGCGCGCGGCCGCCTGGCCGGGTTCGTGGCCTACCTCGATCGCTGGGGGCGCACCCCTCGCCGGCCACGCGCGCAGGAGCTCCGGCCGACCACCCTCCGGGTGCTGGCCCAGCCCAGTGACGGGGCTGGCACCCCGGTCGCTGCCTGGCCGTCGGGGACGGGGGTGCCGCTGGACCGGATCGGCGACTGCACCGTGGTGCGCGACCCCGTCGTCGTACGGCGGCTGACGACGTCCGACACCCACTACTACCGCGACGCGGGCCGGACCTACCAGGTCGCCGCGGCGGTGCTGCTCCCCGGCGACTCCTGCCCGGCCGGCGGCGCCTCCTAGACTGCGCTCGTGCCCATCCAGCCGATCCGCCTGTTCGGCGACCCCGTGCTGCGGACGGCGGCGGTCGAGGTCGTGGACTTCGACCGCGAGCTGCGCCGCCTGGTCCAGGACCTCACCGACACCATGCTCGAGGCCCCGGGCGCGGGGCTCGCCGCGCCCCAGATCGGCGTCGGGCTGCGCGCCTTCACGTGGTACGTCGACGGGGAGGTCGGCCACCTGGTGAACCCGGTGCTCGACCTTTCCGCGGAGACCCAGGACGGTCCCGAGGGCTGCCTGTCGATCCCCGGCCTCTCCATCGACTGTCGGCGGGCGTTGCGCGTGGTGGCGCGCGGTTTCGACATGTACGGCGAGCCGGTAACGATCGAGGGCAGCGACCTCCTGGCCCGCGCGATCCAGCACGAGACCGACCACCTCGACGGCGTGCTGTTCCTGGACCGGCTGAGCGCCGAGAACCGCAAGCTGGCGATGAAGGAGATCCGCGAGTCCGAGTGGTTCGGGCTCGGTGGAGCGCCCACGATCAAGCTGTCGCCGCACCCCACGGGCGGGCTCGGCCTCTGATGCGGGTCGTCTTCGCGGGCACCCCCGAGGTCGCCCTTCCGTCCCTGACGGCGATCGCGGCCTCGCCGCACGAGGTGGTCGGCGTGGTGACCCGCCCGGACGCGCCGGCCGGCCGCGGGCGCAAGCTCGCACCCTCGCCGGTCGCCGAGGCGGCGGCAGCGCTCGGCGTCCCGGTGCTCAAGCCCGTCCATCCGCGCGAGCCCGACTTCCAGGCGGCCCTGCGCGAGCTCGCCCCCGACGTCTGCCCGGTGGTCGCCTACGGCGCCCTGCTGCCGCAGTCGGCTCTCGACATCCCGGTCCACGGCTGGGTCAACCTGCACTTCTCGCTGCTGCCGGCCTGGCGTGGCGCCGCGCCGGTGCAACGGTCCCTGTGGGCCGGCGACGACGTGACCGGGGCGACCACCTTCCGGATCGTCGAGGAGCTCGACGCGGGCCCGACGTTCGGGCTGATGACCGAGACGATCCGGCCCGACGACACCGCCGGCACCCTGCTGGCCCGGCTGGCCGAGGGCGGCGCCGGGCTCCTGGTGGCCACCCTGGACGGCATCGCCGACGGCTCGCTCGAGGCCCGGCCCCAGAGCGAGGACGACGTCTCCTTCGCGCCCAAGATCAGTGTCGACGACGCCCGGGTGGACTGGCGTCATCCGGCAGCGGTGCTCGACCGGCAGGTGCGGGCCTGCACGCCCGCCCCCGGCGCCTGGACGACGTACGCCGGAGAGCGGCTCAAGCTCGGCCCGGTCTCGCCTGCCGACGGCAACCTGCCGCCCGGTGAGCTGGTCGCCGGCAAGAACGCGGTGGTGGTCGGCACCGGCACCGCCGCCCTGCGGCTCGGCGAGGTCCAGCCGGTCGGCAAGCGGCCGATGCCTGCGGCGGACTGGGCGCGGGGCCTGCGTCTCGCCGGCGGCGAGGTGCTCGAGTGAGCGCTCCCGACCCTGCCCGCCGGGCGGCCTACGACGTGCTGCGCGCCGTCCGCGTCGCGGACGCCTACACCAACCTCGCACTGCCGGTGGCCCTCGGCCGGCGGCGGGTGACCGGGCGGGACGCGGCCTTCGCCACCGAGCTGGCCAGTGGCACCATCCGCCGGCGTGGCACCTACGACGCGATCCTCGGCGAGTGCATCGACCGGCCGCTCGACAAGGTGCAGGTCAAGGTCCTCGACATCCTGCGGCTCGGCTGCCACCAGCTCCTGTCGATGCGGGTGCCGCCCCACGCGGCCATCAGCACCAGCGTCGACCTGGCCCGTGCCGAGGTCGGTGACGGGGCCGCGGGGTTCGTCAACGCGGTGCTCCGCAAGGTCTCGGCCCGCGACGTGGCGGGCTGGCTGAACACCCTCGACGCCGACCGGACCGTCCGCTTCTCGCATCCGCAGTGGATCGTCGACCTGCTCACCGAGGCGGTCGGGGCGGCCGAGATCGACGCCCTGCTCGCCGCCGACAACGAGTCACCCGCGGTGACCCTGGTCGCCCGCCCCGGACGCTCGACCCGCGACGAGCTGCCCGGCGAGCCGACCCGCTTCTCGCCGTACGGCGTGGTCTCGGCCGGCGGAGACCCGGGCAGCGTGCCTGCAGTCGCCGAGGGTCGGGCCGGAGTGCAGGACGAAGGCTCCCAGCTGGTGGCCGTCGCGCTGGCCGGGGCGCCGCTGGAGGGCCCCGACCGTCGGTGGCTCGACCTCTGCGCGGGGCCGGGCGGCAAGGCGGCGCTCCTGGCGGCCCTGGCCGCCGAGCGCGAGGCCCGGCTGGTCGCCGCCGAGGTCCAGCCGCACCGGGCCGACCTGGTCCGCCGGGTCCTGGGTGTCGCCTCCGCCCACCCGGCGCCCGGCGTCGAGGCGGTCACGGTGGCGGACGGCACCGCGCCGCCATGGGAGCCCGGCAGCTTCGACCGGGTCCTGGTCGACGCTCCCTGTTCCGGGCTCGGCGCGCTCCGCCGGCGCCCCGAGGCGCGCTGGCACAAGAGCCCCGACGACCTCGCCCAGCTCGTCGGGCTGCAGGTCGCGCTGCTCACCTCCGCCGTGTCGCTGGCGCGGCCCGGGGGAGTGGTGGTCTACGCCACCTGCTCCCCGGTGCTGGCGGAGACCGCCGGCGTGGTCACCCGGGTCCTCGACGCCTCGCGCCTCGACGGCCGCCCGGAGGTCACGCTGGAGCCCATGCCCCTCGACATCCCCGACAGCGTCGGCCCGCTGCCGGGCACCGTCCAGCTCTGGCCGCACCGGCACCGCACCGACGCGATGTTCGTCGCCCTGCTCCGGCGCACCTGACCGCGTCCTGGATCACCCGGTCCCGGTTCCCGAGCGGCTCTGCACGGGGATGTGGAGCACCCTGTCCCGGCTCCCGAGCGGCTCCGCACGGGGATGTGGACCACCCCGATCCACTTCCGCTTCCACGGTCGCCCGGGATCTGCACCAGGGTGATCCAGCTCCGCATCGACGCTGTCCCGGGATGTGCGAGGGGCCGATCCACCCCGACGACCAGGCGTCAGGCGGGGCCCAGGTACCGCAGGTGGGCCTCCGGCGAGGTCAGGAAGCGGCGCCACGGCCGGGATGGGAGGGTGGTCCCATGGCGAGCCCGTTCACCGAGGTCGAGGTCGACAACCGGGTGGTCAAGGTGACCAATCCCGATCGCGTCTATTTCCCCGACACGGGTGCGACCAAGCTCGATTTGGTCGACTACTACCTGGCCGTCGGCCCCGGCATCGTCAACGCGTTGTTCGAGCGACCGTGCATGCTGCACCGTTTCCCGACCGGTCTGGCCGGCGAGAAGGTCCACCAGAAGCGGCTGCCCTCCGGCGCTCCCGACTGGGTGGAGACGGTCCGGCTGCACTTCCCGCGCTGGAACCGCACCGCCGACGAGCTGTGCGTCACCGAGCTGGGGGCGGTGATCTGGGCGGTCCAGATGTCGACCGTCGAGTTCCACCCCTGGAACAGCCGACGCGAGGACCCCGAGAAGCCCGACGAGTGGCGGATCGACCTCGACCCCGGCCCGCTCAGCGACTTCGCCCAGGTGCAACGGGTGGCGGCGGTGACCCACGAGATCCTGGACGAGCTCGGTGCGGTCGGCTATCCCAAGACCAGCGGTGGCAAAGGCCTGCACATCTACGTCCGGATCAAGCCCGACCACGGCCACCAGGAGGTACGACGTGCGGCGCTGGCGTTCGCCCGTGAGGTCGAGCGCCGGATGCCCGACGACGTGACCACCCTCTGGTGGCGCAAGGACCGCGACCCCCATCACCTGTTCGTGGACTACAACCAGAACGCCCGCGACCACACCATCGCCGCGGCGTACTCCGTCCGCGGCGTCCCCGACGCCCGCGTCTCCACCCCGGTGCACTGGGACGAGGTGGACGACTGCGATCCTCGCGACTTCACGATCTCCACCGTCCCGGCCCGCTACGCCGAGCTCGGTGACCTGCACGCCGACATCGACGAGCACGTCTTCGACCTCGAGCCGCTCCGCGAGTGGGCGGACCGGGACGAGGCGGAGGGCCGGCAGACACCCGAGGAGGAGTCATGAGCGACCCGGCACCGGCCGCGGTCGCGGCCTTCGCCGCCGACCACGAGGCCCTCGTGCTCGCCGGCGCCGAGGCCGTCGAGCTGGTCACCAGCGTGCTCGACGAGGCCGGCATCAACTACCTGAGCGTCTCGGGGCGGACCAAGAGCATCGCGTCCTTCGCGGAGAAGGCGACCCGCAGCGTCGACGGGGTGCGGCTGTACGCCGACCCGTTGCGCGAGATCGGCGACCAGCTGGGCGTCCGGGTGATCACCTACGTCCGCGACGACGTGGACGCCGTGGCCGACCTGCTCGGTGACCAGGTGGTCGTCAACGACGACCGTGACCTCGGCCGCGAGACCGCCAGCGAGGGTCGCTTCGGCTACGCCAGCAGGCACCTCCAGATCGCCCTCGACCCGGCGCGGGAGAGCCAGCCCGCCTACGCCCACCTCCGCGGGCGCAACGTCCAGGTCCAGATCCGCACGGTGCTCCAGCACGCCTGGGCGGAGTTCGAGCACGACATCCGCTACAAGGGCACGGTGCCGGCCGAGCACGCCCACGACTTCGACCGCCGCTTCACCCTGGCCGCCGGGCTGCTCGAGCTGGCCGACCAGGAGTTCGCCACGATCCGCGACCGCCTCCGGGGACCCGTGGACGGCGAGCGCGGCGCCCAGACCGAGCCCGACGCCGACCCGCGGCTCGACGCCCGGGAGCTGGCGGCCTTCTTGGCCGGGCAGTACGCCGACGCCGGCTGGTCGCGCAGCGACCACTACACCTGGGTGTCCGGGCTGCTGCTGGAGCTCGGCATCACCTCGCTCGACGAGCTCGCGGTGGTGCTCCGGGCCGCCGACGAGGAGGCGATCCGCGAGCGCATGGACTACCGCTACCCGCCCGGCGCCGTACGCCGGCTCGACGACGCCCTGCTCGCGACGTACGGCGAGGAGTACGTCGGGCTGCACGGCAACGCCCATCGCTCGGCCGCGCTGCGGGCCCGGCTCGACAAGCTGAGCGAGACCTCGCCCTAGGATCGCTGCGTGGGCATCCAGATCACTCCCAGCATCCTGTCCGCCGACTTCGCTGCGCTCGGCGCCGAGATCGCCCGGGTCCCCAGCGCGGACTGGATCCACGTCGACGTGATGGACAACCACTTCGTGCCCAACCTGACCCTCGGTCCGGCCATGGTCGAGGCCCTGGTCAGGAGTACGACGGTGCCGGTCGACGCGCACCTGATGATCACCGAGCCCGACCGCAACTCCGCGGCGTACGTCGAGGCGGGCGCGTCCAGCGTGACCTTCCACGTGGAGGCGGCCGCGGCGCCGGTGCGCCTGGCGCGCGAGATCCGCAGGCTGGGGGCCCGGGCCAGCATGGCGCTCAAGCCGGCCACCCCGATCGACCCCTACGAGGACCTGCTCGCCGAGCTCGACACGGTGCTGCTGATGACCGTCGAGCCGGGGTTCGGTGGCCAGACCTTCCTCGAGCTGTGCCTGCCCAAGATCCGGCGCTGTCGCGAGCTGATGGACAAGCACGGCGTCCAGACCTGGCTCCAGGTCGACGGCGGAATCAGCCTGGAGACCATCGAGCGGTGTGCCGAGGCCGGCGCCGACGTGTTCGTGGCCGGCTCCGCGGTGTTCGACGCTGACGACCCCGACGCGATGGTGGCCGCTCTGCGCGAGCGCGCTGTGACCGCCACCACCTGAGCCCCGGACCGCTCGCCGCTCGGGCCGCGCTAGGCTGGGCGGGCAAGGAGCAGAGATGCTCGCGTGCTCTGGGGGCGGTGTAACTCCGCACCGGCGGTGACTGAGCCAGACTCAGAAGTCCGCGACCCGGTCACCGCCAGTGACCGGTTGACCAGGCGAAACTCCTGGACCGACGGTCAAAGTCCGGATGGGAAGCGCACGCAGGGTGAGGCGGGACGACAACGTCCCCGCGGGTCGCAGGGTCCGCAGTGGTCGAGCGGAGTCGAGACCACGTCCCACCCGTAGCCCCGGAGTCCGCGACGAGGACACGAGGGGCACATGGACACCAACGGGCGGTTCGGCGAAGCCGAGGAGGCCGCGATGCGTCGCGCCCTCGCGCTCGCCGCGACCGACGGCGTACCCCTCGGTCCCAACCCCCGTGTCGGCTGCGTGCTCCTCGGTGCCGCGGGCGACCTCCTCGCGGAGGGCTACCACCGCGGTGCCGGCACCCCGCATGCCGAGGCGGACGCCCTCGCCCAGGTGGATGGCCGGGCGCCCGGGGCCACCGCCGTGGTGACCCTCGAGCCCTGCAACCACACCGGTCGCACGGGCCCCTGCGCCCGGGCCCTGCTCGACGCCGGCGTACGTCGCGTGGTGATCGCCCAGCGCGACACCAACCCGGTCGCGACCGGCGGGGTCGACACCCTGCTGGCCGCCGGGGTGGAGGTCGAGTCCGGCCTGCTGGTCGACGAGGCACGGGCGCTCAACCAGGTCTGGACGTTCGCCGTGGAGCACGGCCGGCCCTTCGTCACCTGGAAGTTCGCCACGACCCTCGACGGTCGCAGTGCGGCGGCCGACGGCACCAGCCGCTGGGTCTCGAGCCTCGCGGCCCGCCGTGACACGCACGAGCTGCGCGCCCGGTGCGACACCATGCTGGTCGGCACCAACACGGTGGCCGTCGACAACCCGCTCCTGACCGTGCGCGACGCCGAGGACCGGCCGCTGCCGCGCCAGCCGCTCCGGGTGGTGATGGGGGAGCGCTCGCTCGACCCGGCCCACCGGGTCTTCGGACCCGAGGCGGAGACGCTGCACCTGCACACCCGCGACCCCGGCGCCGCGCTCACCGAGCTGTTCGCCCGCGACCGGCAGCACGTCTTCCTCGAGGGTGGCCCCACCCTCGCGGCCGCCTTCGTCCGCGCCGGCCTGGTCGACGAGGTGGTGGCCTACGTCGCGCCGATGCTGCTCGGCGCCGGTCGCCCGGCCGTCGGCGACCTGGGCATCCCCACGATCTCGAAGGCGTTGCACCTCGACGTGACCGACGTGACCGTGCTGGAGCCCGCGAAGCCCGGCGACGACACCGACGTCCGGATCACCATGAGGAGGGCCTGATGTTCACCGGCATCGTCGAGGAGCTCGGCACGGTCGAGGCGATCGAGCCCCAGGGTGACGCCCTGCGGCTGTCGGTCCGCGCCGCCACCGTGCTCGACGACGTACACCTGGGCGACTCGATCGCCGTCAACGGCTGCTGCCTGACCGTGACCTCGGTCCGGGACGGCGTGTGGACCGCCGACGTGATGCAGGAGACGCTCGACAAGACCTCCCTGCTCGGCGTCGGCCCGGGCGACCGGGTCAACCTCGAGCGCGCGGTCACCGCCGGCACCCGCCTCGGCGGGCACATCGTGCAGGGCCATGTGGACGGCGTCGGCACCGTGGTCCGTCGTACCCCCAGCGAGCACTGGGAGGTCGTCGAGGTCTCGCTGCCGGCTGGGCTCTCCCGCTACCTGGTCGACAAGGGCTCGATCACCGTGGACGGCGTCAGCCTGACCGTGGTCTCGACGTCGCGCGACCACCGCGATGGCACGCACAGCTTCACCGTCAGCCTGATCCCCGAGACCCTCGCCCGCACCACGCTCGGCTTCCGGGCACCCGGTGACCGGGTGAACCTCGAGGTCGACATCATCGCCAAGTACGTCGAGCGTCTGCTCGGCGACCGCACCCCCGAAGGAACCCCCACCCCATGAGCATCCACGCGCTCTACAACTCCGGCCTCGACTTCTCCGGTCACCACATCACCTGGCGCGAGATCGTCGGCAACGCCTTCGGCTTCGCCTCCGCGATCGGGGGGCTGCGCCGGCGCATGTGGGCCTGGCCGGTCGGCATCGTCGGCAACGTGCTGCTCTTCAGCGTCTTCATCGCCGCCACCTTCGACTCCACCCAGTCGCAGCCGCCCCTGTTCGGCCAGGCCGGGCGCCAGGTGTTCTTCGTGATCACGAGCATCTACGGCTGGTGGCGCTGGCGGCAGGTCCGGGGGAGCCGGGCGGCGGACGCGCCGGCGATCACCCCGCGCTGGGCGACCGGGGCGGAGCGGCTCGGCTACCTGCTGGTGGCCGCTGCCGGCGTGGTGGTGTTCCAGTGGGTCTCCTTCCAGATCGGGGCCGGCTACCCGGCGCCGCGCTGGTACTACTGGTCCGACGCCTGGATCTTCGTCGGCTCGATGATCGCCACCTATGCGATGGCACGCGGCTGGAACGACTTCTGGCTGGCCTGGATCGCCGTCGACCTGGTCGGGGTCCCGGTGCTGTGGCACTTCACCTACTACCCCTCGGCGATCCTGTTCATCGTCTACGGGGTCCTGGTGGTCTGGGGCTTCGTGGTCTGGCTGCGGGCCAGCCGGGTGGAGGACCCCGCGCTGCTCGAGCGCAGTCGAGACCACGAGACGGCCGGAGACGTCGCGTGACCACCCGCCTGGACTCCGTCGAGCGGGCGATTGCCGACATCGCCGCCGGCAAGGCCGTGGTCGTCGTCGACGACGAGGACCGCGAGAACGAGGGGGACATCGTCTTCGCCGCGGCCAAGGCCACCCCGGAGCTGATGGCGTTCACGATCCGTCACTCCAGCGGCGTGATCTGCGTGCCGATGCCCGCGCCGATGCTCGACCGGCTCGAGATCCCGCTGATGACGCCGCACAACCGCGACCGGATGCGGACGGCGTACACCCTCTCGGTCGACGCCCGGGACGGCGTCTCGACCGGGATCAGTGCCGCCGACCGGGCGCACACCGCGCGGGTGCTGGCCGACTCGGCCACCGAGCCCACCGACCTGACCCGGCCGGGACACGTCTTCCCGCTGCGCTACCGCGACGGCGGCGTGCTGGTCAGGCGGGGTCACACCGAGGCGGCCGTCGACCTGGCCAGGCTGGCGGGGCTGACCCCGGCCGGGGTGCTGGTGGAGGTGGTCAACGACGACGGCACCATGAAGCGGGCGCCGGAGCTGCGGGCGTTCGCCGACGAGCACGGGCTGGCGATGATCTCGATCGAGGACCTGGTCCGCTACCGTCACCGCACCGAGATGCTGGTGACCCGCGTGGCGCAGACCTCGTTGCCGACGCCGTACGGCGAGTTCACGGCCTACGGCTACCGCTCGACCATCGACGGGTCGGAGCACCTCGCCCTGGTGTACGGCGACCTCGGCCCGGCCGGCTCGGTCCACGGAGGGGAGTCGGTGCTGACCCGGGTGCACTCGGAGTGCCTGACCGGCGACGTGTTCGGATCCCAG
Organism: Nocardioides cynanchi; assembly: GCF_008761635.1. NCBI lineage: Bacteria > Bacillati > Actinomycetota > Actinomycetes > Propionibacteriales > Nocardioidaceae > Nocardioides > Nocardioides cynanchi. Next base: position 794,396 of record NZ_CP044344.1, read on the forward strand.
CGCTGCGACTGCGGGCCCCAGCTGGACGAGGCGCTGGAGCGGGTCGTCGAGGCCGGTCGTGGGGTGGTCGTCTACCTGCGCGGGCACGAGGGCCGCGGGATCGGCCTGGTCGCCAAGCTCCAGGCCTACGCCCTCCAGGACCACGGCCGGGACACCGTCGACGCCAACCTCGACCTCGGGCTGCCGGCCGACGCCCGTCACTACGGCGCCGCGACGCAGGTGCTGCGCGACCTGGGCGTGACCAGCGTCCGGCTGCTGACCAACAACCCCGACAAGTCCGAGAGTCTCGAGGACTTCGGCGTCCACGTGGAGGCACAGGTGCCACTGACCCCCAGCCCCAACCGGCACAACCTCGCCTACCTGCGCACCAAGCGCGACCGGATGGGCCACCAGCTGCCCGACCTGGCGACCGAGCCCGCACCGGGGGCCCGGTCGTGAGCGGGCACGGGGCGCCCGACGTGGAGCCGGTGGACTGCAGCGACCTCCGGGTCGCGGTGGTGGCCGCGCAGTGGCACACCGAGGTGATGGAGGGCCTGGTGGCCGGAGCCCGCCGCGCCCTCGCGGCGTACTCCGTGGTCGACGCCACCGTGGTGCGGGTCCCCGGCACCTTCGAGCTGCCGATCGTGGCCGCCGAGCTGGCCCTGACCCATCACGCGGTGGTCGCCCTGGGTGTCGTCGTACGCGGGGGCACCCCGCACTTCGACTACGTCTGCTCGGCGGCGACCGACGGGCTGACCCGGGTCGCCCTGGACTCCGGCGTCCCGGTCGGCTTCGGCGTGCTGACCTGCGACGACGACGCCCAGGCTCTCGATCGCGCGGGGCTCGAGGGGTCGAGCGAGGACAAGGGCTACGAGGCCACGGCCGCGGCGCTGCTGACCGCGCGCACCCTCGCCACCTTGCGCGACGACTGACCGGTCAGGACCGGCCGGCCCGCCACTCCTCGGCGAGGAGGGCGTACACGACGCCGTCGATCCAGCCGAGGTCGCGGTGCAGCGAGTCGCGGACGCCGTGGCTCTCCTGGCGCATGCCGAGCCGCTCCATGATCCGCAGGGACGGGACGTTGTCGGCGAAGGCGGCGGCGCTGACCCGGCGGACGCCGAGGTCCTCGAAACAGATCCGCACCAGCTCGGCCGCCGCCTCGGAGACGTAGCCGTGGCCCTGGTGGGCGGGGGACAGGCACCAGCCGATCTCACCCTCCTGCCCGGCCCGGTCGGCGACGTCCTCCTGGGCCCACGCGTCGGTCACGTGGAGGTAGAGGTCGCCGATCACGACCCCGTCCAGCTCCATCACCAAGGTGCGGGCCAGCACGCCGAGCTCCCCGAAGCGCAGCACGAACTCGGGGTACGACGTGGGCCGGTCCGGCATCCACTGGCCCACGTCGGGCAGCGTGCGGGTCTCGAAGATGCTCCGCAGGTCGCCGCTCGTCGCCGGCCGAACGGTCAGGCGGGCGGTGCGGACCGGCCAGCCGACCCGGTCGAAGACAGCGGTGGTCATGCCGCCCCTCCCGCGACCGGACGGCCGGCGGCCCGCCACTCGTCGGCGAGCAGTGCGTAGACGACGCTGTCCGCCCAGCTCCCGCTGCGGTGCAGCGTGGTCCGGACCCCGAGCGTCTCGCGGCGCATCCCGAGCCGGTCCATGATCCGGAGGGAGGCGGCGTTGTCGGCGAAGGCCTCGGCCGTGATCCGCCGCAGGCCGAGGTCCTCGAAGCAGCTCCGCACCAGCTCCGTGGTGGCCTCCGTGGCGTAGCCCCGGCCGTGGTGGGCCGGGTCGAAGCCCCAGCCGATCTCGGCCTCGCAGTCGCGGGCGGCGTCCGCGACCTCGCGCTGCGCCCACCCGGACCTGATGTGGACGTAGAGCTCGCCGATGATCACCGAGTCCAGCTCCACGGCCAGGGTCTGCGCCAACAACGAGTGCCGGCCCATCCGCAGCAGGTAGTCGTCCTGCGTGCCAGCGCTGGACGGCAGCCAGGCCGCGACCTCCGGGAGGTTCTGGATCCGGCCCAGGGCGTCGAGGTCCTCGACGGTCGCGGGCCGGATGGACAGCCGATCGGTGCGCAGGGGCCAGGAGATCCGGTCGAGGGACACAGCGGCCACCCTCGCGGGCCGGGCCGGAGAGGTCAACGTTGTTTCGCCCGCCACTCCTCGGCCAGCACCGCTGCCTCCACCCCGTCCACCCAGCCCCGGTCGCGGTGCAGGGAGCCGCGGAGGGTCCGGGTCTCGATCCGCATCCCCACCCTGGCCATCACCCGCAACGAGGCCTCGTTGTCGGCGAAGGCGCCGGCCACCACCCGACGGAGGCCGAGTCCCTCGAAGCAGATCCGCAGCACCTCGCCCGCCGCCTCGGTGGCGTAGCCGCGTCCGGTGTACGCCGGGTCGAGCAGCCAGCCGATCGTGGCCTCGCTGTGCTCGGCGCGGTCCCGCACCTCGACCTGGGCGTACGGCGTCGCCAGGGCGAGGAACAGGTCGCCGACGATCGTCGGACCCGCCTGCACCACCAGCGTCGACTCCAGGCGCTCCGGTGTGCCGTAGCGCTCGACGTAGTCGTCGTAGGACGTGGGTCGCCCGGTCAGCCACTCGGTCACCTCCGGGATCGCCCGGATCTCGTAGAGGCGGCCGAAGTCGTCGGGCGTGACCGGTCGGATCAGCAGCCGCTCGGTCCGGGCCGGCCAGTCCAGGCGTGCGAACGGCGTGCGCTCCTCCATCCGGTCACCTTGGACGGGGTGGCGAGCGCAGGTCAACCGACAACTACCCTTCTCGAGTGAAGACGTTCGAGCAGCTGTGGGCCGAGCTCGCCGACAAGGCCGAGCGGCGTCCCGACGGCTCGGGGACCGTGCGCGAGCTCGACGCCGGGGTGCACGCCATCGGCAAGAAGCTCGTGGAGGAGGCGGCCGAGTCGTGGATGGCCGCCGAGCACGAGTCGCCCGCCCGGGCGGCGGAGGAGATCAGCCAGCTGCTGTACCACGCCCAGGTCCTGATGCTGGCGACCGGCCTCACCCTCGACGACGTGTACGCCCACCTGTGAGGCCCCGATGACGCTGCGTATCGCCGTACCCAACAAGGGCGCGCTGTCCCAGGCCGCCACCGAGATGCTCCGCGAGTCCGGCTACCGCCAGCGGCAGGACGCCAAGGAGCTGGCCCTGGTCGACGTCGACAACGACGTGGAGTTCTTCTACCTGCGGCCCCGTGACATCGCCCTCTACGTCGGCGAGGGCACCCTGGACGTCGGCATCACCGGGCGCGACCTGCTCCTGGACTCCGGCGCGAAGGCCGACGAGGTGCTCGGGCTCGGCTTCGGGAGGAGCACGTTCCGGTTCGCCGGGCCGATCGGGCGGTTCCACGACATCGCGGAGCTGGCCGGCACCCGGATCGCCACGTCGTACGTCGGGATCGTGCGGCAGTACCTCGCCGAGCACGGCATCGAGGCGACCGTGAACCGTCTCGACGGGGCCGTCGAGTCCAGCGTGCAGCTGGGGGTCGCCGACCTGATCGCGGACGTCGTGGAGACCGGGAGCACCCTGCACAAGGCCGGGCTGGAGACCTTCGGCGAGCCGATCCTGGAGTCCGAGGCGGTGCTGATCACGCGGGGCGGCTCCACCCACCCCGCGCTGGACGTCTTCCGGCGACGGCTCGAGGGCGTGATGGTGGCCCGCAGCTACGTGATGATGGACTACGACATCCCCGAGGCCGAGGTGACCCGGGCCGTCGACCTGACTCCCGGCATCGAGAGCCCCACCGTCTCGCCGCTGCACCGACAGGGCTGGGTGGCCGTGCGCGCGATGGTGCCGCGCAGCGAGGCGCACCGGGTCATGGACGAGCTGTGGACGATCGGGGCCCGGGGGATCCTGGTGACCGACATCCATGCCTGTCGTCTCTGAGCCCGGGCTGCCGCACACCTGGCGCCCGCTCGGGGTGCGGCTGGCGGTGCTCTTCTTCGGCGGGCTGCTCGGCGTCACCTGCGTCGCCGGCTGGATCGCGGTCGGGCCCGACGTGCGGTCCCGGGTCACGATCTACCAGCAGGCGACGGTCTGGCTGATCGCCGCGCTCGCGGCCTCCATCGGCTGGGGGCTCGTGCGCTGCCGGCTCACCGCCACCACCGGTGGGCTCGAGCTGGTCAACGGCTACCGGCGGCGGTCCTACGAGTGGGCCGAGGTGCTCGCCGTGCACCTGCCGACGGGAGCGCCGTTCGCGACGTTCGACCTCGCCGACGGCACGAGCACGATGGTGCTGGCGATCCAGTCCGCCGACGGCGACCGGGCCAAGGTCGCGGTCCGGCAGGTGCGGCTCCTGCTCGAGCGGACCGCGGCGGAGTCACTCCAGCGCCCGGATCCCCCAGGAGACTGAGACCTCGTCGCCGGGCTCGCCGGCGGGTGCCAGCGTGAGCAGGTCGTCCCCGCTGCGGAAGGCGTCGGGCGGGGCGGTCATCGGCTCGACCGCGAGTGCGCAGCGCGCGCCGGTCCCCGGAGGGTCGGCGCTGAAGACCATCAGCCAGGGATGGTGCCGGTCGACCCACAGGGCCGTGCCGAGCCCGGTGCCGGGGTCGCGCACCTGGGCGGTCGCCACGCCCTGCTCGTCGCGGGCCAGTTCGCCGAAGGCATGGTCGAGCACGGTGTCGCGCACCGGGCGGGCGACCCGGAAGTCGTACGGCGTACCGGTGACCTCCTCGCGGCCCACCGGCAGCTGCCGCTCGTCGGCGAGCAGCCGGACCGACGCCGGCAGGGTCAGCTCCCAGCCGTCGACGGGTCCGGGGCCGGCGCTGAGGTAGGGGTGGGCGCCGCTGGCGTACGGCGCCGGCCGGTCGCCCAGGTTGGTCGCGGTCTGGGTCACGGTGAGCCCGTCGGCCGACAGGTCGTAGAGCACGTGCAGGTCGAGTGTCCAGGGGTAGCCGGTCTGCGCCATCAGCCGGTACCCGAGGGACACCGAGGTCGCCGTGTGCTCCTCGGGAGACCAGGCTGCCCAGCGGACCAGCCCGTGCGAGGCGTTGCTGCGGTCCGGCTCGCTCAAGGCGAGCTGGAGCTCCCGGCCGTCGAAGGTGTAGGCGCCGTCGCCGATCCGGTTGGGCCACGGCATCAGCAGCTGTCCGCGCGCAGCCCGGCTCATCGCGGCCTCCTCGAAGCCGTCGACCAGGGCCCGGCCCCGGTGCTCGAGGACCCGCAGGCCGCCTCCGCACTCGGTCACGACCGCGCGGTAGCCGCCGGCTGCGATCTCGAACTGGTCTCCCGACGGTGCCACCATGCCGCGAGACTAACGATCCCGCGTCAGGGCAGCACCAGCTGTCCGATCTCACCGGGGTTCCAGGCGATCTCCCACCGCACACCGTCGGGATCGGCGAGGTAGCCGGTGTAGCCGCCCCACTCGCGCTCCTGGGGCCCGCTGACCTCGGCCCCCAGCGCCCGCGCCTCGGCGAGCACCGCGTCGACCTCCTCGCGGGTCGCGACGTTGTGCGCGAGCGCGACGGGAGGGACGCCGTCCCCGCGCCGGATCGGGCCGATCTCGGCCTCGAACCCGGTCTCGTCCCACAACGAGAGGACCAGCCGCTCACCGACCCGGATCATCACCACCTCCCCGGGCACGTCGAGCTCGGGTGTCCAGCCCAACCCGGTGACGTAGAACGCCCGGGACGCGTCGAGGTCGCGGACGGCGAGGGTCACGAAGGAGATGCGTGGGTCCATCCCCCCGACCCTGCCACGGGCCACCGACCCGGGAAAGCGCGGGCCCAGGAGGGCGGCGGCCCGGGCGGGTCTCCCCGAGCTCAGCCGCCGAGCAGCCCGAGGCGGCCGTCCAGGACGAGGTCGGCGCGTTCGCGGATGCGATCCCGGGTGAACAGGGCCTGCTCGGCGGCGGCCCACTCCTGCCAGTGCTCGGCGACGCCGACACCACCCCGCTCCAGGCCGCGCTGCCTGCGCAGGTCGGAGGGCACCTCGACCCAGGCCAGCACGGTGACCAGGTCGGCGTGGGCCAGCGCGCCGGAGCCGACGCCCTCCAGCACGAGCAGGGGCGCCGGCTCGACCAGCACCGCCTCGGCCCAGCGGCTGCCCCGCCAGTCCCAGCGGCGGTAGCTCCCGGCCCGGCCCTCGGCGAGCGGCCGGAGCAGCGTGCCGAGCTGGTCGCCGACCCGGGGCAGCCCGCCCCAGCCCTCGAACAGGTCGTCCATGTGGACGACGGGGGCGTCGGCCAGGCCGGCGACCTCGTCGGCCAGCGTGGTCTTGCCCGAGCCGGCCGGCCCGTCGACGCAGACGAGCCGACCCGCTCCGAGCGTGACCGGGCGTGACCGGGCCAGCTCCAGCACCGTCTCGGCGTTGCTCACCTGCCGGTCACCAGGCCTGGCCGGCCCCGCGGTACGTCGGGACCTCGTCGGTGAAGGTGCTCCCGGCCAGCAGCCGCACGGAGTTGGTGTGCTCGAAGAGCTCGCCCGACTTGGCGTGCCGGAACCACACCAGGTCGCCGATCCGGAGCATCGCCGCGGGGTGACCGGTCAGCGGGGTCTGCACCTCGCCGGCGCCCTCGAGCCCGGTCAGGTGGAGCCCCGGCGGAGCCCAGGGGAGCGGGGCCCGGTCGGCCCCGACCGGCCCCGAGGCGATCAGGCCGCCGCCGTGCACCGTCGCCATCGTCGGCGACGGCCGGCGGGTCACCGGCAGGCCGAAGAACGCCGCCGGTCGCGGCCGGAAGGACTGGTAGTGGTCGAAGAGCCCGGGCACCAGCAGGCCGGAACCGGCGGCCACCTCGGTGACGGCCCCGTCGGCGGCGGTGGCCTCGACCGAGCCGGACCCGCCGCCGTTCCAGAACTCCAGCTCGACCAGGGCGCGCAGGCGGTCGGAGATCACGCGGCGACGCTCGGCGAGCTGTGACATCGAGGCCGACTTCAACCGGCGTACGACGAGTGACTTCGCCCGCTGGGACGGTACGTCGTCGGGGACCCCGGCGACCTGCCCCTCGTAGGTCATCACACCCACCAGCGCGAAGCCGGCTCGCTCGGTGATCCGCCGGGCCAGGCGGACGACGTCGTCGACGTCGTACAGCGGGGAGCGCTTCGGGCCGACGTGCTGACCGCCCATCCGCAGCCCCGCGTCGATGTCGAGCGCGACCCGCACCCGGACCTCGTGCGACGAGCGGACCGAGTCGACCACGTCGAGCTGGGCGGGGTCGTCGACCATCAGGGTGATCCGGGCGGCCGCGTCCGGGGACGCGAGGAGAGCGGCGATGGCGACCCGGTCGACGGTCGGGTAGGCAACGACGACGTCGTCGGACAGGCCCTGCTCGGAGAGCCAGAGCGCCTCGCGCAGCGAGTAGCCGAGGACGCCGTGGAAGCCGGGTGCGGCCAGGGCGCGCTCGAGCAGGGCCGGCACCCGCAGCGACTTGGAGGCGACCCGGATCGGCGTGCCGCCGGCACGACGTACGAGATCCGCCGCGTTGGCGTCGAAGGCGTCGAGGTCCACGACCATCAGCGGGGTCGCCGGCGGCTCGGGGAGCGCCTCGACCGCGGCCGAGAGCCGTGCCCACAGGCGGTTCCGGGCGACATGGCTGTCGCCCGAGGTGGTGCCGGCCATCAGCTGATGCCGCGCTTCTTCAGGATCGCCTGGATCTCGGCCATCTCGTCGTCGATCAGGGAGTCCTGCTGCCGCCTCGGGGCCGGGGCCACCGCCTTCGGTGCCGCCTGGCTGGTCCCTCGGGTACGGCGTTCCGGCTTCGCCCCGGGGACCCGCCGGGAGACGACGTTCGCGCCACCGATCAGCACCACCGCGACGAACGCGATGATCATCCCCAGCCACACGCTCGGGCTGAACACCAGGCGCGTCAGCCAGTGGGCCAGGGAGTCGGCGATGTCACCGAACACCTGGAGCAGCCCGGTCATCCAGGCGGCCAGCGGGAGCAGCGTCAGCCCGGCGCCGCGCACCGCGGCGGTGACGCCACGGTGCCGGAGCGCCCACCACGTGTAGGTGCCGCCCAGCACCGTCAGGGCCAGTGCCAGCGCGCCCCAGGAGACGTTGTCCACGTTTCGAGGATCCCACACACCTGGGCGCCGAGGGCAGCCTCGGCGCCCGGCGTGCGAGAGGTCAGGACGCGGCCCGGGCCGGCTCCGCGAGACCCTCGACGGAGCGGTCCGCCAGCAGACCGCGCCGGCGCAGCCGCGGCATCACGCCCTCGGCGAACCAGTACGCCTCCTCGACGTGCGGGTATCCCGAGAAGATGAACTCGTCGATCCCCAGGTCGTGGTAGTCGGCGATCCGCTCGGCGACCTCGTCGTGGCTGCCGACCAGGGCGGTCCCGGCACCCCCGCGGACGAGCCCGACCCCGGACCACAGCCCCGGCGAGACCTCCAGCTCGTGGGCGTCGGCGTACGTCGTTCCCGGTGTGCGCAGCGCGAGCATCCGCTGCTGCCCCGTGGACTCGCTCGTCGCGAGGGCTTCTTGTGCCCGGGCGACGACCTCCGGGTCCAGGCTGTCCAGCAGCCACTGGGCGTGCCGCCAGGCCTCCTCGCTGGTGTCGCGCGAGATCGTGTGCAGCCGGATGCCGAACCGCAGCCGACGGCCCCGCGCTGCCGCCAGGCCACGCATCCACTCGATCTTCTCCGCGACCTGCTCGGGCGGCTCGCCCCAGGTCAGGTAGACGTCGGCATGCTGGGCCGCCACCTCCCCGGCCGGCCCGGAGGAGCCACCGAAGTAGATGTCCGGCTGCGGCCGCACGCCTCCGTTGACCAGCGCGCCGCGGACCCGGAAGTGCCGGCCGTCGTAGTCGAACGGCGGCTGCTCCCAGGTGCCGCGCACCACGGCCAGGAACTCCTCGGTGCGGCCGTAGCGTTCCTCCTTGGGCGCGTCGTCGCCGAACCGCGCCTGCTCGACGGGCTCGCCACCGGTGACGATGTTGAGCATCAGCCGGCCGCCCGAGATCCGCTGGTATGCCGCGGCCATCTGCGCCGCCAGCACCGGGTTGATCACGCCGGGCCGGAACGCGACCAGGAACTTCAGGGTCCGGGTCTCCCGGAGCAGCGCCGCGGTCACGAGCCAGGCGTCCTCGCAGAAGGTGCCGGTCGGCGTGAGCACCCCTTCGAAGCCGAGCTTCTCGGCGGTGCGCGCCACGTCGGCGAGGTAGTCGATGGAGGGCTCACGGACGCCGTGGACGGCGGCGTCCCGGATGCCGGCTCGCACGTCGTGCGGCACTCCCTGGCCGGCCCCGACCAGGGACCGGCTGTCGCCGGAGGTGGGCAGGAACCAGTGCAGCTTGACCGTCATGTCACTTCCCGGTGGTGTCGTTGTTGAACTCGCCGGTGAAGTACGACGAGATGTCGATCTGGCTGGGGATCAGCTTGTTCTCGGCGAACGCGTCGGCCATCGTCTGCTCCGAGTCGATGACCTTCTGGTCGATCGGCACCAGCTGCACGTCGCGCTTCTTGTTCGCGGCCAGGGTGATCGAGTCGCTCAGGCCCGTCTCCTTGGCCCAGACCTTGGACCAGGCGGACTTATGGGTCTGCGACCAGGTCTGGGCTTTCGCGATCCGGGACAGGTAGTCCTTCAGGGCCGCGGTCGTGGCCTTGTCGGCGAGGGCGTCGTCGGAGGCCACCTGGAACGAGTAGCCGTTGACCAACCCCTGGCCCGTGGTCAGGACCTGGGCGTTGGAGTCGTGCTCCGCCTGTGAGGTGTAGGGCTCCCAGATCGCCCAGGCGTCCAGGTGGCCGGACGAGAACGCGGCTGCCGCGTCGGCCGGCTGGAGGTTCTGCACCTGGACGTCGCCGTACTTCAGGCCGGCCTTCTGCAGCTGTGCGAGCAGGTTGTAGTTGGCCGAGCTGCCCTCGGCCACGGCGACCTTCTTGCCCTTGAGCTGGGACACGGAGGTGATCGGCGAGCCCTTGGGTACGACGATCGCGTCACCGGTGCCGCCGTACGTCGCGCCCTGCACCACCTTGAAGCGGCTCTTGGCCGCAGCGGCGAACAGGGGCGGGGTGTTGCCGACCCCACCGACGTCGATCGCCCCGGCGTTGAGGGCCTCGAGCAGCGGTGGACCTGACGTGAAGGTCTTCCACTGGATCGTGTAGGGCACGTCCTTCAGCTCGCCGGCGGCCCGGAGCAGCGACTCGGAGCCGCCCTTCTGGTCGCCGACGACCAGGGTGACCTTGGACAGGTCGACCGAGCCGTCGCTGCGCACGGCGGCCTCGTTGCCGTTGGCGGCACCGCTGCAGCCGGCCAGTGCGGTCGCGCCGACGACCGACGCGGCCACGGCCAGGACGGTCCGGCGGGTGGTGGAGATCCGGGGGATGCTCATGCTGCTCCTTCTGCGTTGTTCTTCAGGGGGTTGCGCTTCGGGTTCGGGGGGAGCGGCCTGACGCCGAGGGCCTGCAGGACCTCGGCGCGGGCCTGCGCGATCTCGGGCTGGGACGGCGCCCGGTCGGTGCGCGGCAGGCTGATCCGCCACGACCGGGAGAGCCGGCCCTCGTCCATCACGACGATCCGGTCCGCCAGGGCGAGGCCCTCGTCGACGTCGTGGGTCACCAGCAGGACGGCCATGGAGTGTCGGCGCCACAGCTCGATCACGAGCTGGTGCATCTCGATCCGGGTCAGGGCGTCGAGGGCGCTGAAGGGCTCGTCGAGCAGCAGCAGGGACGGGTTGCTGACCAGCGCGCGAGCCAGCGAGACGCGCTGCGCCTGCCCACCGGAGAGCTCACGGGGCCAGGCCTCGGCCTTCTCGGTCAGCCCGACCTCGGCCAGGGTCTCGTCGGCCCGTCGGTTGCGCCGGCGGCTCTCGGGCGACTGGAGGAGGGCCAGGGCGACGTTCTGCCGGACCCGCTTCCAGGGCAGGAGGCGAGTCTCCTGGAAGGCGACGGACGTCCGGCCGTGCACGGCGACCTCGCCGTCAGGTACCGGGTCGAGCCGGGCCAGGCTGCGCAGCAACGTGGACTTCCCGCAGCCGCTGCGGCCGAGCAGGGCGACGAACTCACCGGGCTCGATGTCCAGGTCGATGTCGCGCAGCACCTGGTTGCTGCCGAACGAGCGGTTGTGGGCTCGCACCTGTGCGACGTAGGGGGAGTCCCCGACGGTGGTGGCGGCCCCGGAGCCGCGGTGGGAGGGGGTGTCGTTCAGGCGCGCCATGCGAGGGCCCTTCTCTCGAGGTAGCGGACGGCCGCGTCGGTCGCGAGACCGAGCAGGCTGTAGACGACGAGACCGACGACGATCACGTCGGTCTGCTGGAACTCACGGGCCTGGTTGATCATGTAGCCGAGCCCGGAGTCGGCACTGATGGTCTCCGCGACGATCAGCGAGAGCCACGCGATGCCGAGGCTCTGCCGCAGTCCGACCAGGGTCTGCGGGAGGGCGCCGGGCAGGACGACGTGGCGGATCCGTTGGGACCAGCTCAGCCCCATCGCCTGCGCCGCCTCGCTGGTCTTGCGGTCGATGCCGTGGATGCCCGCGAGCGTGTTCAGGTAGAGCGGGAACGTCGCGCCCAGCGCGATCAGGGCGACCTTGGGCTGCTCCCCGATCCCCATCCAGAGGATGAACAGCGGGATCAGCCCGAAGTGCGGCAGCATCCGCAGCATCTGCATCGGCGGGTCGACGGCGTCCTCGCCGATCCGGCTGAGCCCGGCGACGACCGCCAGCAGCACGCCGATCGTGGCGCCGATCGAGAATCCGACCAGCACCCGCTGCACCGAGACCAGGGTCGCGCTGCCGAGGGTGCCGTCGCGGACCAGGCCGGCGGCGGTGTGGGCGATCTGGTTCGGCGAGGCGATGGTCCGCTCGGAGAGCACCCCACTGCTGCTGAGCAGCTGCCAGACGGCGACGATGAGCACGGGGGAGACCCATCGGCGCAGGAAGGCGAGCCGCGACCGGCTGCGCCCCTGCCTGGCCGACGGCCCTCCGGCCCGAGGCCGGTCGAGGACCGGCACGGAGAGAGATGAGGTCATGTCGAGTATGTCTACCGAATTACATGACTTAACTCAAACCGACCCTCCGGAGGTCCCGGGATCCGGCCGGTCGCGAGAGGATGTGGGCATGGCCGACGAGCACGCGTCACCCGCGGCGGGTCGGCAGATCCCCGACCCCGGCTTCGCGGGGGACGACGGTGCCGCCGAGCCGCGCCTGGCCGCCGCCCTGGCGTCGTACGCCGGTGCCGGGGAGGACGGCCTGGGCGTGTTCCTGGTCCTCCAGCACGCCCGCCTCCTGGTGCCTGTCGTCGCGGTCCTCGGCGAGGTGGAGCACGACGCCTCCGGTCTCGCCCACGACAAGACCAGTGACATGGCGACGGCCCTGCTGACCGGGGCGGACGGCCGTCAGGCAGTGCTCGCGTTCACCAGCCTGGAGAGCCTCGGCAGGTGGCGGCCCGACGCCCGCCCGGTCCCGGTGCCGGCCATCCTGGCGGCCCGCTCGGCCGTCCAGGAGGGTGCCTCCGCGCTCGTCGTCGACGTCGCCGGCCCGACGTCGTACGCCGTCGAGGGCGACCTGCTGGAGGGCCTGGCCCGCGGGTGGCCGTTGGCCCGGACCGCGGACGGCGCCTACGCCTGGGTCGAGCCTGTGGAATAGGCAAGCCCTCCCGATCCTTGTATCGTGTGTCACGACCGACAGGTTCCACCCCGGTGGAGCCGGTCAGACAAGTGGAGGCTCGCTCCCACCCGCATCGACCGCAGCACTGGCAACAGGGCACAGGTCGTCGGGTCCGGTCCGCACCGTGGGTGCGACGTACGCCGTCGACCCTTCGGTGCAGCCTGAGCCTCCGCGCGTCGCGCGGGGGCTCTCGTCGTGTGCGAGGTCCTCCCGTGGCGGTCACCCAGCCGTTCGACCCATGGAGGACACATCAGCACCGAGCTACGCATCAACGACCGGATCCGGGTTCCCGAGGTCCGGCTCGTCGGACCCAACGGCGAGACCGTCGGCATCGTCCCCACGGGCGAGGCACTCAAGCTGGCCCAGGAGGCGGACCTCGACCTCGTCGAGATCGCCCCGATGGGCAAGCCCCCGGTCTGCAAGCTCATGGACTACGGGAAGTTCAAGTACGAGAACGCCCAGAAGGCCCGTGAGGCCCGTCGCAACCAGACGAACGTGATCATCAAGGAGATGAAGCTTCGTCCCAAGATCGACGCGCACGACTACGCGACCAAGAAGGGTCACGTCGTGCGGTTCCTCAAGGCCGGCGACAAGGTCAAGATCACGATCATGTTCCGCGGTCGCGAGCAGCACCGCCCCGAGCTGGGCTTCCGGCTGCTGCAGCGGCTGGCCGAGGACGTCACGGAGCTGGGCTTCGTGGAGTCCGCGCCCAAGCAGGACGGCCGCAACATGATCATGGTCCTGGGGCCGCACAAGAAGAAGGCCGAGGCCAAGGTGGAGATGGAGGCGGCGAAGGCCGACCGCATGGCCGCCCGGGCTGCCGAGGTCGCCGAGGAGCGCGAGGAGCGCATCGCCCACAACGCCGGGCAGGCCGTGGCCCAGAAGAAGGCCCACGGGCGGAGCGAGAACCTCGACCCCGAGATCGAGGCCTGAGCGCTGCGAAGGGCTCGATCGAGAAGAACGAGGTCGCACCCAGTTTTCGGGGACATGTGCAGTGCCTGCACCAGGCAGTGAGTCCCCACCACAGCACGACGTGGGCCGCCCGCCGCGACCACACGACGTACCAAGAGGAAGAGAGCACCATGCCGAAGAACAAGACGCACTCCGGCGCGAGCAAGAGGTTCCGGGTGACCGGCTCGGGCAAGATCCTGCGCGAGAAGGCCGGCAAGCGACACAACCTGGAGAAGAAGGCCTCCAAGGTCACCCGTCGCATGACCGGCACCACCGAGGTCGCCAAGGCCGACGTCCCCCGCGCGAAGAAGATGCTCGGCCTCTGACTCACCCCGCATCGGTGGTCGAGCGGAGTCGAGCTTTGTATCGAGCGACGTCGAGATGACCACTGGCACGAACCTGAAGGAGACACACCATGGCACGCGTCAAGCGGGCAGTGAACGCCCACAAGAAGCGTCGTACCACCCTCGAGCGCGCCAGCGGCTACCGCGGCCAACGCTCGCGCCTGTACCGCAAGGCCAAGGAGCAGGTCACCCACTCGCTGGTCTACAGCTACCGTGACCGCAAGGCGCGCAAGGGCGACTTCCGCCGGCTCTGGATCCAGCGCATCAACGCTGCGGCCCGCGCCGAGGGGATGACCTACAACCGCTTCATCCAGGGTCTCAACCTGGCCGGCGTCGAGGTCGACCGCAAGATCCTGGCCGAGCTCGCCGTCAACGACGCGCCCGCCTTCTCGGCGCTGGTCGCGACCGCCAAGGCGGCCCTGCCCGAGGACGTCAACGCGCCGAAGGCGTCCTGAGGCCCTCGTGCCGGACGCGCCCCTGACCGCGGGGAACACCCGGGTCAAGGAGGCGCGCAAGCTCAGCCGTCGTTCGGTTCGCGCCGAGCGACGGCTGTTCCTCGCCGACGGCCCGAAGGCCGTCGAGGGGGCCCTCGGCGCGGGCTGCGTGGTCGAGATCTTCGGGACCCCGCCGGCCCTCGAGGAGTACGCCGCGCTGGTGGCGACCGCCGAGCGGCGGACGGTCGTTGACGAGCGGGCCCTGGCCTCGCTCAGCGAGAGCGTGAGCCCGGCCGGGATCGTGGCCGTGTGCTCGTTCCTCGACGTGGCCCTGTCCGACGCCGTGACCACCGCGCGCGACGGCAGCGGCCTGCTGGTGATCTGCGCCGACGTCCGCGACCCCGGCAACGCCGGGACCTTGCTGCGCACGGCCGACGCGATGGCGGCCGACGCCGTCGTGCTGGCCGGTCACTCGGTCGACGCCTACAACGCCAAGACCGTGCGGGCCAGCGTCGGCAGCCTGTTCCACCTGCCGGTGGCCCTCGAGCCCGATCCGGTGACCGCCGTGCGCACGGCTCGTGAGTCGGGCCTGACCGTGCTCGCCGCCGACGGCGGCGGCGAGCTCGACCTCGACGACGCCGGCGGGATCCTGGCCGGTCCGACGGCCTGGCTCTTCGGGAACGAGGCCTGGGGCCTGCCGGTGGAGCTGGCGGCCCTCGCCGACCACCGGGTCCGGATCGCGATCCCGGGTCGCGCCGAGAGCCTGAACCTGGCCACCGCGGCGGCGATCTGCCTGCACGAGAGCGCGCGGACCCGCCGGCGCTGAGCCGTGGGCGTCCGGCCGGGTCCCCTCACCCGTCGTCGGTCGACCCACGCGTCAGCCGCGCGTGGTGGTGCTCGTGCCCGAGCTGGCGCAACAGGATGAACACCTGCCCGTAGACCACCGATCCGGTCACCATGTCCTCGAGCAGGTCGGCCCGGTCGCGGCTCTCGTCGATCATCGTGATCTCGGTCCGGGCCAGCTGGTCGGCCAGCCCGGCGTAGTAGCTGAGCACCTCCACGCTGGCCCCCAGGGGCCCGGGCGCGTTGAGCAGCGTGACCAGGGACTCCAGCCGCTGCCGGTCGACGGACTCGGGCCGGATCGCGTCCCAGCCGACCGCGTCCAGCACCGCGTCCACGATCTGCGTCGAGGCCGGGTCCCGGCTCCCGGGCTCCGGACCGGCCGTGATCACGTCGGCGGTCACGGTCATCACGTCGTGGATCGGCAGGTCCTCGTCGTCGAGGGCGTCCATCACCTGCCGCAGGTGGGAGACGGGTACGCCGCCGATCTCGCGGAGCAGCCGCAGGATGCGCAGCCGGCGTACGTGCGACTCGTCGTACTCGGCACGTCGCGGGGCGGTGGTCTCTCCGGGCGGGAGGAGACCTTCGCGCAGGTAGTACTTGACGGTCGCCACCGGGACGTCGGCGCGGGCGGCAAGCTCTGAGACCTGCATGGTTTGCACCCAATTCGATGGCAAAATCGCGGAAATCCTGCGAAATCGGTTGTGCAGGGTTGGATAGCGGAACTATCCTAGTCCTTGTTCGCAGGCACGTGCGGCGAACACCCGGACGGGCCCCACGGGGGAGGGGCTGTCCACCAACGTTGCGGGGCCGGCCCCACCGGGGGGAGGGGCCGCCCCCGACATCGTCTCTCTGACTAGGCTGCCCGTCGTGGACGTGTCCCCGGAGGCGCTGGACGCGCAACGCGCGGTCGACTCGCTGCCCGACGGCGTGGTGATCGCCGACGGTGCGGGCCGGGTGAGCCTGATCAACGACCGCGCCGCCGCGATGCTGGCGCTCGACGGCGAGGCCGTCGGGCGGCCGTTGGTCGAGGTCCTGTCGGTGACCAACCAGGACGGCGTCGGCTGGGTCGAGTGCGTCAAGCCGTACGACGGCCTGGTCACCCGCACCGGGGTCCCGGAGCAGTCCTGGGTGCTCCCCACCGGCGCCGAGGTGCTGCTCACCGCCCGGATCCGGCGCGCGCCCGGCCACGGGCCGGTCACTGAGGTCGCGGTGAGCATGCGTTCCGGGCGCGCCCGGGCCCGGCTCGACCGCGACCGCTCCGACCTGGTCGCGACGGTGGCCCACGAGCTGCGCTCGCCGCTGACCGGTGTGAAGGGGTTCGTACAGGCGCTGCTGAACCGCTGGGACCGGCTCAACGACGACCAGAAGAAGCTGATGCTGACCACCGTCCACGCCGACTCCGACCGGCTCAGCCGGTTGATCACCGAGCTCCTCGACGTGGCACGCCTGGACACCGGCCGGCTCTCGATGCACCAGCGGCCGTGCGACGTCGGGCTCCTGACGCAGCGGGTGATCGAGAGCATCCGCGCCGGGGCGCCGCACCGCATCGACTACCGCGCCCCCGAGGGGCTGCCGCCGATCTGGGCAGACCCCGACAAGTTCACCCAGGTGCTGACCAACGTGCTGGAGAACGCCATCCGGCACGGCTCGGAGCCGGTCTCGGTGACCGCGGCCATCGAGGGCGAGATGATCGTGATCCACGTCGACGACTCCGGCGACGGCATCCCGCCGGACACCCGGCGTCGGGTGTTCACCAAGTTCTGGACCACCGGTCAGCGGGGCGGCTCCGGGCTCGGGCTGTACCTCGTCAACGGGCTGGTCCGCGCCCACGGCGGCACGGTCACCATCGAGGACGCGCCCGGCGGTGGCGCCCGGATCACCATGACCTGGCCGGGCTCCTACGGCGCGTGATCCGTCTCGCCCGCGAAACCCCGTCGCCGGGCTCGCGCGGCCCTTCCTAGACTTGCCCCCGCGAGACCCACACCCAGCACCTCGAAAGGCACCCATGTCGGGCCCGAACACCGAGTACGACCCGGTCGAGGTGACCCCGCTCGGAGCCGAGCAGGTCGCCGCGATGCGGGACGAGGCGCTGGCCGCGATCGCCGCGGCTCCGGACCTCGCCGGGCTCAAGCAGACCCGTCTGGACCACGCCGGTGACCGGTCCCCGCTCGCCCTGGCCAACCGCGAGATCGGTGCCCTGCCGCCGCAGGCGCGCAAGGAGGCGGGCCAGCGGGTCGGACAGGCCCGCGCGGCCGTGACGCAGGCGCTCACCGAGCGGACCGCTGTGCTCGAGGTCGCGGCCGAGGAGCGGATGCTGGTCGAGGAGACGGTCGACGTGACCCTGCCGACCGCCCGACGGCCGCGCGGCTCCCGGCACCCGATCACCTTGATGTCCGACTACATCGCCGACCTGTTCGTCGCCCTGGGCTGGGAGGTCGCCGAGGGGCCGGTGCTGGAGGCCGAGTGGCTGAACTTCGACGCCCTCAACCTCGGCCCCGACCATCCGGCGCGGACCATGCAGGACACCTTCTGGACCGAGCCCGCCTCCGACCACCTCGTGCTGCGGACCCACACCTCGCCGGTGCAGGCCCGCACGATGCTGAGCCGTACCCCGCCGATCTACGTGATCTGCCCCGGGCGGGTCTTCCGCACCGACGAGTACGACGCCACCCACTCGCCGATGTTCCACCAGGTCGAGGGGCTCGTGGTCGACGAGGGCATCACCATGGCCCATCTCAAGGGCACCCTCGACCACTTCGCCGAGCAGCTGTTCGGTGACGGGATCACCACCCGCTTCCGCCCGTCGTACTTCCCGTTCACCGAGCCGTCGGCCGAGGTCGACCTGGTCTGCTTCGTGTGCCGCGGCGTGGCCCCGACGGTGGACTCGTGCCGCACCTGCAAGGGCGAGGGCTGGATCGAGTGGGGCGGCTGCGGGGTGGTCAACCCGCGGGTGCTGGCGGCATGCGGCATCGACTCCAAGCGCTACCGCGGCTTCGCGTTCGGGATGGGGATCGACCGGTCCCTGATGTTCCGCACCGGCGCGGAGGACCTGCGGGCGCTGTTCGAGGGCGACGTGCGCTTCAGCGCGGCCTTCGGGACGGAGTGGTGAGATGAGGACCCCCGTCTCCTGGATCCGTGAGTACGTCGACCTGCCCACCGGTCTCGCCACCGAGGACCTCGCTCGCAGGCTGACCGCGCTGGGCCTCAAGCTCGAGGCCATCGAGCGACCGGGCGCCGACATCCGGGGGCCGCTGGTGCTCGGCCGGGTGCTGACCCTCGAGCCCGAGCCGCAGAAGAACGGCAAGACCATCAACTGGTGCACCGTCGACGTCGGTGCCGCGAACGGCACCGGCGAACCGCAGGGCATCGTCTGCGGTGCGCACAACTTCGCGGTCGGTGACCTGGTGGTCGTGATCCTGCCCGGGGGCGTCCTGCCGGGCGACTTCGCGATCTCGGCGCGCAAGACCTACGGCCACGTCTCCGCGGGGATGATCTGCTCGATGGCCGAGCTCGACCTCGGCGACGACCACGACGGCATCATCGTGCTGCCCGCGGACGCGGGAGACCCCGGAGACGACGCCCGGCCGGCCCTCGGTCTGGACGAGGAGGTCATCGAGTTCGAGATCAACCCCGACCGGGCCTACGCGCTGTCCCTGCGCGGCGTCGCCCGCGAGGCCGCGCTCGGCTTCGACGCGACGTACACCGACCCGGCGCTGCGCGACGTACCCCTCGCCAACGACCAGGGGCAGCCGGTCGTGGTCGAGGACCCCGTCGGCTGCCCGGTGTTCGTGGCCCGCACGGTGACCGGCTTCGACCCCGCGGCGCCGACACCGGAGTGGCTGGCCACGCGGGTACGGCTGGCCGGGATGCGGCCGATCTCGCTGGCCGTGGACGTCACCAACTACGTGATGCTCGAGCTCGGCCGCCCGATCCACGGCTACGACGGCGACAAGCTCCGGGGGCCGCTCGTGGTCCGGCGGGCCCGCGAGGGCGAGCGCTTGACCACCCTGGACGGCACCGACCGCGTCCTGTCCGGCGAGGACCTCGTGGTCGCCGACGACTCCGGGGTGATCGGGCTCGGCGGCGTGATGGGCGGCGCGGACACCGAGATGTCGGAGACCACCACCACCGTGGTGATCGAGGCCGCGCACTGGGAGCCGGTCGCGATGTTCCGCACCGGCAAGCGGCACCGCCTCACCTCCGAGGCCGGCAAGCGCAACGAGCGCGGTGTCGACCCCACGATCTGCGAGGCCGCGGCCGACCGGGTGGCCGAGCTGCTGACGACGTACGGCGGCGGGGTCGTCGACCCGGGCGTCACCGTGGTCGGCACGCCACCCTCGCAGCCGACGATCACCGTGTCGCGCGAGCTGCCCGGACAGGTCGCCGGGCTGCCGATCGACGGTGGCCGGGTCGTCTCCTGCCTGCGGGCGATCGGCGCCGAGGTCGACGAGGCTGCCGAGCTGCTCACCGTGGTCCCGCCGCCGTGGCGTCCGGACCTGACCGACCCCTACGACCTGGTCGAGGAGGTCGTGCGCCTCGTCGGCTACGACCAGGTGCCCTCGGTGCTGCCGACGCCTCCGGGCGGCCGCGGGCTGACCCGCGAGCAGCGGCTGCGACGCCGGATCGGTCGCACCCTGGCCCGGCTGGGCTGCGTCGAGGTCGTCACGTTCCCGTTCCTGGGCGACGACACGTTCGCCGCGCTCGGGCTGCCCGACGACGACCCGCGGCGGCACGCCGTACGCCTGGCCAACCCGATCTCGGCCGAGAAGCCGTTCTTCGCCACCACCCTGCTGCCCGGTGTGCTCGATGCCGCGGCCCGCAACCTCGGTCGAGGTGCGGCCGGGGTGTCGCTGTTCGAGACCGGTACGGTGGCCTTCCCGGTCGACCGCGGCCCGGCGCCGGTGTACGGCGTGGACTGGCGCCCGAGCGAGGCCGAGCTCGGCAAGCTCTTCGAGGCGATCCCCGAGCAGCCGCTGCACCTGGTCGCCGTGCTCTCCGGCGAGCTCGAGCCGCAGGGCTGGTGGGGGCCGAGCCGCCTCGCCGACTGGTCGGACGCGATCGAGATCGTCCGGTCGCTGGCCGCCGAGCTCGGTGTCAGCGTCCTGGTGGAGCCGGCGACCCGGATGCCGTGGCATCCCAGCCGCTGCGCCCGGGTGACGGTCGGCGACGGCGAGCTGGGGCACGCCGGGGAGCTGCACCCGCGGGTCTGCCAGGCCTACGGCCTGCCCCGTGGCACCGCCGCCCTCGAGATCGACCTCGACCTGCTGATCCGGCACGCCGTCGACACCCCGCGGGCCCCGTCGTTCTCCAGCCAGCCCCTCGCCAAGGAGGACGTCGCCCTCGTCGTCGACGCCGACGTCGCGGCCTCCGACGTCGAGGCGGCACTTCGCGAGGGGGCCGGCGACCTGCTCGAGTCGGTCCGGCTGTTCGACGTCTACACCGGCTCCCAGGTCCCGCCCGGGCGCAAGTCGCTGGCCTTCCACCTGCACTTCCGGGCCCCCGACCGCACCCTGACGGAGGCCGAGACCGGTGCCGCCCGCGACGCCGCGGTCGCGGCCGCCGCCGCCGCGGTCGGCGCCATCCAACGCTGAGTCGGCGCAAACAGGCACCAGATCACCGCCGAGTCGGCGCAAACGGACACGAGATCACCGCCGAGTCGGTGCACAGAGGCACCGTCACCCGTCGAGTCGGCACGACGATGCACGAACAACCCCGGCGACGACCTCGACCCCGGCCGGGTAGTTTCGGTCCGTGACCGATCTCGCCCCGCTGACCCTGCCCGCCGTCGACGCCGGGACGGAGGCGTGGTCGGCCTGGCTGACCGCCCGCACCACCGATCAGCTCGACGCCGCCCGCGCCCTGGTCGCGGACCTGAAGTCCCAGCGACCGCGCGAGGCTGCGGTGCTGCTCGAGCGATGGAACGACGTCAACCTCGCACTCGGCAACGCGTTCGCGGCGGCCGGGCTCCTCCAGCAGGTGCATCCCGACGAGGCGATCCGCGACCAGGCCGAGAGCGCCGAGACCGAGGCCCACCGCCTGCTGACCGATCTCTCGCTCGACCGCGAGGTCTACGACCTGATGGTGGTCGACAACGCGGAGCAGCGCACGTCAGGGCTGGACGACGACGCCGAGCGGGTGCGCAACTTCGCGCTGCGCGACTTCCGTCGCGCCGGTGTCGACCGCGACGAGGCGACCAGGGACCGGGTCCGCGCGATCAACGAGCGGGAGACCGAGCTCGGGCAGGTCTTCGGCCGGCACATCCGCGACGACGCCACGACGGTCCGGGTCCGCCCCGAGCAGTTGGCGGGGCTCCCGGAGGACTGGGTCGAGGCCCACCCGGCCGGCGACGACGGTCTGGTCGAGCTCAGCCTGGAGTACCCCGACGTCGTACCGATGCTCACCTTCGCCACCGACCGCGACGCCCGCGTCGCCGTAGCCTCCGCCTTCAGCAACCGGGCCTGGCCCGCCAACGACGACGTGCTGGTCGAGCTGATGGCCCTGCGCCAGGAGCACGCCGGACTCCTGGGGTACGACGGGTGGCCGGCGTACGACGCCGAGGTCAAGATGATCGAGACCGGCGACGCCATCGCCTCGTTCATCGACAAGATCAGCAAGGCCGCCGAGGCCTCCGCGCTGCGCGACCGCGACATCCTGCTCGAGCGCCTCCGGCAGGACCGCCCGGACGCCGAGGCGCTCGACGCCGCGGACACCCGCTACTACACCGAGCTGATCAAGCGCGAGCGCCACAGCGTCGACGCCCAGGAGGTGCGGCGCTACTTCTCCTTCGACCGGGTCCGCCAAGGCCTGCTCGACGTGACCGGACGGCTCTTCGGGCTCGGCTACGAGAAGGTCGACGTGCCGGTCTGGCACGACGACGTCACGGCGTACGACGTGTCCCTGGCCGGGGCGCGGATCGGCCGGATCTACCTCGATCTCCACCCCCGCGCCAACAAGTTCAACCACGCGGCGCAGTTCACGCTGACCGACGGCGTGACCGACCGCCAGCTCCCCGAAGGCGTGCTGGTGTGCAACTTCCCGCGCGGGCTGATGGACCACGACGACGTGGTGACGCTGTTCCACGAGTTCGGGCACCTGGTCCACCACGTGCTCGGTGGGCACCAGCGCTGGGCGCGCTTCGCCGGCGTCGCGACCGAGTGGGACTTCGTCGAGGCTCCCTCGCAGCTGCTCGAGGAGTGGGCCTGGGACGCCCGCGTGCTCGCTGACTTCGCCACCGACGACCAGGGCGAGCCGATCCCGGCCGACCTCGTCGCCCGGATGCGGCAGGCAGAGGACTTCGGCAAGGGCCTGCACGCACGCACCCAGATGTTCTACGCCGCGCTGTCCTACCGCATCCACCAGGACCCTCCCGCGGACGGTGCGGCGATCGAGGCGCTGTCGCGCCGGCTGCAGGCCGACTACTCGATGATCACCCCGCTGCCCGACACTCATTTCCATGCTGCGTTCGGTCACCTCGACGGCTACTCGTCGGGCTACTACACCTACATGTGGTCGCTGGTGATCGCCAAGGACCTGTTCTCGCAGTTCGACCGCGACGACCTCTACGACGCCGAGATCGCGGCGCGCTACCGCGACCGGGTGCTCGCCCAGGGTGGCCGTAAGGACGCGGCCGACCTGGTCGAGGACTTCCTCGGGCGGCCGTTCGGGTTCGAGGCGTTCGCGACCTGGCTCGAGGAGTAGTCCGCGACCGGCTGGTCGAGCCCCGGTGACGCCCGTGCCGACCGGGCGGCGTCCGACTAGTTGATCGGCTGGTGGACGACCGCCCGGAACCGGTCGACGATGCCCAGGTCGCCGGCGAGGTGGATGTCGGCTCCGTCGGCCCGCCGCCAGAGCCGTGCGTCGAGCGCCTCCGCCGTGCCGCTGATCACGGCGTCCGGCTCGACCCCCGGGTCGGTCACGACGTGGAGGTCGTCCTCGTCGTGCGCGATGCCCTCGGGGTCGGTGCCGTGGAAACGGCCGAGCTGGACCCACACGCTGTCACCGGTGTCGGTCAGGTCCACCCGCACGTAGTGGGGGAGCCCGGAGAACTCTCCCCAGGGCGGGCAACCGCCGTACATCACGTCGAGCACCTCGTCGACCCCGTCGGCGGCCAGGTCGGCCGGGAACGGCGTGACGGTGTGTGCGGTCAGCTCCGCGTCGCGTCGGTGGATCAGCGCCTCGTGCGCCTGGCGGCGGAAGATGAAGGCGACGTTCTTGTGATCGGGGTGCCAGGTCCAGGCGGCCTCCGAGGGGTCGGCGTCGGCGAGCGCGCCCACCAGCGCGGCGTACTGCTCGTCGTAGAACGACAGGAGCGCAGCGTGGTCGGCGGGCCGCTCGGGCTCGGGGTACTCGTCGGGTCCCTGGGGCCGGTGCTGCACCATCCAGGTCCACCAGTGCTGGACCTCGCCGAGGTGCCACAGCAGGTCGTCGGCGCGCCACTCGGGGCAGCTCGGCACGGGGGCCGCGGGGTCGCAGTCGGCCAGGGTGTCGCGGAACTTCCGCGACTCTGCCTCGATGTGCTGGAGGTACGTCGTGTGGTCGAGACGGGTCATCCCCCGAACCTAGCGAGCCCCACCGACCAGCGCATCCGGCGACCACAACGAGCATGAACATGCACTGTCATGTATGCTCATACATATGGATGCTCAGATCCGGGTCGCCGTCGCCGGCGCCAGCGGCTACGCGGGCGGGGAGGTGCTGCGCCTCCTGCTCCAGCACCCCCTGGTCGAGATCGGGGCCGTGACCGCCGGCGGCAACGCGGGCGAGACCCTGGGCCCGCTCCAGCCGCACCTGACCCCCCTCGGGGACCGGGTGCTCGCACCGACCACGGCCGCGGTGCTGGCCGGCCACGACGTGGTCTTCCTGGCGCTCCCGCACGGGCAGTCGGCTGCGCTGGCGGAGTCGCTGCCCGAGGACGTGCTGGTCGTGGACTGCGGAGCCGACTTCCGGCTCGAGGACGCCGCCCGCTGGGAGCAGTTCTACGGCGGCGCCCACGCCGGCACCTGGCCCTACGGCCTCCCCGAGCTGCCGGGCCAGCGCGAACAGCTGCGCGCGACCCGCCGGATCGCCGTACCGGGGTGCTATCCCACGGTCTCCACCCTGGCCCTCGCCCCCGCCGTCGCGGCCGGACTGGTCACCCCCGACGTCGTGGTGGTCGCAGCGTCCGGCACCAGCGGGGCCGGCAAGGCGGCCAAGCCTCACCTGCTCGGGAGCGAGGTGATGGGCAACGCGTCGGCGTACGGCGTCGGCGGCGGGCACCGGCACACGCCCGAGATCGTCCAGAACCTCGGCCATCTGACCGACGCCACCGTCACGGTCAGCTTCACCCCGCTGCTGGTGCCGATGCCGCGGGGGATCCTGGCGACCTGCTCCGCGCCGCTGGCCGCGGGCACGTCGTACGACGAGGTGCGCGAGACCTACCTGAAGGCCTACGCCGCCGAGCCGTTCGTGACCGTGCTCCCCGAGGGGCAGTGGCCGCAGACCAAGGCGGTGCACGGGAGCAACGCCTGCCACCTCCAGGTGACCGTGGACACCGCCGCCGGTCGCCTGGTCGCCGTCGGTGCGATCGACAACCTGGCCAAGGGCACGGCCGGGGGAGCGATCCAGTCGATGAACCTCGCTCTCGGTCTCGACGAGACCCTCGGCCTGACCACCGTGGGGGTGGCGCCGTGAGCGTCACCGCCCCCCAGGGCTTCCGGGCCGCCGGCGTGGCCGCCGGGCTGAAGAGCACCGGCGCCCGGGACGTCGCCCTGGTCGTCAACGACGGACCGTCGTACGCCTCGGCGAGCGTCTTCACTGCCAACCGCTGCCTGGCCAACCCTGTGCTGTGGAGCCGGGAGGTCGTCAAGGACGGCGTCGTCCGGGCGGTCGTCCTCAACTCCGGCGGCGCCAACTGCTACACCGGCCCCGACGGCTTCGCCACCACCCATGCGGTCGCCGAGCAGGTCGCCGGGCACCTCGGCATCGGCGCGATCGACGTCGTCGTCTGCTCGACCGGCCTGATCGGCCTGTCCAACGACCGGGCGCAGGTCCTGGCCGGCGTCGACCAGGCGTACGGCGCGCTTGGCCCGGGCAGCGGGGGGGACGACGCAGCCCGCGCGATCATGACCACCGACTCGGTGCCCAAGCAGGTGGTCGTCGAGGGCGCCGGCTGGAGCGTCGCCGGGATGGCCAAGGGTGCCGGGATGCTCGCTCCGCAGCTGGCCACCATGCTCGTCGTGCTGACCACCGACGCCGAGGTCCCGGCAGCCGACCTCGACACCGCGCTCCGCGCCGCCACCCGGGTCAGCTTCGACCGGCTCGACTCCGACGGCTGCATGTCGACCAACGACACGGTCACGCTGATGGCCAGCGGCGCCAGCGGCATCGCCCCGACGCTGCCGGACTTCACCGAGGCGCTCACCCGCGCCTGCACCGACCTCGCGATGCAGCTGCTGGCCGACGCCGAGGGGGCCGACCACGAGATCGCGATCACCGTGCTGCACGCCGCGACCGAGGACGACGCCGTCGAGGTCGCCCGCTCGATCGCGCGCAGCAACCTGTTCAAGGCGGCGGTCTTCGGCAACGACCCCAACTGGGGTCGGGTCCTGGCCAGCATCGGCACCACCCGCGCCGCCTTCGACCCCGCCGACCTCGACGTCGCGATGAACGGCGTGTGGGTCTGCCGGCAGTCGGCGCCGGCCGCGGACCCCGCGACCGTCGACCTGGCACCGCGCGAGGTGACCGTCACCGTCGACCTCAAGTCCGGCGACGCGCGGGCCACGGTCTGGACCAACGACCTGACGCACGCCTACGTCCACGAGAACAGCGCGTACAGCTCATGACCGAGGAGCAGGAGGCCCAGGAACGAGCCCAGCAGAAGGCCCGGACGCTGGCCGGTGCGCTGCCCTGGCTCAAGCGCTACCACGGCAAGGTCGTCGTGGTGAAGTACGGCGGCAACGCGATGACCGACGACACCCTCAAGCGGGCGTTCGCCGAGGACATCGCGTTCCTCCGCTTCGCCGGCTTCAAGCCCGTGGTGGTGCACGGCGGCGGGCCGCAGATCTCGGCGATGCTCGACCGGCTCGGCATCGAGTCGGAGTTCAAGGGCGGCCTGCGGGTCACGACCCCGCCGGCGATGGACGTGGTCCGGATGGTGCTGGTCGGTCAGGTCCAGCGGGAGCTGGTCGGGCTGGTCAACGAGCACGGCCCCCTGGCGGTCGGACTCAGCGGCGAGGACGCGGGCCTGTTCACCGCCAAGCGCACCAACACGATCGTCGACGGCGAGGAGGTCGACCTCGGCCTCGTGGGCGAGGTCGCGAGGGTCCGGCCCGAGGCGGTGCTCGACCTGGTCGAGGCCGGCCGGATCCCGGTGATCTCGAGCGTCGCCCCCGACGAGGCCGGCGTGGTCCACAACGTCAACGCCGACACCGCCGCCGCGGCGCTCGCGGTCGCCCTCGGCGCCGAGAAGCTGCTCGTGCTCACCGACGTCGAGGGCCTCTACCGCGACTGGCCCGACAGCGACGACGTGATCGGCGAGATCAGCCCCGAGTCGCTGGCCGAGCTGATGCCCTCGCTGGCGTCCGGGATGGTGCCCAAGATGGGCGCCTGTCTTCAGGCCGTGCAGGGTGGAGTGCCGCGGGCGACCGTGGTCGACGGCCGCGAGCCGCACGCCGTACTCCTCGAGCTGTTCACCGACGAAGGCGTGGGCACCCAGGTGCTGCCCGGCGTCGCCACCCGGATCCGGAAGGCCCGCTCATGAGCACCCACCCCGCCAGCCCCAGGACCAGCCAGGAGCGGTACGCCGCTGCGCTGATGAACACCTTCGGCCCGCCGCAGCTGGTCCTCACGCACGGCAAGGGCGCCCACGTCTGGGACGAGGACGGCACGGAGTACGTCGACCTGCTCGGCGGGATCGCCGTCAACGCCCTCGGCCACGGCCACCCGGCGGTCGTGGAAGCCGTCACCCGTCAGCTCTCGACCCTCGGCCACGTCTCCAACTTCTTCGCCAGCGAGCCCCAGATCCGCCTGGCCGAGCGCCTCCTCGACCTCATCGGCCCCCCCGATTCCGAGGTCGAGGAGGTCGCTCCGGGCAGCGGCCGGGGCCGGGTGTTCTTCACCAACTCCGGAGCCGAGGCCAACGAGGCGGCGCTCAAGCTGACCCGGCGGACCGGCCGCACCCACGTCGTCGCGGCCGAGGGCTCGTTCCACGGCCGCACCATGGGCGCCCTCTCGCTGACCGCGAAGGCGGCCTACCGCGAGCCCTTCGAGCCCCTGCCCGGTGGCGTCACCTTCGTGCCGTACGGCGACTCCGCGGCGCTGGCCGCGGCCGTCACCGGCGACACGGCGGCGGTCGTCCTCGAGCCGATCCAGGGCGAGGCTGGTGTCGTCGTACCCCCCGATGGCTACCTGTCCGATGCCCGCCGGATCACCCGCGAGCACGGGGCCCTGCTCTGGCTCGACGAGGTCCAGACCGGGATCGGCCGGACCGGTGAGTGGTTCGCGGCGGCGACCGACCCCGGGGTCGAGCCCGACGTGGTCACCCTGGCCAAGGGGCTCGGCGGCGGGATCCCGATCGGGGCCTGCATCGGGCTCGGCGCGGCCGGCTCGCTGCTCCAGCCCGGCCACCACGGGACGACGTTCGGTGGCAACCCGGTGGCCTGCGCCGCCGCGCTCGCGGTGCTCGACACGATCGAGGCCGACGGGCTCCTGGAGCACGTCACCGACCTGGGCTCAGAGCTGCGGTCCGGGCTGTCCGCCGACCCCCGGGTCACTGCCGTGCGCGGCCGCGGGCTCCTGATCGGGCTGGACCTGACGGTGGACGCGCCCGCGGTCGTGACCGCCGCGCGCTCGCACGGCTTCCTGATCAACGCGACCGGCGCGCGGACCGTGAGGCTGGCCCCGCCGCTCGTCGTCGGCCACGATGAGGCCGAGGCGTTCCGGGCGGCCTGGTCCGGGATCCTCGACGACGCCGCCGCGGCCTGACCGCCGAGACAGGAGCCAGCCTCATGACCCGTCATTTCCTGCGTGACGACGACCTCTCGCCGTCGGAGCTGGGGGAGGTGCTCAGCCTCGCGGCGACGCTCAAGCGATCGCCGTACGACTCCCGCTGCCTCGCCGGACCACGCACGGTCGCCACGATCTACGACAAGCCCACCCTGCGCACGCAGGCGTCGTTCGCGGCCGGCATCGCCGAGCTCGGTGGCAACCCGATGATGGTGGACGGCTCGCTGGCCGGCATCGGCAAGCGCGAGTCGGTGGCCGACGTGGCCCGGGTGCTCGGGCGGCAGGCCTCGGTGATCGTGTGGCGCACGTTTGCGCAGTCCGCGCTCGAGGAGATGGCCGAGCACGCCGGCGTTCCCGTGATCAACGCCCTCACCGACGAGTTCCATCCCTGCCAGCTGCTCGCCGACCTGCTCACGATCCGCGAGCACAAGGGCGAGCTGACCGGACTGACCGTGGCCTTCGTCGGGGACGGCGCCTGCAACATGGGCAACTCCTGGCTCCTGGCCGGGACGACGGCCGGGCTGCACGTCCGGATCGCCGCGCCCGAGGGGCACCAGCCCGAGGAGCAGTACGTCGCCCGGGCCCGCGAGATCGCCGCCGGCACCGGCGGCTCGGCCGAGGTGATGACCGACCCGGTCGCAGCCGTCGGCGGCGCCGACGTCGTGGTCACCGACACCTGGGTCTCGATGGGCCGCGAGGACGAGGCTGCGGCGCGGCTGGCTGCCTTCGGGGCCTACACCGTCACCGCGGAGCTGCTCGCGCACGCCGCCCCCGGCGCCATCGTCCTGCACTGCCTGCCCGCCTACCGGGGCAAGGAGATCGACAGCGACGTGCTGGACGGTCCGCAGAGCGTCGTGTGGGACGAGGCCGAGAACCGCCGGCACGTGCAGAAGGCGATCATCACCTGGCTCCTGGAGGTGGCCCCGTGAGCGGCTCGGAGACTCGACCGGCGACGGACTCCGCCGCCGGAGCGCAGCGCCGCCCCGGCACCAAGAACGCCCGGCACCGCCTGATCGTCGAGCTGCTGGCCGGCCACGAGGTCCGCTCCCAGCCCGAGCTGCTGGAGCTGCTGGTGGCCCAGGGCACCCGGATCACCCAGGCCACGTTGTCGCGCGACCTGGTCGAGCTCGACGCCGTCCGGGTCCGGACGCAGTCCGGTGCGCTGGTGTACGCCGTCCCGGCCGAGGGCGGCGACCGTCGCCCCGCCGTACCGGGGGAGACCGCTGCCTCGGGCCACCGGCTCGGCCGGCTCCTCGCCGAGCTGCTGGTCAGCGCGGAAGCGAGCGCCAACCTCGTGGTGCTGCGGACCCCGCCGGGTGCTGCGCAGTTCCTGGCGTCGGCGCTCGACAAGGTGGAGTACCCCGAGATCCTCGGCACCATCGCCGGCGACGACACCGTCCTGGTGATCTCCCGGGAGCCGTCCGGGGGAGACGACCTGGCCCGACGACTCCTGGCGCAGGCCGACCAGGCCGCGCCCTGACCCCGTCCCGGAGCTCGATGGTCGAGCAACCACCCGGTGGTCGAGCGACGTCGAGACCACACATCCCAATCGAAGGAACCCCCAGCTGTGAGCAAGGTCCTCACCTCCCTGCCCGTCGGCCGACGCGTCGGCATCGCCTTCTCCGGCGGGCTGGACACGTCGGTGGCGGTCGCCTGGATGCGCGCCAAGGGCGCCGTTCCGTGCACCTACACCGCCGACATCGGGCAGTACGACGAGCCCGACATCGACAGCGTGCCGAGCCGCGCCTTCGAGTACGGCGCCGAACTCGCCCGGCTCGTCGACTGCAAGGGCCCCTTGGTCGAGGAAGGGCTGGCGGCGCTGGCCTGCGGTGCCTTCCATGTGCGCTCGGCCGGTCGGGCCTACTTCAACACCACTCCGCTGGGACGCGCGGTCACCGGCACGATGCTGGTCCGCGCCATGCACGAGGACGGCGTCGACATCTGGGGCGACGGCTCGACGTTCAAGGGCAACGACATCGAGCGGTTCTACCGCTACGGCCTCCTGGCTAACCCCGACCTGCTGATCTACAAGCCGTGGCTCGACGCGGACTTCGTCGCCGAGCTCGGCGGGCGGCACGAGATGAGCGAGTGGCTCGCTGCCCGCGGCCTGCCCTACCGCGACAGCACCGCCAAGGCCTACTCCACCGATGCCAACATCTGGGGCGCGACCCACGAGGCCAAGACGCTGGAGCACCTCGACGTCTCGCTGGAGACCGTCGAGCCGATCATGGGCGTGAAGTTCTGGGACCCCGCCGTCGTGATCGAGCCCGAGGACGTCACGGTCCGCTTCGAGCGCGGCCGCCCGGTGGCCCTCAACGGCACGTCGTACGACGGCCCGGACGGCGCGGTGCGCCTGGTGCACGCCGCCAACGAGATCGGTGGGCGACACGGGCTGGGGATGTCCGACCAGATCGAGAACCGGATCATCGAGGCCAAGTCGCGGGGGATCTACGAGGCGCCCGGCATGGCCCTGCTCTGGATCGCCTACGAGCGGCTGCTCAACGCCGTCCACAACGAGGACACGCTGGAGACCTTCCACTTCGAGGGCCGCCGGCTCGGGCGGCTGCTCTACGAGGGTCGCTGGCTCGACCCGCAGGCGCTGATGCTGCGGGAGTCGATCCAGCGCTGGATCGCCTCGCTGGTCACCGGCGAGGTCACCCTGCGGCTGCGCCGCGGCGAGGACTACACGATCCTGCGCAGCGACGGGCCGGCCTTCTCCTACCACCCCGACAAGCTGTCGATGGAGCGCGTGGAGTCGGCCGCCTTCGGCCCCACCGACCGGATCGGCCAGCTCACGATGCGCAACCTCGACATCGCCGACTCGCGCAGCAAGCTGGAGCTCTACGCCACCCAGCCGCTCGACGAGGGCCAGGTGCTCGTCGAGCACGGCCACCTGCTCGGCGCCCTGCCGGCCGGGGGAGCGGACCGGATCGCCCGCAACCCGGCCGCCGAGGGCGACGAACGCGACTCCGCCCTCGACCACGCCGCGATGGAGGTGGGCACGGACTAGCGCTCACTCGGCGCAAAGAGACACCCAGAGCCCGCCGAGTCGGCGCAAAGAGACACCAGATCCACGCCGAGTCGGCGCAAAGAGACACCAGATCCACGCCGAGTCGGCAGGTGACGACTGGCGGACAAACGACTGATAGGAAGGTCCCCGTGCCCGAGCCCATCCGTCGTACGACGGCCCGCGTGGTCCCGGTGAGCCCGGAAGGGGCGTGCCTGCTCCTGCTGGAGCGCGACCCGAGCCGCGCCGACGAGCCCTACTGGGGCACGATCGGCGGTGCCGCCAACCCGGGGGAGACCCTCCCCGACGCGGCGGTCCGCGAGCTGTGCGAGGAGACCGGCATCGTCGTGGACGCCGCGGACCTGACCCCGCCCTTTCACCAGCGCGTGACGGAGTTCAGCTGGAACGGCGTGCACTATCTCGCGGACTCCACTGTGTTCGCGCTGTCGCTCCGGCCGGACCGGACGATCACCTTCGAGCACCTCGAGCCCGAGGAGATCGGCAACGTCCTCGAGGCACGGTGGCTCACCCCGCAGCAGGCCGCCCTCGACGGCCGCTTGATGTGGCCAGACCTGCCCGAGGTCCTGTCCAGCGCCGTCGAGGCTGCGGGTGGTGGCCGATGAGCAGCACCAACGAGGGCAAGCTCTGGGGAGGGCGGTTCGCAGGCGGGCCGTCGCCGGAGCTCGAGGCGCTCTCGCGGTCCACCCACTTCGACTGGCGCCTGGTGCCCTACGACCTTGCCGGCAGCCGCGCCCACGCCAACGCCCTGCACACGGCCGGGTTGCTGACCGACGACGACCACGGCTCGCTCCTCGAGGGGCTCGCCACCCTCCTCACGTCGTACGACGAGGGGTCACTGCAGCCGGACCCGTCGGACGAGGACGTCCACGGCGCCCTCGAGCGGCTCCTGATCGAGCGGGTCGGGCCCGACGTGGGCGGCCGCCTGCGCGCCGGCCGCTCGCGCAACGACCAGGTGGCGACCCTGTTCAAGGCCTACCTCCGCGACCAGGGCGTCGCCGTCGCGGCCCGGCTGCTCGACCTCGCCGAGGCCCTCGCCACCCAGGCGCGCGACCACCTCGACGTGGTGATGCCCGGCCGCACCCACCTGCAGCACGCTCAGCCGGTGCTGCTGGCCCATCACCTGCTGGCCCACGCCTGGCCGCTGGTACGCGATGTCGACCGGCTGCGCGACTGGGACGCCCGCGTGGCGGCGGACTCGCCGTACGGCTCGGGTGCCCTGGCCGGCTCGAGCCTCGACCTGGATCCGCGCGCCGTCGCCCGGGAGCTCGGCTTCACCGACTCGAGTCCCAACTCGATCGACGGCACGGCGGCTCGCGACTTCGTCGCCGAGTTCGCGTTCGTGGCGGCGATGTCCGGCATCGACGTCAGCCGCCTGGCCGAGGAGATCGTGCTGTGGTCGACCGCGGAGTTCGGCTTCATCCGGCTCGACGACGCCTGGTCGACCGGCTCGAGCATCATGCCGCAGAAGAAGAACCCCGACATCGCCGAGCTCGCGCGCGGCAAGTCGGGGCGGCTGATCGGCAACCTGACGGGTCTGCTGGCGACCCTCAAGGGCCTGCCCCTGGCCTACAACCGCGATCTCCAGGAGGACAAGGAGCCGGTCTTCGACTCGGTCGACACCCTGCTGGTCGTCCTCCCCGCGATGACGGGGATGGTGGCCACGATGTCGGTGGACTCCGCCCGGATGACCCAGCTCGCGCCCCAGGGCTTCTCGCTGGCGACCGACGTCGCGGAGTGGCTGGTACGCCGCGGCGTGCCCTTCCGGGAGGCGCACGAGCTCGCCGGCGCCTGTGTACGACGCTGCGAGGAGCTCGGCGTCGACCTGCCCGACCTCGACGACGGGGAGCTGGCACGGATCTCGGCACACCTGACGCCCGACGTCCGCGAGGTCCTCACGGTGGAGGGTTCGGTGGCCTCGCGCCGCGGCCGGGGAGGGACAGCCCCCGAGCGGGTCCGCGAGCAGCTCGCCGAGCTCCACGATCGCCTGCGGTCCGCCCGTGCCGCCCTCGGCTGACCTGCGTGACGTGCTCTCCGGCCCGGTGCTGGACGCCGCACCGCGGCTCCTGGGCAGCGTCCTGCGCCACGGCGAGGTCTCCTGCCGGATCACCGAGGTCGAGGCGTACGACGGCTCCGGCGACCCGGGATCGCACGCCTTCCGCGGACCCACGCGGCGCAACGCGGTGATGTTCGGCCCGGCGGGGCGCCTGTACGTCTACTTCACCTACGGCATGCACTACTGCTGCAACGTGGTGTGCGGGCCGGACGGGACAGCCGGCGCCGTGCTGCTCCGGGCCGGCGAGGTCACCGAGGGTCTCGAGCTCGCCCGGTCCCGGCGGCCGGCAGCACGCCAGGACCGTGACCTCGCCCGTGGTCCGGCGCGCCTGTGCCAGGCCCTGGGCATCGCGGGCGAGGCCAACGGCCACGACCTGACCGAGGCGCCGCTCACCCTCACGTTGGCGACGGGGCCGGTGCGCGAGGTGCTGACCGGTCCGCGGGTCGGCCTGCGTCACGCGTCCGACCGACCGTGGCGCTTCTGGGTCGCCGGCGACCCGACTGTCAGCACCTACCGCCCCGCCGTACGTCGTACCTCCGCGTCGTAGGGTCGCCACGTGCAGCTCCGGGGCCTGATCGCGGACACCCGCCCGCTGGCCAACCCGGCCTACCGGCGTCTCTGGTCGGCCAACATCGTGACCGTGGTCGGCGCCCAGCTGACGGTGGTCGCTGTCCCGGCCCAGATCTACGCGATCACCGGGTCGTCGGCGTACGTGGGGCTGACCGGCATCTTCGGTCTGGTGCCCCTGGTGGTCTTCGGCCTCTGGGGCGGCGCGCTCGCGGACGTCATGGACCGGCGGAGCATCCTCCAGGTCACCACCGCCGGGCTGATCGTGACCAGCGCCGCCTTCTGGGCCCAGGCCGCCTTCCACGCCGACAACGTCTGGCTGCTGCTGGTCCTCTTCGCGGTGCAGCAGTCCTTCTTCGCGGTCAACCAGCCCACCCGCAGCGCGGTCCTGCCACGGCTGCTGCCCCTGGAGCAGCTCCCGGCCGCGAACGCCCTGAACATGACGGTGTCCCAGGCCGGTGCGATCGCCGGGCCGATGGTCGGGGGAGCCCTGATCCCGGTGCTCGGCTTCTCGGCGCTCTACCTGGTGGACACCGTCACCCTGTTCGCGACGTTGTGGGCGGTGATCCGGCTGCCCGCAATGCCGATCGAGGGTGTCGCCGGCGGGCCGCCCGGCCTGTCGGCGGTGCTCGACGGGTTCGGCTACCTCCGTGGCCATCCGGTGCTGCTGATGAGCTTCGTCGTCGACATCATCGCCATGGTCTTCGGGATGCCGCGGGCGCTCTTCCCGCAGGTGGCGCACGAGAGCTTCGGCGGCCCCGTCGGCGGGGGGCTCGCCTTCGCCCTGCTGTTCGCGGCCATCCCGGCGGGGGCGGTGCTCGGCGGCGTTCTGTCCGGCTGGGTCTCCCGGGTACGGCGGCAGGGGCGCGCGGTCGTCGTCGCGATCACGATCTGGGGAGTCGCCATGGCCGGCTTCGGGGGTGCCGTCGGGCTGGCTCCCCACGCGCGCAGCGCGATGCTGGTCGTCTCCGTCTCGATGCTGGTGATCGGTGGCGCGGCGGACATGTCGTCCTCCGCCTTCCGCAACAGCATGCTCATGGGCGCGGCGTCCGATGCCGTCCGCGGACGGCTCCAGGGCGTGTTCATCGTCGTCGTGGTGGGAGGTCCCCGGATCGCGGACGTCGTCCACGGCGGTGCGGCCGCCAGCCTCGGTACGGCGGTCACCGCCGCTGCCGGGGGCGTGCTGGTCGTCGTGCTGCTCGCGGTGTCGATCGCGCTGGTGCCGTCCTTCTACCGCTACCGGCTCCCCGACCCGGAGCCGGAGCGTGCCGCCCCGACGGGCTGACCGGCGGAGATGCGGCCACGCCACCCCGACGAGCGCCTGCCGCGGCGTGGCTGCTACTCTTCTGGACGTCACCTCGGGTGAGGCGGACGGGCTCCGGTCCGCGGCCTCCAGACCTCGTGACAGAGCGAACCGGATCCGATTTGACGCCTACGGCGGCGGCCCGGTAAGTTCTTGCAGGTTGCCCCCGAGCAGGTCTCCTTCGTGAGGCCGGCTCTGATGTGCGTCTGATTTTTGAGAACTCAACAGTGTGTTTGTCGATGAATTGGTTTGTATGAATTCTCCGTTGCCATGGCTCTTTGGGGTTGTGGTGGAGGTTCTTTTTGAGTTGACGAACGATGATTCTTGGCGATTGTTTGCTAGTTGATCGTTTTTTGGCTTGGACAAGTTTTCTGTTTTTCTATGGAGAGTTTGATCCTGGCTCAGGACGAACGCTGGCGGCGTGCTTAACACATGCAAGTCGAGCGGAAAGGCCCTTTTGGGGGTACTCGAGCGGCGAACGGGTGAGTAACACGTGAGTAATCTGCCCCTCACTCTGGGATAACTGCCTGAAAGGGTGGCTAATACCGGATATTCTCCTTGCACCGCATGGTGTGGGGTGGGAAGATTTTTTGGTGGGGGATGTGCTCGCGGCCTATCAGCTTGTTGGTGGGGTAATGGCCTACCAAGGCTTTGACGGGTAGCCGGCCTGAGAGGGTGACCGGCCACACTGGGACTGAGACACGGCCCAGACTCCTACGGGAGGCAGCAGTGGGGAATATTGGACAATGGGCGGAAGCCTGATCCAGCAACGCCGCGTGAGGGATGACGGCCTTCGGGTTGTAAACCTCTTTCAGCACAGACGAAGCGCCCTGTCGGGTGGTGACGGTATGTGCAGAAGAAGCACCGGCCAACTACGTGCCAGCAGCCGCGGTAATACGTAGGGTGCGAGCGTTGTCCGGAATTATTGGGCGTAAAGGGCTCGTAGGCGGTTTGTCGCGTCGGGAGTGAAATCCATTGGCTTAACTGGTGGCTTGCTTTCGATACGGGCAGACTGGAGGTATGCAGGGGAGAACGGAATTCCTGGTGTAGCGGTGAAATGCGCAGATATCAGGAGGAACACCGGTGGCGAAGGCGGTTCTCTGGGCATGTCCTGACGCTGAGGAGCGAAAGTGTGGGGAGCGAACAGGATTAGATACCCTGGTAGTCCACACCGTAAACGTTGGGCGCTAGGTGTGGGATCCATTCCACGGGTTCCGTGCCGCAGCTAACGCATTAAGCGCCCCGCCTGGGGAGTACGGCCGCAAGGCTAAAACTCAAAGGAATTGACGGGGGCCCGCACAAGCGGCGGAGCATGCGGATTAATTCGATGCAACGCGAAGAACCTTACCTGGGTTTGACATACGCCGGAAAGCTCCAGAGATGGAGCCCCTTTTAGTCGGTGTACAGGTGGTGCATGGCTGTCGTCAGCTCGTGTCGTGAGATGTTGGGTTAAGTCCCGCAACGAGCGCAACCCTCGTTCTATGTTGCCAGCATGCCCTTCGGGGTGATGGGGACTCATAGGAGACTGCCGGGGTCAACTCGGAGGAAGGTGGGGATGACGTCAAGTCATCATGCCCCTTATGTCCAGGGCTTCACGCATGCTACAATGGCCGGTACAAAGGGCTGCGATCCCGTGAGGGGGAGCGAATCCCAAAAAGCCGGTCTCAGTTCGGATTGGGGTCTGCAACTCGACCCCATGAAGTCGGAGTCGCTAGTAAT
Source organism: Nocardioides cynanchi (assembly GCF_008761635.1). Taxonomy (NCBI): domain Bacteria; kingdom Bacillati; phylum Actinomycetota; class Actinomycetes; order Propionibacteriales; family Nocardioidaceae; genus Nocardioides; species Nocardioides cynanchi. Next base: position 831,145 of record NZ_CP044344.1, read on the forward strand.
CGCAGATCAGCAACGCTGCGGTGAATACGTTCCCGGGCCTTGTACACACCGCCCGTCACGTCACGAAAGTCGGCAACACCCGAAGCCCATGGCCCAACCACCTTGTGTGGGGGGAGTGGTCGAAGGTGGGGCTGGCGATTGGGACGAAGTCGTAACAAGGTAGCCGTACCGGAAGGTGCGGCTGGATCACCTCCTTTCTAAGGAGCACGCACCCAGCACGGCATCCGTGCCTCCCGCGTCCGCGGGGGGTCTGGTGGTGTCGGCGACATGGTGGTGTTCACTAGTGGAATCATCGACATCTCCCCGCCCGGTATGCCGGGTCCGGGCCTGCTGCTCCTAGGTGAGCAGTGTGGTTCTGGTCTGGTGGGTGGGGGCACACTGTTGGGGTTCTGAGGAATCAGACCCGGATCCGTCCCGGCCGTGCCGGCGTCCAGCTCCTGCCTGTGGTGGGGGGTGGGGGTCGTCGGTGGGGGTGGTGGGGTGTGGTTGCTTGGTTCCCGGCCTGCGCGGGCTCCTCCGGTACGGGGGGGTGGTGTGTGGGTGTGGGGTTGTTGTTTGAGATCTGGATAGTGGACGCGAGCATCAAATTCTTTTGTAGTTGTGTCGAGTGTGCATCACCAGCCTGGTGTGCCCGCTGCTGATCTGTTGTTTCCATGTGGTGCCGTCGTGGTCTGGTTGCTGTGCCCTGTAGGTGGGGGTGTGGTGGTCGGGGTGGGGCGGTTTTTGTGCGTGGTGGGGCGGGTTGGTGTGGGTGGGTTGGGTTGGTGGTGTGTGTGACAAGCTGTGAAGGGCACATGGTGGATGCCTTGGCATCAAGAGCCGATGAAGGACGTAGGAGCCTGCGATAAGCCCTGGGGAGTTGGCAACCGAGCGTTGATCCGGGGGTGTCCGAATGGGGAAACCCAGCTGGAGTCATGTCCAGTTACCCGCGCCTGAATGAAATAGGGCGTGTGGAGGGAACGTGGGGAAGTGAAACATCTCAGTACCCACAGGAAGAGAAAACAATAGTGATTCCGTGAGTAGTGGCGAGCGAAAGCGGATCAGGCTAAACCGTTTCAGTGTGATACCTGGCAGGGGTTGCTGGAGCGGGGTTGTGGGGCGTGTTTGTTACCGGGCTGCTGGCCGGTTGCGAAGTGATCAAGGTGTGGTGAAGTTGAAGTCCATTGGAAAGTGGCACCGTAGAGGGTGATAGTCCCGTAGGTGTAAGCCGCACTCTTCGTGAGCACGTACCCAAGTAACACGGAACTCGTGAAATTCCGTGTGAATCTGGCGGGACCACCCGTCAAGCCTAAATACTTCTTGATGACCGATAGCGGACAAGTACCGTGAGGGAAAGGTGAAAAGTACCCCTGGCGGGGAGTGAAATAGTACCTGAAACCGTGTGCCTACAATCCGTCAGAGCCTGGCATCCCTTCGGGGGTGGGTGGGTGATGGCGTGCCTTTTGAAGAATGAGCCTGCGAGTTTGTGTTGTGTTGCGAGGTTAACCCGTGTGGGGGAGCCGTAGCGAAAGCGAGTCCGAAGAGGGCGGTTCAGTAGCACGATCAAGACCCGAAGCGAAGTGATCTATCCATGGGCAGGTTGAAGCGTCGGTAAGACGACGTGGAGGACCGAACCCACTTCAGTTGAAAATGGAGGGGATGACCTGTGGATAGGGGTGAAAGGCCAATCAAACTTCGTGATAGCTGGTTCTCCCCGAAATGCATTTAGGTGCAGCGTTGCGTGTTTCTTGCCGGAGGTAGAGCACTGGATAGCCGATGGGCCCGACCAGGTTACTGACGTTAGCCAAACTCCGAATGCCGGTAAGTCAGAGCGCAGCAGTGAGACTGCGGGGGATAAGCTCCGTAGTCGAGAGGGAAACAGCCCAGACCATCAGCTAAGGCCCCTAAGCGGTGACTAAGTGGAAAAGGATGTGGAGTCGCAGTGACAACCAGGAGGTTGGCTTGGAAGCAGCCACCCTTGAAAGAGTGCGTAATAGCTCACTGGTCAAGTGATTCCGCGCCGACAATGTAGCGGGGCTCAAGTCATCCGCCGAAGCTATGGCATTCACGCGTTGACCAAGCCGCCGGCTTGTCCGGTTGGTTCAGGTGTGTGGATGGGTAGGGGAGCGTCGTGCCGCCAGTGAAGTCCCGGAGTGATCCAGGGGTGGAGGCGGCACGAGTGAGAATGCAGGCATGAGTAGCGAATGAGGAGTGAGAAACTCCTCCGCCGAATGATCAAGGGTTCCAGGGTCAAGCTAATCTGCCCTGGGTAAGTCGGGACCTAAGGCGAGGCCGACAGGCGTAGTCGATGGACAACGGGTTGATATTCCCGTACCGGCAACATGGCGCCCCTGACGAACCCGGTGATGCTAACCATCCGAAACTTCGCTGACCAGACCCTTCGGGGCGCGGCGGCGGAGCAGAGCGTGGGACCCGAACCGGTAGTAGTCAAGCGATGGGGTGACGCAGGAAGGTAGCCCAACCGTGGCGATGGTAGACCACGGGCAAGGACGTAGCACGGGCGGTAGGCAAATCCGCCGCCCTCACTTCAATGTGACGTGTGAGATCTGACGCGGAGCCATCAGTGGTGAAGTGGGTGATCCTATGCTGCCAAGAAAAACCTCTAGCGAGCCATGCGCCGCCCGTACCCCAAACCGACTCAGGTGATCAGGTAGAGAATACCAAGGCGATCGAGCAAACCATGGTTAAGGAACTCGGCAAAATGCCCCCGTAACTTCGGGAGAAGGGGGACCCGGAGCGTCAACCCACTAGCTGGGGGAAGCGTGAAGGGTCGCAGAGACCAGGCCCAAGCGACTGTTTACTAAAAACACAGGTCCGTGCGAAGTCGCAAGACGATGTATACGGACTGACTCCTGCCCGGTGCTGGAAGGTTAAGGGGACGGGTCAACCACTTCGGTGGTGAAGCCTCGAACTTAAGCCCCAGTAAACGGCGGTGGTAACTATAACCATCCTAAGGTAGCGAAATTCCTTGTCGGGTAAGTTCCGACCTGCACGAATGGAGTAACGACTTGGGCGCTGTCTCAACCATGGACTCGGCGAAATTGCACTACGAGTAAAGATGCTCGTTACGCGCGGCAGGACGGAAAGACCCCGGGACCTTTACTATAGTTTGGTATTGGTGTTTGGTACGGCTTGTGTAGGATAGGTGGGAGACTGTGAAACCCCCACGCCAGTGGGAGTGGAGTCAACGTTGAAATACCACTCTGGTCGTATTAGATGTCTAACCTAGGCCCATGATCTGGGCCAGGGACAGTGCCTGATGGGTAGTTTAACTGGGGCGGTTGCCTCCTAAAATGTAACGGAGGCGCTCAAAGGTTCCCTCAGCCTGGTTGGCAATCAGGTGACGAGTGTAAGTGCACAAGGGAGCTTGACTGTGAGACAGACATGTCGAGCAGGGACGAAAGTCGGAACTAGTGATCCGGCACCACCATGTGGATGGGGTGTCGCTCAACGGATAAAAGGTACCCCGGGGATAACAGGCTGATCTTCCCCAAGAGTCCATATCGACGGGATGGTTTGGCACCTCGATGTCGGCTCGTCGCATCCTGGGGCTGGAGTAGGTCCCAAGGGTTGGGCTGTTCGCCCATTAAAGCGGCACGCGAGCTGGGTTTAGAACGTCGTGAGACAGTTCGGTCCCTATCCGCCGCGCGCGCAGGAAACTTGAGAAAAGCTGTCCCTAGTACGAGAGGACCGGGATGGACGAACCTCTGGTGTGCCAGTTGTCCCGCCAGGGGCACCGCTGGTTAGCTACGTCCGGACGTGATAACCGCTGAACGCATCTAAGCGGGAAGCACATTTCAAGATAAGGTTTCCCACCCACAAGATGGGGTAAGGCCACCCGCAGAACACGGGATTGATAGGCCGGAGGTGTACAGCAGCAATGCCCAGCCGACCGGTACTAATAGGCCGAGGGCTTGTCACCCACACCCCCAACACACCAAAGAACTTGTGCCCGCGTCCACTACCAGAATCTGAACCAACAAACCCAACCCCCAAACACCCACACCAACACGTGTGTGAAAACCCGGGGGACAGGGACATGGGAAAACAACACCATAAGGTTCACCACGTTACGGCGGCCATAGCGACAGGGAAACACCCGGACCCATCCCGAACCCGGAAGTTAAGCCAGCCAGCGCCAATGGTACTGCAACCGACAGGCTGTGGGAGAGTAGGACGCCGCCGAACATCTATTGCTGAAGGGGTCACCGCGAGGTGGCCCCTTCAGTGCATTTACCGGACATTCCGGCCCGATTGCCGTCCACAGTCGATGGCCGCGCCCTGTGTTCCCACAGCCTCTGTTCGGCCGGCCCGATCTGGTCGGTCCCGTGCCCCAGGGTGGAGGTCGAGGAGGTGGTGCACATGGGCACACCGGAGAAGGGGCTCGCCGAGTCCAACGAGGTGGTGCTGGTCGGGCGGGTGTCGGCGCCGGCCGAGGAACAGGTCCTGCCGAGCGGGTCCGAGCTGTGGAAGTTCCGGTTGATCGTCGCAAGGCCGCCCTCGTCGACCTCGCGGGCCACCGTCGACACTCTGGACTGTGTCGTCTGGGAGCGCCGCCCGGCACGATCGGTGGCGCGTTGGCGCAGCGGTGACGTGGTCGAGGTCAAGGGCAGCCTGCGGAGACGGTTCTTCGCTCCGGCCGGCGGGGGCCGCGCCTCGAGGTGCGAGATCGAGGTGGCCGCGGCCAGGCTCATTCGTCGAGCAGCCGGATGAAGCTCCCGAGGTTGGGCTTGGGCTGGAACGACGTGGCCTTCTCGGGCAGGAGCCCGCCGGAGCGGACGACGCTGAGCACCACGTCCAGGTCGACGGCCGGCAGGAGCGCTGCGGTGACCTGCCCGGGCCGGACCTGGTCCATCGCCTGCTGCAGGGAGTGGGCGAAGGCCACCTTCTGGGGCGGGCGGGGCAGGCGCGAGATCAGCACATCGTCGACCAGCTGGACGGCGGCCTGGCCGGGCGGCACGTCGAGCTGCACGGTGGCCCACTCCCGGCCATCGGTCAAGACCAACGTGTCCGCTCTCAGCTCGCTGACGGCGTCGTCGCCGGCGATCCGCGTGATGGTGGCTCCGGCCGCCTCCGCCGAGGAGAGCAGGTCGCTGATCCGGACGCCGTGCAGGATCCGGTGGATCGCGCCGAGGAAGAGTGCGGTGTCCTCGTGGTCGATGATCATGGCCAGCCCCCGGCGGTTGGCCTTGCTGGAGGTTCGTGACTCGAGCGAGACGTAGGCGGCGTAGCGGTGGTGCCCGTCGGCGACCAACAGGCGCGCGTCGGCGAGGGCCGCCGCGATCGTGTCCTGCTGCTGGGGATCGGTGATCGCCCAGACCCGGTGCTCCTGGCCGGCGTGGTCGACGTACTCGCGCTGCGGGTCGGTCTCCCTCAGCTGGCCGACGAGCTCCCGGATCGCTGCCGGGCCGTGATGGACAAGCAGGATCGGGGCCGGGTTGATGCGCATCTCGTCCATCCGGGCGGCCAGCTCGTCGACCTGCTGGGGGTGGACTCCCTCGTGCGGGAAGATCTGGCAGTCCGCGACGCTCGTGGCGTGGTGGGAGACGTCGATGCAGCCGACCAGCCCGCGAATGGTCAGTCCCGACTCGGAGTACTCGTGCAGATAGATCGCCGGGGTGGCGTCCCGGCTGGCCAGTCCGCGGCGCAGCCACACCGCGAGGCGGTGCGGGACCCCGCGGTAGGGTCGCGCGAAAGCACGCGCCGAGGCTGGGTCGCCGACCCGCCGCGGGGTCAGGGAGAACGCCCGGAACGGTGTCAGCGTCAGCGGCCCCGCGACGTACGGCGGGGCCGTGGATGGGCCGGACTCCATCGGTGCATCGTAGGCGCAACCAACGAGGAGCCAGTCAGTGGCAGACGCACGTGAGCAGGCGCTCGCGGAGACCTACGACCTCCTGATGTTCGACCTCGACGGCGTGGTCTACGTCGACGGCCGGGTCGTGGCCGGCGCCCCCGAGGGGATCGCGTGGTCGAGACGAGCCGGAGCTCAGGTCGCGTTCATCACGAACAACGCCTCGCGGACCCCGGTGCAGGTGGCGGCACACCTGCGCGAGCTCGGCATCGAGGCGGCCCCCGCCGACGTCGTGACGTCGTCACAGGCGGCGGCGCGGTTGCTGCGCTCCCGGGTCGGTGCGGGTGCGGCAATCGCGGTGCTGGGTACCGACGGGCTGCTCGAGGCCTTGCGTGAGCAGGAACTGGAGCCGGTGGACGTCGACGTGGAGTCGGCTGTCGCGATCGTCTCGGGCTACGCGCCGGAGGTCAGGTGGAAGGTGATCATGCAGGCGGCGGTACGGATCCGCAACGGTCTCCCGTGGTGGGCGACCAACACCGACCCGACCCTTCCGACCGGCGACGGTCCGGCTCCCGGGCACGGCACGCTGGTCAGGATGATCAGCGAGTTCGCGGACGTGGACCCGGTGGTCGCCGGCAAACCGGAGAAGCCGCTGTTCGACGAGACTCTGCGACGGGTGGGCGGAGCGCGCCCGCTGATGGTCGGCGACAGCCTGCACACCGACATCGCCGGTGCCCACCGTGCCGGGATCGACTCGCTGCTGGTGCTGACCGGGGTCACCGACCTCGCCGAGCTGGCGCGGGCGCGCCCCGACCAGCGCCCCACCTGGATCGGCCACGACCTGGGGGTGCTGGGGCGTCCGGGGGTGCGTGCCGGGCAGCACGACGAGTCCTGGACGGCCGAGGGGTGGACCGCCCGGGTCGTCGACGGCCGACTCGTGGTCGAGGGCTCGGGGAGCGGTGACGCGTGGTGGGCCTGCGTCGGGCCGGCGCTGTGGAGCGGGCTCGATGCCGCCGGGGAGCCCGCCGACATCTCCGGTGTGGTGGCTCCCGCGCCTGACGACCGGCGAGGGTAGCCTGCGGCCATGACCGAGCAGTCGCGCGCGCCCGGCCCGGAGGAGATCCGCCCCGAGGAGATCGGCCCGGAGGAGGTCGACCCGGAGGACGCCGTCGTGGAGGACGCCGTCCCGGAGGACGACGCCCCCGACGCCGCCGGGGCCGAGTCCCCGATCCGGACCGGCCTGCCGAGCGTCGACGCGGTGCTGGCGGAGATCGACGAGCTCGACGAGCTGCCCCTGGACCAGCACCTGGCGAGGTTCGAACGCGCCCACGACACCCTCCGCTCGGCCCTGGACGCTCCGACAGGGCCGGCGGCCGACGACCCGGCGTGACCGCGTGCCTCGTCGCCTCCGGCTGGATGCCGAGCTGGTACGCCGTGGCCTGGCGCGGTCCCGCGACCACGCCGCCGAGCTGATCGCCGACGGCCGGGTGCGGGTGGCCGGCGCCCGCGCCACCAAGCCGGCCACCGGGGTGAGCACCGATGTCGCCCTGGTGGTGAGCGCGGACCCGGCGATCCCGGGCGGTGAGGAGTACGTCTCCCGGGGAGGGCACAAGCTGGCCGGGGCGCTGGGCGCCTTCGAGCCGGCCGGTCTGGTCGTGTCGGGGCGTCGGTGCCTGGATGCGGGTGCGTCGACGGGTGGATTCACCGACGTGCTGCTGCGGGCCGGGGCTCGCGAGGTGGTCGCGGTCGACGTGGGCTACGGCCAGCTGGCCTGGCGGATCCGTCAGGACGAGCGGGTCGTCGTCCACGACCGGACCAACGTCCGCGAGCTGGATCTCACCCTGATCGGCGATCCGGTCGACGTGGTGGTCGGTGATCTCTCCTTCATCTCCCTCACGCTGGTGCTCGACCCCCTGATCTCGGTGACCGCGGACGACGGCGACCTGGTGCTGATGGTCAAGCCGCAGTTCGAGGTCGGACGTGACCGGGTCGGCAAGGGCGGCGTGGTCCGCGATCCCGACCTGCGCGTGGACGCCGTACGCACCGTGGTCGCTGCCGCGGACCAACGCGGCTGGGGGCTGCGCGACGTGGTCACCAGCCCGCTGCCGGGGCCCTCGGGGAACGTCGAGTTCTTCGTCTGGCTGCGTCGCGGACCCGCCACCGTGGCGGACGCACGGCTGAGGGCCGTGGTGTCGGCCGGGACGACGTCGGTGCCGGGTGAGAGGGTGGAGGAATGACCGACCAGCGTCGTGTGCTCCTGCTCGCCCACCCGGGGCGACCCGAGGCGCACGACGTCGCCGCGCAGCTGGTCGACGCGCTGACCGGTCACGAGATCCGCGTCCGGCTGCTGGCCGACGAGGCGGCTGCGCTGGGCATCGAGGCCGGCGATGCCGTCGAGATCGCCGACGCCGGCGACCCCAGCGCCGACTGCGAGCTGGTCGTCGTGATCGGCGGCGACGGCACGATCCTGCGGGCCGCCGAGGTCGCGCGCGAGAGCGGCACCCCCATCCTCGGCGTCAACCTCGGCCATGTCGGGTTCCTGGCCGAGGCGGAGTACGACGACGTGGCGTCGACCATCGACGCGATCGTGGAGCGGCGCTACACCTGGGAGGAGCGGCTGACCATCGACGTCTCGGTGTTCCGTGACGGCGAGCTGGTGACCAGCACCTTCGCCCTCAACGAGGCGAGTGTGGAGAAGGCGGCGCGCGAGCGGATGCTCGAGGTCGTGGTGGAGATCGACGGCCGCCCGCTGTCCCGGTGGGGCTGCGACGGCGTGGTGTGCGCCACGCCGACCGGCTCCACGGCGTACAACTTCAGCGCCGGCGGTCCCGTGGTCTGGCCGGGGGTGGAGGCGCTGCTGATGGTGCCGATCAGTGCCCACGCGCTGTTCGCCCGCCCGCTGGTGGTCGCCCCGACATCGGTGCTGGCGGTCGAGGTGATCGCCAAGGCCGAGGCGGCCGGCGTGCTGTGGTGCGACGGGCGGCGGACGGTCGACCTCCCGCCGGGAGCCAGGATCGAGGTCCGTCGTGGCGCGCGACCGGTGCGCTTGGTGCGGCTGCACGAGGCGCCGTTCACCGACCGGCTGGTCGCGAAGTTCGGACTGCCGGTCGAGGGCTGGCGCGGAGCCAGCGAGCGTCGTCGGCGCGGAGATGGCGATGCTTGAGGAGCTGCGGATCAGCGGACTGGGGGTGATCGAGTCGGCCACCCTCGAGCTGGGGCCCGGGCTGACCGTGATCACCGGTGAGACCGGCGCCGGCAAGACGATGGTGGTCACCGCGCTCGGTCTGCTCCTCGGCGGGCGCGCCGACAGCGGCGCCGTCCGAGTCGGCAGCCGCTCGGCCCGGGTGGAGGGCTCGGTGCACGTCGCCGCCCTGCCGCACGTCGTCGAGGCCGTCGAGGCGGCCGGTGGCGAGGTCGAGGAGTCGCAGGTGATCTTCGCGCGCAACCTCACCGCGGAGGGCCGCTCGAAGGCGTTCGTCGGCGGCGCCGCGGTGCCGGTATCCCGGCTCGCCGAGGTCACCGAGCCGCTGGTGGCCGTGCACGGGCAGGCCGACCAGCACCGCCTGCTCCAGCCGCGGGCCCAGCGCGACGCGCTGGACAGCTATGCCGGAGAGACCGTGGCGGCCCTGCTGGCCGACTACCGCGCGCTGCACAGCGACCTGCTGAAGACCGAGCGCGAGCTCGCCGAGGTCGTCGCCACCGCACGCGAGCGGGCCCGCGAGGCAGACCTGCTCCGGTTCGGGCTCGGCGAGATCCAGGCGGTGACCCCCGAGCCCGGCGAGGACGACGCGCTGGCCGAGGAGGAGCGACGCCTCGGGCACGCCGACACGCTGCGCACGGCCGCGGAGTCGGCACGGGAGGTGCTCTCCTCCGACGACGGCCAGCCCGACGCGCTGGCCGCGGTGGCGGCGGCCCGCACCCTGCTGGAGGGCGTCCGCGACCACGATCCCGCAGCCGGTGAGCTCGCCGACCGGGTCGCCGAGATCACCTACCTGCTCTCCGACGTCGCCGCCGACGTCGCCGGCTACGCGACCAGCCTCGACACCGACCCGGCCCGGTTGGCCGCGGTGTCCGAGCGCCGGGCCGCACTGACCGCCCTGACCCGCAAGTACGGCGAGTCGGTCACCGAGGTGCTGGCGTGGGCCGAGGCGTCCGCCGCCCGGCTCGCGGACCTCGACGACACCGACGACCAGATCACGCGGCTGGGGGAGCGACGCCGTGAGCTGCGGGCCCGCCTCGGGCCGGCGGCCGAGACCCTCTCCCGGGCTCGGGCAGAAGCCGCGCTCAGACTGTCGACGGAGCTGACCGGTGAGCTCGACCTGCTCGCCATGCCGCACGCCGTGCTCGAGGTGGTGGTGCGACAGACGGTCACCGCAGACGGGCTCGAGGTCGGTGACCGGCACCTGCGGTTCGGTTCGTCGGGAGTCGACGAGGTCGAGTTCCTGCTGACCGCCAACACCGGCAGCGAGCCGCGCCCGCTGCACAAAGGTGCCTCGGGCGGTGAGCTCTCGCGGGTGATGCTGGCCCTCGAGGTAGCCCTGGCCGGCACCAGTCCGGTGCCCACCTTCGTGTTCGACGAGGTCGACAGCGGGGTCGGTGGCAAGGCAGCCGTGGAGGTCGGGCGGCGTCTGGCCCGCCTGGCCGCCACCGCCCAGGTGCTGGTGGTCACCCACCTGCCCCAGGTCGCGGCGTACGCCGACCGGCATGTGCTGGTGGAGAAGGCGAGCGACGGGTCGGTGACCACCTCGGGCCTGACCGTGCTCGACCCGGCCGGCCGCGAGCGGGAGCTGTCGCGGATGCTGGCCGGTATGGAGGACTCCGCCACCGCCCTGGCCCACGCTCGCGAGCTGCTGGCCGCCGCCGGCCAGTCCTCCTGAGCTCCGGGCGCCGACTCGCCGGGGGTTCCCTGCCTCCCCGGCCCGCCCCGTATCGGCTGACAAGATGAATCGGTCATGAAGCTCAGGACCCGCCCCCAGACCGACGCCGCCGGGATCGTCGGGACCGCGCGCACCGACCGGTCCCGCCCGCACGGACGCCGTACCACCGACCTGCTGCCGCGGCTGGGCTCGGGAGACATCGCGGTCGTCGACCACCTCGACCTCGACGGCTCCACCGCGGAGGCCCTGGTGGAGGCCGGAGTGGCCGCGGTCCTCAACCAGTCGGCGATGATCTCCGGGCGGTTCCCCAACCGCGGACCCCAGATCCTGGTCCGGGCCGGGATCGTGCTGGTCGACCAGCTCACCGGCGTCGACGGCCGGTCCCCGATGGACGCCATCCCCGACGGCAGCCGGGTCCGTCTCCACACCGACGGCTCGGTGTCCGTGGACGGCGCCGTCGTGGCGCGCGGCCGGATGCTCAGCGCGGCGGACGTCGAGGGCCAGCTGACGGCGGCTCGGGCCGGACTCGCCACCCAGCTGAGCACGCTGACCCACACCAGCGCCGAGTTCCTCCGACGTGAGGAAGCCCTGCTGCTGCACGGCGACGGCGTACCCCGGCTGCGGACCCGCCTCGACGAGCGACCGGTGGTCGTCGTCGCGCAGGGGCCCGACGACGCGGCCGAGCTCCGGCTGCTGCGGCGCTACCTGCGTGAGGTGCGCCCCGTGGTGATCGCGGTCGCGGGAGGCGTCGAGGTCGCTCGCGCCGCCGGCGTGCGGCCCGACGTGATCGTCCTGGACTCGCGGGCCGAGGACATCCCCGCGGCCCGCGAGCTCCGTGCCGCCCGGGACGTCGTGGTGACCGAGGCTCCCGGCGGCGTGCGCTCCGGGGGAGCCGAGGCCGAGCGCTTCGAGCGGGTGGGCGTACGCCGGGTCGCGATGCAGACGACGGCGGCGCCCGCCGACGCCGCGCTGCTCCTGGCCGACGCGTGCGGCAGCGGGCCGATCATCGCTGTAGGAGTCCGCGGCACCCTCGAGGAGTTCCTCGACGGTGGTCGCGACGCCCTGGCCAGTGGCTACATGACCCGCCTCAAGGTCGGCTCGCGCCTGGTCGACGCCCGCGCCGTGCCGATGCTCTACTCCGGTCAGCTCCGTGCCCGCCACGCCTACCTCGTGCTGCTGATCGGGCTGCTGGCCGTCGCCGCCGCGATCGCGTCCACCCAGGTCGGCCACCAGTGGGCGCTCGACCTCCGCGACCAGCTCCACGAACTGCTCCGCCGGTGGTTCGGGTGATCCGCTCGCGCGGGTACGCCGTACCCCTCGTCGGTGTCCTGCTCGCCCTGGCCACGGGCATCGCGCTCGGCGCCGGCCCGTTGACCGACACCGGCTCCAGCGCCGCACCCGGACCCGCGGTCCACCAGCCGGCCCCCCAGGCCGGCTACGCCGACGCCTTCGCCGGTGCCGTGGCCACCCGGCTCTACGGCAACGGCCTGTCCCGCCGGCCCGTGGCGGTGCTGACCGCCCCCGGTGCCGATCCGGCCACGGTCGCCGCGGTCACGGCCCAGGTCAAGGCCGCCGGTGGGCAGGTGTCGGGCACCTATGCGCTGGGCTCGCAGCTGGTGGACCCCCAGCAGAAGAGCCTCGTGGACACCCTCGGCGCCGAGCTCGGCAAGCAGCTGCACGCCCACCTCGACCGGAGCGCCACCACCTACCCGCGGATCGGCGAGCTCCTGGCCGTCGCGGCCGCCAACCGTGGCAACAGCGTCGGCCAGGTCAACGACGACGTGTCCGCCGTACGTCAGAGCATGGTCGCCGCCCACCTGGTGACGGTGCCCCACGACGCGCAGGGCAACCAGCCCGGTACGGCGCCGCTGGTCCTGCTGGTGCTCGGCCACGACCTCGACCAGGCGATCGCCGACGGCCTGGTGAGCGGACTCGCGGCCCGGTCCCGCGGGGTGGTCGTGATCGGTGACACCGCCGCGCCCGACCTGGTCGGGCTGCGCCAGGACGGCGTGACCAAGGTCGCGGCGGCGGTCGACGGTGCCGAGACCACGGCCGGCCAGGTTGCATCGGTGCTGGCCCTGATCCGGTCGTGGCGAACCCCCGGCGGATCCTTCGGTGCGTCGGGTGTCACCGGTGCGGCACCACTCGGGTAGGATGGAACCCCGTGAAGCCGGCGCCCGTCACCAAGCACGTATTCGTCACCGGAGGCGTCGCCTCCTCACTCGGCAAGGGGCTCACGGCCTCCAGCCTCGGGCGGCTGCTCAGCTCCCGTGGTCTCCGGGTCACCATGCAGAAGCTGGACCCCTATCTGAACGTCGATCCGGGCACCATGAACCCGTTCCAGCACGGCGAGGTGTTCGTCACCGACGACGGAGCCGAGACCGACCTGGACATCGGGCACTACGAGCGGTTCCTCGACACCGACCTGGGCCAGAAGGCCAACGTCACCACCGGGCAGGTCTACTCGAGCGTGATCGCCAAGGAGCGCCGCGGCGACTACCTCGGTGACACCGTCCAGGTGATCCCGCACATCACCAACGAGATCAAGGAACGCATCCTGGCCATGGGCGGCCACGGCGGTACGCCGGGCGTCGACGTGGTGATCACCGAGATCGGTGGCACGGTCGGTGACATCGAGTCGCTGCCGTTCCTCGAGTCCGCCCGCCAGGTGCGCCAGGACATCGGCCGCGACAACTGCTTCTTCCTCCATGTCTCCCTGGTGCCCTACATCGGCCCGTCCGGCGAGCTGAAGACCAAGCCGACCCAGCACTCGGTGGCGGCGCTGCGCTCGATCGGCATCCAGCCCGACGCCATCGTGTGCCGGGCCGACCGCGAGATCCCGGACGGGATCAAGAAGAAGATCAGCCAGATGTGCGACGTCGACCAGGACGCCGTGGTCACCGCCGCGGACGCGCCGTCGATCTACGACATCCCCAAGGTGCTGCACCGCGAGGGCCTCGACGCCTACGTCGTGCGCCGGCTCGACCTGCCCTTCCGCGACGTCGACTGGACCACCTGGGACGACCTGCTCCGCAAGGTGCACCATCCCCAGGAGGAGGTCACCGTCGCACTGGTCGGCAAGTACATCGACCTCCACGACGCCTACCTCTCGGTGGCCGAGGCGCTGCGCGCCGGCGGCTTCGCGCACGAGGCCGCCGTCCGCCTGAAGTGGGTGCCGTCCGACGAGTGCGCCGACCCGCACGGTGCCGCCCGCGAGCTCCACGACGTCGACGCGGTCTGCGTGCCCGGTGGCTTCGGCATCCGCGGACTCGACGGCAAGCTCGGTGCGTTGACCTACGCCCGGATCCACGGCATCCCGACGCTGGGCCTGTGCCTGGGCCTGCAGTGCATGGTGATCGAGTACGCCCGCAACGTCGCGGGCCTCGAGAAGGCGGCCTCCACGGAGTTCGACCCCGACTGCCCCGAGCCGGTGATCGCCACCATGGAGGAGCAGAAGTCCTACGTGGACGGTGCCGGTGACCTCGGCGGCACCATGCGGCTCGGTCTCTACCCCGCCGAGCTCACCGCCGGCTCGATCGCCCGGCAGGTGTACGGCGAGGCCCGGATCGAGGAGCGCCACCGGCACCGCTACGAGGTCAACAACCACTACCGCGAGCAGCTGGCGGCAGCCGGGCTGGTGTTCTCCGGCACCAACCCCGACCTCGACCTCGTCGAGTTCGTCGAGCTGCCGCGCGACGTGCACCCCTACTACGTCGGCACCCAGGCCCACCCGGAGCTGCGTTCCCGCCCGACCCGCCCGCACCCGCTGTTCGCCGGGCTGGTGGGGGCCGCGATCGAGCGGCAGCGTGCCGAGCGGTTCCCGATCGACGAGTCCAAGCTGCGCCGCGAGCCCGCGGACGACTGACCGCGGGCGCCCCGAACTCAGGCTCGGCGGGCTCGGTTCATCCGGGTCAGCGTGTCGGCGCCGATCAGCAGGGCCGCGCGCACCGTCGGGTCGCAGCCCGGCTCGGCCGCGACGCTCGTGGCCCGGGCCAGGAAGTCGTCGTCGGCCACCTGCGGGAACATGCCGTACATCAGCCCGAACACGGTGAGCATGCCGCCGCCGGCCAGGGCCGGGATCGCGTCGAGGAAGCGGTCGCCGTACGGCGCGAGCACGTCGTCCTGCTGCGGCTGCCAGAAGGCGCGGATCATGTTGCCCATCATCGGACCGCCGGGCACGTCGCGCTTGTCGAAGAGATGCACCCAGGCCTCGTCCTTGGCAGCGGTGTCGGGCTGCGCGGTGCGCACCGCCAGCGCCCGCATGGCGGCGTCGGGGTCGGGATCGCGCTGGAGCAGCGACTCGACCGCGTCGTCGTCGTAGCGACCCAGGGCGGCGCGGCGGGTGGCGACCCGCCAGGCCAGGTCGTTGTCGGACTCGGCGGCGGAGTCCAGGCGGCGGAAGTGCTCGTCGCTGGTGGCAGCCGCGGCCAGGGTCCGCAGCGCCGGGGTGGTGTGCTCGGGGTCGTCGGCCAGGCCGGCGGCCATCACCGCGAGGTGCTCGAGCTGGACCGGGATGTCGCCGTTGGGGGTCCAGCGCTGGGCGACCTCGAGGGCGACGTTGAGGAAGGGCTCCACCAGGCTCGGGCTGCGCTCGCCGGCGAGGAGCCCCAGGACGCACGAGAACAGCTCCGGGCCCGGGAGCTCGCCGTCGTAGAGCATCTGGAAGCCGGTGACCACGGCCATCGCCCGGTCCACGGCCTCCGGCAGCTCGGCGGCGCGGTCGAGGAGCACCCGGACGGAGTCGGCGTCGGGGCGGACGGCGGCGAACGTCAGGTCGGCGGCGTTCAGCAGGTGGAGGTCCGCGGCCGGCAGCTGGACCTCGGTGGTGTCTCCGGCGGTCTCGACGGAGACGGTGTCCACCAGGGTCAGGCCGGTCTCGGAGACGGCGTAGCAGCCGACGTCGAGCCGGTGCGGCCGCGGCGCCCCGTCGTCGGGGGAGGTCGCCGTGATCGCGCCGTCGGTCAGGCGGAGGGTGTCGGTACCGGCCCGGTCGAGCCAGGCGACCGTCCAGTCGTCGAGGTCACGCCCGGCGGCGTCGCCGATCGAGCTCATCAGGTCGGCGAGCACGGTGTTGCCCCAGGCGTGCTCCCGGAAGTAGCCGCGCAGGCCCTCGACGAAGGCGTCCTCCCCGACGTACGCCATCAGCTGCTTGAGGACACTGGCTCCCTTGGTGTAGGTGATCGCGTCGAAGTTGGCCATCGCCTGGGCGACGTCGGGCACCTCGCCGCGGATCGGATGGGTGGCCGGCGACATGTCCTGCCGGTAGCCGGCCATCTTCCCGCCCGCGAGGAAGGTCGCCCACTCGTCGGTGAAGTCGTCGGTGCAGTTGACCGCGGCCCAGTTGGAGGCCCACGAGGCGAAGGCCTCGTTGAGCCAGAGGTCGTCCCACCACTGCATGGTGACCAGGTCGCCGAACCACATGTGGGCCATCTCGTGCAGCAGGATCTGGGCGCGCACGGAGCGCTGACCGTAGGTCGGGGTGCTGCGGTAGAGCACGCTGTCGGTCCAGGTGACCGATCCCCAGTTCTCCATCGCGCCGCCCATGTTGGGCACGAACACCTGGTCGTAGCGCTCCTGGGCGAAGGGCTGGCCGAAGCGCTCACCGAAGAACGCCAGGCCGCGGTCGGTGAGGTCGAAGAGCTCCTCGGCGTCGCGCTCGAGGTACTGCTTGAGCGACTGCCGGGAGTAGAGGCCGAGGTCGTAGCCGCCCCTGCTCGAGCGGAGCTCGTGGAAAGGGCCGGCGTTGACGACCGTCACGTAGGTGGACAGGGGCGGGGTGTCGGCGAAGGTCCAGCGCCGACCGCCGCCCGCCGCGCCGTCGAGGTCGGTGACCGAGTCGGGGGCGGAGTTGCTCGTGACCGTCCAGGTCTCCGGCGCGTCGACGACGATGCCGTGCGGTGCCTTGAGGTCGGGCTGGTCGAAGCAGGCCCAGGCGAAGCGCGCCATGTCGGGCTCGAACGTCGACCAGATGTAGACCAGCTTGTCGTTGGGGTCGACGGTCCGCAGGATCGCGTTGCCGCTGCTGGTGTCGTGCTGGGCGGAGCTGACCACGAGCACGTTGTCGGCGGCCAGATCGGGCAGCGGGATGCGGCCGCGCTCGGCCGTGGCGGGGTCGAGCTCGCGACCGTTGAGGGTCACCGACGACACGTGGCCGACGCAGTCCACGAACGTGCTGGCACCGGGGGTGCGGCAGGTGAACGAGATGGTGGACGTGGCCGCCCAGACCTCGCCCTCGAACAGTGCCCTCAGGTCGACCGCGACGTCGTACCTCTCCACGGAGACCAGCTCCGCACGCTCTCGGGCTTCCTCACGGGTCAGGCTCGCGACATCGCTCATCGGCCCACCGTATCCCGACGCCTCGGGCTGCTGCGTCTCGATGAGGTCACGGTTCCTCCCCGTGTTGCGAAGGGTGCACCACCATGGTCCAAGGGGTGAATGTTCTTGACTCTGCGGCTCCGTGGCACGAGCCTGACCCCCAGGCCACTTGGCCTCGACGTCGGCGGAAGGACGCGTTTTCACATGCATTTCAAGCGCACTCTGGCTCTCACAGGCGCTCTCGCGCTCACCGCGGCCCTCGCGGCCTGCGGTTCGAGCAACTCCTCGGCACCGAGCGCCGGCACCGGCGCCAGCGGTGCCCCCAAGATCGGCGACTGCACGGTCACCGGTAAGCCCAACAGCATCTCGATCACTCCCGTGAGTGCGGGGACGCTGACCGTGGAGACCACGCTCCCTGCCCCCGGCTGGTGGGACGGCACCACGCCGGACTCGATCAACGGCGGCTACGAGTACTGCATGGCCGCGAACCTCGCCTACATGGCCGGCCTCACCTCGGTGACGGTCAAGAACGTGTCCTTCGACCAGCTCGTCGCCGGGCGCACCAACACCTTCGACCTGGCGCTGGCGGAGATCTCGATCACCCCCGAGCGCGCGAAGGTCGTCG
This sequence comes from Nocardioides cynanchi, assembly GCF_008761635.1. Lineage (NCBI taxonomy): Bacteria > Bacillati > Actinomycetota > Actinomycetes > Propionibacteriales > Nocardioidaceae > Nocardioides > Nocardioides cynanchi. The sequence goes on from NZ_CP044344.1 coordinate 848,753, forward strand.
ACTTCTCCAAGCCCTACTACGACTCCAACATCGGCGTGATCGTCAAGAAGGGGGCGGACGTCACCGAGTCCAACATCACGACCAAGTCGTGTGCGGCGTACGCCGGGACCACCTCGGTGACCTTCCTCCAGGACCAGCTCAAGTGCGCGAGCACCAAGATCTACCCGAACTCTTCGACCCTGTACCAGAGCGTTCTCTCGGGACAGGCGGACGCTGCGTTCCTCGACACCGCGATCGTCCTGGGCGAGGCAAAGAAGACCGGGGGTCAGCTCGAGGTCGTGGGTCAGTACAGCACCGGTGAGAAGTACGGTGCGATCTACCCGCAGGGCTCGGCCAACGAAGACGCACTCAACCAGGGGATCGCGACCATGCTGAGCGACGGCACCCTCGACGGCCTGTCGAAGCAGTGGCTCGGCCCCGCCTTCGGTGGCGACCCGTCCTCGGTACCCGTGTGGGCGATCCAGTAACGCCGCGCGGATGAGCGCGACTTCCCTCGTCAGCGAGGAGCTCCAACCCACGCCCACGCCGGGCCGGCCGCGCCCGGTGGCCGGCTTGGCCGTGGCGGGTCTGGTCCTGTGCCTGGTCGGCGCCGCACTCATGGTGTTGGCGGCCACGAGGTTGCGCGACTACAACAGCGGCGGAATCGTCTCGACCGTTGTGGCCGCGGTGCTGGTGCTGCTCGCGCTGTACCCGTTGTGGCCGACCTTGCTCGCGTTCCGCAGGAGTGCCGCTCGTAGGTCCCTGTTGGCGAACGACGAGCTGGTGCCTGCTCGGAGGGCTGCTGCGGCCGGGCGGGAGGAGGCGCAGATCGCCTTGGGGTACTCGGCCGCTGCGATCATCGTGGCTGGTCTCCTGCTGATGTCGCTTGCCTACGGCGGGGGCGTCGCGCACACGTTCTTCCAGACGCATGCCTGGCGCGCCGCGTTCCCGAAGATGATCCATGCGTTCTGGACCAACGTCTGGGTCGCGTGCGTCGCCCAGGTGCTGGTGCTGGTCTTCGGGCTGCTGATCGCGATCATGCGGATGCTCCCCGGGCGGGCGGGCGCCCCGCTCCGTGCCATCGCGCTGGTCTACTGCGACGTCTTCCGCGCAATTCCCGCGATCGTGGTGATCCTGCTGGTCGTCTTCGGCACGCCGCTCGCCATCCCGGCCACCGCCAAGTGGCCCACCGTGTGGCTGGGGATCACGGCGCTGACCCTGACGTACTCGGCGTACGTGTCGGAGGTGTACCGCGCGGGACTCGCGTCGATCCACCCCAGTCAGAGCGCGGCAGCTCGTTCCCTGGGTCTGAGCTACGTCCAGACCCTGCGCACCGTGCTCGTGCCGCAGGCGGTCAGGCGGGTCATCCCACCGCTTCTCAACGACTTCATCAGCCTGCAGAAGGACACGGCTCTGCTCGCGTTCGCCGGCATCCTGGACGTGGTGCTCGTCGCGCAGCTGTTCCAGTCCGACCTGTTCAACCTGTCGCCCATCACGTTGGCTGCCTTCTTCTTCATCCTGATCACGATCCCGCAGGCACGGTTCGTGGACTTCCTCATCGATCGAGACGCGGCTCGCCGGGCGGGGAAGTAGTCATGTCCTTCCTGGAGATCGACGAGGTGCACAAGTCCTTCGGCCGCAACGAGGTGCTCAAGGGCGTCTCGCTGAACGTCGAGCGGCACGAGGTGGTCTGCCTGATCGGCGCCTCGGGCTCCGGCAAGTCCACGCTGCTGCGCTGCGTGAACGCGCTGGAGGAGATCAGCTCCGGTGAGATCCGGATCGACGGCGACTGCGTGACGGGGGCCGGGGTCGACCTCAACGCCTTGCGTCGCGACGTGGGGATCGTGTTCCAGAGCTACAACCTGTTCCCGCACATGTCGGTGATCGACAACGTGATCCTTGCCCCCACGAAGGTGGGTGGCCTGTCCAAGGACGAGGCGCGCGAGCGGGGCATGAAGCTGCTCGAGTCGGTCGGGATGGCCGAGAAGGCACCGGCCTATCCCGACAGCCTGTCCGGTGGCCAGCAGCAGCGGGTCGCGATCGTGCGAGCCCTGGCGATGCAGCCGCGGGTCATGCTGCTGGACGAGATCACCGCCGCCCTCGACCCCGAGCTCGTCGGCGACGTGCTCGAGATCGTCCGTGAGCTCGCCCACGAGGGCCTGACGATGCTCCTGGCCACCCACGAGATGGGCTTCGCCAAGGAGGTCGCCAGCCAGGTGTGCTTCCTCGACGCCGGCCAGATCCTCGAGCACGGCTCGGCCGAGCAGATCTTCGAGGATCCGCGCGAGGAACGCACCCAGCAGTTCCTCAGCAGGGTCGTGAAGTCGGGCCGGCTCTAGACGCCCGCTAGCGTCGGGCCATGAACTCGGAGCTGCGCGACCTGCCCGGACCGTGGCCGGTGACCGCGAGCCGTGACCTGTACCGCGGCGACTGGCTGATGGCGCTCCGCGCCGACGAGGTACGACGGCCGGGCGCCGAGGGCGAGAAGCCCTTCGAGCGCTGGGTCCTCGAGCACCCGGGTGCCGTGGTCGTGTTCGCCGTCGACGAGCAGGAGCGGGTGTGCTGCCTGCGGCAGTACCGCCACCCCGCCGGTGGACGGATGCTGGAGCTGCCCGCGGGGCTGCGGGACGCCGCGGGGGAGGACCCGCTCGAGACCGCGCGGCGGGAGCTCCGCGAGGAGGCCGAGCTCGAGGCAGGGGAGTGGCGACAGCTCTTCGACCTGTACCCCTCGGCCGGCATCACCAGCGAGCGCCAGCTCTGCTACCTCGCCCGCGAGCTGAGGCCCGCGAGCCGGGGCGACTTCGCTCTCGAGCACGAGGAGGCCGACATGGAGCAGCTCTGGGTGCCCGTGGACGACCTTGTCGACGCGGTCCTGGCCGGTCGGGTCAGCGAGTCACCGATCGCGGCGTGCGCGCTGGCGTACGTCGTCCTGCGGCATCGAGGAGAGCTGTGAGCGACCTGTCCGACGTGCTGTCCGGCCACCCTGTCATCGACGGGCACAACGACCTGCTGTGGGCGCTGCGTGACCTGAACGGCTACGACCTCGCGGCGTACGACGTGGGGGAGCGACAGACGCAGACCCAGACCGACCTGCCGCGACTGCGGGACGGAGGGGTGGGTGCGCAGTTCTGGTCGGTGTTCGTGCCGACGCAGGAGGGCGAGCGATCGGTGACCTCCACGCTGGAGCAGATCGACGCGGCGTACGCCCTCGTCGCCCGCTATCCCGACCAGCTGGCCCTGGCCACCACGGCCGACGAGGTGGAGCAGGCCTGGGACGGTGACCGGATCGCCTGCCTGATGGGGGCCGAGGGGGGCCACCAGATCGCCGGCTCCCTGGCCGTGCTGCGGCTCTACCACCGGCTCGGGGTCCGCTACCTGACCCTGACCCACAACGACAACGTGCCGTGGGCCGACTCCGCGACCGACGAGCCGGTGCTCGGCGGCCTCAGCGACGAGGGTCGGGCCGTGGTCGCGGAGATGAACCGGATCGGGATGATCGTCGACCTCTCCCACGTCAGCGCCGACACCATGCGCGATGCCCTGGACACCACGACGGCCCCGGTGATCTTCAGCCACTCCTCGGCGTACGCCGTGTGCGACCACCCGCGCAACGTGCCCGACGACGTGCTGACCCGGCTCGCCGGCAACGGGGGCACCTGCCTGGTCACTTTCGTGCCGCGCTTCGTGAACCAGGCGGTCCGCGACTGGTCGCTGGAGGCCGAGCAACGTGCGGTCGCGGAGGGGGTCGACCCGCGCGACCTCCCGGCGCTGATGGCCGTGGAGCAGGCCTACCAGCTGGAGCGGCCGTGCCCGCCCGCGACGCTGGGCGACGTGGTTTCCCACCTCGACCACGTACGCGAGGTCGCGGGCATCGACCACATCGGTCTCGGGGGCGACTACGACGGCGTCGACTGGCTGCCCGAGGGTCTCGAGGACGTGTCGTCGTACCCCCGACTGCTGGCCGCCCTGCGTGAGAGCGGCTGGTCCGACGCCGACCTCGCCAGGCTCACCTGCCGCAACGTGCTGCGCACGATGCGGGACGTCGAGGACGTGGCACGGACGCTCTGACGTCCCTCCAGGTCGTGGTCGGCGTCACATTGGATAGTGTCTGACCGGCTCCCAGCGAGGTGGGCCGGTGTCTGTGAGGAGTACGAAGGTGAAGGTCGGCGTCCCCAAGGAAGTCAAGAACCACGAATACCGCGTCGCGATCACGCCGATCGGCGTGCACGAGCTCTCGGCACACGGCCACGAAGTCTTCGTGGAGAAGAGCGCGGGCGTCGGCTCGCAGATCGACGACAGCGAGTTCGAGGCCGCCGGGGCGAAGATCCTCGACAGCGCGGACGAGGTCTGGGGCACCGCCGACATGGTGCTCAAGGTCAAGGAGCCGATCGCCGAGGAGTACCACCGGATGCGGGAGGGGCTCACCCTCTTCACCTACCTGCACCTGGCCGCCGACAAGCCCCTCACCGAGGAGCTGATCGCCCGCCAGGTGACCGGGATCGCCTACGAGACCGTGCAGCTGCCCTCGGGCGGGCTGCCGCTGCTCTACCCGATGTCGGAGGTGGCCGGCTGCCTGGCGCCCCAGGTCGGCGCCTACTCGCTGCTCAAGGCCCAGGGCGGACGCGGGGTGCTGATGGGCGGCGTCGGTGGCGTCGCCAACGCCAAGGTGGTGATCATCGGTGCCGGCGTCTCCGGCCAGAACGCCGCGAACATCGCCCTCGGCATGGGTGCCGACGTGACCCTGCTCGACACCGACCTCGACAAGCTGCGGATGTCGTTCTGGCGCTACAACAACCGCGTGCACGGTCTCGCGTCGTCCAGGCTGGCGATCGAGCAGCAGGTGCGCGAGGCCGACATGGTGATCGGGGCCGTGCTGATCCCCGGTGCCAAGGCGCCCAAGCTGGTCACCAACGACCTCGTCGCGCAGATGAAGCCCGGCTCGGTGCTGGTCGACATCGCCGTCGACCAGGGCGGCTGCTTCGAGGACACCCACCCCACCACGCACGCCGACCCCACCTTCGAGGTCCACAACTCGATCTTCTACTGCGTGGCCAACATGCCGGGTGCGGTGCCGAACACCTCGACCTACGCCCTGACCAACGCAACGCTGCCGTACGCCGTGTCCCTGGCCGACAAGGGCTGGGCGCAGGCCTGCCGCGACGACCACAGCCTGGCGCTCGGCCTGAACACGCACGCCGGCCGACTCACCAACGCCCCGGTGGGCGAGGCAGTGGGCATCGAGGCGGCCGACCTCGACGAGCTCCTGGCCGGAGTCGGCTGAGCTTGGCTGACGTCGCAGGCGCGCTGCGGACCTATCTCGACCACCTCACGGTCGAGCGGGGCCTCGCGGCGAACACCCTGTCGTCGTACCGACGCGACCTGCGCCGCTACCTCGGCTTCCTCGGCGGGGCCGGCATCGGTGACCTCGACGCGGTGACCGAGGCGGACGTGGCGGCGTTCCTGGTCCGCCTGCGCGAGGGCGACGCCGAGCACCCGCCCCTGTCGGCGACCTCGGCGGGGCGCACGGTCGTCGCGGTGCGCGGCTTCCACAAGTTCTGCGTCGCCGACGGCCTGGCCCGCGTCGACCCCGCGTCCGCCGTACGACCTCCGTCGCCGGCGCGGCGCCTGCCCAAGGCGCTGCCGCTGGCCGACATCGAGGCGATCCTCGACGCCGCGGGTGCGGCCGGCACCACCCTCGCGCTCCGCGACCGGGCGCTGCTCGAGGTGCTCTACGGCACCGGCGCCCGGATCTCGGAGGCGGTCGGGCTCGACGTCGACGACCTGGACCGGGTCGACGGCACGGTGCTGCTGCGCGGCAAGGGCGGCAAGGAGCGCCTCGTGCCGGTCGGCTCCTACGCCCTCGAGGCGGTTGACGCCTACCTGACACGGTCCCGGCCCGAGCTCGCCTCGACCGGTTCGACGGCGCGGGCCGGGGCCCTGTTCCTCAACGCCCGCGGCGGCCGGCTCTCCCGCCAGTCGGCGTGGACGGTGCTGGTCAAGGCGGCCGACCGGGCCGGCGTCACCCGTGACGTCTCGCCGCACACCCTGCGTCACTCGTTCGCCACCCACCTGCTCGAGGGAGGTGCCGACGTGCGCGTCGTGCAGGAGCTCCTGGGGCACGCGTCGGTGACCACGACGCAGATCTACACGCTGGTCACCGTCGACAACCTGCGCGAGGTCTTCGCCGCTGCGCACCCCCGCGCCCGCGCCTGACCCGGAGTGGCGCGGCGTCTAGTCAGTTCGGGCCATGGATAGTCCCCGTTCGGGCCACTTCTTTGCCATTTTGCCTTCCCAAATCGCGCCTGGTGCCTATGGTGGCAAAGCCGGGGAATGGGGCCCGGCCATCACTGACGCAGGTCGGCGGTGCGGGTAGGACTCAAGCTTTCCTGGAGTACCGTTGCTGAACATTCGTCGTGGCGCCATCTCGGGCGCGTCGTCAACGTTCCGTGTGTCGGAATGGTCGGTACGCCGCAAGGTCGTCGCCGTGCTCGCCGTCCCCGTCGCCCTGGCCGCCGTGTTCGGTGGCCTTCGTGTGTCCACCGAGCTGTCCTCGGCCAGCGACTACTCCGCGACCCAGCAGCACGCGGGGGTGATCGGCCCCGCCGTGGCCTACCTCGCCGCCTCGGAGCGCCTCACCCTGCCCGCGCCCCTGGCCGCCAAGATCGACTCCGCCGGCGGCAGCCCGACCCAGACCTTCGACGCCGCCGCGACCACCTTGAGGAAGGCGGCCGCCTCGGCCAACCTGACCCCGACCGAGGCCGGGCTCGTCAGCTCGCTCACCAAGATCGGCACCGAGCTCCGGACCGGCTCCGGCACCGGCCTCACGGCCACCAAGCCCGTGCAGCTCAGCGAGATGACGCGCTACACGACCGCCCTGATCAACGAGACGCTGAACACCAGCGGTGTGCCCGACCCCAACGTCGAGGGACTCGTGCAGGCACTCAACGCCCAGCTCTCGCTGACCAAGCAGCAGCTGCTGATCCAGAGCTCGACCCAGCAGTCGAGCCAGCTCGGCTCGGTCTGGTTGGCCGCCGAGGTCGGCGTCGAGGGCTCCGCGCTGAGCAACCTCCGGGCCGCGGCCGGTGGCAGCGGCAAGGTCTCCAAGCTGATCACGAGCAACAGCACCCGCCTCGGTGAGGCGACGACGAACAAGGTCCAGGACCTGGCGGCCCCGCCGACGGACTTCCTGCGCTACGAGGCTCTGAACGCGAGCCTGCTCGACGAGATCCACAGCCTGATCGCCACCCGCGCCTCGGACTCCAAGACCAGGGCGCTGACCGACACGGCGATCATCCTGGCCGCCCTGGTGGCGTCACTGCTCCTGGCGCTCCTGATGGCCCGCGCGCTGATCAACCCGCTGCGCCGGGTGCGCAACGGTGCGCTCGACGTGGCCCACGTCCAGCTGCCCGAGACCGTCAAGCGGATCCGGAACGGCCAGGAGCCGGAGGAGATCCAGCCGATCGCGGTCCACAGCAAGGAGGAGCTCGGTCAGCTCGCCCGGGCGGTCGACGACATGCACCGGCAGGCCGTCACCCTGGCGACCGGTGAGGCCCAGCTGCGTGCCCAGGTCGGCGCCATGTTCGTCACGCTGTCGCGCCGCAACACGACCCTGGTCAACCAGCAGCTCGCCCTGATCGAGTCGCTGGAGCAGGACGAAGAGGACCCGCAGCGTCTCGAGCAGCTGTTCAGCCTCGACCACCTGGCCACCCGGATGCGCCGCACCGCCGAGAGTCTGGTGATCCTGGGCGGTACCCAGGGCCGCACGGCCAGCTTCGAGGAGCTCAGCGTCTCCGACGTCATCCACGCCGCCGTCTCCGAGGTGCAGGACTACCAGCGGGTCCGCATCGACGCGGCCCCCGACCGGAGGATCTCCGGCCGGGCCGCCTCCGACGTGGTGCACCTGCTCGCCGAGCTGATCGACAACGCCCTGTCGTACTCGCCGCCCGGATCGCCGGTGGTGATCCAGGCCGCCGAGGAGACCGGACGCGTCGAGATCGAGATCCTGGACACCGGGCTCGGCATGGCCGGCGACGCCCTGGCCCAGGCCAACGAGGCGCTCAAGCAGGGCGGCGAGGTCACCGTCGACACCGCCCGCCGGATGGGCCTGTTCGTGGTCAGCCGCCTGGCGCACGAGCACGGCCTGCGGGTCAAGCTGCGCCGCAACACCACCGGTGGCGGCATCATCGCCACGATCATCCTGCCCGACGCCGTCCTGGCCTCCGAGCAGCCCGTGCACCACGCGTCCCTGATGGACGCGCCGGAGACCGTCGAGGAGGCTCCCGTCGCACCCGTCTTCGAGGACGAGCCGGACGAGGAGTACGACCCCTACCTCGAGCGGATCGAGGAGGCCATCGCCGCGGTGACCGGGCTGCCCCGCCGCCGCCCGGGCGCCAACGTCACCACCGACGCCCCGGTCGAGGCACCCGCCGCTGCGGTCAGCATGTTCGACGCCGCGCCCGAGCTGCCCGCCGGCTTCGAGCCGGTCGCGCTGCCCAGCCAGCTCGACGACCTCGAGAGCGGGCTCCCCGAGCCCGTCGCAGAGAACGACGCCACCGAGGAGGTCTCCGACCCGGAGGCCGCCGAGGACAGCGAGCCCGAGGAGACCCTCGCCGAGGTCGTCACGCCCGACTTCGGTGCCGAGCCGCCGGCCACCGACGACGAGCCCGCCACCGAGGTGGCCCAGCTCGACGACGTGGACGACGACGTGGACGACGACGTGGACGAGCCGGAGCCCGAGCACGAGGAGGTGGGTGACGCGGTCGTCGCGTCGTTCGGCTCGTCGTGGCGGCCCCAGCCCCTCGGCCAGCCGACCAGCGCCGGAACGCCGGCCGAGCCGGCGATCGTCGCCGCCGTGCCCGACCCCGCTCCCGTGTCGGAGCCCGCGCCCGCCGTGGCAACCGCACAGGACGTGCCGGTGCGCCTGACCATCCGTCGGCCACTGTCGGCGGCGCCCGCGGCCAGTGCCCTCGACGGCGAGCTCGTGCACGACGGCAACGAGCCGCCGGAGACCCCGATCTTCGGCCAGCTCCGCTCCAACTGGCTCAACGACGAGCCCGAGCGGCCCTGGACGTCCAACGAGGTCGAGCGCGGTTGGGAGACCGCGACCGAGGCCGAGACGGCGAGCACCGACACCAGGACCCGCACCGGTCTGCCCGTACGACGCCCCGGCGGCCGCCTGGTCCCCGGCGGCGTCACCCCCGAACCTGCCGCAATCGCCCGTGACCCGGAAGCGATCCGCAACCGCCTGGCCGCACACTCGGCCGGTGTCTCGCGCGGACGGGCTGCAGCAGCCGCACAACCCCTGCCCGAGAACTACGCGCACGAGGAGACTGGCCCAGCATGACCGAGAGCCTCCAGGTAGACCTGACCTCCGTCGGACCCGAGACGCGGGAGCTCGACTGGATCGTCAACCGATTCGTCGACAGCGTCCCGGGCGCCGCACACGCCGTCCTGGTGTCCGCGGACGGGCTGCTGATGGCAGCGAGCAACCGGCTTCCGGCCGACCGCGCCGAGCAGGTGGCCGCGGTCTCCTCCGGACTGGCCAGCCTGGCCACCGGTGCCGCGCGGCTCTTCGAGGGCGGTGCGGTCCTGCAGACCATCGTGGAGATGGAGAGCGGGTTCATGCTGCTGATGAGCGTCGGTGACGGCTCTCACCTGGCCGTGCTCACGCAGGCCACCGCCGACATCGGGCAGGTGGGCTACGAGATGGCCCTCATGGTCGAGCGCGTCGGCCAGATGGTCCAGGCCCAAGCCCGCGTGATCGGCGTCTGAGGAAGCCCCATGTCCAGCAACGAGCCCGAGGGCGACCAGAGACGAGCGGCCCCGCCGGCCGCCCGGATCGTGCGGCCGTACGCCCTGACGGCCGGTCGCACCCGCTCGGTGGTCGACCTGCCGCTGGAGGCGACACTGCGCCTCGACACCTCGGCCACCCGTCGTGCCTGGGGCGAAGACCTCCAGGGCCGGATCATCGGCGTCTGCGACTCCCGCTCCGTCGCCGAGTGCTCGGCACTGCTGACCACACCGATCGGCGTGATCCGGGTGCTGCTCGGCGACCTGGTCCAGCAGGGCTACGTCCACGTCCAGGCCACGATCACCGAGAACTCCACCGACGACGAACGCTATGACCTCCTCGAAAGGACCCTCCGTGGACTCCGCGCTCTCTAACGGCCGCCGTGCCGCCGCTTCGACGAAGATCGTCATCGCCGGCGGCTTCGGCGTCGGCAAGACCACGCTCGTGGGCTCCGTGTCGGAGATCGTGCCGCTGCGCACCGAGGCTCTGGTCACCAACGAGTCCGAAGGCGTCGACGACCTCGCCAGCACGCCGTCCAAGTCCACCACCACGGTGGCCATGGACTTCGGCCGGATCACCCTGGCCGAGGACATCGTGCTCTACCTGTTCGGCACCCCGGGGCAGAAGCGCTTCTGGTTCATGTGGGACGACCTGGTCCGCGGAGCGATCGGGGCGATCGTGCTGGTCGACACCGGCCGCCTCGACGCGGCCTTCGCGCCCCTGGACTACTTCGAGTCCAAGGACGTCCCGTTCATCGTGGCCGTCAACGACTTCGAGGGCGGGAACAAGTACCCGCTCCACGAGATCGCCGAGGCGCTCGCGCTTCCCGACGACGTACCCCTGATCAGCGTGGACGCGCGGGACCGCGAGTCGGCCAAGCGGGCCCTGGTGCGGGTCACGGAGTTCGCCCTGACGCGTCTCGCCGTGGCCTCGGCGCGGAAGATGGAAGTCTCCTGAGGATGCTGCCGGCCCGGTGAGCCGAGTGTCGTGACCTGACCCGACTCAGGGTCGGGTGATGTCGAGCGTGCCGTCGGCGAACTCCTTGCGGATCACCTTCTTGTCGAACTTGCCCACCGAGGTGCGCGGGACCTGCGGGATGAACGCCCAGGCGTCGGGGAGCTGCCACCTGGCGAACGACTGGGCGAGGTGGTCGCGCAGCTGCTCGACCGTGGCGCTCGCGCCCTCCCGGAGGACGACGGTCGCGAGCGGCCGCTCCTGCCACTTCTCGTCGGGGATGCCGACCACCGCCGCCTCGAGCACGTCGGGGTGGCTCATCAGGGCGTTCTCGAGGTCCACCGAGCTGATCCACTCACCGCCGGACTTGATCACGTCCTTGGCGCGGTCGGTCAGGGTGATGTAGCCGAGCTCGTCCAGGGTGCCGACGTCACCGGTGCGCAGCCAGCCGTCGTGGAACTTCGCCTCGGCCTCCGGGTCGTCGGGGTTGTAGTAGCTGCCGGTGACCCACGGCCCCCGCACCTCGAGCTCGCCGACGGACTCGCCGTCACGCGGAAGCTCCGTCGCGTCGTCGCCCACGATGCGCGCCTCGACCCCGCACAGCAGCCGGCCCTGTGATCCGCGGTACTTCCACTCGTCCTCACCGGTCACCCCGACCGGCACGGTCCCAGCGGACGCGACCGGAGAGGTCTCGGTCATGCCCCAGGCCTGCCGGACGTAGATGCCGTGCCGCTCCTGGAGCGCCTTCTGCAGCGCCACGGGTACGGCGGAGCCGCCGCACAGGATGAAGCGCAGCGAGTCCAGCTTCACGTCCTCGTGGGCGTCGAGGTAGTGCAGCACGTCGTTCCACACGGTCGGCACCGCCCCGGAGATGGTCGGGCGGCTCGCCTGGATGAACCTGACCATCGGCTCCGCCTGGAGCCACCGGTCGGGCATGCACAGCGAGGCGCCGGTCATCAGCGCGGCGTAGGCCAGGCCCCAGGCGTTCGCGTGGAACATCGGCACGATCGGCAGGATCCGGTCGTGGCAGGTGACGCCGCTGACGTTGCCGGTGCTGACCGCCAGCGAGTGCAGCCAGGCGGAGCGGTGGCTGTAGGCCACGCCCTTGGGGTTGCCGGTGGTGCCGGACGTGTAGCACATCGCGGCGGCGTCCCGCTCGTCCACGTCGGGCCAGTCGAAGTCGACCGGCTGCCCGTCCAGCAGGTCCTCGTACAGCAGCACCTCCTTGCCGGACGCCCGGAGCGAGTCGAGGTCCGCCTCCGCGGCCTCCGGGCCGGCGACGACCACGTGGGTCACCGTCGTCATCTCGCCGAGGTGCTTGGCCAGCAGCGGGACCAGCGAGTCGTCGACGATCACCACCTGGTCATCGGCGTGGTTGGCGATGTAGACCAGCTGCTCGGGGAAGAGCCGGATGTTGAGGGTGTGCAGGACCGCGCCCATGGACGGGACGGCGAGATAGGCCTCGAGGTGCTCCACGTTGTTCCACTGGAAGGTCGCCACCCGCTGGTCGGCGGTGATGCCCAGGCTGCGCAGACCGTGGGCGAGCTGCGCGGCGCGCCGCCCCAGCTCGGTGTACGTCGTGCTGCGGGTGCCGGTCGCCGTCGCGGTCACGACCTCGGCGTCCCCGTGGACGGTGGTGCCGTGCTTCATCAGAGAGCCGATGGTGAGCGGGACGTCCTGCATGGTGCTCTTCACGGTGGCTCCTCCGGATCGACGACGGGGCCATCTTCCCTCCCGGACGGTAGCGGCGCACCTGTCGGTCCACGACGGCTTCCTATGCTGGGCCGGTGACCATCCGGCTGCGGCTTCTCGGCGAGGTGTCGTACGACGGGCGCCCGGTCGCCGGTGGACGGCTCGCGGACCTGCTGGCCGCCCTGGCACAGCAACGCGCCGGGGCCGCCGACCACCGCCTCGTGGCCGAGATCTGGGGTGACGAGCCCCCCGCCGCACCGGGCAAGGCGCTGCAGGTGCTGGTCTCCCGGCTGCGCACCCAGGTCGGCGCCGAGGTCGTCGCGAGGTACGACGGCGGGTACCGACTCGCTCTGGCCGACGATGCGGTCGACGTCCGGGTGCTGGAACGTCTGGTGCGTGACGCCGCCCGCAGCCTGGCCGACGGCGACGCCGGCGAGGCCCTGGTCTGGGCCGACGCAGCCTCCGGGCTGGTGGCGTCGATCGGCGAGATCGGCGGGGACGGCCCCCTCGGCGACCTGCGCCGCTCGGCCGCGGCCCACGCCCCGGGTCTCGACCGGCTGCGGGCGCTGGCTCTCGGCCGCTCGGGTCGGGACTCGACGGCGGTCGACCTGCTCCGTCAGGTCCACGCCACCGACCCCGACGACGTCGAGGTGCTCGAGGCCCTGCTGCGCAGCGAGGCCACCGCGGTCGGGGTGCCCGCCGCCCTCGAGCGCTACGACTCCTACCGCCGCGACCTCGCCGACCGGCTCGGTGTCGACCCCGACGCCGCCCTGCGGCGCGTCCACCGTGAGCTGCTCGCGTCCGACGCCCCGGTACGGACCGGGGTCCGCTACGAGGCCGACGAGCTCCTCGGCCGCGAGGCGGACCTGGCCGGACTGCGCGTCCTTGTCCGGACCGGCCGGCTCACCACGATCCTGGGTCCGGGCGGCCTCGGGAAGACCCGGACCGCGCACGTCCTGGCCCGGGAGGCCACCCAGCCGCGGGTGCACTTCGTCGAGCTGGTCGGCATCTCCGCGTCCGAGGACGTCGTCTCGGAGGTCGGCACCGCCCTGGGCGTCCGCAACTCGGTGACCGGTCGTCGTACCCTCACCCCCGCGCAGCTGGCCGACGTCCGCGGCCGGATCGCCCAGGAGCTCGACACCGTCCCGACCCTGCTCGTGCTCGACAACTGCGAGCACGTGCTGGACGCCGCGGCCTCGCTCGTCGCCTTCCTGCTCGCCACCACCCGCGACCTGCGGATCGTCACCACGAGCCGCGCTCCGCTGGGGATCGCTGCCGAGCGGGTCTTCCTGCTCAGCCAGCTCGCGCCCGTTGACGGCGCCGAGCTGTTCCGCCGCCGGGCCCGCGCCGTCCGCCCCGACGTCGACCTGCCGGCCGAGGCCGTGGACGACGTCGTGGCCCGGCTGGACGGCCTCCCGCTCGCCGTCGAGCTGGCGGCGGCGCGGATCCGCACGATGTCCGTCGACGAGGTACGACGTGCGCTCGCCGACCGCTTCACCCTGCTGCGCGGGCACGACCGCAGCGCCCCGGCCCGGCACCAGACCCTGACCGCGGTGATCGGATGGTCGTGGGACCTGCTGGCGCCCGCCGAGCAGCAGGCGCTGGCCTGGCTGTCGGTGTTCCACGACGGCTTCTCGGCCGACGCCGCCTGCGTGGTGCTGGGACCCGACGGACCGGACCGGGTCGCGGCTTTGGTGGACCAGTCGCTGCTCACGGTCTCCGAGCACGACGGGGTGACCCGCTACCGGATGCTGGAGACGGTCCGGGAGTTCGGGACCCAGCGGCTCGCCGAGCAGCAGGCGACCGAGGAGGCACGGGCGGCGCAGACCCGCTGGGCCCTGGGGCTCGCGACGCAGGTGCGGCCCGAGGTGTTCGGCTCCCGCCAGATCGAGGCCATGGACCTGCTGTCGGCCGAGGAGGGCAACCTGACCGACGTGCTGCGCCGGTGCCTCCTGGCCGGCGACCCGGCGCACGCCGTACCCCTGCTGGCGGCCCAGGGTGCCCTGTGGGCGATCACCGGCAACCACCCACGCTTCTTCGCCCTGGCCGACCTCGCCGAACGCGTGGTGACCGACTGGGACCCGCCCCCCGAGCTGGTCCAGGTGACGCTCGAGGCGGTCGGGCTGCTGGTGGTCCACATCGGCTTCCTGCGCCCGGACGGGGTCGACGAGCTGACGGCGATGATGCAGCGACTGGGCCCCTGCGAGCAGCCGTGGACGCGGGTCATCCAGGCCCTCTTCGCCGCCGACGTCCCCCCGGCCGGGCGGGTCGCCGCCGCCCTGGCACTGGCCGACGACCCCGACCCGCGCACGGCGCTGACGGCCTGGCAGTGGGCGGCGGTGCTCGCGGAGAACCAGGGCGAGACCGACGCGGCCCGCACCTACGTCGAGAAGGCGCTCGACCGGGTGACCGAGGCAGCGACCCCCTGGCAGGTGGCGACCCTGCACGCGCAGCTGGCGATGCTGTGCTTCAACGCCGGGCGCCATCACGAGGCGGTCGAGCACGCCCGCGTCGCCGTGCCGCTGCTCGAGCGGCTCCACTCCGACGAGGACGCGCTCAGCATGCGCACCAGCCATGCGCTGGCAGCGCTCGAGGACGGCGACCTCGACGAGGCCGACCGACTGCTGGCGGCGTCGGGGGAGCCCCGTCCGACGGACCTGACCGGCGGCGTGGTGCAGCAGCAGGTGCGTGCCGAGCTGCTACTCGCCCGTGGCGAGGTCGCGGCCGCGCTCGACGCCTGGGCGGGGTCGGTGGAGAGCATGCGCGCGATGCGCTTCGCCGGGGTCGAGACCAACGGTCTGGAGCCGTGGGTCGCGGTGGCGCTCGGTACGGCGCTGACCGCGCACGTGCGGCACGCTCCGTCCGCAGCGCAGGAGGAGCGCACGGCCGTGCTGACCGGGGAGGCGGTGCGGGTGCTCACGGGGTTGCTGTCGGGCCCCGAGGGTGCGCTCGACTACCCGGTGGCCGGGATGCTGGTCGCCGCCCTGGGCGCCCGGGTGCTCGACACCGCGACTTCCAGCGAGGAGCGCGACGCCGGCGTACGCCTGCTCGCCCAGGCTCTCGCCTTCGGCTACAACCGGTGGTTCCCGGTGCTCGCCTGGCCGCCGCTGCGGGACCGCGCCGAGCTGGCGGCGCCCGGACGCCTCGCCGAGCTGGCCGAGGAGTACGCCGCGCGGCGTGGCGCCGAGCTGCACGCCGAGGTGCTCGGGGCGCTGACCGGCGCCGGGCTCACATCTTCCGGGTGAAGCTGCGCACCGACAGCGGGGCGAAGATCGCCACGACGACCGCGCAGCCGAGGAGGGCCCATGCCGCGTCGGCCCCGACGTGGCCGTTGTTGGCCAGGTCGCGGATCGCGGTGATGACGTGGGAGACCGGGTTGGCGTCGGCGAAGACCCGCAGCCAGTCGGGCATGGTCGAGGTCGGCACGAACGCGTTGGACAGGAAGGTGAGCGGGAACATCACCATCAGCGACGTGGCCTGCACGCCCTGGGCCGTGCGCCCGACGGTGCCGAACCAGGTGAAGATCCACGCCATCGACCAGCCCGCGACGATCCCGAACAGGATCGCGCCGGCCACGCCGAGCACGCCGCCGCCGGGCCGGTAGCCCAGGGCGATGCCGGTGCCGAAGGTCAGGGTGCTGGCGATCGCGTAGCGCAGCATGTCGGCGACCATCGGGCCGGCCAGGGGTGCGATCCGGGAGATCGGCAGCACCTTGAACCGGTCGAAGACGCCCTTGTCCATGTCCTCCCGGAGCTGGACGCCGGTGGCGACGCAGGCGGTCAGCACCGTCTGGCCGACCAGGCCCGGGATGATCACCGGCAGGTAGTCGGTGACGCTGCCGGAGACCGCGCCGCCGAAGATGCCCGCGAACATCGCGGTGAACAGCAGCGGCTGGATGGTCACGTCGAAGAGCTGCTCGAAGTTGCGGCGCATCTTCATGGTGGCGCGCCAGGCCAGGGTCATGGTCTGGCTGAGGGTGGCCCGCAGGCTCACGTGGGGCGACAGGCCGGCGCCGGGGTCGCGGAGGTGGGTGGTCAGGGCGGTCATCGGACGTTCTCCAGTACGGGTGAGTCGGTGGGGGAGTCGGACGGGTCGGTGTGGTCGCCGGCCCCGTGGCCGGTCAGGGCCAGGAAGACCTCGTCGAGGGACGGCTTCTGGACGCTGACCGACTCGATCGCGATGCCTCGCTCGCGGAGGGCGACCAGGACGTCGACGGCCTGGTCGCTGCGCTGCAGCGGCACGGTCAGCCGGCGCGACTCCGGCGAGAGGGCCGGGGCCTCGCCGCCGATCAGCCGGTGCGCGATCTCGACCGCGACCGGCAGCTGGTGGTGGTCGGCGAGGCTGAGCTGGAGCGTCGAGCGGCCGACCGACGACTTCAGCTCGTCGGAGGTGCCCTCGGCGACCTTGCGGCCGTGGTCGATCACCGCGATCCGGTCCGCGAGCTGGTCGGCCTCGTCGAGGTACTGGGTGGTCAGCAGCACCGTGCAGCCGTTGGCGACGAGGTCGCGGATGGTGTCCCACATCTGGCCGCGGGTGCGCGGGTCCAGCCCGGTCGTCGGCTCGTCGAGGAAGATCAGGGGCGGGCGAGTGATCAGGCTCGCCGCCAGGTCGAGCCGGCGGCGCATCCCGCCGGAGAACGCCGAGATCGGCTTGCTCGCCGCATCGGTGAGGTCGAACTGCTCGAGCAGGCTCGCGGCCGTGCTGCGCGCCGTACGACGGTCGACGCCCTGGAGCCGGGCGAAGAGCCAGAGGTTCTCGGTCGCGGTGAGGTTCTCGTCCACCGAGGCGTACTGGCCGGTGACCCCCAGGAGCTGACGCACGACGTGCGGCTCGTGGCGGACGTCGTGGCCGAAGACCTCGGCGGAGCCGCCGTCGATCGGCAGCAGGGTGGCCAGCATCTTCAGCATCGTGGTCTTGCCGGCGCCGTTGGGCCCGAGCACGCCGAAGACCTCGCCACGTCGTACCTCGAGGTCGATGCCGTCGACGGCGCGCTGGTCGCCGAAGGTCTTGAGGAGGTCCCGGGCGAGGACGGCCGGAGTGGTGTCGTTCATGGGGAGGAGTCTGCGGCCCGCCGGTTTCACCGCGGTTTCACCGAACCTGCACGGGGCCTGCACGGGGCCTGCACCCTGCCCGCTCCGGCCGGTTCCGGGCGGTGGGGGCGCAGCAGTGCCGGCTCAATTACCCTGAGGGCCATGTCCGACGACGTCGTCGCCCCCCGGCGAGCCCGCGCCTCGCGCTGGGAGCCGCTCACGGTCGGCATCGACATCGGTGGCACCAAGGTCCTCGGCGCCGTCGTGGACTCGACCGGTGCGGTGATCGCGGTCGAGCGCCGGCCCACCGAGGGGCACGACGTCCGGGCCGTCGAGGACACCATCGTCGACCTCGTCGAGGGCTTCGCGCGGGAGTACGACGTGGCGGCGGTCGGCATCGGAGCGGCCGGCTTCGTCGACGTCACCCGCACGATCGTGATGTTCTCCCCGCACCTGAACTGGCGCCGCGAGCCGCTGCGCGCCCAGGTCGCCGAGCGGGTGCGGCTGCCGGTGGTGGTCGACAACGACGCCAACACCGCGGCCCTGGCCGAGTGCCGGTTCGGGGCCGGTCGCGGGCACCGCTTCGTGCTCTGCGCGACGCTCGGCACCGGGATCGGTGGGGCGCTGGTCTTCGACAACCGCGTCTACCGCGGGGCCAACGGCATGGCCGGCGAGTTCGGCCACATGCAGGTGGTGCCCGACGGCCATCGCTGCGAGTGCGGCAACCGCGGCTGCTGGGAGCAGTACGCGTCGGGCAACGCGCTGGTCAGGGACGCCCGCGAGCTGGTGCGGGCCGGCTCGCCGATGGCGCAGCACCTGCACGACCTCGTGGACGGCGACGCGTCGCTGCTGGAGGGACCGCAGATCACCCAGGCCGCCCGCGACGGCGACCCGCTCTCGATCGAGCTGCTCGCCGACGTGGGGCGCTGGCTCGGCGTGGGGCTGGCCGGGATGGCCGCCGCCTTCGACCCGGGCTGCATCATCATCGGTGGCGGTCTCTCCGAGGCGGGCGACCTCCTGATCGGGCCGACCCGCCAGGCGTTCGCCCGCTCGCTGACCGGTCGCGGGCACCGGACGGAGCCGGAGATCCTCCAGGCGGCGCTCGGCCCCAACGCCGGCTTCATCGGGGCGGCCGACATGGCGCGCTCGGCGGCCCGGCGCTCCCGTCGCGGCCGGGTACGACGTACCACCCGCGCCGGGCGTCCGCGTCGTCGCCTGTTCGAGATCCTGACCGAGGTGCCGGCCGACCGCGAGACGCGCTAGCGGGTCAGCGGTCCACCAGGGTCGCCTCGTAGGCGTAGCGGTCGGGGCGGTAGAGGTGCATGCCGTACTCGACGGCCCGCCCCTGGTCGTCGTACGACGTGCGCTCCATGGTCAGCACCGGGTCGCCGCGGTGGATGCCGAGCAGCTTCGCCTCCCGGTTGTCGACGACCCGCGCGCCGATCACCTGGTGGGCGACCCGCAGGTTGATCGCCTGGGCGCGGAAGTGCTCGTAGAGGCCGACCGCCTCCAGGTCGAGGAACGACAGGTTGGTGACGCTCTCGGGGACCAGGTTGCACATCAGGGCCAGGGGCTCGCCCTTGACCGACCGGAGCCGCTCGAGGCGCCAGACCTGCCGGCCGGCGGGGAGGTTGAGCCGGGTGGCGGCGGCCTCGTCTGCGTCGACCAGCTCGAGGCCGAGCACCTTCGTGGCCGGGCGGTGGCCGCTACGGGTCAGGTCGTCGTACAGGCTGGTCAGCTCGACGGTACGACGGATCGGGGCGTTGACCACCTGCGTGCCGACACCGCGCTTGCGCACGAGCAGGCCCTTGTCGACCAGGGTCTGGATCGCCTGCCGCACGGTCGGCCGCGAGAGCCCGAGCTGGTCGGCCAGGGCCACCTCGTTGGCGATCCGGTCACCGGGCAGCAGCAGGGCGTCCTGGATCGCGCGCTCGATCTGCTCGGCCACCTGGAAGTACAGGGGCACGGGACTGGACCGGTTCACGACGACCTCGGGCAGCGGCACGCCGTCCTCCTGGTTCGGCAGCGGGTGACCAACATCAGGAAGCATGGGGGCGGCATGTCCGTACGTCAATATGTCAGGACAAACTGTTGACACGTCCACCGGCGTGTGACGACAATCTCCCCCGTGAGCCCCGAGACGACCGCCGCGCGCACCCTCGATGCCGCGGCGGGGGACTCGGTCCGCGACCGGATCGCCGGTGCCCCGATCTCGTGGGGCGTGTGCGAGGTGCCCGACTGGGGCTTCCAGCTCGACGCGGACGCGGTGCTGTCCCAGATGCGCGACCTCGGCCTGGCCGCCACCGAGTTCGGCCCGGACGGGTTCCTCGAGATCGCGCCCGCGGCCAGGGCCGCCCAGCTCGCGTCGTACCGGCTCCGCGCGGTCGGCGGCTTCCTGCCGATCCTGCTGCACGACCCGTCGTACGACCCGCTGCCCGAGGTGGAGCGCTTCATGGACGGCTGCGTCGCCTGCGGCGCGGGGGTCGTGGTGCTCGCCGCGTTCACCGGCGTGGCGGGGTACGACGCCCGGCCGGCGCTCGGCGACGACGGCTGGCGGGTGCTGCTGGGCAACCTCGACCGGATCGCCGACCTCGCACGGAGTCGCGGCCTGGTCGCGGCACTGCACCCCCACGTCGGCACCATGGTCGAGTCCGGTGCGGAGACCGAGCGGGTGCTCGCCGGCTCGCGGGTCGGACTCTGCGTCGACACGGGTCACCTCCTCGTCGGCGGTGCCGACCCGGTCGCGATCACCGCGGCACATCCGGAACGGGTCGTCCACGTGCACCTCAAGGACGTCGACGCCGCGATGGCGGCCCGGGTGCGGGCCGGCGAGGTCACGTTCGGGGACGCGGTGCGGGACGGGATGTTCCGACCCCTCGGAGCCGGTGACGTCGACATCGAGACGATGGTCGCCGTGCTGGAGACGGCGGGCTACCGCGGCTGGTACGTCCTGGAGCAGGACGTCAAGCTGCACGGCCCCGAGCAGCGCGACGACCCGCTCGCCGACGTCCGGACCAGCCTGGCCTACCTCTCCCGGTTGGCCGGATGACCTCCGCCGGGCATCTCGAGGTGCTGACCATGGGTCGGGTGGGGGTGGACCTCTACCCCGACCAGAGCGGCACCCGCCTCGAGGACGTCTCGACGTTCCACCGGTTCCTGGGCGGCAGCGCGACCAACGTGGCGGTCGCCGCCGCGCGGCACGGACGCGCAGCCGGGCTGATCACCCGTACCGGCGACGACCCGTTCGGTCGCTACGTCCACCGTGCACTCCGCGACTTCGGGGTCGACGACCGGTTCGTCACTCCGGTGCCCGGCATCCCGACGCCGGTGACGTTCTGCGAGATCTTCCCGCCCGACGACTTCCCGATCTACTTCTACCGCTACCCGACCGCCCCGGACCTCCAGATCCACGCCGACGACCTCGACCTCGACGCCGTGGCCGCCGCCGACGTGTTCTGGGTGACGGTGACCGGGCTGTGCCAGGAGCCGTCCCGCTCGGCGACCATGGCGGCGCTCGAGGCCCGCGGCGACCACGGCCTCACCGTCCTCGATCTCGACTACCGGCCGGTCTTCTGGTCGTCTGCGCAGGAGGCGCACCGCCACGTCGCGGCAGCGCTGCCGCTGGTCGACGTCGCGGTCGGGAACCGCGAGGAGTGCGAGGTCGCCGTGGGCACCCGCGACCCCGAGGCGGCTGCCGCAGCGCTGCTCGACGCCGGCCTCGATCTGGCGGTGGTCAAGCAGGGCCCGGCCGGCGTGCTCGGCGTGAGCCGGGAGGAGGCGGTGCTGGTCCCGCCGGTGCCGGTCGACGTCGTGAACGGTCTCGGCGCCGGTGACGCCTTCGGTGGCGCACTGTGCCACGGGCTGCTCGCGGGCTGGGGCCTCGAGCGGACCCTGCGCTTCGCCAACGCGGCCGGAGCGGTCGTCGCCGGGCGGCTCGCCTGTGCCGACGCGATGCCGACGACGGCCGAGCTGGACGAGATCCTCGGGAGCCCGGCGTGAGCCCCGACGTCCGTGACCTGGTCCGGATCCGGGCCGAGCAGCCCGGCTCCATCGCCGAACGGGCCGCGGCCCGACGGGTGCCGGCCGGGCTCACCGGCAGCACCGGACGGCTGTTCCTGGTCGCGGCTGACCACACCGCCCGCGGCGCGCTCCGCGCGGGCGACGACCCGACGGCGATGGGCAACCGGTTCCGGCTGCTGGAGCGACTGGCGACGGCGTTGTCACGACCCGGGGTCGACGGGGTCCTGGCGACGCCCGACATCATCGAGGACCTGCTCCTGCTCGGCGCTCTCGAGGACAAGGTCGTGGTCGGCTCGATGAACCGGGGCGGCCTGGCCGGCACGTCGTTCGAGATCGACGACCGGTTCACGGCGTACGACGCCGATGCGCTGGCGAGGATGGGACTCCAGGGCGGCAAGATGCTGCTGCGGATCGACCCCGACGACCCGGCCACCGCGCCGACCCTGGCCGCCTGCGCCGCCGCCGTCGGCGACCTCGCCGCCCACGGGTTGATGGCGATGGTCGAGCCGTTCATCTCCCACCGCGTCGACGGGCGGGTCCGCAACGACCTCGCGGCGGACGCCGTGGTCCGCTCCGCGACGGTCGCGGCCGGCCTCGGCTGGACCAGCGCCCACACCTGGCTCAAGCTCCCCGTCATCGACGACATGGACGCCGTGCTGGCCGCCACCACCCTGCCCGTGGTGCTGCTCGGCGGCGAGGTCGCGGCCGACCAGGACGCCCAGTTCGCGCTGTGGCAGAAGGCCCTGGACAACCCCCAGGTGCGCGGCATGGTGGTCGGCCGGTCGTTGCTCTACCCGCCCGACGGCGATGTCGCGAGCGCCGTGGACGCCGTCGTGGAGATGATGTGATGAGCACCGGGTCGGCAGCCACCGTCGAGCGCCATCTGCGGCGCGGCGACGGGCCGCTCGTGGTCACCCCCGAGTCGGCGGGCTGGACCTACTCGGGCCTGGCCGTGGTCGACCTGGGGCCGGGGCAGTCGACGACGTGGCACACCGGGCCGGCCGAGACCCTGGTGCTGTCGCTGTCCGGATCGTGCTCGGTGAGCTGCGAGGGCGAGACCCTCGTGGTGCAGGGGCGGCCGGACGTCTTCACCGGACCCAGCGACTTCGTCTACCTGCCCCGCGACGCCGAGGCGGTGGTCACCAGCGTCGCGGGTGGCCGCTTCGCCCTCCCGTCGGCGGTGTGCCGCGGCCGGCTGCCCTTCCGGCACCAGCCCGCGAGCGCCGTACCGGTGGAGCTGCGCGGGGCCGGGGCCGCCAGCCGGCAGGTCAACAACTTCTGCACCCCTGACGCCTTCGAGGCCGAGGCCCTGATCGCCTGCGAGGTGCTCACGCCCGGCGGCAACTGGTCGTCGTACCCCCCGCACAAGCACGACGAGGCCTCGGCCGACGAGAGCGAGCTGGAGGAGATCTACTACTTCGAGGTCGCCGACGGGCCGGAGGGCCCGGGCCTGGCCTACCAGCGCGTCTACGGTCACCCGGGCAAGGACATCGACGTGCTGGCCGAGGTCCGCACCGGGGACGTCGTGCTGATCCCCTACGGCTGGCACGGTCCCTCGATCGCGGTGCCCGGCTACGACCTCTACTACCTCAACGTGATGGCCGGGCCCGGCGACGAGCGCGCCTGGCGGATCTGCGACGACCCCGCTCACGGCTGGGTCCGCGACACCTGGGCCGACCAGGCGATCGACCCGCGGCTCCCGTTCGGCAGCGAGGGGGAGGGCCGATGAGCGTCCGACTGACAGTGGCCCAGGCGATCGTGCGCTTCCTGGAGGTGCAGTACGTCGAGCGCGACGGCGTCGAGACCCCGTTCTTCGCGGGCTGCTGGGGCATCTTCGGGCACGGCAACGTCGCCGGAGTCGGTCAGGCGCTGCTCGAGCGCGAGAGCGCCGAGAACGCCGGCTCGGCCGAGCACGTCCTGCGCTACCACCAGGCCCGCAACGAGCAGGCGATGGTGCACGCCGCCGTCGGCTACGCCCGGCACCGCGACCGGCTCTCCGCGTTCGTCTGCACCGCGTCGGTCGGCCCCGGCTCGACCAACATGGTGACCGGCGCGGCCCTGGCGACGGTGAACCGGATCCCGGTGCTGCTGCTGCCCGGCGACGTCTTCGCCACCCGGGCCGCCAACCCGGTGCTCCAGGAGATCGAGGACCCACGGTCGTACGACGTGAGCGTCAACGACTGCTTCAAGCCGGTCTCCCGCTACTGGGACCGGGTCAACCGGCCCGAGCAGCTGCCCTCGGCGCTGCTGGCCGCGGTCCGGGTGCTCACCGACCCGGCCGAGACCGGCGCCGTCACCCTGGCCCTGCCGCAGGACGTGCAGGCCCAGGCCTGGGACTGGGAGGACGACCTGTTCGCCCGGCGGGTGTGGCACGTGTCCCGCCAGGTCGTGGCCGACGACGCGCTGGCCCGGGCCGCCGCTGTCGTGAGGAGTGCCCGCCGGCCGCTGCTCGTGGCGGGCGGCGGCGTCATCTACTCCGACGCCGGCGACGCCTTGCGCGCCTTCGTCGAGGCGACCGGCATACCCGTCGCCGAGACGCAGGCCGGCAAAGGCAGCCTGCGCTTCGACCACCCCCTGGAGGTGGGTGCCGTCGGAGCGACCGGCACCACGGCGGCCGACGCCCTGGCTGCGGAGGCGGACGTCGTGATCGGCGTGGGCACCCGCTACAGCGACTTCACGACCGGGTCCCGCACGGTGTTCGCCGATCCCGGCGTCCGCTTCGTCAACCTCAACGTCACCGGCTTCGACGCCTACAAGCTCTCGGGGGAGGCGCTGGTCGGCGACGCCCGCCGCGGGCTCGAGCAGCTCGGCGACGCGCTGACCGGGTGGCGAGCACCGGCCGAGCACTCCGAGCGGGCCGGTCGGCTGGCCCGCGAGTGGGACGACGTGGTGCAGGCCTCCTACGACCTCCAGCACGAGCCGCTCCCGGCGCAGTCCGAGGTGCTCGGCGTGGTGAACCGGCTCACCCGCGACCAGGACGTCGTCGTGTGCGCGGCCGGGTCGATGCCGGGCGACCTGCACAAGCTGTGGCGCACCCGCGACCGCAAGGGCTACCACGTCGAGTACGGCTTCTCGTGCATGGGCTACGAGATCGCGGGCGGCCTGGGCGTGAAGCTGGCGGTGCTCGACGCCGGCGAGGACCGCGAGGTCGTCGTCATGGTCGGCGACGGGTCCTACCTGATGATGTCCCAGGAGATCGTCACCGCGGTGCAGGAGGGGGTGAAGCTGATCGTGGTCCTCGTGCAGAACCACGGCTTCGCCTCGATCGGGGCCCTCTCGGAGTCACTGGGGTCCCAGCGGTTCGGCACCTCCTACCGCTACCGCACGCCGACCGGGCTGGACGGCGACCACCTCCCGGTCGACCTGGCCGCGAACGCCGCCAGCCTCGGTGCCCGGGTGATCTCGGTCGCCGACATCGCCGAGCTGGAGAAGGCGTTCGCCGACGCCCAGGCCGCGGAGG
Source organism: Nocardioides cynanchi (assembly GCF_008761635.1). Classification (NCBI taxonomy): domain Bacteria; kingdom Bacillati; phylum Actinomycetota; class Actinomycetes; order Propionibacteriales; family Nocardioidaceae; genus Nocardioides; species Nocardioides cynanchi. Next base: position 873,678 of record NZ_CP044344.1, read on the forward strand.
TCACCACCGTCATCCACGTGGAGACCGATCCGCTGGTGCCGGCCCCCGACAGCCCGGCCTGGTGGGACGTGCCGGTCTCCGAGGTCGCCGACCTGGCGTCGACCCGCGAGGCGCGCACGACGTACGACGTACAGAAGGCGCGTCAGCGCAGCCACCTGCGGCCCATCCCGACCCCGGGCGACCCACCATGAGGGCCGGCCTCGGAGCACCAGCGTTCGCACGTCCCGACGAGCCATCCGGCTACCAGGGTCACCAACAAGAGAAACCCGCGAGAAGCGGTCGACAAGGAGAACACGCATGAAGATCCGACGGTTACTCACCGCTGGAGTCGCAGCCGGACTGCTCGTGCTCACGGGCTGTGGGGCGAGCAACAGCAGCGCCCCGAAGGCCGACTCGAACAGCACCGGGACCACCAGCGCGTCGAGCGGGTTCCGCATCGACGTGATCACCCACGGTGCCCCCGGCGACTCCTTCTGGGACGTCGTCAAGGCCGGTGCCGTCCAGGCCGGCAAGGACGAAGGCCTCGACCTGCACTACCAGAGCGACCCCGACGTGGGGAAGCAGGCGACCCTGATCGACAACGCGGTCGCAGCCGGCACCGACGGGCTGGTCGTGTCGATGGCCAACCCGGACGGACTGAAGAGCAGCATCCAGGCGGCCGTGGCCGCGGGCATCCCGGTGGTCACCATCAACTCGGGCATCGACCAGTGGAAGCAGTACGGCGCGATCACCCACGTCGGCCAGAGCGAGACCCTCGCCGGTGAGGCCGCTGGTCAGCGGCTGTCCGACGACGGTCTGAAGAACGTGCTCTGCGTGATCCAGGAGGCCGGGAACGTCGGCCTCGAGCAGCGCTGTGCCGGTGCCAAGTCGAAGTTCTCCGGCACCATGACCAACCTCCAGGTCGACAACACCGACCTGGCCGGCTCCGAAGCGACCATCGAGTCCAAGCTCCAGGCCGACCCGAGCATCGACGGGATCCTGTCGCTGGGTGGCGACATGTCCGGCCAGGCCGTCAAGGCCGTGGCCGCCACCGGTGCCAACGTCACCGTGGGCACGTTCGACGTGAACGCCGACGTCGTGCAGAACGTGATCGATGGCAAGATCGAGTTCGCCATCGACCAGCAGCCCTACGCACAGGGCTACATGGGCGTCACGGCCGTCTACCTGAAGAACCTCGACGGTCTCGACATCGGTGGCGGGCAGCCGGTCTACACCGGTCCGGCCTTCATCACCAAGGACAACGCCTCGGCGGTCCTGAAGTTCGCTCAGGCGGGTACCCGCTGAGCCAGCGGTCGGTGGTCCGGACCCGTGTGGTCCGGACCACCGACCGGGCACCTGTTCCACCGCAGCCCCAGGAGGGACTCATGAGCACAACCGAAGCGCCGGCACCGGCCCCGGCGCAGAAGCCCGAGCGTGACGAGCGGGTCGGCGACCACGCCCGGCTGGCCGCCGTACTCCTGCGGCCCGAGGTGGGAGCCCTGGCTGCCGCCATCGTGATCTTCTGCTACTTCGCGTTCACCACCACGGCCTTCGCCCTGCCGCAGGGAGCCAGCACCTGGATCTTCTACTCGTCATCGTTCGCGATCATGGCGGTCGTCGTCGCGATGCTGATGATCGGCGGTGAGTTCGACCTGTCGGCCGGCGCCATGGTCGGGACGACCGGCCTGATCACCGGCATCATGATGTCCCACTGGCACGTCAACGTCTGGGTCTCGGTGCTCACCTCGCTGGTGGTCGCGCTGGCGATCGGGTTCGTCAACGGCGTGTTGGTGATGAAGACCGGGCTGCCGAGCTTCATCGTCACGCTGGGGACGTTCTTCGTGCTGCGTGGCCTCAACCTGGCGGTGGTCAAGCGGATCATCGACCAGGTGTCCGTGGTCGACTTCGCGTCCGCCAAGGGGTACGCCGCGGGCAACAAGCTCTTCGGCGGCTACATCGAGGTCCACCTCGGCTGGCTCCCGTGGGTGCACGTCGCGTCCACCGGGGTCATGCGGATCTACGCCGCGACGTGGTGGGCGCTCGCCGTGATGATCCTCGCCACGTGGATCCTGCAGCGCACCCGCGCCGGAAACTGGATCTTCGCCGTGGGTGGTGCCCAGACCAGCGCCCGCCAGGTCGGGGTCCCCGTGTTCCGGACCAAGGTCGGGCTGTTCATGACCACGGCCTTCGGCAGCTGGCTGGTGGGCATGCTGACGCTGTTCAAGACCACCACCGCCCAGTCGACCACCGGCGTCGGGCAGGAGTTCTTCTACATCATCTGTGCGGTGGTCGGCGGCTGCCTGCTGACCGGCGGCTACGGCTCGGCCATTGGGGCGGCCCTCGGCGCCCTGATCTACGGGATGGTCTACCAGGGGATCGTCTACCACAACTGGGACAGCGACTGGCAGTACACGTTCCTGGGCGTGATGCTGCTCGGTGCGGTGCTGGTGAACAACTGGGTCAAGGCACGAGCGGAGCAGGTGCGATGAGCGAGCAGGACACCGTGCAGGCGGCGAAGCGTCGCGGAGACCGCGACGCCGCTCCCGGCGCCGACGCCGGGAGCGGCCCGGGGCTGCCACCGCCCGGCACCCCGATCATCGAGGTCAAGGACATCGGCAAGAGCTACGGCTCGGTGATCGCGCTGCGCGACGTCACCACCACCGTCAACGCCGGTGAGGTCACCTGCGTGCTCGGTGACAACGGTGCCGGCAAGTCGACGTTCATCAAGATCCTCGCGGGTGCGCACGCGCACACCCAGGGGGAGTTCATCGTCGACGGCGAGACCCGGAAGTTCTCCTCGCCCCGCGAGGCACTCGCGCTGGGCATCGCCACCGTCTACCAGGACCTCGCCGTGGTGGCGCTGATGCCGGTCTGGCGCAACTTCTTCCTCGGCTCCGAGCTGACCAAGGGCCGAGGCCCGCTGCGTCGGCTCGACATCGCGAAGATGAAGGAGATCACCAAGGCCGAGCTGGCCCTGATGGGGATCGACCTGCGGGACGTGGAGCAGCCGATCGGCACCCTGTCCGGCGGCGAGCGTCAGTGCGTCGCGATCGCCCGGGCGGTCTACTTCGGGGCCCGGGTGCTGATCCTGGACGAGCCGACCGCGGCCCTCGGCGTCCGCCAGTCCGGTGTCGTCCTGAAGTACATCGCCAAGGCCCGCGACCGCGGTCTCGGCGTCATCTTCATCTCCCACAACCCCCATCACGCCTATCCGGTCGGCGACCGGTTCATGCTGCTGCGCCGTGGCCGCAGCATGGGCAACTTCCCCAAGGCCGAGATGCCGCTGGAGGAGCTGGTCCAGATGATGGCGGGCGGCACCGAGCTCGAGGCCCTCAGCCACGAGCTGGCGCGGGAGATGCCCGACTCCGAGGTCACCCGGTCCCTGCAGGACGAGGTCGCCGAGACGCTCGGCACGAAGTCGGAGACGACCGACGCGGAGAGCGCCCGGGGCCCACGTCCGTGACCCCACGTCGTGAGATCGGCGTGGCGGTGGTCGGCTTCGGCTGGATGGGGCAGGTGCACACGCGCGCCTGGGCCCGGCTCGCGCACCACTACCCCGACGCCCCGTTGCGCCCCCGCTTCGTCGCCGTGGCCGACACCGACGCCGGCCGCCGGCAGCTCGCGGTCGACGACTACGGCTTCGCCGACTCCGTCGAGAGCTGGGCCGACCTCCTGACGCGTGACGACATCGACGTCGTCAGTGTCTGCGGCCCGAACTTCGTGCACCGCGAGGTCGGCGAGGCCGTCGCCCGCTCGGGGCGCCACCTCTGGATCGAGAAGCCGGCCGGGCGCAGCGCCGCGGACACCGCCGCGATCGCGGCGGCGGTGCACGAGTCCGGCGTGCGGTCGGCGGTCGGCTTCAACTACCGCAACGCCCCGGCCGTGCAGGCCGCACGGCGCCTCGTGGCCGAGGGTGGGCTCGGCACCCTCGAGTCGGTCGACGTGCGGATGCTCGCCGACTACTCCGCGCACCCCGACCAGGCCCTGTCGTGGCGCTTCGACCCGGAGTACGCCGGCACCGGCGTGCTCGGCGATCTCGCCAGCCACGGCTTCGACCTGGCGCTCCACATCGGCGGCGAGACCCTCGGAGGGATCAGCGAGCTGGTCGCCGACCAGGCGACGTACATCGTCGAGCGCCCGCTGCCGGGGGAGGGCTCGATGTCGCACTTCGCACGGGGCGGCGAGGGTCCCCGCGGGCCGGTCGGCAACGAGGACACCGCGTCGGCGCTGCTGAGGTTCGGCTCCGGGGCCCGCGGCACCCTGACCTCGTCGCGGGTGGCAGTGGGCGAGCAGTGCAGCTACGGCGTCGACGTGCGCGGGAGCCGCGGCGCCCTGTCCTGGGACTTCCGGCGGATGGGTGAGCTCCGCGTCTGTCTGGCCGCCGACTACCAGGACGCCACCTGGGAGACCCGCCTCGTCGGGCCCGGTGACGGCGACCTGGCGGCGTTCCAGCCGGGCTCGGGCATGGCGATGAGCTTCGACGACCTCAAGGTCGTCGAGTGCCGCGCCCTCGTGGAGAGCATCCACCGAGGTGCGCCGTACGGCGCGACGATCGACGACGCGGTGGTCGCGGCCACCCTGGTCGACGCGATGGTGACCTCCTACGACGAGAGACGCTGGGTGACCCCATGACCACCTCGAGCAGCCAGGTGCGGATCGGTGTGATCGGCACCGGCGCGATGGGCACCGCCCACGTCACCAACCTCGGGAGCTGGGTGAGCGGCGCGGCCGTGACCCGGGTCTTCGACGTCGACGCCGAGCGGGCCGCGGCCGTGGCGGCCGGCGTCGGCGCTTCGCCGGCGCCGACCACCGAGGCCCTGATCGGCTCCGACGAGGTCGACGCCGTGCTGATCGCGGCCCCCGACCCGTTGCACGAGGAGCTCGCCCTGGCCTGCCTGGCCGCGGGCAAGCCGACCCTGCTCGAGAAGCCGATCGCCACGTCGCTCGAGGGGTCGCGTCGCGTCGTCGACGCCGAGGTGGCCGGGGGCACCCGGCTGATCCAGCTCGGCTTCATGCGGCGCTTCGACCCGGCGTACGTCGCCCTGCGCGAGGCCGTGCTCGGCGGCAGCATCGGCACGGTCCGGGCGGCCCACTGTCTGCACCGCAACGCGCACTCCCACCCGAGCCACACCGACGAGGGCCTGCTGGTGAACTCGATGATCCACGAGTTCGACTCGGTGCCGTGGCTGCTCGACGACCCGATCGCGGCGGTCACGGTCTTCGTGCCCCGGGTCGACGAGGGTGCGCTCAAGGACGTGCAGGTGGCGGTCCTGGAGACGGTGGGCGGCTCGGTGGTCACCGTCGAGGTCTCGATCAACGCTCAGTACGGCTACGACGTCCACACCGAGGTCACCGGCACCACGGGGACGGTCTCGCTGCTCCCGCCGTACGGCGTGTCGGTGCGTCGCGACGGCGTGGACGGGCGGGTGGTGGGCTCCGACGGCACCCTCCGGTTCGAGGACGCGTACCGGATCGAGCTCGGCGCCTGGGTACGCGGGATCCGGTCCGGGACCCCGTCCGGGCCGAGCGCCTGGGACGGCTACCTGGCCAACGTCGCGGCCTTCGCGGCGGTCGAGTCGCTGCACGGGGCCGGCCGGGTCGAGGTCCCGCAGCACTCCCGACCCGCGCTCTACGACCCCGCCTGACCCGCCCCACGGGGCGTTCCTGACTGCACAGGGTTGTGCACAGGCAGGGGGTCGCCTGTGCAGTCCCCTCGTGACCAGTGCACACGCTGTCAACAGATTCGGGGTCGGGCCTGGGGGTTTCCCGGGATCGGTTGTGGCCGCTCGGCGCGCCCTCCTACAGTCACGGCGTACGTCGGGGCACTATGTCGGAAAGTCGACATTTTCAGTCGAACCGGCACGGACACAACTGGAGCGCACATGACGGGCATCTTCGGCCGCGGACACACCGGCACCACCGCACCCGAGATGCCGCCTCAGGCCCCGGTGCCGGCGCCCCCCGTGTCCGAGAACGTGGAGACCCCGGTGAGCGCCCCCCTGCCCTTCGCCCGGACGAGCGTCCCGCCGGAGGGAGTCGTCGTCGAGCAGACCCCCGTCGTCGAGCAGCCACTCACGGACGCCGTGACCGACGAGGTGGCGGTGGCCGTGGTCCTCGGTCCGACCGGACGCCCGATGCAGCAGTTCCCCGATCCCGGTCCGGTCACCGGCCCGACGCACGCGCGGGTGATCGCGATGTGCAACCAGAAGGGCGGGGTCGGCAAGACCACGACCACGATCAACCTCGGTGCCGCGCTCGCGGAGTTCGGCCGCAAGGTGCTGCTGGTCGACTTCGACCCGCAGGGCTCCCTCTCGGTGGGGCTCGGCCTCAACCCGCACGAGATGGACCTGTCGGTCTACAACCTGCTGATGGACCGCGAGGTCGGCATCGACGACGTGGTCGTCCCGAGCGGCGTGCCGGGGATGGACCTGCTGCCGTCCAACATCGACCTGTCCGCCGCCGAGGTGCAGCTGGTCCACGAGGTGGCCCGCGAGCAGACCCTGCAGCGCGTGCTGGCCCCGGCGATCGAGCAGTACGACGTGATCCTGATCGACTGCCAGCCATCCCTGGGCCTGCTGACGGTGAACGCCCTGACCGCCTCCGACGGCGTGATCGTGCCGCTGGAGTGCGAGTACTTCGCCCTCCGCGGCGTGGCGCTGCTCAAGACCACCATCGACAAGGTGCGCGAACGGCTCAACCCGCGACTGGAGATCGAGGGGGTGCTCGGCACGATGTTCGACGGGCGCACCCTGCACAGCCGCGAGGTGATGGACCGTCTGGTCCAGGCCTGGGGCGACAAGGTCTTCCACACCGTGATCCGGCGGACCGTGAAGTTCTCCGACTCCACCGTGGCCGGCGAGCCGATCACGTCGTACGCCACGGCCTCGGCGGGTGCCGAGTCCTACCGCGACCTGGCCCGGGAGGTGGCGGTCCGTTGTCTCGACGTGTGACCCTCCCCGCCGCGGACGACCTGTTCCGTCCCACCGGCGAGGCCCCCGAGGTCGGGACCGCCCACGACGAGCGCCGCGACGAGCGGCGGGTCCGGGCGGTGCCGCCGGCCGACGACACCAGGCCGCGCCGGCCCAGCGGGCGGGTGCGGCACGACGAGAAGATGACCGTCTACGTCACCTCCGACGAGCTGCTCGACCTCGAGCACGCCCGGCTGGCGCTGCGCCGTGACCACGGCCTGGCCGTCGACCGGGGCCGGATGGTGCGCGAGGCGATCGCCCTGGTGCTCGCCGACCTCGAGGAGCACGGGCTCGACAGCCTGCTCGTGCAGCGCCTGATCGAGGAATGACGCCTCGCAGATGACTCTCGCCGCAGCCCCCGAGGAGGCCGGCCCCGACCAGGTGTCGTTCGCGGTCACCCTCGACAACTTCGAGGGCCCGTTCGACCTCCTGCTCAGCCTGATCTCCAAGCACAAGCTCGACATCACCGAGGTCTCGCTGCACCGCGTCACCGACGAGTTCATCGCCCACGTCAAGGCCGGCGCCCAGCTCGACGGACGGGACGGCGCGTGGGACCTCGACCAGACCACGTCGTTCCTCGTGGTCGCCTCCACGCTGCTCGACCTCAAGTCGGCCCGGCTGCTGCCCCAGGGCGACGTCGAGGACGAGGAGGACCTCGCCCTGCTGGAGGCCCGCGACCTGCTCTTCGCGCGCCTCATGCAGTACCGCGCGTTCAAGCAGGTGGCCGCGGTGCTGGAGCGCCGGCTGGCGGGGGAGTCGCGCCGTCATCCGCGGGCCGTCGGCCTGGAGGACCGCTTCGCCGGGCTGCTGCCCGAGGTGCTGATCGGGATCGGCCTGGACGCCTTCGCCTCGCTCGCGGCCAAGGCCCTCGAGCCCCGGCCCGAGCTGGAGCTCTCGCTCCAGCACATCCACGCCCCGGCGGTCAGCGTGCGCGAGCAGGCCGAGCTCGTCGTCGAGCGGCTGCGCCGGACGGGCACGATGACCTTCCGGTCCCTGTGCGGTGACGCCCCGGACACCCTGACGACCGTGGCGCGGTTCCTGGCGCTGCTGGAGCTGTTCCGCGAGAACGCCGTGGCCTTCGACCAGGTGACGCCGCTGGGCGAGCTGACCGTACGCTGGATCGGCGGCGACGACCTGGACCTCGAGTCGGGGCTGCAGATCGACGAGTTCGAGGGCGTCCCGCTCGAGGCGGCCGTCACCACCGACGACACCGCTGCCGGGCCCACCGACGACACGACCGACGAGACGACTGGGGAGATCCCGTGACCGACGACGCACTCGAGGTCGCCCTGGTGCCCGAGGGCGGGCTGCGGCCCTCGCTCGAGGCCCTGCTGATGATCGCCGACCAGCCGCTCGACGAGTCCACCCTGGCCACCGCGGTGGGGCACCCGCTGGGCGACGTCACGGCGGCGCTCACCGACCTCGCCCAGGAGTACGCCGAGCAGGGGCGCGGCTTCGAGCTGCGCAACGTCGCGGGCGGCTGGCGCTACTACACCCGCGAGGAGTACGCCGGCGTGGTCGAGGCCTTCGTGCTCGACGGGCAGCAGGCCCGGCTGACCCAGGCAGCGCTCGAGACGCTGGCCGTGGTCGCCTACCGGCAGCCGGTCTCGCGGGCGCGGGTCTCGGCGATCCGAGGTGTCAACGTGGACGGTGTGATGCGCACCCTACTCACCCGCGGTCTGGTCGAGGAGGCCGGTCAGGACCACTCGTCCGGCGCCAACCTGTACCGCACCACGTCGTACTTCCTGGAGCGGATCGGGGTCACCTCGCTCGACGACCTGCCTGAGCTGGCGCCGTTCCTGCCCGACCTCACCGACCTCGGCGACCTCGGCGACTTCGACGACGAGGTCGTCGGGGCCGAAGGGTCAGCGGAGTGACGACCCGGCTGATCACCCGATGACCGGCCACCTGGTCGAGCCCGACGAGGACGGCCTGGTCCGGCTGCACAAGCTCTTGGCCCGCTCCGGCGTCGCGTCCCGCCGCAAGTGCGAGGAGCTCATGCTGGAGGGCGAGGTCACCGTCGACGGTGAGGTCGTCACCCGGCTCGGCACCAAGGTGGACCCGTTGACTGCGGTGATCCGGGTCTCCGGTCAGCGGCTGCCGCCGGTCTCGCCGCACGTCTACCTCGTGCTCTACAAGCCCACCGGCGTCGTCTCGACGATGTCGGACCCACAGGGGCGGCCGACCATCAGCGACCTGGTCGCCGACCGGCCAGAGCGGCTCTTCCACGTCGGCCGCCTCGACACCGACACCGCCGGGCTGCTGCTCCTGACCAACGACGGCGAGTTCGCCCAGCGGATGGCCCACCCGTCGTACGAGGTCGACAAGACCTACGTCGCCGAGGTCGACGGCCGGGTCGGCAAGACCACCGTCGAGGCCCTGCTCGCGGGGGTGGAGCTCGACGACGGGCCGGTGACGGTGTCGTCGGCGCGAGTGGTGGGCCAGGGCGTCCAGGACCGCTCAATCATCGAGCTGGTGATCCACGAGGGTCGCAACCGGATCGTCCGGCGGCTGCTCGACCACCTCGGCCACCCCGTGCGCAAGCTGACCCGGATCGCGATCGGCCCGATCCAGCTGACCGGCATGAAGCCCGGCGAGCTCCGCGACCTGACCAACGACGAGCTCGGGGCCCTGCTGGACGCCGCCAAGCTCTGACCCGTCGCCGGTGGAGCAGGTCGTGTGCCTGAGGACGCGCTCTACCGCGTGCTCAGGCACACGAGCCGGTGCTGCCGGGCGGACGACCGGACCTACCGGACGAGCAGCGGCATCGGTCCGAACGGGTGTCGGCACCCTGGGGCACAATCCGTCCATGCCGACGTGGACCTTGAGCGAGATCGAAGCAGCAGTGCGCTCCTCGTGGGGGTCCGACACCTGCTTCGCCTCGAGTGACTACCTGGCCCGGGGGCAGGGACGTCCGTCGCGGGGCCAGTGCGGGACGACGGCCCTGGTCATCCAAGATCTGCTCGGTGGCGATCTCATGGTGGCCGAGGTGGAGTACGACGGCCGGGTCGAAGGCGTGCACTACTGGAACGTGACGCCCGGAGGCGTCGAGCTCGATCTGACACGGGACCAGTTCATGCCGGGCGAAGCGCTGGTCAACCAGCGGCTGGTCAAGACCCGACGGAACACCGCCTCAGACGGCGAACACTCGTTCCAGCTGCTACGCGGGCGCGTCGCTGCGTCGCTGGAGAGCGAGTACGGCGGCCCGGCGGCGTGTGCGAGCGGCTACGAGACCCTGACGCGCTGACCGCCATGGACAGGGCCCGGTCGCGAGGTGTCGGCGCCGTTAGGGTTTGCCCGTGGCAGTCAGGGCGGTGCGGGGCGCGACCCAGCTCGAGCAGGACTCGCGCGACCACATGCTGGAGCGGGTCGCCGAGATGGTGACCCAGGTGATGGACGCCAACGGATGGGTCGTCGACGACTTCATCTCGATCATCTTCACCGCGACCACCGACCTGGTCTCGGAGTTCCCCGCCTATGCCGCCCGGATGCTCGGCTTCACCGACGTGCCGCTGATCTGCACCCGCGAGCTCGAGATCGAGGGCTCGATGCCGCGGGTGGTGCGGATGATGGCGCACGTCGAGTCCGACCTCCCGCGCGCGGACATCACCCACGTCTACCTGCACGGCGCGGCCGAGCTGCGCCGCGACCTGGCGCGGGTCCGCGCGGTCCCGGACGAGCCCTCCGGTGACTGACCGGCTGCCGGAGCCGGTGCTGGTGGTCGGCACCGGCCTGCTCGGCACGTCGCTGGGGCTGGCCCTGCGCCGCCACGGCGTCGACGTCCTGCTCGCGGACGCGAACGCCGAGCACGTCCGCACCGCCTCCGGGCTCGGCGCCGGCCGGCCGCACGCCGGTGAGCGGCCCGGCCTGGTCGTGGTCGCGGTCCCGCCCGACCACGTCGGCGCCGAGGTCGCTCGGGCCCTGGTCGAGACCGACGCCCTGGTCACCGACGTCGGGAGCGTGAAGACCGCTCCGCTGCGCGCGCTGGACGGCCTCGCGGGCACCGAGCGGTACGTCGGGAGCCACCCGATGGCGGGCAGCGAGCGGTCCGGCCCGTTGGCCGCCAGCGCCACCCTGTTCGACGGACGCCCCTGGGCGGTGACCCCGCACGAGGGGTCGGCGCCGGCCACGGTCGAGGCGGTGACCGAGCTGGCCCGCCTGGCCGGCGCGAGCGTCGTACGCCTGAGTCCGGAGGAGCACGACCTGGCCGTGGCCCGGACCTCGCACCTGCCGCACTTGCTCGCCGTGCTCGTGGCCGGTCGACTCGCGGACGCGCCGGCCGAGCACCTGGCCCTGAGCGGTCAAGGGGTGCGGGACGTGACCCGGGTGGCCGGGGGAGACCCGGCCCTGTGGGAGCAGATCGTGACCGGGAACGCGTCGGCGGTGGCCGGCCTGCTGACCCAGGTGCGCGACCAGCTCGACGTGCTGATCGACGCGGTCAGCACGGGGGAACGCGAGCCGCTGGCGACGATCCTCGAGCGCGGTGTCGCCGGCACCCTCGCGATCCCCGGCAAGCACGGCGGACCACCCCGTCCGACCGGCTCGGTGTTCGTCTCGGTGCCCGATCACCCCGGCGAGCTGGCCCGGCTGTTCGCGGACGCCGGCGAGAGCGGGGTCAACATCGAGGACGTGCGGATCGACCACGACCCCGCCCGTGACACCGGCCAGGTCGAGCTGGTCGTCGACGAGGCCCGGGCCGAGCACCTGATGGCCTCGCTCGAGTCGCGGGGCTGGGCGATCCACCGCTAGGGACGCTCCCGTGGAATCAGCCCCACGGGTGGGTCACCGGTAGGCTGGGCCCTTGCTCGGCGCCCCCTCGGTGGCCGGCCGGGCGTCCCCCGTGGTCGGGCTCCGTGGTCGGCGGGCCAGGACCACGTCCCAGCCAGGCCAGGAGAGGTTGTCATGAGCGAGCGCGCACACAGCGACGTCGTCGTGGCCATCGACGGACCCTCTGGCTCCGGCAAGTCGAGCACGTCGCGCGGCGTCGCGGCCCGGCTCGGCCTGCGCTACCTCGACACCGGGGCGATGTACCGCGCGATGACGTGGTGGCTGCTCGAGCGCGGCGTGCCCGTCGACGACGCGGCCGCGGTCGTGGCCCGCTGCGACGAGCCGGTGATCGATTCCGGCACCGACCCGCTCGCACCCACCATCACCGCCGACGGCGTCGACGTCTCCGAGGCGATCCGCAGCCCCGAGGTGACCGGCGCGGTCTCGGCGGTCAGCGCCGTGCCCGAGGTTCGGGCCCGGCTGCTCCGGCTCCAGCGTGAGGCGATCGGCGGCGGCGGGATCGTGGTCGAGGGCCGCGACATCGGTGCCGTGGTGGCACCCGACGCCGAGGTGAAGGTCTACCTCACCGCCGATCCCGCGGCGCGGGCCGCACGCCGCGCCGCCGAGGAGGGTGGCACCGATCTCGCCGCCACCGAGTCCTCGCTGCTCGCCCGTGACCGGGTCGACTCCACCCGCGCCGCCTCGCCGCTCACGATGGCCGCAGGTGCGGTCCACGTCGACACCACGCCGTACACCCTGGACGAGGTCGTCACCCTGATCGTCGGGCTGGTCGAGGACGCGGTCGAGGACCGGCGATGACCACCCGGCGGCACCCGCCGACCTGGCTGCTGCACGGTGGCCGCCCGGCATCGCGCTGGATCGTCCGGCGACGGTACGACGTGCGCGTGCACGGCGGCGCTAACGTCCCCACCACCGGCCCGGTGATCGTCGCCGCCAACCACACCGGCGTCATCGACGGCCCGCTGCTGGCGATCTTCAGCCCGCGGCCGGTGCACGCGCTGACCAAGGACGAGATGTTCCAGGGCCGGCTCGGGCGCTTCCTGCGGCTGACCGGGCAGATCCCGCTCGACCGCACCCACACCGACCGCCGTGCGGTCCGCGCCTGCCTGCACGTGCTGGAGCACGGGGGAGCGGTCGGCATCTTCCCCGAGGGCAACCGGGGCGCCGGCGACCTGACCCGCTTCCACAACGGCGCGGCGTACCTCGCCCTGGTCAGCGGGGCCCCGATCGTGCCGCTGATGATGTACGGCACCCGCCCGGCCGGCAGCGGCAAGGACGCCCTGCCGACCCCGAAGGCCGTCCTCGACCTGGTCTACGGCGCCCCCTTCCACGTCCCACCCCGACCGTGGCCGCGCACCAAGCGCATGGTCGCGGCCACCTCGACCCAGCTGCACGAGCGGATGCGCGCCGAGCTCGAGGCGGGGCTGGCCCTCACCGGCCAGGCCCTCCCCGGCCCGATCCCGGCCGCGTCCGCGAAGGAGATGTCATGACAGTCAGCGACGAGCTCGACCAGCCCGCCGGCCCGGTGCCGGTGCTGGCGGTGGTCGGCCGGCCCAACGTCGGCAAGTCCACCCTGGTCAACCGGATCCTCGGCCGCCGCGAGGCGGTCGTCGAGGACGTGCCGGGCGTGACCCGCGACCGGGTCTCCTACGACGCGGTCTGGGCCGGACGCGCCTTCACCGTCGTCGACACCGGCGGCTGGGACCCCAACGCCCGCGGGCTCGCCGAGCGGATCAAGGCCCAGGCCGAAGTCGCGGTCAACCTGGCCGATGCGGTCCTCTTCGTGGTCGACGCGACGGTCGGCATCACCGACGCCGACGAGGCCGTCGTCCGCGTGCTGAGGGCTTCGAAGAAGCCGGTGATCCTGGCCGCGAACAAGGCCGACGACCAGAGGATCGAGGCGGAGTCGCACAGCCTGTGGCACCTCGGCCTGGGCGAGCCGTTCCCGGTCTCGGCGTTGCACGGCCGCGGCTCGGGCGACATGCTCGACGCGATCATCGCCGCGCTGCCCGAGCCCCCGCCGGAGTCGTTCGACAAGCCGCTCGGCCCGCGGCGGGTCGCGATCGTCGGCAAGCCCAACGTCGGCAAGTCGTCGTTGCTCAACCGGCTGGCCGGCTCGGAGCGGGTCGTGGTCGACTCGGTCGCGGGGACGACGGTCGACCCGGTCGACGAGCTGGTCGAGCTGGGTGGCCGGGAGTGGCGCTTCATCGACACCGCGGGCATCCGCAAGCGGGTCAAGGAGGCCTCGGGCCACGAGTTCTACGCCTCGCTGCGCACCTCGACCGCGATTGACCGGGCCGAGGTCGCCGTGCTGGTGCTCGACGCCGACCAGACGATCAGCGAGCAGGACGTGCGGATCCTCCAGACGGTCCGCGAGGCCGGCCGGGCGCTGGTGATCGCGTTCAACAAGTGGGACCTCGTCGACGAGGACCGCCGGCACTACCTCGAGCGCGAGGTGGAGCGCGAGCTGGTGCAGGTGCAGTGGGCGCCGCGGATCAACATCACCGCCCGCACCGGCTGGCACGTCGACCGGCTCGTGGTCGCCCTCGACAAGGCGCTGGAGGGCTGGGAGACCCGGGTGCCCACCGGGGCGCTGAACGCCTTCCTGGGCCGCCTGGTCGCCGAGCACCCCCATCCGGTGCGCAGCGGCAAGCAGCCCAAGATCATGTTCGCCACCCAGCCGTCCACGGCGCCGCCGACCTTCGTGCTGTTCACGTCGGGCAAGCTCGATGCGGGCTACGAGCGCTACATCGAGCGTCGCCTGCGTGAGGACTTCGGCTTCGTCGGTACGCCGATCGTGCTCACCCAGCGGGTGCGGGAGAAGCGCAAGCGCTGACCCGAGCCGCCGTGAGACCATGCCGGGCATGGTGACGCTGCATCAGGTGCTCGGCTTCGGGCTGGTGGCGCTCGTGCTGATCGCGATCCCCGGGCCGAGCGTGGTCTTCACCGTGGGCCGGGCGATCACCTACGGCCGGGCGGTGGCTCTGACCACGGTGCTGGGCAACTCCCTCGGCCTGCTGGTCGTGCTGGTGCTGGTCTCCCTCGGGCTCGGCAGCCTCGTGGCCACCTCCGACACGGCGTTCCTGGTGCTCAAGCTGGCCGGGGCCGCCTATCTCGTGTGGCTGGGGGTCCAGGCGCTGCGCCACCGGCACGGCGTCGAGGTCACCGACCTCGACGGCCCCGAGGTGCGCGGGCTGCGGGCGCTCCGCCAAGGCTTCGTCGTCGGCTTCACCAACCCCAAGGCCTACGTCATCTTCGGAGCGGTGCTGCCGTCCTTCGTCGAGCCCGGCCGCGACAGCGGCACCGTGCAGATGCTGCTGCTCGGCCTGATCGCGTTCGTGATCGGGCTGTGCTCCGACAGCCTGTGGGCACTGCTCGCCAGCCGGCTGCGGACCTGGTTCAACGGGTCGCCGTCGCGGGGGCGTGCGCTCGGGACCGTCGGCGGGGTCTCGATGATCGGGCTCGGTGTCGCGGTCGCGGTCGGCGGGCGGCCGGACGCATGAGGGGCCGGGGACCAGCCCTCGCGGTCGCCGCTGCGCTGGCGGTGACCGGCGCGTCGTACGGCGCGCAGGCGGGGCCGCAGCAGGCCCAGCCGGCGTCTCGCGCGACCACGACGTCGGCGGTGAAGCCGGTCGCGGGCACGACCTGTCCGGTCTTCCCGGCCGACAACTACTGGAACGCCGACATCCGCTCGCTGCCGGTCGCGGCCCGGAGCAGCCAGTGGCTCTCCCACATGTCGACGTCGGTGAACCTGCACCCCGACTTCGGGCCGTCGTTCGGCAACGGGCCCGACTACGGCATCCCGATCACGGTGGTGGGCTCCGGTCACCCGAGGGTGCGGGTCAGGTTCGACAGCCAGGCCAGCGGCGAGAGCGATCACGTGCGCTACCCGCTGGGCAGCGACACCCGGATCGAGGGCGGGGCGAGGTCGACCGGCGACCGGCACGCGATCATGGTCGACAAGGACGCCTGTCGGCTCTACGAGACCTACCTGACCCGCAAGCGGAGCGGTCACTGGCACGCCTACTCCGGCGCCACCTGGTCGCTGACCTCCGACCACCTCCGCCCGGACACCTGGACCTCCGCGGACGCCGCCGGGCTGCCGATCCTGCCCGGGCTGCTGCGGTGGAACGAGGTCCGCACCCATCACGTCGACCACGCGATCCGGTTCACCACCGACGTCACCTCGAGCCACCACCTCTGGCCGGCGCGGCACGACGCCGGCTCGACGTCGAGCCGGCGCTACCCGCCGATGGGGGCTCGCTTCCGGCTCCGGTCGTCGTACCACCCCAGCGGCTTCGGTGCCGACGCGATGGCGGTAGTCCGGGCGATGAAGGTCTACGGGCTGGTGCTCGCCGACAACGGCTCGCCGTGGTACTTCCAGGGCGAGCAGAACGCGAAGTGGCCGGACTCCATGATCGAGCAGCTCAAGCAGATCCCGGCGCGCGCGTTCGTCGCGGTCGACACCTCGTCGCTGAAGGTCAGCAACAGCAGCGGGGCGACCCGTTAGCTCTCGAGCGCGGCGTCGAGGGTGATCTCGACGCCGGTCAGGGCCTTGCTGACCGGGCAGCCGGCCTTCGCGGCCTGGGCGGCCTTCTCGAAGGCGTCGGCGTCGAGGCCCTCGACCTCACCGCGCACGGTGAGGGTGATCCCGGTCAGCCGGAAGCCGCCGGCCGGGTCGGGGCCGAGGGTGACGTCGGCCTTGACGTCGAGGGCGATCGGGGTGCCACCGGCGGCGGCGATCCCGCCGGAGAGGGACATGGCGTAGCAGGCGGAGTGCGCGGCGGCGATCAGCTCTTCGGGGCTGGTGGTCCCGTCAGCGTCGTCGGCGGCCCGCTTGGGGAACGACACGTCGTACGTCGCGAGGCCGGAGCTGGTGAGCTCGACCTGGCCGGTTCCCTCCTGAAGGGTGCCGGTCCAGGCGGTGCGTGCGGTGCGTGTGGGCATGAGGTCTCCTCGGTCGGGTCCAGCAGGTCACCGGGCCAACCGCACCCGCCGCGGGGACATTCCCCGCGGGTCAGCGCTCGTGCGGGAGCTGCTGGTGGCGCACGGCGCCGGCCAGCGTGGTGGCGCCGAAGGAGTAGAAGAAGTAGAGCATCAGCCCGGCCGCGGCGCTGAGCGCCAGGCACAGGATCGCGAAGAAGAGCAGGATGTTGGCGATCGTCAGGTTGGACATGGGGCACCCTCGCGCGTGAGCCGCCCACCGACGTCTGAGCCACGCCGGAGTGACGTGACTCTAGAGTGCCCCACCGTGTCAACCCCCAAACGTACAGACTTCGGAAATCTCTCGGACTAGGCCACCGGCCCGTCGATCAGCGTCATCGTCGCGCTGTGCGTCGACCCGGCCAGGTCGGTCCAGGTCAGGGTCACCGAGTCGCCGGGGGAGTACGTCGTGACGGCCTGGCGCAGGGCCGCGGCCGTCCGCACGGGGGTGCCGTTCAGGGCGGTGATGGTGGCGCCGGCCGTGACGCCCGCACTGGCGGCGGGGGTCCCGGGGAAGACGTCGGCGACCCGGGTGCCGGTGCCGGAGAGCCCGACGCCGAGGAAGGCCGGGGTGCCGTACTCGTAGCGCGCGTTCTGGGCGCCCTGCTCGAGGTCGCCCGCGATGGAGAGCACGGTGCCGATCGGGATGGCGTAGCCCACGACGTCGTTGTTGCCCGACGAGGCGGCGGTGGTCATGCCGATCACGGCGCCCTGGGCGTCGTACGTCGCGCCGCCGGAGTCACCGGAGATCACGTCGCTGCTGATCTCGATCAGGCCGTGGAGCTTCTCGGTGCGGCTGCTGTCCTGGCTGTGGGTGGTGATGTGCTGGCCGGTCGCGGTGACCTTGCCCGGGGCGGAGTTGAAGGAGGAGGTGGAGCCACCGGCGTCACCGACCGCCGTGACCGCGTCGCCCACGCTGGCGGCGCTGGTGTCGGTGGTGACGGTCTGGAGGCCGCTGGCGTTGCTCAGCTGGAGCACGGCCACGTCGTCCTTGGAGTCGATGCCGACGACGGTGGCGGCGTACTTCTGCTTGGTGTCCATCACGGTCACCCGGATCCGGGTCGCGCCCTCGACGACGTGGTGGTTGGTGATCACCTCACCGTCGCTGGTCAGGATCATCCCGGTGCCGGCCGCGCGGCCGCCCTGGTACTTCAAGGTCGCACTGATCCGGACCAGCCCGGTCAGCTGGTCGGTGGTGGCCGGTGTGCCGCTGGTCCCCGAGCCGAACGGCGCCCCGCCGGGGCCGCCCGGCCCGTTGAACGGCGAGCCCTCGAAGGGCGTGGTGCCGCCGTTGCCCTGGTCGGCGAAGCCGTGCGTGGAGCCGACAGCGCTGCCGTTGCCGTCGTGGTGTCGGCCGAACGCGAACCCACCGGCCCCCGCGGCCACGACGACGGCCACCGCCGTACCGACGGCGACCAGGCGCGGCCCGCGGCGACGCGGAGCCGGCGCCGGGGGCGGCGGCGGTGGCGCGTCGTACGGGAACGAGAACTGGTAGGGGTCGACCGGCTGGTCCATGGAGCTCCTCCTGGAGTGGATGCTCCCATCCAGCACCACCATCCCGTGAGAACGCTGTGCTGGCCCTGAGACAGCGGTGTTCGCGGCCGAAGAACTTGCTGAGGAGCGCCCCACCCTCCCGCCGTACGACGTGGAGCCGGGCCGATTCGGGCGTCCCCGCCCGCTGCGATACCCTTCACACCGCCCAGCGGAGCCAGCTCCGACGGGCATCGGGCTGTGGCGCAGTTTGGTAGCGCACTTGACTGGGGGTCAAGGGGTCGCAGGTTCAAATCCTGTCAGCCCGACCGAGTTTCCGCAGGTCAGAGGCTGTTTTCCACTTTCGTGGGAGGCGGCCTCTGGTCATTCTGGGGCTTCTGACCGCCCGCCCGCGCCCTGGCGGAGTCCTGGCCCGGGCCGAGCGCGAACCGGTCCCGGCCGAGGCCGCGTGACCGACCCCAGGAGCGCGTGTAGGTCAGCAACTACGGGGTCACGTAGGTCGACATGATCGGGTAGTGGTCGGAGTGGATCTCGTGGATGAACACCGTGGAGCTGGCCGCAGGCGTCGGTGCCCAGATCTGGTCGATGTAGGCACCGCAGTGCGACTTGCTGGGCGGGCACTGGTTGTCGATGTGGGTGCCGTAGTTGTTAAGCCTCTGGCCCTGCCAGTTCGCGATCAAGTGCCGGCGGGTGAGCTTGTGGTACGGCGCCTTGCGCAGCTGCACCTGGCGGTCGGCGACGTAGCCGATGTTGAAGTCACCGGTGACGTAGACCTGCCAACCGGCCTCCTGCTCGGCATGCACGGCGGCCTTCACGGCCTTCACCTGGTGGACATAGACCCTGTAGGTCAGCGGGGCGTTCCGGCGCGGGCGTCCCTCGTTCATCGCGGCCCGGATCAGGTGCACGTTGATCACCGAGAACTTGTAGCCGGTGGAGATCTGGCGGAGCCGGACCACCGGGGCCCAGAGAGCCTTCCACGGCATCGTGCGGCCGTTACCGGCCTCCACTCGGGTGGAGTCGGAGAGCTTGACCTGCTTGGCCGAGATGAGCTGGTAGACGTGCGGGTTCCAGATCACCGGGTCCTGGGGCAGGCCCGGCGGGTGATAGATCCGCCAGCTCTTGTCGCCGTCGAGATACTGGCGGCGCGGGGCGCCGCCGGCCTCCTGGAGACCGGCCACGTCGGAGACCGACTTGATGAAGTCCACGGCCTGACGGAACTGGTTGATCGGCTGGCTGATCTGGATGTTGTAGCTGCCGATCCGCAAGGGTCCGGAGATGGCAGCATCGGTGGCGGCAGCGGGCGAGGACGCCACCGGCGCGAGTGCGAACAGCATGGTGCCGGCAAGCCCGGCGAGTGCGAGACCGAGGCTCGATCGTCGCGGGGCGTCGTTGAACCGCATTACTTCCTCCGGGGGGGTCAGAGGACCGCGGGAGCATCCCGCGACAGTTCGAAGTTAGGACTCCGGACTCGGCCGCGTGGAACTTCGATCGAGTCTTTACCTTGTGCCTACCACAACCGGGGCGCGTAGTGACAGCACCGGGACCTCACCCCAAGGGGTGGGGATCGGTGCCACCGGGGCCTGATCAGGGACCCGCGGGGGCTCCGGTGCCGGGTGATTCGCGGCGTACGTCGAGGACGTGGTTGGTGAAGTTGGAGACCATGACGTCGAGCGACGTGCGTGCCACCGCTGGGGACTCGCGCTCGGCAGGCACCGTCCGCGGGGGACGGCGCGAGTGGCTGATCCTCCGGCCGAGCTGGATCATCGGCTGCTCGACGAGCCGGTACGTGACCTCGGCGACGAAGAGCGAGATCCCAAGCACTGCGCCGTACCGGATGAGCTCGACTGCCACGTTGTGGCTGCCGCTGGCCAGGCCCAGGTCGACGAAGTTCTTGACGACAGGGTGGATGAGGTAGATCGCGTAGGAGCGGGTCCCGATGTAGGTGAGCCAGGGTCGGCTGAGCCCGGCAGCGAGCCACCGGTTGCCGCTGAGGGTGGCGACGATCAGAACGGCCGTGATCAGGGCGATGGCTTGGTTCCGGGGGGTTGCGGAGGGAATGAGCGCGACGGCCAGCACGTAGGCGGTGAGCGCTGCGATCGACCAGGAGCCCTTCGAGACCACGGCGAGGCGGTCGAAGGTCGCTCGCTCGTGCATGAGGATCGCGGTGACGCAGCCGACCAGGATCGCTGAGTAGAGGCCGAAGTAGTTGAGGGCAGACCAGGGAGTCCAGGCGGCGATGAAGGTGCTCGCGGTCAGAGCGGCAGTCAGCGCCAGGCGGCGGCGTGCCAGGAAGGGCACAGCGAACGCGATGACCGGCCAGACGAGGTAGTACTTCTCCTGGACCGCCAAGGACCAGGTGTGGCCGAAGGTGGAGCCGTGCTCGAACTCGTTGTTGTAGGTGAGGTAGAGCGGGAGGTCGCGGCGGAACGCGCTCTCTCCACCGTTGAGGTGCAGCCCCAGGATCAGGATCGTGTAGCCGACCAGGGAGACGTAGTACAGCGGCAGGATGCGGAAGATCCGACGGATGTAGAAGCTGGTCACCGAGATACGGCCGGTGTTGTGCTGTTCGCGGAGCAGCAGGGTGGTGATCAGGAAGCCGCTGAGCACGAAGAACAAGACGACGGCCCCGTGGAAATAGGTCCAGATCGGGTCATAGACGTGGGCGGTGATGACGAGCGCGATGCTGACTCCGCGGAGGCCGTCGAGGGGTGTGAACCGCCGGAGTTGCTGGAACTCGGTGAAGCGCGTGTCGGCCCGAGTCCCTGGCATTGCCAAATTTTAGTAGAAGTCGTGGGTTTCCATGGGTGGATCGGGCGAGCCCATTTCGGGTACGACGAGCCGCACTGTGGACGTCGTTCTGGGCGTCACAGCCGAGAGGGTCAGCGGGTGATCTTCAGGGAGCGCTTGACGGTGGCCGCACCGGAGTAGTCGGAGTTGCCAGCCTGGGCTGCGGCGATGGTGCAGGTGCCTCTGTGCCGGGCGTGCACCTTGCCCCGGACCACGCTGCAGGTCCGCGGGGTCTTGGTGACGTAGTGCACCCGGAGCAACGAGGTGGCGGTGGCGCGCAGCGCCTGGTTGGCGTGGTGCAGCCGCATCGCCTTCAGCTTCGGGAACCTGATCGTCTGGGTGGCGCGGACCACGGTGACGGACTGGGTCTGCTGAGCTGCGGCGGTGTAGTCCGAGCTGCCGGCCTGGTTGGCCGCCACGACGCAGGCGCCGGCGTGGATGAACTCGACGGTGGCGGTGTCGTCGCCGTGGTCGGTCACCGTGCACGAGGTCGAGGTCGAGGAGAACGTCACGGGGCTCGTGGAGGCGCCGCCGGTGGCGGTGACGAGGTACGACGCGCCCACCTTCGGACCGACCGGGCTGGCCGAGGTGAAGCCGATCGACTGCGCGGCCTGACCGACGATCATGGTCTGGGTCTGCTGGGCTGCGGGGGTGTAGTCCGCGTTGCCGGCCTGGTCGGCCTTCACGGAGCAGTCGCCGACGTGGACGAAGTCGACAGTGGCGGTGCTGTCCCCGTGGTCGGTCACCGTGCAGGTGGACGAGGCGCTGGAGAAGGTCACCGGGTTGGCCGTGTTGCCGCCGGTGCCGGTGACCAGGTAGGAGCCGCCGACGGCGGGGGCCGGGGGAGTGGAGGTGAAGGCGACCGTCTGCGAGCCCTGCGCCACGCTCATCGACTGGGTCTGCTGCGGGGCCGCGGTGAAGTTGGCGTCCCCGGCTTGGTCCACCGCGATCGTGCAGCCGCCGAGGTGGGTGAAGTGCACCGTTGCCGTGTCGTCGCCGTTGTCGGTCACGGTGCAGGTGGCCGAGGTGGTCGAGAACGTCAGCGGGGCGCTGGAGCCGCCGTTCGACGCCGTGGCGAGGTAGCTGCTGCCAGCGACCGGGTTCGCCGGGGCCGTGGACGTGAAGGCGATCGACTGGCCGAAGGTCACCGACACGAACGTCACCGACGGAGTCGACCCGAGGGGCGCCAACGAGGTGCTGACCCCGGTCGCAGAGGGTTCGACGTAGCTCGAGCCACCCGCGCCACCGCTGTAGGGGTTGCCGCCACCGCCGCCGTAGTAGCCACCGCCACCGCCGCCGCCCGTGACATTGCCTTCGGGGGAGTAGGACCCCTGCCCGCCCACGCCGAGCGTGCCGGCGGTGCCGGCCCCGTAGAAGGTGCATCCGGTGCCACCGGCGCCGCCGGCCACCAGCGTGCCGGGCTGGGCGGCCGAGCTGCCTCCGCCGCCGCCGGCGCAGTAGCTCTGCAGCCCGTCTCCGCCGGCCGCACCGGCGTCACCCACGGCGCCCTGCTTGGTGTTGCCCGAGCCTCCGCCACCGCCCGCGACCAGGACCCGGTGGGCCAGGTCGTCGGTTCCGACGCGGATGTCGGACGCTCCGCCTCCGGACGCCGCGGTCTGCGAGGCGCCGCCACCGTTGGCCGCTCCGCCGCCGGTGCCGTAGCTGCCGTTCGCGGCGACGTGCACGTAGACGGTCTGCCCGGGGGTCACGCTCACCGTGGCCTGGACCTCGGCCGCCTGGCCACCCGCGAGCGGGCCGTTACCGCCCGCGCCACCGACGGCGTCGACCGTCAGCGCCGTGACCCCGGCAGGCACGACGAAGAAGTGCGTCGAGCCCTCGTCGTTGAAGGTCGCGGCGGATGCGCTGGACGGCACCGCGGCGATGCCGAGGGCTCCCAGACCGGCCGTGGTGAGGCCGATGACCAGCCGCTTGGTACGGCGGGGGCGGGCGGCGTGCGGGCCGGAGTCGGCAGTAGAGCGCACAACGGTTCCTGTCGGAGAAGGGGTGAAGACGGGAGAAACGCTTCTCCCGCTTCGGAGACAGGCCCGTGCCACGAACGTAACAGCGGGATCGACGTCCGCGCTCCACAACTCGCAACCCCCGGCGTTCACCTTGGCCCGGTAGACACGTGGCATGAGCGCCGACCACCTCGAGGTCGAGGACAAGTACGCTCTCGACGAGTCCACCGTCCTCCCCGACCTCGGCACCATCTCCGGGGTGAAGAGCGTGTCGGTGGCCGACCACGAGCTGGTGGCGACGTACTTCGACACCCCCGGCCTGGCATTGGCCGCCGCGGGCGTGACACTCCGCCGTAGGACCGGGGGCGAGGACGCCGGCTGGCACCTCAAGCTGCCCCGGGAGGACGGCCGCCTCGAGATCGCCCTGCCCCTCGGTCGGGCTGTGCGCACGCCGCCGGCGGCCCTGCGCCAGGTGGTCGCCGGCATCGTCCGGGACGACGAGCTGGCACCGGTCGTCGTGATCCGCACCGAACGTCGGGCTCATCGCCTGCACGACAAGCGCGGGGAGGTGCTCGCCGAGCTCGCCGACGACCGCGTCTCGGCCGAGCCGGTGACCTCCGGCGCGCCGGGTCTGGCGCCGATCACCTGGCGCGAGGCCGAGGTGGAGCTGGTCTCCGGGAAGCTCTCCCTGCTGGTGCGGGTCGCGGACCTGATGGCGTCGGTCGGCGCCCGTCGTTCGCAGAGCCCGTCGAAGCTCGTCCAGGCCCTCGGTGACCGGCTGACGCCGGCCGGCGCCACGCTGCGACCCGAGCTGAGGGGCAAGAGCCCCGCAGCCGATGTGATCCAGCTTCGCCTTCTGACCCAGGCCGCCGCGCTGCGACAGCAGGATCCCTGGGTGCGCCACGACTCACCCGGGGCCGTGCACAACCTGCGGGTCACCGTGCGTCGGCTCCGGCACGCCCTGGCCAGCTATGCCGCCTTCCTCGACGTCGAGCAGACCGAGCCGCTGCGCGAGGAGCTGGGCTGGCTCGGCGACCTCTTGGGCGGCCCGCGCGATGCCGAGGTGCTCGCAGGGCTGCTCACCAGCCTGGTCGACGAGGTGCCGACGACTCTGGTCCGCGGACCGGTCCGGGCCCGCATCGCGGCCGCCTGCCGCCAGAGGTACGACGTCGAGCGCGCCGCCCTCGTGTCGGCGATGGCGTCGGGCCGGTACTTCGACCTGGTCGACCGGGTCCAGGCTCTGGCGGAGGCTCCACCGTGGACCGAGAAGGCCGAGAAGAAGGCCGCCCGCACCCTGGCGAAGGCGCTCGACGAGGACTGGAAGCGGCTGAGGGCGCTGGTGCTCCGGGCCGCCGACGAGCCGGCCGAGTCCACCGCGCTGCACGACGTACGCAAGGCCGCGAAGCGGGTCCGGTACGCCGCCGAGGCGCTGGTCCCGCTCCCCGGCAAGGGTGCCAAGCGGATGGTCCGGGCGCACGAGCGGATCCAGGCCGTGCTCGGCGAGCTTCACGACGACGTCGTGGCGCAGGGCGCGCTGGTCGAGCTCGCCGACGCGGCGCTGGCGGCGGGGGAGAGCGACTTCACCTACGGGCTGCTGCACGCCCGCCTCCAGGCGCGCTCGGCCGAGCACGCCGCGGCGTTCGACCTCGCGTGGCAGGACTCGCTCACCGCCCGGGCCCGGCAGCGGATCGGCTGACCGGCCGTCCCGGCGACAGCGTCGACACTGCGCGCGGGGCCGTCGGTCAGGGGTCGACCTGCTCGCGCCACTCGACGAGCAGCTCCTCGACGTACTGGTCGGGGGAGAGCTGCTCGGTGACGTCGAGCAGGGCCTGCATGGCGTAGACGGCGCCGCTGACCAGCATCGTCAGGTCGACCTGGGCGGTCTCCGAGTCGGCTGCCATCGAGGCCGAGACGGCGCCGAGATCCATGAAGCGGCCGGCCGCCAGGGCGATCTGGGCGTCGACTCCCTGCTCGTCCTCGTGGGCTGCGGTGATCACCGACATCAGGTCGATGAACACGTGCGCGATTGACCTGACCTCGTCCACATCCGCCATGGTCGACACGCTAGTACGACGAACGGCGGCCCGCCCCTGGCGCCGACTCGACCCGAGGTGGATAGTCGGCGCAGCGAAGGGAGGACCCATGGACAAGGGTCTGGCGGAGCGGGTCGTGGAGACGGCGGGGCGCGTGGTCGCGAGCGGAGCGATCTCGACCAACGGGCACGGCAACGTCAGCATCCGGGAGCCCGGCTCCGACGAGATGTACTTCACCGCCGGCCCGTCGCTGCGCGGCCACCCGCTCGACGCGGTGGTGCGGGTCGGCCTGGACGGCGTGCTCCGCGAGGGCGACCTGCCGCCGATCCAGGGAGCAGTGGTCGCCATGCACACCGCGATGTACGCCGACCGGCCGGACGTCGGCTGCGTTATCCACACCCACTCGCCCTTCGCCACGGCGTACGCCGTCGCCCAGCGGCCGATCGGCTGCTGGATCGAGGCACTGGCGATGTTCGGGCTCCCGAGCGGGATCCCGGTCGCCGGCTACGGGCCGCGCGGATCCGCCGAGGCGATCGCGCACATCCGCGCGGCCGTGCTGCCCGACCACCCGGCGGTGCTGCTCGCCAACCACGGGGTGCTGGTCTTCCACCGCACCCCGGAGCTCGCCGTCCTGGTCGGCGGGATCGTCGAGGAGGCCGCCGAGGCGGGCTTCCACGCCAGCGCGCTCGGTGGCCCGGTGGAGCTGCCCGAGGAGATGCGGGCGGCCGCGCTGCAGCGGGCGATGGCCTACGCCGCAGCGGGCACTGCTCACGGCTGACACAGCGAAGCACCCCTCGACCGAGGGGTGTCGCTGGTGAGCGCTCCTCACCGGGCGCGGACGAGACGCGAGGCGAGGGCCGGGACCACGATCGACGCGGCGACCGTGTGCAGGGTGATCAGGGTGGCGGCCGAGGCGGCGTCGAAGCCGAAGGTCAGGTCGGGGACGAAGGACAGCGCGGTCAGCGCGATCGCGGTCCGGACGAAGGTACGCCGCGGCCGACGGGCCCGGCGGGACAGGACGGCGGCGAGCCCGACACCCAGGAGCGAGAAGGCCAGGGTCAGCTCGGCGAACCCGGCGATCGGGATGCTCACGCCGGTCTGGTCCGCGAACGAGACACCGGCGGCGGAGGCCAGGGCGGCCAGCACGGTGGTGGTGACCGACGCGATGGCAGCGGCGGCGACGCCGCGCTTCCAGATCACCGGCCGGGCTCCCGGACGGGCGGCGGTGGCGGTGGTGCTGGTGGAGATCTCGGTGGTGGTGGTCATGTCGACTCCTTGTGTGGTGGTGACCCGGACGGGCCTGGTGACACCTCCTCCACGAACCATCGGAGCCGGATTCGACAGCGTCCGAGAAAGTGGTGAAGGGTTGTCGTTTCGCCGAGATCCCCTTCGTGGTGAGAGTGGAAGGCGGTCATCGGGACCGCCCCGGAGCACAAGGAGCACTGACATGACGCACTACCTGATGAGCGTGCACGGGCCGGTCGAGCGCGAGGAGTTCGGCGGCTACGGCTCCCGGGAGGCGATGGAGGCGGCCTTCGCCACGACCGGTGAGTTCAACGACCGGCTGAAGGCCGAGGGCTACTGGGTCTTCGCGGGCGGGCTGGAGCCGGCCACCACTGCGACCGTCGTCGACGGGCAAGGCGCCACCCCGGTGATGACCGACGGCCCCTACCTCGAGACCAAAGAGGTCATCGGTGGCTTCTGGGTGATCGACGCGCCCGACCTCGATGTGGCGCTGAAGCTGGCCGCCGACGGCTCGCGGGCCTGCGGTGGCAAGGTCGAGGTCCGGCCGTTCGAAGGGCTCGCCTGAGCCGGCTCTCCCGGGCCTACCCGGGTCCGAGCAGGTCGGCCGACAGCCACTCCTCGACGACCACCCACCCGGAGGTGTCGAGCACGGGACGGACGACCCGCCCCTGCCAGCCCGCCGCGACCTGGCGCCACTCGAGGAGGAGACCGGGGTTTCGGCCGTGCTGGTCCACGACCCAACAGGGTTTGACCGGTGCGGCCGGCCCCGGTTCGCTCCTTCGCGGGACGGGGGCCTGGGACGGGGGAGGGTCACAATGGATGCGCTCGGCCAGGGACGGACGGTCGCTGCGGCGCCTCATCCCTCCGGCCATGGGACATGGTGACACATAGACCGAACATGTGTTCGAACGATCGTCGCGGCAGACTGGTACCCCGTCGACCCGCCTACCGGAGGTCTTGCACATGACCAGCAAGTTCACCGAGCTCGCCGTCGACTGCGCCGACCCGGTCGGGCTGGCGCAGTTCTGGTGCGCGGTCCTCGGCTACGAGGTGCAGGGGAACGACGCGGACGAGGTGGTCACGATCGGCCCGCCGCAGGTGCCGGAGGGCAGGGACCGGCCGGGTCCGGTGCCGCCGACGCTGACCTTCGCCCGGGTGCCGGAGGGCAAGATCGTCAAGAACCGGCTCCACCTCGACCTCAATCCGGCCGACGCCGACCAGGACGAGGAGGTACGTCGTCTCCTGGCGCTGGGGGCCCGTCGCGCAGATGTCGGGCAGGGCGAGCAGAGCTGGGTGGTGCTCACCGACCCGGCCGGCAACGAGTTCTGCGTGCTGGCGGCCCGCTGTCCCTGAGGATCCGAGCCGGTCTCAGACCGACTCGTCCTGGAAGTGCACCGGGATGGCGTGCCGCGGCAGCTCCTGCTCGAGGATGTTGCGGACCCGCGCCCGGTCGGCCTCGTCGCACTCGACGATCAGCGAGCGTCCTGCGTCGCCGTGCCCCAGCACGGTGCTGAAGCTGGCGTGGTTCAAGGCGGTGCGCAGCGGTGCCGGGTCCTGACCGGCCGGCACGTCGTACGACGCCGTGTGGGTCTGCGACTGGTGCAGCCGGGTCTCGGTGCGGGCATCCTGCTGGCCCCATTGACGTAGGGCCAGGATGATCAACGCTGGGATGCCCACGAGGGCGACGGCGATGGCGACGAAGATCATGGTTCCTCCTCCCTCCAGCGTCGGGTGGGTACTGAGGAGGGGCGAGGGTCGTAGGTCGCCGGGCCCGGGGCCGTAGGTCCCGGCTCAAGGCGTCGTCGGGACTCAGTCGTCGCCGACGTGGGAGTCGCGCACCTCGCGGTGCTTGCGAGCCGTCGCCCGGAGCTGGTCGTCGGGCGCGTCCTCGAGGCTGATCACCGAGTTGTCGGCGTCGGGCAGGGCGGCCAGGATCTCGTCGAGCTTGCGCTGGGTGGCCTCCTGCTCGCGGGCCTGCGTGTGCTGGATGACGAAGACCATCGCCAGCGTGATCGCCGCGACCAGGGTCTGGAAGACCCGTTCCAGCCGGGTGGGGAACTGCAGCCACAGGGAGAAGAGCACCCACAGCAGGTCGAGGCCCACGATCGTGAGCGCGACCCACGACGTCGAGGACAGGTCGTCCAGCACGTGCAGCAGCCGGGAGGTCGGCCGCTTGCCGGTGGACGTCGTGCCGCTCCCTGAGCTCATGCCGGGATTGTCCACCGTCGCCCCGCCGTCCCGAGTGCCGGGCTCACCGGGCCGGGGACCGCTGCTGGATACAGTGACGGTCTCTCGGTCCGGAGGACAGGAGGCGCAGCGTGCGCACCCGACGTCTGGTCCGGGCACCTCGGTGATCGTCGGCACCGACCCCGGAGGCCGCTGGGCGGTGGTCCGGCAGGCGCTGCGCAACCCGCGGCTGCGGCGGGTGCTCGCCGCCTTCCTGGTCTTCAACATCGCGGAGTGGGCCACCTGGATCGCGCTGCTGGTCTGGGGGTACGGCGAGGGTGGCGTCCGCGGGGCGAGCGCGATCAGCCTCGCCCAGCTGCTGCCGGGAGCCCTGCTGGCCTCACCCGCGGCGGCCCTGCTCGACCGTCTTCCACGCGGTCGCGCGGTGTGCGCCGGCTATGCCGCGCAGGCGGTCGCCTACCTGGGGCTCGGTCTCGCCCTCGGCGCCGGCGCGCCGGTGGCCGTGGTCGCGCTGCTGGCGGCCACCACACGGGTCGCGGCGAGCCTGACCCGGCCGATGCACCACGCGCTGCTGCCCGAGATCTCGCACACCACCGGTGAGCTGACCACGGGCAACGCGGCGTCGGGCTCCCTCGAGGCACTGGGGACCTTCGCCGGACCGCTGGCCAGCGGCGGGCTGCTCACACTGTGGGGACCGGGCGTGGTGCTGCTGACGTTCGGCGCGGCGACTCTCGTGTCCGTGGCGCTGACCCTGCGCCTGGAGTCCTCCGGCCAGCGGCGGCCCACCGCCGCCAGCGAGCACGGTGAGCGACCGATCCGCGACCTGCTGCGGGACCCGTCCGCCCGGCTGATGTCGGGACTGATCGCCGCCGAGCAGGTGCTGGTCGGGATGATGGACATCCTCCTGGTGCTGCTGGCCCTCGACGTGCTGTCGATGTCCGACGCCGGCCCGGGAGTCCTGAACTCCGCGATCGGCCTGGGCGGCCTCCTGGGGGCCGGGCTGACGATCGTGCTGATCGGGCGCCAGCGTCTGGCCCGGCCGCTCGTCCTGGGGGCGGTTGCCGCCGGGGCCGCGTTCGCCTTGGCCGGCACGGCCTCGGTGCCGGTCGTCGCGCTGGTGCTGGTCGCGGTGAGCGGGGCGGGCAAGGCGTTCTACGACATCACCTCGCGCACCTTCATCCAGCGGCTGCTGCCCGACCACCTGCTCGGCGCCATGTTCGGCCTGCAGGAGGCGATGACCATGTCCGGGATCGCCCTGGGCACGGTGGTCGCACCCGGCCTGGTCGGGGCGGTGGGTCCGCGGTGGGCGTTCGTGGTGGCGGGCTCGTTCCTGCCGGCGGTGGCGCTGGCGTCGTACGCCATGGTGCGAAGGCTCGACGACGACGCGGCGGTCCCGGTCGAGGTGCTGACCTTGCTGCTGCGGGTGCCGATCCTGGCGGTGCTGGCACCTCGGATCGTGGAGCGGCTGGCCCGTGACGCGGGCCGCGAGGAGGTGAGGTCCGGGGAGGTGGTGGTCCGCAGCGGCGAGCCGGGGTCGCTCTTCTACGTGATCAGGTCGGGCTCGGTCGAGGTCAGGATCGACGGGGCGGCGGTCCGGGAGCTGGGGCCGGGTGGCTGGTTCGGGGAGATCGCACTGTTGCACGACGTGCCCCGCACGGCGACAGTGACCGCGCTCAGCGACCTCGAGCTGTGGACCCTGGACCGTGACTCGTTCCTGTCGTCGGTGGCCTCGGTGCCCACCTCCCTCGACCTCGCCGAGTCCCACATCCGCGACACCTACCTCTGAACGGTGGCGCCCCGCAGGTCAGCCGAGCCGGCGCGCCGCGACACGGGGCGCTGCCACGAAGCTCTCGTCGGCCCACCAGCGGCGGTAGACCGTGGCACCCACGAGGTCCTCGAGTCCACGCGTCTGCGACGCGTGAGCCCGCAGCGCGCGATGCTTCTGGGTCAGCCGGCGACCGGTCAGGTGGAGGTGCGCCGCCAGGTCGGCTTGGGGGGTCGACGGGGGACGCCCCGCGAACCAGAGGCCGACCTCCTCGTTCAGGTGACCCCACTCGTCGTGGAACTCCGGCGTCAGCGTGGCGTACCACAGCTCACCCCGTTGCCCGGTCAGTCGCCAGGCCTCGGTGGTCCACCGGGACACGGCCCGGTGGTCGTCGTGGCCGGTCATCCCGTCGGGTCCGAACGTGACGACGGTGTCGGGCCGCAGCTCCTCGAGCACCCCGACCAGGGCGTCCGCCCCGGCTGCGAGCGGCAGGTCCGCCAGCTCGCCGTCGCGGTGGGGGAGCCAGCGGTGCTCGTGCACCCCGACCACGGCCAAACTGTCTCTCAGCTCGCGCTCGCGGTGCGGGGCCAACCGCTCCGGTGGCCAGCGCTGAGGGTCGTCGGTCCCGTGCTCACCGCGGGTGGCGGTGACCACGACCACCCGGCCGCCCGCGCGGCGTACCGCTGCCATCAGTCCGGACGAGAGGTAGGCCTCGTCGTCGGGATGCGCCCACACGCCGAGCAGCGTGCGGATCCGGTCCGGCCGGGCCTCGCCCCGGGTCACGGCCGAGATCCCTTCAGCGCCGAGACGGTACGACGGTGGACCGGTCGCGCGGAAGGTTCGAACGAGACCTCGAAGTCCGCCGTCCCCTCGTCCCAGCCCACCCGCGTGGCAACCCCGTCGACACCGTGCATCAGGCGGACCGCCGCCTCGTTGTCGTGGGCGATCGTCAGCGACACCCGGGTGACCCCGAGCTCACGGGCACGGGCGGTGAGGGCCCGGGCGAGGCCGGTGCCGACGCCGCGTCCCTGCCAGGCGTCGACCACGGCCACGGCAGCCTCGGCGACGGCCGGGTCGTCGGGGTCGCGGACGAACCGGGCGACCCCGATCGGACGGCAGGCACGGTCGCGCGCGACCAGCGCCACGTGGTGGTGGTCGTCGACGTCGGTGAGGGCGCGCAGGTCGGCAGCGGTCAGGCGAGGCTTCGCGGTCAGGAACCGCTGCTCGCGCGACCGCGGCCCGAGCTGGTCGAAGACCTCCAGGACGGTGGCCACGTCACCGGGTGCGAGCGGCTCCACCGCCCGCACCACGGCCGGGGCGAGTCCGCCCGCGGTGGTGGTCGGGCAGGCGGTCATGACGTGCACTCCTGGGTCGGTCGGGCCGGGACGTGGCGCCGGACCCAGCGACGGCGGGTCTCGGTCCGGGCGGCGCGCGCTGCGGCCCTTTGCTCGCGGTCGAGATGCTCGGCGGCGACGCGGGCGGCCACCCGCCGGGCGCGTTCCCGGTTCAGTGCGGCGCGCTGCTGGTCGCTGGACAGGGCGTAGATCAGGTCGGCGGGCATCATGTGGTCAGCTCCAGTTCAGGTCGTGGTGTGGTGCGGGGACCCGGGCGGCGGTGGTCTGACGTGCCGGGCGGGAAGAGGGTGGCGACGGCGGCCGCCAGGGCACAGAAGCCGGCAGCCACCAGCCAGACGGCGTGGAAGTGGGCCGGGGACGGGGTCGCGGACGGGCCGAGCAGGCCCACCGACACCGCGACGCCGAGGGCGGCGCCGAGCTGGCGGCCGCTCTGGTTGAGCCCCGAGGCGGCGGCGAGATCGGCCCGGTCGAGTCCGTGCACGGCCGCGGCGGCCAGCAGCGGGTAGCACAGGCCGACACCGATCCCGAGCAGGACGGCGAGGGCGTACCACCGGGGCTCGAAGTGGTCACCCGACAGCGTCAGCGCGCTCAGACCGAGCCCGACAGCCATCACCCCGGCACCGGCCGCGATCGGGGTGCGGTAGCCGACCAGCCGGGCGAGCCGACCTACCCGGGTGGTGAGCAGCACGACGACGAGGCCCATCGGGACCAGGCAGCCGCCGGCCTGGACCAGGTCGAGGCCCCAGCGCCCGACCAGGAACAGCATGAACGACAGCACCATGGAGAACAGGCCGGCTGCGTAGAGCACGGAGACCGCGACGGCCACCGCCACCCGGCGACGGTGCAGCAGCGCCAGGTCGAGCAACGGGTCCGCGACGCCGGCCGAACGTCGTACGAAGTAGAACGCCAGGGCGACCCCCGCGACCAGGCTGCCGATCACGCGGGGGCTGGTCAGCCCCCAGTCCGAGACCTCGGACAGGGCCAGGGTGACCGCCGCGGCCGAGGACGTCAGGACCAGGGCGCCGACGGGGTCGGGCAGCCGCCGCCCGGGATGCCGGCGAGTCTCCGGAAGCAGCCGGGGTGCGGCCAGGGTGATCGCCGCGACGATCGGCAGGTTGACCAGGAAGGCCCAGCGCCAGTCACCGAGCGTGGTCAGGAAGCCGCCGACGAACGGTCCGACGGTCATCCCCAGGGCGGCCGCGCCGGTCCAGCGCGCGGTCCAGCCGGCGCGGTCCCGGTCGCCGGTGGCGGCGAGGAGCAGGCCGAGCGATGCCGGTGAGGACGCGGCGGCGCCGAGCCCCTGCACGGCGCGACCGGCGACCAGCACGGGCAGGCTGGGGGCGAAGCCGCACACGAGGGAGCCGAGCGCGAAGACGGCCAGGCCACCGAGGTAGGTCCGCCGTCGCCCGGCCCGGTCGGCGATCCGGCCGGCCGGGACCAGGGTGGCCGCGAAGACGATCGCGTACGCCGTGATCACCCAGGAGACCGCCGCGCGGCCGTCGCCGCGGAAGTCGACCCCGATGGCCGGCATCAGGGCGTTGGCCACCGACACGTCGAGCGAGACCAGCAGGCCGCCGGCGGCGGTCACTGCGAAGACTCCCCGGCGGGGCTTCGTAGCGGCCGCTGCCTCGGCAGGGCGGCCCCCGGCCGCGAGCAGATCGGTCATGCCCGGCTCACGAACGCCGCGAGGCGGGACCAGGAGCCGGAGCGCCGGGCGGTGGTACGACGCGTGGCCGGTCCCGCCTCGCGCCCGGCGCCCGGCGCCGGGACAGGGGTCGGGCGAGGGTGGCGGGCCCGGACCCGCGCCGCCAGCACGTCCTGGCGCTGGGTCGCCAGCTGCTCCAGGAGGTGGTGAGTCATCACGATGCTTCCTTCCCACGGTGCGGCAGGGTCGCCGCGCGTGGTCAAGCCTGTGGCGCGCGGGGCGCGCGCACATCGGTGCGGAGCACGGATCCGCGGACTCCGTGGTGGTCTCCGTGGTGAGCACGGATGCGGGTGTCCGGGCCCCCGGCGCAGGGTTTCCGGGAGCCGTCCACCCGGCCGGCCGCACGTCGTACCGACACCAGGACGACCCGTCCGAAGGAGCAACCGATGACCGTGACCGACACGCCCCGTCTCGACGAGGCAGCCCTCGAACAGTTCGTGCACCAGGCGGTGGGCGACCTCGCCGCCGCCATCTCCGGCCTGATGGTCCATCTCGGCGACCGGCTCGGGCTGTACCGCGCGATGGCCGGGGCCGGCCCGCTGACGGCGGCCGAGCTGTCCGCCCGGACCGGCACCTCCGAGCGCTACGTCCGCGAGTGGCTGAGCAACCAGGCCGCCGGGGGGTACGTCGCCTACGAACCCGCCGCGGGCACCTTCGAGCTCAGCGCTGAGCACGCGCTGGTGCTCGCCGACGAGAGCAGCCCGGTCTTCCTCGACGGAGCCTTCGAGACCATCGCCTCCTGCTACACCGACCACGAGGCGTTCGCAGAGGCGTTCCGGAGCGGCGACGGGATCGGCTGGGGCGACCACGACGACCGGCTGTACACCGGTGCGCTGCGCCTCTTCCGACCCGGCTACGCGGCGAACCTGGTGGACTCGTGGCTCCCCGCGCTCGACGGCGTGGTCGAGAAGCTGCGGGACGGTGCCAGTGTGGCCGACGTCGGCTGCGGGCTCGGAGCGTCGACGGTGATCCTCGCGCAGGCGTTCGAGCACTCGTCGTTCGTCGGGTACGACATCCACGGCCCGTCGATCGACGCGGCCCGCGAGGCGGCGGCCGAGGCCGGGGTGGAGCGGCGCGCCCGCTTCGAGGTGGGCTCCGCGAAGGATCTGCCCGGTGCCGGCTACGACCTGGTCACCCTGTTCGACTGCCTGCACGACATGGGTGACCCGGTCGGTGCCGCCCGACACATCCGGGACTCACTCGCCGAGGACGGCACCCTGCTGCTCGTCGAGCCGGCCGCGGGGGAGCGGCTGGAGGACAACCTGAACCCGGTGAGCCGGCTCTACTACGGCCTGTCGACCGTGATCTGCACGCCGTCGTCGCTGGACCAGGAGGTCGGCCTCGGGCTGGGGGCCCAGGCCGGGCCGAAGCGGCTCGAGGAGGTGCTCAACGAGGCCGGCTTCTCCCACGTGCGGGTGGCCACGCGCACGCCGTTCAACCTGGTGATCGAGGCCCGTCGCTGAGCAGTCAGGCCCATGCCATGGGGGTGGCCCCGAGCGCGGCGAGCTCCTGCTCGCCGCGCTCGCGGTCCGCTCCGCCCAGCATCACCAGGGTCCGGAACCACTGGTAGCGCGCGCCCAGGCGCCGGAGCTCGGCGGCCGCGGCGACCAGACCGGCACGGCCGGACTCGTCGTTCGCCCCGGCCGCCAGGCCCGACGCCCGCCGGACCACCGCCTCGGCGATCGGGTTCCCGGCGACCAGCGGCACGGCCCGGGCGACACGCTCGTGCGCGTCGGGACGGCCCGCCAGCACCGCGGCCTCGGCCCACGCCGAGGCGTACCACGGCCGCCACATGCCGTTGTAGTGGTTGACGAACTCCTCGGGGTCCTCGGCGAGCAGGGTCACCGCATCGCCGGCCTGCCCACGGTGGAGCAGCACGAGGGCGTCGAAGAAGTCGCCGAAGTGGATCGTCTCGCGAGGCCGTCCGGGCGTGGCCAGGGTCGCGGAGACGTCCTTCCAGTGCTGGCGCCGGACGTCGTCACCGCGCAGCGCGTGGACCGTGGCGGCGGCGTACGGCGCGGGGCTGAGGTTGCCGGCGATCGGGCGCCCGGCCCGCTCCCACCCGCGCTCGAACAGCACCGAGAGCCGGACCGCCTCGTCCCACGCCCCGCTGAGCAGCGCGACCACGATCAGGCGGGAGGTCGCGAGGTGGTCCTCCTCGCGGTAGAAGGGCAGGTCGCAGAGTCCCTCGCCCAGCCGGTGCGCTGCCCGCAGGTCGCCCGCGGCCACGGCGCAGGCGGAGCCCATCTGGAACGCGTCGAAGAACTCCAGCGCCGAGTCCGCCGTCACCGGCACCCGCGTCAGCAGGTCGGTCCGCAACACGGCGCAGGCCAGGGCCTCGGCGGGCTCACCGTGGGCGGTGTGGATCGTGCAGCGCATGTCGAGCGCCGCGGACTCGCCCATCGGGTCACCGGCCGCCCGGGCCAGCTCCATGGCGCGCTCGACCAGGTCGACGGTCGCGGGGTCCCGCTCGTCGGCGTCGAAGGCCGCGGCGGTCAGGATCCGGCTCTCGGCGGCCAGGTCGCCGTCAGCGAGGGGGCGGGCCCGGTCGAGCAGCCGCCGCACCTCCCCCTCCGGTGGCAGCGTGGCGATGATGCCCGGGCCCCGGTTGATCAGCTCGGCGGTCCGGGCCAGCTCCAGGGCGGCGCCGGTGCGGTCGCCGGAGCGCAGGGCCGCCTCCGCGGCCAGCTGGCGCAGCCGCAGCGCCTCGTTGCCGAACTGTCGCCCCTCGGCAGCCCCCGCCGCCAGTCTCAGGGCGGAGGCCGCCGCGGCGTCGTCGGGCGCCAGCTCGGCGGCCAGCTCGTAGCGTCGCTGGGCCTCGCCCGGCCGGCCACGGTCGAAGGAGAGCTCGGCCAGCAGCAGGGAGACCTGGTACGCCGGCTCCCGCTGGTCGGGCACGTAGCGCGCCCGGGGCAGCGCCTGCCGGGTCTCGGCCGAGATCACGTCGAAGTCGGCCCGCCACGCGTCGCCCTCGGGGCCGTCCATCACCGGCGGCAGCATCCGCCGGGCCGCAGCCAGGATCCAGGCCAGGTGCCGGGCCTGGAGCTCCGCGGTCTCGCCGGCGTCCTCGACGAGGGCGGCGCCGTACTGGCGGATCGTCTCCAGGACGCGGTAGCGGGTGCCGCCGGGGGTGGTCGCGGTCACCAGCAGGCTGTGGTCGGCCAGCCGGGCCAGGATCGAGGGCACCGGCTCCTCCGGGGACCCGAGTGGTGCCCACCCCGCCAGCACCTCGGCCGCCGAGGCGGCTGCGAAGGGTCCGGCGAAGACCGAGAGCCGGCGCAGGAGAGCGCGGTCCGGCTCGTCGAGCAGCCGGTAGCTCCAGTCCAGGGTGGAGCGCAGGGAGCGGTGCCGGTCGTCGAGCCGGGACCCGCCGGTGAGGAGGACCAGCCGGTCCGCCAGGCCCGACTCCAGCCCGTCGAGACCGAGGGTCGGCAGCCGGGCTGCTGCGAGCTCGATCGCCAGCGCCATGCCGTCGAGGCCACGGCAGAGCGACACCACACGCGGGAGGTCGTGGTCCGCGACGGTGGCGCCACCGGCCGCGGCGCGGCTCAGGAAGAGCTCGACGGCGTCGGCGCGGCCGTCGGGGTGGGGCTCCACCGAGAGACCCGGCACGGGGAAGGCGCGCTCGAAGGGGAGCAGGAGCCGGGCCCGGCTCGTGGCCAGCACGGTCAACGACGGACAGCCGGCCAGCAGCCGCTCGACCAGCACCCCGACGCCGTCGAGCACGTGCTCGCAGTTGTCGAGCACCAGCAGCGCGGTGCGCGGCGCCAGCCAGCCGGTGACCACCTCCTCGATCGACCGGCCCTGGCTCTCGTTGAGGCCGAGGACGAGCGCGAGCGCCGTCGCGGTGAGGGTGGGGTCGGTGACCGAGACCAGGTCGACGAACCACACGCCGTCCGGGAAGTGCGCCTCCACGTCGCGGGCGACGCGGAGCGCCAGCCGGGTCTTGCCGACGCCACCGGGCCCGATCGCGGTGACCAGGCGCTGTTCGGTCAGTGCGGCGACGAGCGCCGACGCCTCGGACTCGCGACCGACGAACGACGTGAGCGGGGTCGGCAGTGAGGACGACGGGCCCCGGTCGGGCCAGCGGGTGGCCGGCACGGTGAGGTAGTCCTCGGCCGCGTTCGCCAGCTCGCGGCGGTCGTCGACCTGCAGCTTGCGCAGGAGCGACGACACGTGGCTCTCGACGGTGCGCACCGAGATGAACAGGCGCTCCGCGATCTCGGCGTTCGTGAGGTGGTCGGCAACGGCGGCGAGCACCTCCGCCTCGCGTGCCGAGATCGCCGACACCCCAGCGTCGGCGGTCACCCTCCCCGTCACCACGGCACTGATTCTGCACCCTGGCGCGGGTCGGGTCCTCGCCCGTTCTCGACCCGTGGCGTCCCGACGTCGGCGGCAGTACGGTGTCGCCGGTCTCGGACGGTCGTTCAGCACGAGAGGGGATGCCATGCCCGGGATCGATCGACAGCCGTTGCGTGTCGTGGTGCTCGGCGCCGGATTCGGCGGTCTGGAGCTGACCACGCGGCTCTCCGACGAGCTGGGCGACGGGGTGGACGTCGTGCTGGTCGACCGGACCGAGGACTTCGTCTTCGGCTTCTCCAAGCTGGACGTGATGTTCGGGCGCCTCGAGCCCGAGCAGGTGCGACACCGTTACGAGGACATCGCCGCGCCCGGGGTCCGCTTCGTGAACGCCGAGGTGCTCGCCATCGACCCCGTGGCCAGGCGGGTGGAGACCACGTCGGGCGCCTTCGAGGCCGACGTCCTGGTGCTGGCGCTGGGATCGGACCTCGACCCGACCGCGACCCCGGGCCTGGCGGAGGACGGCGTCGACTTCTACAGCGAGGCGGGTGCCTTCGCGGCCCGCGACGTGCTGGAGCGCTTCGAGGGAGGGCGGGTGGTGATCGGCGTGATGTCGACGCCGTACAAGTGCCCGCCGGCCCCGAGCGAGACCGCCCTCCTGGTCCACGAGCACCTGACCCGCCGCGGGCAGCGGGAGCGCTCCTCGATCACTCTCGTGCTGCCGCTCCCCAGCCCGGTCCCGCCGTCACCGGCGACCTCGGCGGCGTTGACGGAGGCGTTCGACCAGCGCGGCATCGACCTGCGGGCCCATCGCGCGGTGCAGCGGCTCGACCCGGAGCGCCACGTCGCCGTGCTCGACGACGGGAGCGAGCTGCCCTACGACCTGTTCCTCGGGGTGCCGGTGCACCGGGTGCCGGAGGTCGTGGAGAGATCCGGGATGGCCACCGACGGGTGGGTGGCCGTGGACCGTGGGACCTTGGCGACGCGCTGGCCGGGGGTGTACGCCGTCGGTGACGTCACCAGCGCCGGCACCCCCAAGGCCGGGGTCTTCGCCGAGGGGCAGGCCTCGGTCGTGGCCGAGGCGATCCTGGCGCAGGTACGTGGCCAGGGCGGCGGCCCGGCCTACGACGGCCACGGGGTCTGCTACGTCGAGTTCGGCGACCAGGAGGTCGCCGTGGTCGACGTGACCTTCCCCGACGGTGCGGCACCTTCGGGCTTCCTCGAGGGACCGTCCGTGGAGCTCGCCGCGGTCAAGGGCGAGTTCGGCACCAGCCGGATCCGGCGCTGGTTCGGACAGGACTGGGCGCCGCTGTCCTGACTTGCTGCGACCGGCGGGAGGGCGTCACGTCGTACGGCGCACGTAGCGGCCGTCGAAGGCGGTGCGCCACGTCGTACCTCCGTCGGAGGAGACCTCCCAGTGCTGCCGGACCTCGCCGGACGTCGGGGTCCAGGTGATCCGCTGGTGCTCGGGGGCCGAGCCCTCGGCCTCGCCCGGCGCCAGCCCCTCCATCACCATGGCCCCGTCGCGGAGGCCTCCGTCCAGCATCAGCACGCCACCGGCGGAGTCGACCCAGGTCTGGTGCCAGCAGCCGCGGAGCTCGTCCCAGGCGTTCAGGCTGCGGCCCTCGACGTCTCCGGACCCGTGCCAGTGCTCGGCCAGGGCGCCGGTGCCGAACAGCGCGGTGATGGAGTTGGTGCCGACCTGGCGGCCCTCGGGGCCGAAGACGTCCCACTCGCCGACCCAGAAGTCGAAGTCGTGGGCAGAGGCGGCACCGGCAGTGGACTCGGACATGGCCCGAACCTAGGGAGCCGGCACGGTCGGTGCCGAGACCCGGTGACCAAACGTGTCCGGAGCGCAACCGTCCCGTGACCCGGCACCGGCAGGACCGGAGGTCGGCCCGACGCCTCGTCGCCCGGGCGGGTGACCAACGGGTCACGGCCGTGACCGAAGGGCCCTGTCCGGGGCGCCCCGCAGACGGTGTGCTGGAAGCGAGGACCAGTCACGAACGAGCTCCCGGACCGGGCCCGCCCGGCGGGACAGATGGAGGGGCCATGACCACCGCCACGCTGACAGGGCACGTCGTCGTCGCCACCGACGGCAGCGAGGGGAGCCTGGCCGCGGTGAGGTACGCCGCCCGGGCCGCCGAGGGTCGTGGCGTGGAGCTCGAGGTCGTGCACGTCGTACCTCCCGGCCTGCCTGCGGGGCCTTTCGGGGCCGTGCCGGACGCTCAGATCCGCCGGTCGGGGAACACCACCCTGCGGCACAGCCGCGACGTCGCCGTGGCGGAGGTGCCGGACCTCGAGGTGGTCAGCACCCTCCTGATCGGCTCCCGGGTCGACGCGCTCGTCTGGCACACCCACGACGCGGCCGTCCTGGTGCTCGGCGCCGCACCCCACGGTCTGGTGGAGCGGCTGTGGACCGGCTCGGTGGTGACCGGCATCGCGGCCCGTGCCACCTGCCCCGTCGCGATCGTTCCGCTGGGCGCCCACGAGCCGCGGGCCGGCGCCGGACGCCGGATCGTGGTCGGCCTGAAGTCCACCGAGCACGCCGAGCACCTCCTGGGCGCTGCCTTCGCGCTCGCCCGCCAGACGCAGTCGGACCTGACGGTCGTGCACGCCTGGCACCTGGTGTCGCCGTACGACGACGCGATCGCGGAGCGGACCCTGCGTCGGGCCTGGCTGGTCGAGCAGGAGCGGACACTCGAGGACGCGCTGATCGACCACCGGCTGGCCTTCCCGGAGGTGCAGGTCGACGTCGACCTGGTGCACGGCCAGGCTGCGTTCGCGCTGGTCGGGCTGTCCCGCACCGCCGACATCCTGATGATCTCCCGGCCGGGTCACGGCGGACTGGTGCACTACCTGGGCAGCACGGCCCGCGCGGTGATCCGCGACGCCGAATGTGTGGTCGAGGTGGTGCCGCCGCTGCACGAGGAGCGCGAGCACGACGGTCGCCACGCCCTGGCTGGCGCCCGCGGCTGACGCGGCACGCTCGACGACCCCGGCGGGTGCCAGCGGTCCCGACCCGGGGGGACGTCCGGCCCTGCCCGGGGTGCGGTGGCGCAGACACGCTCAGGTGGTCGGACCAGTTGGACGGGAGGAGTCCCGGTGACCTTCGAGGTGAGGTTCCACGGGCGCGGTGGCCAGGGGGTTGTGACGGCCGCCGAACTGCTGTCGGTCGCGGCCTTCTCGCAGGGCCTGAGGGCCCTCGCGTTCCCCAGCTTCGGATCCGAGCGCACCGGGGCACCCGTGGTGTCCTACTGCCGGATCGACGACCGGCCGATCCGCGCCCATGACCCGGTGACCGAGCCCCAGGCCGTCGTGGTCCAGGACCCGACCCTGCTGCACCTGCCCGGGGTCCTCGACGGGCTGACCGACGACGGCTATCTGCTCGTCAACAGCTCGGGGAGCCCCGAGACGCTCCATCTTGCGGCGCTCGCCCCTCAGCTCGAGCCCCGGCGGATCGTCACCGTCGCCGCCACCGACCTGGCCCGCGCCGCTCTCGGCCGGCCGCTTCCCAACACCGCACTGCTCGGCGCCCTGGCCGGGCTGACCGGTGTGGTGAGCCTGACCTCGCTGCAGGCGGCGATCCGGGAGCGGTTCGGCGCGGCCGCGGGCGACCTGAACGCGGAGCTGGCCGAGCGGGGCCTGGTCCTGGCCACCGGAGGGAGTCGTCGTCGTGCGTAGGCAGATGGAAGGTTCGCGGGCGGTCGCCGAAGCGGTGGCGATGTGCCGTCCCGGGGTGATCGCGGCATACCCGATCTCGCCCCAGACCCACATCGTCGAAGCGCTCTCCGACCTGGTCTCACTCGGCCGGGTCGGGACCTGCCGCTACCTGATGGTGGAGTCGGAGTTCGCGGCGATGTCGGCCTGCATCGGCGCCTCGGCCGCCGGTGCCCGCGCCTACACCGCCACCGCCAGCCAGGGTCTGCTGTTCATGTCGGAGGCGCTCCCCAACGCCTCCGGGCTCCGGCTGCCGATCGTGATGACCGTCGCCAACCGCGCGCTGGGTGCTCCGATCAACATCTGGAACGACCACTCCGACGCGATGTCGCAGCGCGACGCGGGCTGGCTCCAGCTCTTCGCTGCCTCGAACCAGGACGCCGTCGACCTGCACGTGCAGGCCTTCGCGCTGGCCGAGGAGCTCTCGGTGCCGGTGATGGTCTGCATGGACGGCTTCGTGCTGACCCACGCGGTGGAGGAGGTCGACCTCCCCTCCCAGGAGCAGGTCGACGCGTTCCTGCCGCCGTTCGCCCCCGCCCAGGTGCTCGACCCCGACGACCCGATCACGATCGGCGCGATGGTCGGGCCCGAGGCGTTCACCGAGGTCAAGTTCCTCGAGGCGCACCGGCAGCTCCAGGCTCTCGACGCTGTCCAGGAGTCAGCGGACCGCTATCTCCACGTGGTCGGTCGCGACACCGGCGGCCTCACCACGTCGTACCGTCTCGACGACGCGGACGTCGCGGTCGTCGCACTCGGCTCCGTGCTCGGCGCTGCGGCCGACGTCGTGGACGACCTGCGCGCGGCCGGCGTGCCCGTGGGCACCCTGGGCGTGACCTGCTTCCGGCCGTGGCCGCTCGACGAGATCCGCGAGGCGCTCTCCGGCGTCAGCC
This sequence comes from Nocardioides cynanchi, assembly GCF_008761635.1. Lineage (NCBI taxonomy): Bacteria > Bacillati > Actinomycetota > Actinomycetes > Propionibacteriales > Nocardioidaceae > Nocardioides > Nocardioides cynanchi. The sequence goes on from NZ_CP044344.1 coordinate 915,831, forward strand.
GGGTGATCGTGCTGAACCGTGCCTTCTCGGTGGGCTCGGGCAGCATCCTCGGCGCCGACGTCCGCCTCTCGCTGGCCGCCGAGCAGACCCGGGTGTACGACGTCGTGCTGGGGCTGGGCGGTCGGCCGGTGACCCGGGCGGTGCTGCGCCGGCTCCTCGACGACGTGCTGGACGGCCAGGTCTCGGACAGGGCCCTGTCGTTCCCGGATCTCGACGTCGACCTCGTCGTGCGCGAGCTGGACCGCGAGGGGACGGACCGTCCGCAGGCTGTGACACGCGGTGAGCTCGGCGCCGACGAGTGGGGAAAGGCATGGACATGAGCGACGTCAAGCTGTACCAGATCGGGACCTTCGCGGCGGGCAACCGCCTGATGGACCCCTCGCTGGGCACCGAGCAGTCGAGTGCGGCCCGCACCAACGCGATCACGTCGGGGCACCGGGCGTGCCGTGGCTGCGGGGAGGCGCTCGGCGCGCGGGTGGTGCTCGACGCCGCGATGCGGGCCAGCGAGGGCCGGATGGTGACGGTGAACGCCACCGGCTGCCTCGAGGTCTTCTCGACGCCGTACCCCGAGTCGTCGTGGCAGGTCCCGTGGCTGCACTCGCTCTTCGGCAACGCGGCGGCAGTGGCCTCCGGGGTGGCCGCCGCCCTCGAGGCCCAGGGGCGCGATGACGTGCGGGTCGTGGCCCAGGCCGGCGACGGCGGCACCGTGGACATCGGGCTCGGGTGCGTCTCCGGCATGTTCGAGCGCAACGACGACGTGCTCTTCGTCTGCTACGACAACCAGGGCTACATGAACACCGGGGTCCAGCGCTCCGCGGCGACGCCGCCCGCGGCCAGCACCGCGAACACCCGCGCCGTGGGCACCCGGACCGGCAACGCGTTCGGCACCGGCAAGAGCCTCCCGGTGATCGCGATGGCCCACGAGATCCCGTACGTCGCCACCGCGACCGTCGCGGACCTCCACGACCTCGAGCGCAAGGTCACCCGGGCGATGAGCCTGCACGGCGCTCGCTACCTGCACGTCCTGGTGCCGTGCCCGCTCGGCTGGGGGACCGAGTCCGCCGACACGGTCCGGGTCGCCCGGATGGCCGCCGAGTCCGGCATGTTCGCGGTCTTCGAGGCCGAGTACGGCGACGTCACGGCCGTCAGCAGGATCCGGCGCCAGGTTCCCGTCGCGGACTACCTGCGCACCCAGGCGAGGTTCCGGCACCTGTTCGGCGACCCCGGCCACCCGGAGGTGGTCGAGCGGCTGCAGCGGCAGGGGGACCGGACCATCGCCCGCTACGACCTGCTCGGCACCGGGGAGCGGTGATGGACCTCCCCTTCGCGGTCAGCCTCGGACCCGGGTCGAGCGTGGCCGACCTGACCGGGTCGTGGCGCACCGAGCGCGCGGTCTTCGTGAAGCCGACGGCGCCGTGCGGCGCGTCCTGCCCGGCCGGTGAGGACGTCCGCTCCTGGCTGTACGCCGCGGAGTCCGGCGGGCCGGGCTACGAGCAGGCCTGGCGCACGATCATGGAGGTCAACCCGTTGCCCGCGGTGATGGGCCGGGTCTGCTACCACCCCTGCGAGACGGCCTGCAACCGAGGCAGCCTCGACGAGGCCGTCGGCATCAACTCGGTCGAGCGCTTCCTCGGGGACGAGGCGATCCGGCACGGCTGGTCGGTGGGGCCGCTGCATCCCCCCACCGGGCATCGGGTCCTGGTGGTCGGTGCCGGACCGGCCGGGCTCTCCGCGGCCTACCACCTGGCCCGCGCCGGGCACGCGGTCACGGTCAAGGACTCCTCGGCCGCTGCCGGCGGAATGCTGCGCTACGGCATCCCGCGCTACCGGCTGCCGCGCGAGGTCCTCGACGCCGAGGTCGCCCGGATCCTCGACCTGGGCGTCACCCTCGAGCTCGGCTGCGAGGTGACCGACCTCGACGAGACCATCGCGGCCGGCGGCTTCGAGGCGACCTTCCTCGCGGTCGGCGCGCGGCTGGGCCGCCGGGCCTACCTGCCGGCCGCCTCCGCCGCCCGGATCGTCGACGCCGTCTCGGTGCTGCGCGCGGTCGAGGAGGGCGACGCCCCGCTGCTCGGCCGCCGGGTCGCGGTGTACGGCGGCGGGAACTCGGCCCTGGACGCCGCCCGGACCGCTCGCCGGCTCGGCGCCTCCGAGGTGGTGATCGTCTACCGCCGGACCCGCGAGCGGATGCCTGCCCACGACCTCGAGGTGCGTGAGGCCGAGGACGAGGGCATCGAGTTCCGCTGGCTGTCGACCATCCAGCACGTCGACCCGGACGGGATCACCGTCGAGCTGATGGAGCTGGGCGCCGACGGCTTCCCGCAGCCCACCGGCAAGACCGAGCGCCTCGCCGCCGACTCCGTCGTCCTCGCCCTCGGGCAGGACACCGACCTGTCGCTGCTCGGCAACGCCCCCGGCCTCGACGTGGAGGACGGCACGGTCGTCACCCGGGGCGCCGCCCTGATGACCAGCCGGCCGGGTGTGTTCGCCGGTGGCGACGTGGCGCCGGGGGAGCGGTCGGCCACCGTGGCGGTAGGGCACGGCCGGACCGCGGCCCTGGGGATCGGCGACTGGCTCGACGGGCGTGTGCCGGAGCTGCCCGCGGCGCCCGCGCTGGCGCCGTACGACTCCCTCAACACGTGGTACTTCGAGGACGCACCTCGCCAGCACCGCACCCAGCTGGAGCTGGTGCGGCGGCAGACGACGTTCGAGGAGGTCGTCCAGTGCCTCGACGCCGACAACGCGCTCTACGAGGCCCGGCGCTGCCTCTCGTGCGGTGGCTGCATCTCCTGCGACAACTGCTTCGCCTACTGCCCCGACAACGCGGTGATCAAGCTCGGCCCGGAAGGGGAGTACGCCGTCGACCTCGACTACTGCAAAGGCTGCGGGCTGTGCGTGGAGGAGTGCCCGACCGGCTCGATCGTGATGGAGCCCGAGGAGGTCTGAGCGGGGGTTGTCACCGGTGGATGTCGGTGGGCCCAAGCTCACGCGTGGGACTTCTCAGCTCCCGAGCACGACCAGCGGCTCGGTTATGTCACCTACGGCCGCGAAGTCGACCATCGACCTGGCTGGCGGCTCAGCCGAGACCCCGACCCTTGTCACGAACACCGTTCTTGAATATCACTGGGGAGGACGAACGCCGCTCCGTGGTGGTATCCCTCACCGCTGTGCAGGCAGTCGCCCGTAGCATCCAGGACGCGAACAAGGAGAAGGCACGTATGCCAGAACTGCTGGTGGATTTCATCACGTCGCTCGACGGTTACGGTGCCGGCGAGGGCTGGCCGGGTCATTGGGGGCTCGCGGGACCCGAGTATCTCGCCTCCCTGGAGGAGGACCCGTCGGCCGGCTACTTGCTCCTGATGGGCCCGACCACCTACCGGCTGATCTCGGGTGTGACTGGGGATGGTGCGCCGGGAACCGAGGGATTCACGGGCCAATCGAAGGTCGTTTTCTCGGACTCCCTCGAGGAGCCGCTGTCGTGGCCGAACACGCGGCTTGTCACGGGCGATGCGGTCGCCGCAGTGGCAGACATGAAGGCCAACGGCACGGTGGCGATGCGCACCATCGGCAGCCTGGCCCTGTGCCGCTCACTGTTGCGCGCCGGGCTGGTGGACCGCTTCCGAGTGAGCGTGTTTCCGGTCATCACCGGGATCACCGGCCGCGAGCGCATCTACGACGGCTATCCCGATGTCGCCCTGGACCTGATCAGCAGCACTGTGTTCGACGGCCGAATCCAGCAGCTCGAATACGCGCCACGTGTCCTCGATGGTCCACCCAACGCCACCACACATGACGACTGACAGATCAGCTGCTGAGATGGCTGGTACCGACGCCCCTGTGTGTGGGTCTGTCGCGGTCACCTGCAACCAGTTGCTTGACTGCGGTCATGAACTTCATTCCCAGCGTCCTCGTCGGTACGTGGTCGATCGAGGGCGAACATCCGCTGCTACCTGGTGAGCCGATCACCGGCACCGCAGAGGTGACCTGGCTCGACGAGCAGCAGCTATTGTTGCTGAAGGCCCACTACGACCACCCACAGATCCCGGACGCCTTGTCTGTGACCGCAGTCCTCGACGGCTCACCGACGATGCACTACTTCGACCCTCGCGGGGAGCATCGCGTCTTCTCCGTCCAGCTCGATGAAACAGGTTGGCGGTGGTGGAACGATGATCCGGTATTCGCACAGCGCTGGGTCTCGTCGTTCAGCGAAGGCGGTGCGGAACTCACCGGTCATGTCGAGCGCTCAGAGGCGGGCGGCGACTGGTTGCCGGACATCGAGCTGACCTATCGCCGACGCTGACCCAGCCTTGAGCGAGTGAGCGAACCCTCGCCATGGCGCCGGACGCCGCGAGTCATCGCCCGCATGCCGCCGTCCGCACGCACACCTGCGGATGCACCTGCCTGCTCCGCCGGCTCGGGACAGCAATACTGCGTGCTGTGGAACAGCTGATCAGACGGTTCTATGAGGACTTGTGGAACCGTTGGGACAACGACGCCATCGAAGACCTCCTCGATGAAGACTTCGTCTTCCGTGGATCTCTGGGCACCGAGACCAGGGGCCTTGCCGAATGGCGCTCCTACCGCGACACCGTCCGAGCGGGGTCGGCCGACTTCCACAACCACATCGTCACCCTGCTTGCCGACGGCGACCACGCAGCCGTCAGGCTGCAGTACACCGGAACCCACACCGGCCCACTGGTCGGCCTGGCACCCACAGGACGTCGGTTCACCTACTCCGGCGCCGCCTTCTTCACCGGCCACGGAGGCCGACTCACCTCGGCATGGGTCCTGGGCGACCTCACAACACTGCATGAACAACTGAGCTGACTGCTGAGCGCCGACTGTCAGACGTCCCTGTCGACCCCTCATGCCGCTGTCCGCGCGGCAGACGTGCGACGCAAGCGGTGTCCTCAGGGCTGGTAGACGACACCGAACCCCGTGGCCCGGCTCGCCCTAGGCGGCGAACCAAGCGCGCCGCCTCGGCAGCGCGTCGCGGTTCCCATGCTTCCTGAGGCCGGTTCGACGTGGTCGACAACGTCGTTCCTGGCTTTGAAGCGCCACACCTCATCCTGCTCCGCGACCACCCAGACCTGGAAGGACGCCTCCCGAAGGCCGTGCTTCGACGAGCGACGTCAGTATCCGAGAACCTCTCCGGCGGTGTGGTCGAGGATCAGCTGGGTCGCTTCGTGCGGTGCGTCCCACTGTGGAAAGTGGCCGCACCGCTCGAACCAGTGCAAGACAGCGTCGGGGAACAGGTCCGTGGCGCGTGCGGCCTGTCTCGGCACGGTCACCAGGTCACGACGACCCCAGCCGATCGTTACCCGCCCGGGCACGGTGCCGGCCGGGGCTCCTTGTTGCTTGGGACCCCTGGTCAACGCGTCCAACGCGGCGCCGGTCGACGGGGAGTCGGCCAGCCCGCGGACGTCCGGCAGCACGGTCTCCCGCGAGAGCGCCCAGGGGCGCGCCGACAGCTGCGCCAGCAGGAGTGTGCGTCCCACCGAGCTGCCGAGCAGCTGTGGCAGCATGCCTCGCAGCGCTCGGACCAGCGCGATCGACGGCCGGAGGGTGGCGCCGAAGAGGACGAGCTCACGGTCGCTCCAGAAGCCGCCCGGGTCCAGGGCCACGGTGTCGCCGCCGACGCCCCGACGCGCGAGCTCGAGCACGATCCGACCGCCCATCGACTGACCGACGGTCGAGATGCCGTCGAGCTCGTGGTCGCGGATGAAGTCCGCGACGGAGTCGGTCAGGGTGGCGATCGAGACCTCGTCGGTCAACGGCGGTGTTTCGCCGAACCCCGGGAGGTCGAGGGCGATCACCTCGCGGTGCTTGGCCAGCTCGTCGAGGATTGGCGACCAGGAGCGCCACCCGGCGCCTAGTCCGTGCACGAGCAGCAGCGGGCTGCCGCTCCCTCGTCTGACGTGGTTGAGCGTCACTCAGTCGAGTCCGAGCTGGGTGAGGATCCCCATCTCGTCGGTGCTGCCCCAGCGTTCTGTCATCTTGCCCTCGGCGAACTTGCTGATCTGCAGGCCGCGGACCTCGATGGTCCTGCCGGTGGCTTCGTGCCCCTTGAAAGGACCCTGATGGGTGCCGGTGAGCGTGTATGCGAAGGCGACCTGGTCGCCGTCGGCGAGCAGGTTCTCGACATCGACGTGGAGATCGGGGAAGGCGCTCCGCATCTCACCGAAGAACTGCTTGTAGCCCTCCGGTCCGGGCTGTTGTCCCGGTGCCGGGTCGTGGTCGATGCTGTTCAGATCGACGAGGTCGTCGAACGCGTCGATGTCGCCGGTGTTGATGGCTTCACCGAAGGCTTCCTGGGCTGCGATGTTGGTCTTCTTGTCGAACATGAGTTCCTCCCCATAGTGGTGCCGACTTGTGCGATGGCGATCTGGGAGCGGGACGAGGTGATGGGTGCGAACCCGCCTCGTCGCTACCCCTTGCTCGACGCGTCGTGGCTTCGCGCGCCGGCGCGTCATCCCTGCTCCTCAACCAGAGGAGAAGGGCGCGTCCGGCCGAGCCTGAAGGGCAGGAGCAACGCTGCTGTCTGAGTACCCGGAATCAGCACGGACATGCAGCCCAGACCGACCGGCTGCCATCCGCTCATGCCGCTGTCCGCGCGCGCCGGCGCCGATGAGTGGTCACGTAGGTCATCCGGAGACCGCGCGGTTCCGAGCTCGCATGCACCAGTTCGTGGCCCAGGTGGCAACACCGATGCGCGATGTCCAGCTGTGGGAGAATTGCGCGATGACTGACGCGGACCAGCTGGCGCGCGGCATCTTGTCCGAGCTCCAACGGGGGTTCGCCGCGCACGATCTCGCCGCTGTCATGAGGCTGCTCGATGACGAGGTCGTTGTCTTCGGTGCAGCGGGACAGGGCCTGGACGCGGAGCACAGCAGGGACTATGTGTCGAGCATGTTGGCTCAGGACGGCGTGGTCCGCTGGGACTGGGACCGAGTGGTGCCGGTGCTGGCCGAGCCGACTGTCGTGGTGTTCGCCGTGGTGGGGACGGTGGGGTTTGACGATGCGCAGGGTCAAGCGCTCGGAGAGCGCTCGGCTTTCCGATTGACATGCGTCGCAGTCCTCCGAGACGGGCGATGGCGGCTCAGGCACTTTCACGGATCAGTCCCTCAGTCCTGACCTGGGCGGGAGCCGGGTCCGCGACCGGAGCTCAACCCGAAGCGCACTCTCAGGCCGTCGTCCGAGCTCGCTCATGCCGATGTGCGGACGTGGGGATCAGCCTGCCGATGGTCCTGGAAGGCAAGGGTCGTTGTTCTGTAGCCCCGAGTGCGGAGCATGCCTGACGTGGAAGCACCGGCTACCGCCGCGCACATGAAGAAACAGAGAATCGACGCCGCCGGCGGTGGGGTCAAGGGCCCCTGGACCGGGAAGGGGCTCGGCAGCCTCAGCGTCGTCGTCCTCGTGGCGGTCGGGCTCTACCTCCGCACCCACTGACCAGCCTCGCCGAACCGACACAGCTGACGTGCGCCCGGCCTTTCCCAGCTCGCTCACATGTCGCTTGCCCGCGCGGCTCGGGCGGCTGATCAGCCGAAGGATCTGAGTCGTCGTGCTCAGGTGCGTGACCCGGAGGACGGGCCACCCTGGAGGTACCAACCTCGCACTGCCTGGATGGGCGGCGCTGCCCTTGCGCGGCTCCGCCCGGCCATCGCTGGCCGGCAAGTGTGCTCTGAAGGAGAGTCAGATGATCGTCATCGCCGCTTTGTTGCTCGTGGTCCTGGGGGCCTCCGCTTTCGGCCTGGGGGCGGCCGGCGGGGGTCCTCGGTGGCCGCTCCTGGTCGCCTCCACGATCTCCGGGGGCGCCCTTCTCGCCCTGGCCATGGCGAGCGCCATCGCCTCGACCGTTGGCAGGGACGCATGGAACAGCTGGGTGAGCGGGACCCAGCTGTCCGAGACCGTCACCCTGTGGGTGGTGCTGATCGTCGGGCCGATTCTGCTTGTCATTTCTGGTGCGTTCCTCATCATCGGTTCGGTCCTCCGCACTCGGCATCCCTGATCGACACACTGACGAGCCGCGTCCTGACTCACGTCGAGGGCCTGTGACCGCACGCCGCTGAGAGCTGGTTCCCTCGTAGTCTCTCGACCTGTGAGCGAGGCACAGGCTTTCGACATCGATGAGCGCACCGAGGCGCCCCGGCACGGCGACGAGGTTGCCGTGCTGCGCGGGATGCTCGCCTACCAGCGAGACACGTTGCGTTGGAAATGTGCTGGGCTCACCCAGCAGCAGCTGGCCATGACGTTGCCTCCCAGCGATCTGACGCTCGGTGGGCTGATGAAACATCTCGCCCTGGTCGAGTCCCAGTGGTTCGACCACTGGTTCCGCGACGCCGGCTACGCGCCCCCGTTCGACACCATGGACTGGGACACCGACTGGGACATCGAGTCCGCGCGCTACGACAGCCCGATCGAGCTGAGGGAGCTCTTCGATCAGGCTGTGCGGAGGTCGGATGCGGTCGTCGACGATGCGCTCGGGCGTGGTGGGCTGGACACGGAGTCGGCCTTGGCCAGTCCACGGACCGGCGAGACCTTCACGCTGCGCTGGATCCTGGCGCACCTGATCGAGGAGTACGCCCGCCACAACGGCCACGCCGACCTCATCCGGCAGTCCGTCGACGGCCAGACCGGCTGACCCGGCAGCGGGTCTCGTCTCGCCGAGAGTGTGTGGGGGCTGGTTGTGCGACCGGGTCACTCGGTGCGGACGACGACCCGCGAGCCGCTGGGCACGAAGACCACCTCGGCGTCGTCGGCAGCCGCGTCGATCAGTACGTTGAACACGTCCCGGATCGAGACGATGCCCGCGATCTGATCGTCGTCCACGACCGGCAGGTGGCGTACCTGGGCCTCGCGCATCATTCGCGCCACCGAGAGCACGGAGTCCTCGGGGCCGACCGTGATCAGGTCCGACGACATCATCTCGCCCGCGGTCATGTGGGCGGGGTTGGCGCCGGCAGCCAGATGGGTCACCGCGTCCCGCTCGGAGACGATGCCGGCCAGCGCGCCGTGCTCGACGACGCACAGCGCACCGATCTCGTCGGCGGACAGGGCCTCGGCGACCTGGGTCATCGAGGCATCGGTCTCCACGGTCGCGACGGGCCACATCATCACCGTCCGCACCGGGTCCGAGGGCCAGGTCCTGTGGTTCGTCCTGCCGTACATCACTGCCCCCTTCATCGGTGCCTGCCTTCTCCTCCACACTGTTCCCGCGGTCATCGGGTGTCCCGGGGCGAACGTCCCCTCCGGCATGCCGTTGTACCCGCCGGCGGGCGATTCCTCGTCCGGCGCCCTCGGCCATTACCCTCGGGGCGTGCCGAGACCCCCCGCGCCCACCGCCGCGCCCGCGCCCCCGGTGGCCGAGACCCTCGGTCTGGGCCCGAAGCTGCTGCGCTACCTCGGCGGCTCGGTGGTCGCCACGGTCTGCAGCGAGGTCACCTTCGTGCTGCTCTACGGCCCCGTCCACGTCGGTACGACGTCCGCGTCGCTGGTGGGCTGGCTGGCCGGGGCGGTCCCCAACTACTGGCTCAACCGACGCTGGGCCTGGCAGCGCACCGGCCGACCCAGCTTCCGCACCGAGCTCTTGCCCTACATCACCATCGTGCTGATGACGCTGCTGCTCGCGACCGGGATCACCCACCTGCTCGACGTGTGGCTGCACCACCTCGGCACCCAGGCCTCGCTGCGGGTGGCGCTGGTGGCCGTCGCCTACCTCGGTGTCTACGCCCTGATGTTCGTCCTGCGCTTCGTGCTCCTGGACCGCCTGTTCGAGCGGGTCGCCCGGCTCGAGGCGCGCCACCACCACGCCCGGACGGAGGCCGCCTCGTGAGCACCGGTGCCGGAGAAGGCTCGTTCAGCTCGGCGACCGGCCGTTCGCTGGAGGACTCCTCGGGAGCCGACCAGCGCCGCTACCGCGCCTTCCAGCTCGAGCTGATCGGTCCGCACTGCGGCGACTCGGTGCTCGAGGTCGGAGCCGGGCTCGGTGAGTTCGCGTCCCAGTTCTCCGGTCTGCGGCGCCACGTCGTCACCGACCGTGACCCTGACGCGGTCGCCTCGATGGCGCAGCGGTTCGCCGACCGGCCCGAGGTCGAGGCCCGGACGTTCGACCTCGCCGACGGCGCGATCGACATCGGTGAGCCGGTGGCCTCCGTGGTCGCGATCAACGTCCTGGAGCACATCGACGACGACACCGGCGCGCTGCGCGGGCTGGCCTCGATGGTGCGTCCCGGCGGCCGGATCGTGCTGTTCGTGCCCGGCTACATGCAGCTGTACGGCGACTTCGACCGCGCCGTCGGCCACGTGCGCCGCTACACCCCGCGCACCCTGACCGCCGCGATCACCGCCGCCGGGCTGACCCCCGAGGTGGTCCGCCCGGTCAACCTCCTGGGCGGAGTGGCGTGGTGGCTCACCGTCCGGCGCGGGGGAGTCGGCACGCCGAAGCCCGCGCTGGTGCGCACCTACGACCGGTTCGTGGTGCCGGTCACCCGCACCATCGAGCGCCGGGTCACCCCGCCGTTCGGTCAGTCGATCCTCGGCGTCGCGGTCGTCCCCGGCTGAGCCTCGGGAGCACCGCGCAACCGGGTCCAGGCGAGCGCAGCGCTCATCGGGAGCAGCACGAGCGCCGGTAGCTGGTAGCGCCAGACGAACTCCGCGGTCGCATCCGGCACGAGCACGAACCCGACCCCCAGGGCCAGGGTGAGGAACGTCAGCGGTCGGGTGGCCGGTGCGCCGTCGGGCCGACGGAGGGCCAGACCGGCGACGGCGACGAGCAGGAGCAGGAACAGCACCGGCCCCGGGACGTACACGACCCTTCCGTACCAGTCGAGGAGATCGGCGACGGGGTGCCGGGTGCCGGGCATCTCGCCCCCGTGGGCGGCGTAGGCCGGCTCGGTCCACAGCGGCGTCGGCACGTAGTCGACGTAGTGGGTGAAGCTCCACTTGTACTGCGTGTCGTACTCGAAGTAGTCGAACCTGCGAGGCGCCCAGAAGCCCATCGCGAGGTCGCGGCCGACGGTGGCCGCGTAGGCACTCGGCTGGGCCCGGATCGCCCGCTTCGCGAAGTCGTACATCGCCTGGTTCTGGGTGACGCCCGCCGGCGTCCTCAGGCCCAGCACCGCTGGGTCGTGCCAGCCGTACCACGTCGGGTCCTGCCGGCTACCGAGAGGCTCGGTGGGGCACAGGGGCCGCTCGTAGGCAGGCACCTGGACCTTCGAGCAGTCGACGAACGTCGTGGTTCGCATGTACAGCGCGCGCCCGTTCGACTGGGTGATCGCCCAGACGCCGTTGTCGTGGTGGTACCACGCGGCGTACGCCGTGAGCGGGAGCGCGAAGGCCGCCGTGACGAGTACGACGTGGAGGAGGCGCTGCCGCCAGGAAGAAGCCACGATCGCCAGGAACACCACCATCGCCAGGATCCCAGGCTCGCCGACCAGTCGGAGGAGGGTGGCGGTGCCCAGCAGCAGTCCCGCCGCCGCGGTGCTCCAGACCCGAGGAGTGCGATGCCAGGCCAGGGCGGCGACGGCGAGGAGGAGCACGAGGTCGAAGAAAACGTCGCTGAGCACGGAGTGCTCGACCACCAGCTCCATCTCGTCGAAGAGCAGGGGGAGCATGGCCAGGGTCGCCAGGCGCGGGGACACCGACCAGCGACGCAGCAGGGCATAGCCGACCATGGCCGTGACGAGTCCCAGCAGGTGCTGGAGGACCGCCACCAGGGTCAACCCACGGGTCACGCCGGCCAGCATCCACAGCGCGATGCCGTAGCCGACGGGTCGGTCGGGCGAGGGGACGAGGTGGTCGACGAAGCCCAGGTACGTCGGGCCGTCGCTGAAGACGAACGCCGGGGGGAAGGCGTACTGCACCAGGATGCGCAGCACCACGGCCGCCCCGAGCGCGACGACGAAGACCCGCTCCGAGTGCCACACCCGGGCCAGGGCGCTAGCCGGTGCCATGCCCTCGGGCCCGTCGCAGTGCCGGTACGGTCGTCCCCGGCCGGGCCAGGGGGGCTCGGCGCAGCCGGGTCCAGCCGAGTGCGGCGGCCAGCGGGAGCATGGTGAACATCGGCAGCTCGTAGCGCCACACGAACTCCGCGGTCAGGTCGGGCACCAGGCTCAGCCCCAGCGGCAGCACGACCAGGAGCACCGTCAGGGGTCGCCTCGACGGTGCCTCCTCCCGTCGTACGACGGCACCGGCGACGGCCACGACCAGGAGCACGAGGGTCGCCGGCCCCGGCACGTAGACCAGCCGTCCGTACCAGGAGAGGACGTCGGCGGCCGGTTGCCGGGTCAGCTGCACCTGGCCGCCGTGCTCAGCAAAGGCCCGACCCGTCCATGACGGCGACGGTCGGTAGTCGACGAAGTAGGCGAAGGTCCACTTCACCGACGTCTTGTACTCGTAGTACGGGCCCCTGTCCGGTGCCCAGAACTGGAGCACGAAGTCCCGTGCACCCACGCGGAGGTAGGCCAGCGGGTCGGACTTGATCGCCCGGATCGCGAAGTCGCGCAGGGCCTGGTCGACCGTGACGCCGGGGGGCGGGTGGAGCCGGGGCAGGGTGGATGGGGAGTGCCAGCCGTAAAACGTGGGCTCGCGGCGGGAGCCGAGCGGCTCGCGCGGGCACAGGACGCGCTCGTAGGCCGGCAGGTGGAGCTTCGAGCACTGCACGAACGTCGTGGTGCGCATGTAGAGCGCCCGGCCCGAGGCCTGGGTCAGCGCGTACACGCCGTTCTCCTGGTGGTACCACCCGGCGTAGGCGACCAGTGGCAGGGCGAAGGCCACGCAGACGACGACCGCCTGGGCGATCCGGTGGCGCCAGGTGGTCGCCGCCATCAGCACGAACAGCACGGCGGCCAGGATCGACGGCTCGCCGACGATCCGGACCAGCGTGGCCAGGCCGAGCAGGAGCCCGGCGGCGGCCGTCGTCCAGAGCCGCGGCGCCGGCCACCAGGCGAGCGCGGCCACGGCCGCGACGAGGAGCAGGTCGAAGAGCACGTCGCTGAGGACGGCGTGCTCCAGGAGCAGCTGCATCGAGTCGAAGAGCAGTGGGAGCGTGGCGAGGGTCGCCACCAGGGTCGACACCCCCCATCGCCGGAGCAGGACGTAGGCGAGGACGGCGGTGGCCAGGCCCATCAGCACCTGGGTCGTGGAGATCACCCACAGCGAGCGGCTGACCCAGGACAGGACCCGCAGCACCGCGCCGTACCCCGCGGGACGGCTGACCGGTGGAACCAGGTGGTCGACCAGGTCGAGGTACGCCGGCGCGTCGCTCATCACGAAGGCCGGCGGGAACGCGATCGCGATGACCACCCGGACGACGACGCCCAGGGCGACGGCGACCAGGAAGGGTCTCTCGGTCCGCCACAGCCCTCGGAACCGCTCAGCGAGGCGCATGCGAACGAGTGTGGCGCAGGGCCGGTGCGACCTCTGCCACGGGTCGCGGGCAACCCTCGCGCCACCAGGTGCCGGTCATCACCCGGGCATAGCTGGAGCCGTAGACCAGGTTGCGGCCCTTCTTGCTGGCCCCGGCGGCACGGACGTGCATGGTTCCGGGCACCTCGAGCACCCGGAAGCCGTGGGCGAGCACCCCGAGCAGCAGCTCGGAGGACTGGTACTGCGGCTGGTTGAGGGTGACGGCCGCGGTCACCTCCGAGCGCATCGCACGCAGCCCGAACGACGTGTCGGTCAGCCGGTGCCCGGTCAGGACGGTGGCCAGCCAGGCGAACACGTGGACGCCCGCGCGTCGTACCTTGTCGAGGGTGTGCTGGTGCCCGATGATCCGCGAGCCCGACACGAAGTCGGCGCGGCCCTCGACGATCGGCGCCAGCACGGTCGGGAAGTCGGCGACGTCGTACTGCCCGTCGGCGTCGGTGGTGATCACGTACGTCGCACCGTGCTCGCGCGCGACCCGGTAGCCGAGCCGGAGCGCGGCGCCCTGCCCACGGTTCTGCGGACAGGCGACCACGAGGGCACGCGAGCCGGCCAGCGCCTCGGCGGTGCCGTCGCTGCTGCCGTCGTCGACCACGATCACGTCGGCATGCAGCCCGCAGACCTGGTCGGGCAGCGTCGGCAGGACGCCCGGGATGCCGTCCGCCTCGTTGTAGGCCGCGATCACCACCGCCACCGGGCCCAGCGCGGGTCGCCCGTAGTGGTCGGCGAACGCCGCCAGGGCAGCCTCGTCGGTGGAGTCCGCCTGGGGGAGCGACGACGCGCGGCCCCGGCGACCGCGCAGGATCGCGGTGATGCCGAGGGCGCCCGCGGCCGGCCACCAGGTGACCAACGCCGGCACGTCGTGCCAGGTGCCGGAGGTGGCGGACGGGACAGCGACCGCGGCGACCAGAGGCACCAGCACCGTCAGTGCACACACCAGGCGCAGCCCGGGCACGCCGGCAGCCCGGGCGACGCCGACACCCGCGGCCACGCCGACCACGCCCGCCGCGCCGAGCAGCACGTCCGGCAGGTGCGGCGCGGCGACACCGGCGGCGTCGACATGGGCGGACGTCGCCACGCCCGCGACGTACCCCAGCACCGCCCCGGCCGCGGCCAGGGCCGCCGGACCGATCGCCCGCCCGCCGGTCGGCCAGCGCTTCCAGGATGCGGTCGCGAGGAAGAGCGTGATCGCTGCCGAGGCGACCACGGTGGAGCCGTCACGCAGTGACATCATCCGCTCGTCGAGCAGGGCGGGGGCGGCGGCGAGGAGCGCCAGCCAGGTCCAGCAGCCCCACCGCAGGGCCACGACGTACGCCGCGACACCGCCGGCGATGGTGACCAGCGCGCCCGGGCCGAGCCCGGCGGACGAGGCCAGGTGCAGCGCCAGCGCAAGGACCACGAGGAGGGCCAGGGGAAGGTGCCGGGCGACCAGGCGTCCGTGGGGTGTGCGCACCGGCGTCAGGAGGCTGTCGACGGGGCGAAGTCGGCCCACGCCATCCGGACGCCCTCGAGCAACGAGATGCTCGGCTCGAAACCGCGGGCCCGGGCCCGCCCGATGTCGACGACCACGGCGGGCATCTCGCCGGGCTTGCCCGGCACGTGCTCGAACGGGATCGGCGCTCCGGTGGCCTCACGGGCCGCGTCGACGAGGTCGAGCACGGTGTGGGAGATGCCGCTGCCGATGATCACCGGACCGCTGGGCCAGCTGGTCGCCGCGGCGACGAAGGCACGAGCCACGTCGTGGACGTGCACCAGGTCGCGGCGCTGCAGGCCGTCGCCGTAGACCTGGACGCTGCCATGGTCGGCCGCAGCTCGCATCAGGCGCGGGATGAAGCTGTCCTTGTGGCGCATGCCGGGCCCGTAGACGTTGGTCAGCCGCAGGGCCGGCGTCCGCACTCCGTAGGCGCCGGAGTAGCCGGACAGGAGCATCTCTCCTGCGGCCTTGGTCGCGCCGTACGGCGTCAGGGGGGCGAGTGGGACGTCTTCGGTGAAGGTGCCCTCGAAGCTGCCCACCACGGCGTTGGTCGAGGCCAGCACGAAGGCGCCGACACCACGCTCCCGGGAAAGCTCGAGCAGGGCGGCGGTCACCTCGACGTTGACGCGGTGCACGAGCGCGGGGCGCTCCATCGAGCCGAGGACCGAGGTCTCCGCGGCCAGGTGGACCACCGCGTCGGTGCCGGCAGCGACTGCCTCGTCCCGGACCGCGGGGTCCTCGAGCTCACCGGTGACCGCACGGACGCCCGGGCCGGAGAAGGGGACGCGGTCGACCACGGCGACCTCGTGCCCCTCGTCCTGGAGCGCGGCGACGACGTGGCGACCGATGAAGCCGGAGCCTCCGGTGACCAGGATGCGCAATGAAAACTTCCTCTCTCGGGCCGCGGTGAGCATAGCGGCGGACGGTGGGGGTCGGTCCCCACCCGGTCGGGGGAGGACTCCCTGGTCAGGTCTTGTGCAGGCAGCGGTAGTAGGTCGTGGTCAGCAACGGGGTGTAGCCGGCGGCCCGGAACCGGCGGAACAGCCGCCCGTCCAGGATCGACGTGCAGGCCACGTCGACCCCCAGGACCCGCAGGTCGCGGCCCAAGCCGGGGGTGTCGGCGGGGATGTCGTCGTTGACCGCATGCACGAGCGCGAGCCTGGCCCGGTAGTGGAACCCGGGCACGCCGCTGAGGTAGTGCATGTAGTAGTCGCGCGGTGCCACGGCCTTCACGTCGGTCGTGGTCACCGCGAGGGTGATCGAGATCGAGTCGGGTGCCAGCACGAGGTCGCCCGGGCGGGTCGCCTCGAGGATGCCCGAGACCACGGCCCGACTGGAGTAGGACCGCTGCCAGTGGAAGGGGGCGCGGATCTCGGAGGTGGTGTCGGCGGCCCAGATCGGGCTGCCGAACACCGCGAGCAACGCCAGCAGCAGGACACCGATGCCCGGGATCGCCCAGCGCCGCTGGGGCCGGTCGCGCAGGCGTTGCTCGAGCGCGCTCCCGGCTCGGAGCACGGCGACACCGACCAGGGCCGCCACGGTGATCGCCCAGCTCAGCCGCCACAGGGTCGGGCCCAGACCGGCCGCGGCGTAGGAGAGCTCGGTCGCCCCGGGCACCAGCACGAGCCCGGTGAAGAGCACCAGCACGCCGGTGGTCAGCCGGGCAGCTGGATGGGGCAGCAGCAGCGCGCCCAGCAGCACGGCGAGCACACCGATCAGGGCGACCAGGCCGCTCAGGAACACCTGGTGGCCGATCCACGAGGCGTCGAAGCGGTAGAGCCGCCGGCCGCCGAAGTCGTCGGCGCTGCGCCCACCGATCAGCACGGTCACGATGCCCGCACCCAGCGCGTAGGCGGCCATCGCGACGAAGCCCTCGAGGGCGCGCCGTCGGTCACTGCGGACCAGCGGCAGCATGCCGCCGACCGCCAGGAGCGGGACCAGGAAGATCGCCGTGGTGCTCAGGCCCACCGCCGCCACCCCTCCGACGGCCAGGGGCACGAGCCGCCTGCGGGTGGGGCGCTCGACGTAGCGCAACGCGTGGGTGAGCAGGAGCGGTACGACGACACAGAGCAGGATCACCTTGCCCTGCCAGAGCCGGGTCACGAAGAGGTTCCCGGGCGTCGCATAGGCCGAGGTGCCGTCGAAGGCGAGGAAGAGCAGGGCGACGGACAGCACGAGCGCGACTCTCTGCACCCGCCACGCCCGCAGCAGCCGCCAGAGCGCCAGCACGGCCAGGGCGCTGGCGATCGGAGGGACGGCCAGGTACTCGACCGATGCCGCGTGGGCGTTCGTCAGCCGGCCGAGCGTTCCGACCAGGCCGTCGTACGACGCCACCGGCGGCCAGTTCGCCATCGGGTACACGAGGTCGGAGAACAACGTGTCGCGGATCGGGAAGGTCCCGTGCGCGGTGACCCACTGGGAGTAGTTCAGGTAGAAGAGGTCGTCCGGGTTGGGCCGGCGGACGAGCACGCTGGCGACGGCCATCGCGAGGGTCCAGAGCAGGACCACCAGAGCGGTGCGGCTGCCGGAGCCGCCGTCCCCCTCGTCGGCGCTGTCAGCCCCGGCAGCGTCGGGCGCACCGGACGGGTCCGGTCGCGAGGTCCCGAGGCGCAGCGCGGCGGCGGCGATGCCGGCACGGGCGGCGACGAGCCACGGCACCCAGACCAGCACCCAGGGTGCGTTGGTCGCCGTGCCCAGCGCGGCGCACCCGGCAGCGACCGCCGTCACCACCACCAGCCGATGGTGGCGGGTCACCGCCGCGGCCGACACGGGAGTCGTCGGGCCGGCAGCCGGGGGCGGCAGCTCCTCTGGAGAACGCCGCAGACGACGCAGGAGGAGTCCGGTCACGGCCAGGGCGACGACCTCGAGCGCGACGGCCCAGGTGGTGCCCAGACGCACCACGACGCAGAGGTGGTAGACGAGGGTCCATGTCGCCATCAGCACCAGGAAGGCGTCCAACAGCCGGTCACACCAGCGCTCGACGCCCGAAGCTTCGAGCCGGACCATGCCAGAAACCTATCCGTTGGTCCTCGTGCCACGATGTGGGGATGCGTACCGCCGTGCTGGGAACCGGGATCATGGGGGCCGCGATGGCCCGTTCGCTCGCCCGCGAGGGCCACGAGGTCCGGGTGTGGAACCGGACGCCCGAACGCGCCGACGCCGTCGCCGGATCGATTGACGGCGGGCCGATCACCGCCCATCGCGAGATCTCCGACGCACTCGCCGGCTGCGACGTGGCGGTGACCATGCTGTACGACGCCGACAGCGTCCTGGAGATCGTCGACCAGGTGGTCGCGGGGCTCGGCCCCGAGACGGTCTGGCTGCAGTGCAGCACCGTCGGTCCGGCCGGAATGGCCCGGATCGCGGAGGCGGCCACACCCGTCGGTGCCCGGCTGGTCGACGCGCCGGTGCTGGGCACGCGCCAACCGGCGGAGACCGGCAACCTGGTCGTCCTGGTGTCCGGGGCCCCGACGGCGGTGGACCACGCGCAGCCGGTGCTGGACGCCGTCGGCGCCCGCACCTTGCGGGTGGCCGACACGGTCGGTGCCGCGAGCGCCCTGAAGCTGGCGAGCAACTCCTGGGTCGCCTCGATCAACGCTGCGGCGGCGCAGGCCCTGGGGCTGGCCGAGGCGCTCGGGCTGGAGCCGGGCCTCTTCCTCGAGGCGATCAAGGGCGGTGCGTCGGACTCAGTCTTCGCCCAGATGAAGGGCTCGATGATGGCCGAGCGGTCCTGGGCGGAGCCGGCGTTCGCGCTGGACAGCGTGCGCAAGGACGTCGGGCTGATGATCGACGCGGCGGAGGACGCGTCGTTCCCGGTCGACCTGCTGAGCACGCTGCTGGCGCTCTACGACCGCGCCTCGGAGCGCGGCCACGGGGAGGCCGACATGGCCGCGGTGCGGACGGCGTTCGATCGCTGACCCCCCTGACCGTGCGGATGGCTACGCACGCAGGGGTGAGGACAGGTCCGGGCGGGAGGCCTACGGTGGTGGTCTCCGGTAACGGAGAGGCACATCCCGTGGATGAGGGCCCAACATGCCGCGGGATGCTGTCCTGCCCGGATGACGTCGGTCGCGCGCATGGGTTGTTGCGCCCGGGGTACGAGGGGGCATGGGGTTCGACCAGCCACTGACAGTGGCTCTCGTCGACGAGTGCGAGCTCGTCCACGAAGGCATCACGACCATGCTCGCGGGCTACGCCCGGCGAGTGACTGTGCTGCCTGCGCAGCACCATCCGGCAGGTCCCGTCGACATCGCGCTCGTGGACCCGTTCACGCGGCCCGGTCCCGAGAACGACGGTCCGGCCTCAGTCCGCCCGGCGCCCGGCACCGGCGCCCGGGTCGCCGTCTACACGTGGGAGATCCGCGACGGCTTCGTCGAGCGCGCGATGTTCGGGGGAGCCGACGGCTACCTCTCCAAGGCCCTGCCCGGCTCCGAGCTGGTGGTGGCGCTGGAGAAGGTGCACGCCGGTGAGCGCCTGATCGCCCTGGACGAGCCGGTCCGCCGCCTCGACGAGCCGACCCGGTTGATGCCCGAGCTGGGGCTGACGCCGCGCGAGTCCGACGTGATCGCGATGATCGCGGCCGGGGCCTCCAACCAGGAGATCTCGCTGCGGCTCAAGCTGTCGATGAACACCGTCAAGTCGCACATCCGGACGGCGTACCGGTCGATGGGCGTCACCAGCCGGACCCAGGCCGTGATCTGGGCGGTGGAGCACGGCGTCAACGCGCCGTACCTCGCGGTCCGCCGGGCCTCGTAGCCAGGCTGAGCCGGGCCGGACGGGGCAGTGGCGTCGGTGGCAGCCGTGGGCGAGTAGGTTCGACGTGTGAGCGAAGACCAGCTGCAGCCCAGCGACACCCTCGACGACCGCGGCGTGGACGACGTCCTGGACGAGGGCTTCTCGCCGCCCGACCGCGAGCCCGGACACCTCCGGCACCCGCACGAGGTGGACGAGCCGGAGACCCTGGACGAGCGGCTGGCCGAGGAGGAACCCGACGTGGGCGCCGACCTCGACGACGAGGTCGACGACGACCTGGACGACGGTGAGGTCGGGGACGCGCGCAGCGGTCGGCTGGTCGCCCAGGACCAGGGCTCGGGTGACGACGAGGACTCGGACTTATGGGCCTCGGACGCGGGCATCGACGGCGCCGGTGCGAGCGCCGAGGAAGCAGCCATGCACATCGTCGACGAGGACTGACCCAGGACCTCCTGCCGCTGTCTCGAGCAGCCGAGGGTCAGCGCAGGCGGCGACGGTCGTCGGGCAGCCGGACCGTCCGGCCGGTCCGGTCGAGGTAGGCGAGCAGCGGGAGGGCGACGCGGCGACTGGTGCCCAGTGCCTGCCGCGCCTGGCTGGTCGTGAACGGCGATGGCAGCTCCGCCAGCCGGCCCAGGGCCTCGTCGTCGGCTCCGGGCAGCACGACGATCCCGTCGTCCAGGACGAGCAGGTGACCGCTGCGACCGAGCCGGGCGAGCGTCGCCCGGTCGATGCCGAGCTCGGCCAGGCGGTCGGCTGCGGGGGCATCGAAGGGACGGCCGGTGAGCTCCGCACGAACGGCGTCCAGAGCCCGCAGCTGGGCGTCCGGCAGGCCGGTGTCCAGCGTGACCCGCCCCGCGACCAGGCGCAGGGGCGCAGCGACGAGGGCGCCGACGAGCTCGGCGTCCGGCAGGCCGAGCAGGTGGGCGGCCGAGGCCTGGCTCAGACCGTCCTCGGTGGCGCGCACCGCGGCGTCCAGCGCGTCGTACCAGCTCCGTCGCCGCTCGCCCGACACCACCCAGTCGCCCACGGACAGGGCGTCGTCGGGCAGGGGCTCGGTCGGTACGCCGAGTCGGCGTAGGAGACTGCGGCGGACGACGCCTCGCGCGGCGAGCTCGGCGGCTGGCCCGGAGCCGCGCTCGGCGAGATCCGTGGCCCGAGCCCGTCCGGCACCACGGCGCGTCAGCGACGGCGGCGCGGCGTCGACGACCTCGGCGCCCCAGATCGTGCGGCTGCCGGGGTCGCGCAGCGCCATCCGGTCCCCGTGCCGCAGCGGCAGGGGCGGGTCGAGGACCAGCCGCGCGAAGCGGTCTCCGAGCGGGCGGGCGTGCACCGCCTGCTGGGCGGCGCCGACGTTCAGCAGCGGCTGCTCGGGAAGCCGTCCCTCGCCGCGCAGCCGCACGTCGACCTCGGTCACGGCCAGGAACGCATCGGGCGTCAGCAGGACCGAGCCGCGGGCGAGGCCCTCCGGCCGGGAGCCCAGCCGGAGCGCCACCCGGGCCACGCCCGAGACCTGCTCAACGCTCACCCCCAGGCTCTCCAGCCCCCGCACCCGGACCCGTTCGCCACCGGTGACGAGGTGGTCGCCCACCCGCAACGTGCCGGCCGGCAGCGTGCCGGTGACCACCGTGCCGGCCCCGCGCACGTGGAAGACCCGGTCCACCCAGAGGCGCACGTCGGCCGCGGGGTCCGGTGGTGCCATCCTCGCGAGAACGTCGACCAACGTCGCGCGCAGCCGGTCGAGCCCGGCCCCGGTGCGGCCGCTGACCACGACGGCGGGTGCGCCGGCCAGCGAGGTCCGGTGGACCTCCGCACGGGCCCGGGCGAGGGCCGGGCCCGGGTCGGCCAGGTCCGAGCGGGTCACCACCACGACGCCGTGCGCGACGGCCAGGGCGTCGAGCGCCGCGAGGTGCTCGGCGGCCTGCGGCATCCACGGGTCGTCAGCGGCCACGACGAGCATCGCGACCGGCACCGGGCCCAGGCCGGACAGCGTGGTGGACAGGAAGCGCTCGTGGCCGGGTACGTCGACGAACGCGACGTCGCCGACCGGCGGCAACGCCGCCCAGCAGTAGCCCAGCTCGATCGACAGCCCGCGCCGTCGCTCCTCCTCCAGGCGGTCCGGGTCCTGCCCGGTCAGGGCGCGGACCAGCGTGGACTTGCCGTGGTCGACGTGCCCGGCGGTGGCGACGACGTGCACCTCAGGACCCGGCGACCCGTCGTACGGCGTCCACGACCGACGGGTCGTCCTCGGGTGGGACCGTGGTGAGGTCGAGCAGCAGCCGGTCGCCGGTGACCCGGCCCACCACCGGGGGACGCCGAGGCGCAGCGGCGCGGCGAGGCGGGCGGGCAGCGAGACGGCCGCGCTCGGCAGGGTCACCCCGGGCGCCCCGCCTCCGCCCACGGCGGCGTCGGACTCCACCGCCGCGGCGAGTCCGTCCGGCAGGCCGGCCACGATCCGGCGGGCGCGCTCCATGAGGTCGTCCGGCCGCCTCTGCAGCGCCTCCGCGACCGGAGTCGCGGGTCCGGTCAGGGTGGCCTCGAGCGCCGCCAGGGTCAGCTTGTCGACGCGGAGGGCCCGGGCCAGGGGGAACCGTCGGACCCGCTCGACCAGGCTCGCGTCACCCAGGACGAGCCCGCACTGCGGACCTCCCAGCAGCTTGTCGCCGGAGGCGGTCACCAGCGACGCCCCGGCCGCGAGGGTCGAGGCGGCGTCGGGCTCGTCGGGGAGCCGGCGGTGCGGTGCCAGGAGACCGGAGCCGATGTCGGCCACCACCGGCACCGGCAGCGTGGCCAGGTCGGCGACCGGCACGGTGGAGACGAATCCCTCGACCCGGAAGTTCGACGGGTGCACCTTGAGGACGAACGCCGTGTCGGGGCCGATCGCCCGCTCGTAGTCGGCCCGGTGGACCCGGTTCGTCGTCCCCACCTCGCGCAGGCGCGCGCCCACCGACTCCAGCAGGTCGGGGATCCGGAAGCCGTCGCCGATCTCGACCAGCTCGCCGCGAGCCACCACGATCTCGCCCCCGCTCGCGAGGGCGCAGGCGACCAGAGCGAGCGCACCGGCGCCGTTGTTCACCACCAGCACGTCGCCCGCGGCCGGTACGGCGGCTCGCAGGGCCTCGAGGGTGGACCGGCCCCGGCCCCCGCGCTGCCCGGTCGTCAGGTCGAGCTCGACGTCGGTGGCTCCGGCTGCGCCCACCACGGCGTCGACCGCGGCGGCCGACAGGGGAGCGCGGCCCAGGTTGGTGTGCACCACGATGCCCGTCGCGTTGATCACGCGACGGAGGGAGGCCGCCGACTCGGGCAGCTGCGCGACCACCTCGCCCACGACGTCCTCGGGGGCCACGTCGCCGGCCCGGCACCGGTCCAGTGCCCCGACGACCGCGGCCTTGACCCGGGATCGGCCGAGCCGGGTCAGTGCGTCCTCGAGACGTGGGTCGTCGAGCACCGTGTCGGTGCGGGGAGTACGGCGTCGCGGGTCGTCGTGGGTCGACACTCGGACTCCCTTCGGGCGTGTTGGCGGAGGCGGACGGGAATCGAACCCGCCTGACCGGGGTGCCCGGCCACTACGGTTTTGAGGACCGCGCCCGTCACCAGACGAGGAACGCCTCCGTGGAGGAGCGTAGACGCGCCCGGGTTGCCCTCAGGGGTGAGGCCGCCACGGGGATCCGCGGGCTACGTTGAGCCCATGGGTCTCCGCTCACGCCTCGAGGGCTGGCCGCTGGTGCGGCAGGTGACCGGCGGCGACCGGCTCGGCCGAGGCCACGCGGCGCAGTCCCCCCGCAGCGACCGGCTCGAGCCCCGCACCGTCACGGCCGACCGGGTGGTCGAGACCGTGTGCCCGTTCTGCGCGGTCGGCTGCGCGCAGAAGGCCTTCGTCAAGGACGACAAGATCGTGGCGATCGAGGGCAACCCGGCCAGCCCGATCTCGCGCGGCCGGCTGTGCCCCAAGGGCAGCGCCACCATGCAGCTCGTCACCTCGCCCAGCCGGGTCACCACGGTCCGCTACCGGCGCCCGCACGGCACCGAGTGGGAGGACCTCGACCTGGACACCGCGATGGACATGATCGCGGACCGCGTCGTCAAGACCCGCAAGGAGTTCTGGGAGTGGGAGGACGCCGACGGTCGGCGCACCCGCCGTTCCCTCGGCATCGCCAGCCTCGGAGGAGCGACCCTCGACAACGAGGAGAACTACCTCATGAAGAAGCTCTACACGGCGATGGGCGCGATCCAGATCGAGAACCAGGCCCGGATATGACACTCCTCCACGGTGCCCGGTCTGGGTGCCTCGTTCGGCCGTGGTGGGGCCACCACCTACCTGCAGGACCTCAGCAACGCTGACGTCATCCTGATCGAGGGCTCCAACATGGCGGAGGCCCATCCGGTCGGGTTCCAGTGGGTGATGGAGGCCAAGCGCAAGGGCGCGACGATCATCCACGTCGACCCGCGCTTCACCCGCACGTCGGCGGTCGCCGACATCCACGTGCCGATCCGCGCCGGCTCCGACATCGCCTTCCTCGGCGCCCTGGTCAACCACGTCCTGGTCAACGAGCTCGACTTCCGCGAGTACGTCGTGGCCTACACCAACGCCGCGAACCTGATCAGCGACGACTTCCAGGACACCGAGGACCTCGACGGGCTCTTCTCGGGCTTCGACGAGGAGACCGGCCACTACGACCCCGTGTCCTGGCACTACCAGCCACCCGAGCACCCGTCGGCCGACGACCGCCGCAACGCCGCGCAGATGACCGAGGACGACAGCGGTGGCGCGGCCGCCAAGCAGTCGCACCAAGCGGCCCAGTCCGAGACCCACGGCTCGGGCGGCGCCCCGGTCAGCTGGAAGGGTCGCCGCGACGAGACCCTGCAGGACCCGCGGTGCGTCTACCAGATCCTCAAGCGGCACTTCTCCCGCTACACCCCGGAGATGGTGCAGGAGGTCTGCGGCATCACCCCCGAGCAGCTCGCCGAGGTCGCCGCCGCCCTGACCTCGAACAGCGGACGGGAGCGGACCGGCGCGATCTGCTACGCCGTCGGTTGGACCCACCACAGCGTCGGCTCGCAGATGATCCGGACGGCGGCGATCCTGCAGACCCTGCTGGGCAACATCGGCCGGCCGGGCGGCGGGATCATGGCCCTGCGCGGCCACGCCTCGATCCAGGGCTCGACCGACATCCCGACCCTCTTCAACCTCCTGCCCGGCTACCTGCCGATGCCGCACGCCGACCAGCACCAGTCGCTCGACGAGTGGGTGGAGGACGACGAGGGCAAGGCCGGCTTCTGGGGCAACATCAGGCCATACGCCGTGAGCCTGCTCAAGGCCTACTGGGGCGACGCGGCCACCCCGGAGAACGACTTCTGTTTCGACTACCTGCCCCGGCTGACCGGCGACCACTCGACGTACACCACCGTCAAGGCGCAGATCGAGGGTGGCTGCAAGGGCTACTTCGTGGTGGGGGAGAACCCTGCCGTCGGCTCGGCGAACGGCAAGATGCAGCGCCTCGGCCTGGCCAGCCTCGACTGGCTGGTGGTCCGCGACCTGCAGATGATCGAGTCCGCGACGTTCTGGAAGGACGGTCCGGAGATCGAGACCGGTGAGCTGGTCACCGAGGACGTCGGCACCGAGATCTTCTTCCTGCCCGCGGCGTCCCACGTCGAGAAGGCGGGCTCGTTCACCCAGACCCAGCGGATGCTCCAGTGGCGGGACAAGGTCGTCGAGCCCCCAGGAGACTGCCGCAGCGAGCTCCAGTTCTACGTCGAGCTGGGCAACCGGATCCGAGCGAAGCTGGCGGGCTCGACCGACGAGATGGACCGGCCGCTGCTGGACCTCGCCTGGGACTACGAGGTCGACGAGCACGGCGAGCCCGACGGGCAGCAGGTGCTCCGCGAGATCAACGGCAGCGGGCCCGACGGAGCCCTGTCGGCCTACACCGAGCTGAAGGACGACGGCTCGACCTCGTGCGGCTGCTGGATCTACTGCGGGGTCTATGCCGACGACGTCAACCAGGCCCGGCGGCGCAAGCCCCACTGGGAGCAGGATCTCGTGGCCCCCGAGTGGGGCTGGGTCTGGCCCGCCAACCGCCGGATCCTCTACAACCGGGCCTCGGCCGACCCCGAGGGCCGGCCGTGGAGCGAGCGCAAGCGCTACCTCTGGTGGGACGCCGACCAGGGGAAATGGACCGGTGCGGACGTGCCCGACTTCATCCCGGACCGCGAGCCCGGGCACGTGCCGGCCGAGGGCGCCCACGGACCCGACGCGATCGGTGGCAGCGACCCGTTCATCATGCAGACCGACGGCAAGGCCTGGCTGTTCGCGCCCCTCGGGGTCGCCGACGGGCCGCTGCCGACCCACTACGAGCCGCCGGAGTCACCGGTCGCGAACGCGCTGCACAGCCAGCAGAAGAACCCGTCGCTGCGGCACTTCACCCAGTCCGCCAACCCGATCAACCCCAGCCAGAGCGACGTCTTCCCCTACGTCTTCACCAGCTACCGCCTGACCGAGCACCACACGGCCGGCGGCATGAGCCGGACCCTGCCCCTGCTCACCGAGCTCCAGCCCGAGCCGTTCTGCGAGGTCTCGCCCCGGCTCGCCGAGCAGCGCGGTCTGGTGCACGGCGAGTGGGCGACCGTGGTCACCGCCCGGTCGGCGATCGAGGTGCGGGTGCTCGTCACCGACCGGGTGCGGTCGCTGCGGCTGGGTGACCGGTGGGTCGAGCAGGTCGGTCTGCCCTACCACTGGGGTCGCAACGGGATCACCACGGGCGACTCCCAGAACGACCTGGTCAACGTCCAGCTCGAGCCCAACGTCTACATCCAGGACAAGGTCGGGACCTGCGACATCCAGCCGGGGCGGCGTCCGCGCGGCCCCGCGCTCACGTCGTACGTCGAGGGCTACCGGCGCCGTGCCGGGGTCGGCTCCGAACCCGTGACCGACGACGCACCCGAAGGTGAGGCCGACTGATGGGCAGGCTGTCCGGACCGCTCGACGATGTCACCGGCGACGCCGGGTACGCCGAGCACCCGCCGCGGATGGGGTTCTTCACCGACACCTCGGTCTGCATCGGCTGCAAGGCCTGCGAGGTGGCGTGCAAGGAGTGGAACTCCGTGCCCGACGACGGCTACCTGCTCACGGGGATGTCCTACGACAACACCCAGGAGCTGGGGGCGAGCACCTGGCGGCACGTCGCGTTCGTCGAGAAGTCGTCGCCGTCCAGCGTCTCCGTCGACCTCGGCATGCCCGGGGCCGGGCCGCCGGGAGTCACCCTGCCCTCCGGGGAGGACCAGGCCGCGGCCTCCGGCGACAACGCGATCACCTGGCTGATGTCGTCCGACGTCTGCAAGCACTGCACCCACGCGGCGTGCCTCGACGTCTGCCCGACCGGGTCGCTGTTCCGGACCGAGTTCGGCACCGTCGTCGTCCAGCCCGACATCTGCAACGGCTGTGGCTACTGCGTGCCGGCGTGCCCGTACGGCGTGATCGACATCCGCGAGGAGGACGGCCGGGCCTTCAAGTGCACGCTCTGCTACGACCGGCTCAAGGAGGGGCAGACGCCGGCGTGCGCCCAGGCGTGCCCGACCGAGTCGATCCAGTTCGGGGAGCTCGACGAGCTGCGCGAGCGCGCCGACCTGCGGCTCGCGACCCTCCACGAGCAAGGGGTCGACGTCGCCCGTCTCTATGGCCACGACCCCGAGGACGGCGTCGGCGGCGACGGCGCGTTCTTCCTGCTGCTCGACGAGCCGGAGGTCTACGGCCTGCCACCCGACCCCGTGGTCACCACCCGCGACCTGGTGTCGATCTGGAAGCACGTGGGCGCCGCCGCCGCGGCCCTGACCGGGCTCGGCGTGGCCTCGTTCCTCGGGCGACGCCGATGAGCCCGCGTGGCGAGCAGCCGATGGTCCCGGACGTCGAGTTCGAGTCCTACTACGGCCGGCAGATCCTCAAGACGCCCACCTGGAAGAACCCCGACGTCCCGCTCTACCTGTTCCTCGGTGGCCTCGCCGGCGCGTCGGCGGTTCTCGCCGAGGGTGCGGCGCTGACGGGTCGTCCCGACCTCGAGCGGGTCGCCCGGCTGGCCGCAGCCGGCGGCGCGGCCGCGGGCTCGGTCGCCCTGGTGCACGACCTCGGGCGTCCGGAGCGCTTCCTGCACATGCTGCGGGTCTTCAAGCCGACGTCGCCGCTGTCGGTCGGCTCGTTCATCCTGGCGCCCTTCAGCGGTCTGGCGGCCGCTGCTGCGGCCTCCACCGTGACCGGGCGCCTGCCCCGGCTGGGGAGGCTGGCCGGGCTCGGCGCCGGGGCCCTCGGTCCGCCACTGGCGACCTACACCGCAGCCCTGATCGCCAACACCGCCGTCCCGGCCTGGCACGAGGGTCACCGTGAGCTGCCGTTCGTGTTCGCAGGCTCGGGGGCGACGGCGGCCGGTGGGCTCGCCATGGTCTTCACCCCGCTGCCCCAGGCCGGACCTGCCCGGCGGATGGCGGTCGCGGGGGCGGCGCTCGAGATCGTGGCGGCCGAGGGGCTGCTGCACCGGATCGGCATGGTCGCCGAGCCCTACCGCGAGGGTCGGCCGGGGAAGCTGATCAGCACGGCCCGGACCATGACCGCGGTGGCGGCCGGTGTCACCTTCCTGGCGGGGCGCCGATCACGGGCGCTCTCGGTCGCTGCGGGCCTCACCTGCGTCGCTGCGTCGGCGATGACCCGGTTCGGGATCTTCGAGGCGGGCATCGTCTCGGCTGAGGATCCCAAGTACGTCGTGGTGCCCCAGCGCGAGCGGATGGCGGCCAGGGCCCGGGCCGAGGCCGACGCGTTTGCCTAGACCGTCCCCGGCGGGTACGAACGCAGCATGACCTTCGAGCTCCCGCGCCGGCTGACCCAGTACGCCTCCGGCGGCGGGTGCGCCTGCAAGATCCCGCCCGGTGAGCTCGAGCAGGTGCTGTCCGGCCTGCCCGGGGGCCGGGCGGCCGAGGCGCTGCTGGTCGGCGTCGAGCACGGCGACGACGCCGCCGTCGTACGCCTCGACGACCGGCGTGCCGTGGTGCTGACCGCGGACTTCTTCACCCCGGTGGTCGACGACCTGCGCGACTGGGGACGGATCGCTGCGGCCAACGCGCTGTCCGACGTCTATGCCATGGGGGCGAGCCGCTGGTGGCGGTGAACCTGCTGGCCTGGCCGCGCGACGAGCTCCCCTTCGAGCTGGCCGCCGAGGTGCTGGCCGGGGGAGCGGAGGTCGCGAGCGAGGCCTCCTGCCACCTGGCCGGGGGCCACAGCATCGACGACCGGGAGCCCAAGTACGGCCTGGCCGTGACCGGGCTGGCCGACCCCGACCGCCTCCTGCGCAACGACGCCGGGCGGCCCGGCGTGCCCCTCACGCTGACCAAGCCGCTGGGGCTCGGGGTGCTCAACAACCGGCACAAGGCGACGGGGGAGTCCTTCCCCGAGGCGGTCGCGGTGATGACCAGCCTCAACCGGAACGCCTCGCGGGCTGCCCTGGCGGCGGGTCATGCCTGCGCCACCGACGTCACCGGCTTCGGCCTCCTGGGTCACCTGCTGAAGCTCTGCCGCGCCAGCGGTGTCGACGCGGAGGTGGACGCCGCCGCCGTGCCCTATCTCGACGGGGCCCGGGCCTCGCTGGGCGACGGCTTCGTGCCGGGGGGATCGCAGCGCAACCTGGAGTGGGTGCGTCCCCACGTCGTTGCGGACGTCCGCGACGACGAGCTGCTGCTCCTGGCGGACGCGCAGACCTCGGGCGGACTGCTCGTGGCGGGCGAGCTGCCCGGTCACCCGGTGATCGGGCGGCTCGTCCCGCGGGCCGGACCGGGCGCGATGATCCGGATCCGCTGACACCCAGGCACTAGCCCTCGCGGCCCAAGGTCCCCCGACCCCGGTGACCTCGGGCCCTGCAGTGGTCCGGTCTGCCGCGATGAGATGGGGCGACCCCCGAGGAGAGCCCATGCCCCGCCACACCTGGACCGTCCGGATCGAGCTGTGCGAGACCTCGGACGCGGTGTCCGCGCACGCCTACCTCGAGGAGGGCCCGATCCGTCTCAGCGGTCGCGGCCAGGCCCCGGTCACGGCCCTCACCGAGGCCACGCACGCCCGCGGAGTCGCCGCCAGCCGGGCCCTGGCGCACCTGGGCCAGGAGCTGATGATCGCCGAGCAGCCGACGGGAGACCTGGTCCGGGCCGGCGGGACCCGGACGGAGCCCACGGTCTCCCCGGCTCACGTGCTCGACGTCCCGGTGCCCGAGCCGAGTCACTCCATCTTCGACGCCGCGCCCTCCTCGTCGATGCTGCCCTCCGTCGCCAGGTGACCGCTCTGGTCCTCCAGGTGGGCCCGGATGAACCAGTGGAAGAGCTCGAGCTGCTCGGTCTGCCCGATCACCATGTCCTGGGTGACGAGGTCGAGGCCGTCGAGCTCCTCGAGGGTGGCGCGGTTGGACTCGAGCACACCTCGGTAGACGATCTCGAGGGCGGCCAGGTGCTGCTGGGTCGAGGCCCGGCCCAGGGAGTAGTCGTCCCAGTCGCGCTCGGCGACGAGTGCTCCCGGGGTGCCCTTCGGTGAGCCGCCGAGGGTCGCGATCCGCTCGGCCAGGTCGTCGGCGAAGCCGCGCACGGCCTCGACCTGCGGGTCGATCATCTGGTGGACCGCGATGAAGTGCGGGCCTACCACGTTCCAGTGCACGTGCTTGAGCGTCAGGTGGAGGTCGTTGGCGGCATGGAGCCGTGACTGGAGCAGGTCGATGACGCGCGCGGCGTCCTCGCGGCTCAGCCCGGGAACGGTGAAGTGGAGTTCTGATGAGTTGGCCATGACTGCCCCGTACCCGACTTCTCGCGGAGTACGACGGGTGTGACGAAGCCGGTCGGTCGGGGCCGGCTCCGAGCCGCCGGTCCGACGACGTGGCTAGTCGGTCGGGCGTCGGCCGATCGTGACGGCCGGTGCGTGCGGGGGCGTCGGCACGGTCGTCACGTCCACCAAGCCTGCCTCACGGAGCAGCCGTTGCGCCTCCTCGTCGTTCAGCGGGGTACCGCCGTAGCAGACCGTCTTGAAGCGGGTCAGGGCCTCGTCGACCGGGTCGTCGCCGAGCTTCCCGTGACCCATCGTCACCCAGCCGCCCGGCACGAGCGCCCGCACGACCCGGGGCACACCCGCGCGCAGCGCCGCCTCCGGGACGAACGGCGCCGGCAGCCAGGCGAGCGCGAAGCACGCGTCGTCGGCGAGCTCGGCGACGTCCTGACGACGCAGCACGACCCGGTCCCCCACGGGGCTGCTCTCCAGCAGGCGTTCGGCCAGCTCGAGCACGCGGGGCAGGACGTCGATGCCGACGACGGTGAGCTCGGGGAACAGCTCGGCGTAGCCCGCCGCCAGTGCTGCGACCCCCGTCCCCACGTCGAGCATCCGGGCGCCGGGAGTCGTCAGCAGGTCGGCGAGCCCCGCGAGCATCGGCAGCCCGAGCTCCGCGAACGCGGCGGCACCCTGGGCGCTGGCCCGACCCTGGGCCAGGATCGCCTCGTCGGGCTGGTCGAGCCAGACCTCGGCACCCGAGCCGAGCACGGCCGAGGCCTGGAGCAGGGGAGCGGCCGCCTGCGCAGCCACCCCGTGCCGGTCGACGGACCCGCCTTCGAGCAGCTCGCTCGGGATGCCCAGGCTGTCGAGCACGGACCGGGCGGCGACGCGCCGGTCCCTCCGCGCGCCCGGGACATCGCGGGAGCCGCCGTCCGGCTCGCCGGCGACCAGGGCCAGGGCTGCTGTCGTCCAGGCGGCCCGGTCGCCCGTGGACAGGATCTGGTGGAGCCGGCTCAGGTGCGCCCGGTCGTCCGAGGCGGACCGGTCGCGTTGCTGGGTGATGGTCATGGTGCGGTCATGTCCTCCGGTGAGTGAGTTTCGGTACGTCGTAACGTAACAGCGTTGCGATAGACTGACAAGCATGGGCAGACCTCGAACCCACGACCGCCAGGTGGCTGACGCTCTCGTGGACGCCGCCGAGCAGCTGGCCGACTCCGGCGGCGTCGGCGCGGTCTCGGTGCGTGCGGTCGCCGAGCGCACCGGCACCACGACCCGGGCGGTCTACAGCGTGTTCGGCTCCAAGGCGGGGCTGGTGGCGGCGCTCGGCACGCGGATGTTCGAGCTGCTCGGCGACGGGGTAGCGGAGCTGCCCGAGACCGACGACCCGGTCGCCGACCTGGTCGAGGCGGGGGTCGGCGTCTTTCGCCGGCTGTCGGTCACCAGGCCCGCGCTGTTCGACATCGGCGTGCGGCACACGGCGGTCGACCCCGACACGGTCGGCGAGTTCGTGCCCGCCGCTCGCGACGCCTGGGGCAGCCTCGAGGCGAGGTTCCAGCGCCTGCAGGACGCCGGGCTGCTCCCCGGCCGGACCGTCACCGTCGCCTCCCGCCAGTTCGACGCGATGTGCGAGGGGCTCGCCGCCATGGAGCGCCGCGGCTCGATGGAGACCTCCGGTGCGGAGGACGTCTGGCGTGACGCGCTGCAGACCCTCCTGGACGGCATGACCCGACACCGGGACTGACGCCGCGGCCGGACGGCGTACGGCTCGATCTCTGACGAAGGTCCCGGTCCGGTGAGGCCTGCGGCACTGCTTCGCGGCCGGGCCGCGGCGGTGCAATGGGCGTGGACCCCCAGTGGGGCGAGCGATCGGAGACCGACATGGCGACGCCGGCGGTGGGCAGGATCCTGGTCGGTATCGGACCGTCCGGGCGCAACAGCGCGGCTCTGGAGTACGCCGCCGCCGAGGCGAAGCGTCGGGGTTGCGGCGTCCACCTGGTGCTGGTGATCCACCCGCGGTGGCCCGGCCCCGACGGCATGGTCGAGCTCAAGCTGGTCGGGCAGGACCTCGTGCGGGTCGACACCGACCTGCTGATGGCGTGCGAGCAGTGGCTGGTCGACCGGTCGGACGGCGACCTCAGGGTCACCACCAAGGTCGTGCACGGCGCGCCCACCAAGGCCCTGGTGCACGCGGCCCGCAACGCGGGACTGGTCGTGCTCCAGCACCACCGGATGGCCCGCGAGCACCACCTGCCGACGATGTCGATCACCAACGCGGTGGCCTCGCGGTCCGCGGCCCCGGTGGTCGCCGTACCCGACGACTGGCACGAGGACGGCGCGGGCGACCTGCCGGTCGTGGCCGCGGTCGTCGACGCCGAGACCTCGCGGGGGGTCGCGACCCATGCGCTCGAGGCCGCACGCCGGTCCGGGAGCGACCTGCACGTCACTCGCGCCTGGTCCTACGCGACCGACCTGGAGGTCGAGGACCCGATCTTCTCGAGCAGCTCCGCAGACGATTGGGAGGCGTGCCTGACCGAGCGGCTCACCAGCGGCCTGGGCGGGCTCCTCGCCGGGGAGCCGACGGTCGCCAGCCGCACGGACGTGGTGCACGGCCAGCCGGCGTACGTCCTGGTCGAGGCGTCGAGGCACGCGCGTCTGGTCGTGATCGGCCGGCACCGGCCCATGATGCCCGTGGGGTCGCACCTCGGCCCGGTCACCCGGTCCGTGCTGACCCACGCCCACTGCCCGGTGCTGGTCGTGGACGCCTCGGCTGCAGGCCCCGATGCCGACCCAGAGCCGGTCTGACCGGGCGGGTCTGACCGCTGCGGAGGCATCCCAGCGGCTGGCCGTCCACGGCCTCAACCAGATCGCCGGTGCCGTCCGCTCCAGCATCCCCGCGCAGGTGCGGGAGCAGCTGCGGGACCCGATGATCCTGGTGCTGCTCCTGGCGGCCGCGCTGACCGTGGCGACCGGGGACCGGCCCGACACCGTGGTGATCCTGCTGGTCGTGGCGATGAACACCACCGTGGGCATCGTGCAGCACCGCCGGGCCGAGGAGGCGATGGCAGCCCTGGGTGCACTGGCGCCGCAGGAGGCGACGGTCCGGCGCGACGACCTGCCGACCCGGATCCCGGCAGTCGAGGTGGTCCCCGGTGATCTCGTGCTCCTGGCCGGCGGTGACGTCGTCCCGGCCGACGGCCTGCTCGCCGTGGCGGAGGGGCTGACCCTCGACGAGTCGGCGATGACCGGCGAGTCGCTCCCCGTCGCGCGACTCGTCGGCGAGGAGGTGACCGCCGGCACGCTCGTCGTCCGGGGGAGGGGTGAGCTGGTGGTCACGGCGACCGGGGCCGGGAGCGGCCTCGGTCTGCTCGCGTCGATGGTCCACGACGCCCCCTCTCGTCGTACGCCGCTCCAGGACCGGATGCGGCGACTCAGTGCCGCGCTCGTGGCCCTGGTGCTCTCCCTGACCGTGCTCGTCGTCGTGCTGGGACTGCTGCGCGGAGAAGGACTGGTCGAGATGCTGGTGGTCGGCGCCAGTCTCGCCGTGGCGGCCGTGCCCGAGTCGCTGCCTGCCGTGATGACCGTCGCGCTCGCCACCGGTGCGCACCGGATGGCGCAACGGTCCGCCGTCGTACGGCGGCTCTCGGCCGTCGAGACCCTCGGCTCGGTCACCGTCATCGCCACCGACAAGACCGGGACCCTGACGGTCGGGAGCCTCTCGGTGGCCGCGCTCTGGTCCGCCGTCGACGCCGCGCCGGGGGAGGGTGACGACACGCTGCTGCGCGACCTCGTCCTGTGCAACGACGCCTCGACGGCGGCCGAGACGGACGGCCGGGGACAGGGCGACCCGCTCGAGCTGGCGATCCTGGCCCGGGCGGACGCCGCGGGCTACGACCACCGGTCGGTCCGGGCGTCCTGGCTGCGCTGCGCGGAGCTGCCGTTCGACGCAGCGACGCAGCAGATGACGACGGCCCACCGGTGCGGGGGAGCCGAGCTGACCGTGGTCAAGGGTGCCCCCGAGCAGGTGCTGCCCCTGGTCGGTGACGTGGACCGGGAGCGCGCACGGGCCATCGCCGACCGCTGGGCGGCCGAGGGGCAGCGCGTCCTGGCGGTGGCGCACGCCGACTGCCTCGACCTCGCCCCGGCACCCGGCTCGATGGGGCTCGCCGGCCTGGTCGCCTTCGCCGACCCGCCGAGGTCGGCCGCGGCGGCCGTGGTGCAGCGGTGTCGGGAGGCCGGCATCCGGGTCGTGCTGGTCACCGGCGACCACCTGCTCACCGCCCGGTCCGTGGCGCGGCAGGTCGGCATCATCGCCGACCCGGAGGACGACGCGGCGGGCACCGCGGTGTTCGCCCGTGTCGCCCCGGTCGAGAAGGTCGGGATCGTCGAGGCGTTGCAGGCCGGTGGCGAGGTCGTCGCGATGCTCGGTGACGGCGTCAACGACGCTCCGGCGCTGAAACGCTCGGACATCGGCGTCGCGGCCGGCCGGGGCGGCACCGAGGTCGCCCGCCAGGCGGCCGACGTCGTCCTCCTGGACGACGACCTGTCGACCGTCGTCGCCGCCATCGAGGAGGGTCGCCGGATCTTCGCCAACCTCCGGAGCTTCCTGGTGTACGCCGTGTCGGGCGGCCTGAGCGAGGTCGCCGTGATGCTGGTCGGTCCGTTCCTCGGGATCGCGCTGCCGCTGCTGCCCTCGCAGATCCTCTGGATCAACCTGCTCACGCACGGACTGACCGGCGTCGCCTTCAGCGGGGAGCCCGGCAGCCCGGACGCGATGCGGGCTCCGCCGGTGCCGCGCGACGCCCCGGTGCTCACCCGTCGGCACGTCGTCGTCCTCGGCACCGCGGCGGCGCTGCTGACGGCGACCTCGCTCGCGGTGGCGCTGGTGGTCGGTGGTGGGCAGGCGCGCACGGCGGCGTTCGTGACGTTGGGGCTGGGGCAGCTCGGTGTGGCGCTGGCGTTGCGCGCTTCGCGCACCGGGGCGAAGCGCAGTCCCGGGCTCGTGGTCTCCGTGGCTGTCTCCGCGGTGCTGATGCTGTGCCCGCTGGTCGTGGCTCCTCTGCAGAGCCTGCTCGGGGTCTCCGCCCTGTCCGGTGCCCAGCTCGGTCTGGCGGTGGGCGCGGCGCTCGTGCCCGGCCTCCTGGTGTCCGGCCTGCGGCGACTGGGCGTGGTGGCGTCGCTCTGAGGTCACGGCGGCGGGTGTCGAACGTCCCGGCAGGTGTCGACGCTCGGCACGGGACAGCGGTGGACCGGCGCACGACGATGGAGACACAGGAGGAGGCAGGTCATGAACGCACAGCAGGCATCCGGACATGTGGTCGTCGGCGCCGACGGGTCGGAGCAGGGTTATGCAGGAGTCCAGTACGCCGCGGTGGAGGCGGCGCGCCGGGGCGTGCCGCTCGACGTGGTGCACGTGATCCCGGGCTATGTCCCGGTCGGGCCCTTCCTGATGATCCCGGAGGGCTCCCTGCAGGAGTTCGGCACCTCGGTGGCCGACCGGGCCGCACTCGTCGCGGCCGGCCAGGAGCCCGGGCTGCGCGTCGCCAAGCACGTGCTGTCCGGCAACCGGGTGCGCGAGCTGATCCACTTCTCCGAGGGCGCCTGCCTGCTGGTCCTCTCGGCTCGTCATCTCAGTGTCATGGAGCACCTGACGACCGGGTCCACGGTGACCGCCGTGGTGAGCCGGGCCAGGTGCCCGGTCGCCGTCCTGCCGGTCGGCTGGCAGGCCCCGCCGACGCCGCACCGGCGGGTGGTGGCCGGCTACAAGTCGTCGTCGCACTCGGCCGAGCTGTTCGAGGACGCGTTCGCCGTCGCCGAGGCGCTGGATGCCGAGCTGGTCGTCCTGCACGCCTGGAAGCTCGAGGGCGTGTACGACGACGTGGTCGCCGGTCACGTCGAGGAGGAGCGGTGGAACACCGAGGAGCGGGCGATGATCGAGACGCTGCTCGAGGACTACCGCGAGTCCTACCCCGACGTGCCGGTCCGCGTCGTCGTGGTCCACGACCGGCCCACCCACGCCCTCGTCCACGCATCGCGGACGGCGGACCGGCTGGTGCTGGTCAAGCCGGCCCACGGCGCCCGCCTGCATCACCTGGGCGCGACCGCCCGGGCCGTCCTGCGGATGTCGTCGTGCCCGGTCGAGCTGCTGGCCACCACCGAGCGGCCGGAGATGGTCGCGGGGCTCACCGTCGAGGCCAACGGGCACATGGTGCGCTGAGCATCGTCGGACCTACTGCCCGCGAGGGCGCGCTTCCCGTCAGCGAGCAGCCGGGACGAACGGTCGTGCGGCCCGGCGTCGGACGGCGCGGTAGCTCTCGTCCGCGCCCCAGACGATCACCGGGAAGGTCACCAGCACGAGCAGCTCGCGCCAGCCGAGGGCCCGGGTGCCGAGCACGCTC
Source organism: Nocardioides cynanchi (assembly GCF_008761635.1). Taxonomy (NCBI): domain Bacteria; kingdom Bacillati; phylum Actinomycetota; class Actinomycetes; order Propionibacteriales; family Nocardioidaceae; genus Nocardioides; species Nocardioides cynanchi. Next base: position 952,648 of record NZ_CP044344.1, read on the forward strand.
TGGGCGGACGGCAGGTAGATCGCGAGTCCGCTGACCAGCAGCTCGAAGGCGATGCCGGCCACCAGCAGCCGGTTGCTGAAGATCCCGATACGCAGCAGGGACACCCGGTCGGTGCGTGAGGCCATCGCCGTACCGACCTGGCACGCCACGATGCCGGCGAACGCCATCGTGGTGGCGCGCAGGTAGGTCTCGTGCAGCGGGGTGCCCGCGCCGACGTCCGTGCCGGGGGTCCAGCCGGCGGCGTGCAGCACCCACAGGAAGCCCCCGATGACCAGCACCGCGCTGACCCCGCCGAGGATCCCCCAGGCCCGCAGCAGCATCGAGCCGGTGATGATGTTCTCCCCCCGACGGCGCGGGGGACGCTCCATGATCCCGGGCTCGGCGGCCTCCCGGCCGATGGCGAGGGCGGGCAGCGTCTCGGTGCCGAGGTCGATCATCAGGATCTGGGCGACCGTCAGCCCCAGCGGGATGGCACCGCCGGAGAGCGCGAACACCAGGAACGGGACGACCTCGGGGACGGCGTGCGCGAAGATGTAGAGGATGAACTTCCGGACGTTGTCGTAGACGCGGCGACCCGACTCCACGGCACGGATGATCGTGGCGAAGTCGTCGTCGGTCAGCACCATCGTCGCGGCCTCGCGGGCCACGTCTGTCCCGCTCTGGCCCATGGCGATCCCGATGTCGGCACGCCGCAGCGCGGGGGCGTCGTTCACACCGTCCCCGGTCATCGCGACGACGTGGCCGAGCGACTGGAGACGGGTGGCGATCCGGAGCTTGTCCTCGGGTGAGCTGCGCGCGAAGACGATCTCGTCGCCGCGCGCCAGCAGGGCGTCCAGCTGCTGGTCGGGCATGGCGTCGAGCTCGCTGCCGGGTACGACGTTCATCTCGCCGTCCGCGCCGATGCCCGCAGACCGGGCGATCGCCGCGGCGGTCGCGCCGTTGTCGCCGGTGATCACGTGCACGGTGATGCCGGCGGCGTGGGCGCGTCGTACGGCGTCGGGGACCGCGTCGCGGACGGGGTCGGAGAGGGCCACGAACCCCAGCAGCGTCAGGTCACGCTCGACGTCCGCCCGGTCCGTGGGTGGGGTTTCGGCGCCCAGGTCGCGGGATGCGCACGCGATCAGGCGCAGGCCCTGCGAGGCGAGATCCTCCAGGCGGGCGGACAGCGCCGCCCGACGGTTCGCGTCGAGGGGGACCGGCGGCTCGTCGTCGCGGATGGCCTGCACACAACGCTCGAGGACGGCTTCGGGCGCGCCCTTGGTGTACGCCGTGGTGCCGCCGCGGGCGTCCGTCGGCGGTGCGGCCGACAGCACCGTCATCAGCCGTAGTCGCGGGTCGAAGTGGAACATCCCGGTGCGTGCGCCGAGGGTCACGTCGTGACCGCGGGCGAGCCGCTCGGCGGCGTCGAGGAGGGCCAGCTCGGTGGGGTCGCCGGTGTGCGACTCGGGGTCGGCGGTGGTGCAGGCCCGCAGGGCGCGGGCCAGGGCCGCGGCCTCCCCGACCGCCTCCGGTGACGAGCGTCCGGTGGGGCCCCACCGGCTGTGCACCTGCATCCGGTTCTGGGTCAGGGTCCCGGTCTTGTCGGTGCAGATCACATCGGTGGAGCCCAGCGTCTCGACGGCGCTGAGTCGCTTGATCAGGCCACCGCGGCGGGCGAGGTCAGCCACGCCGACCGCCAGCGCGAGGGTGATCGTCGGAAGCAGGCCCTCCGGGACGTTGGCGACCAGCAGACCGATCGCGAAGACGGAGGCCTGTCGGAAGCTGAGGCCGGCCAGCATGCCGAGCGGCAGGAAGGCGATGCCCACGCTGACCGCGACCGCGGCGATCAGCCAGGCCACGCGCCGTACCTGACGCTCCAGCGGGCTGCTGTCGCGGGTCGTACGGCTGCTGAGGTCGGCGATCCGGCCGAGCTCGGTGTGCATGCCGGTGTGGGCGACCACCGCCGTGGCCTCGCCCCCCGTGCACGTGGTGCCCGAGAGCACGACGTCGGTCGCCTCGATCACCCGGTCGCCGACCACGACTCCCGGCCCGGCCAGCTGGCGGAGTGCCGGGACCGACTCGCCGTTGATCGAGGAGAGGTCGATCTCGACCGCGCCCTCCACGATCCTGGCGTCGGCGCTGATGGCCGCCCCCTCCTCGATCACGAGGAGGTCGCCGGGCACGACAGCGGTCGCGTCGACCACGACGTGGTGGCCGTCCCTGAGCACCGTCGCGTGGGTCGGCAGGTAGGCGCGGAGGGCGGCGACCGCATGCTCGGCGTGGCGTTCCTGGATCAGGGCGAAAGCAGCATTGAGAGCGATCACGGTCAGGATCGCGGTGCCGAGCACCGGTCCCTGCGTCGCGTAGGCCAGCGCGGCGGCGACCCAGAGCAGGAGAGCCAGGGGATGGGTCAGCTGACGCAGCAGGGCGGCGACCAGACTGCTCTTGCGAGCGGTAGCCAGCGTGTTCGGGCCGACCTGGTCGAGCCGCCGGCGGGCATCGGCCTCGGTCAGCCCCGCGAGGTCACACTCCAGCTCGGTGAGGAGATCGGGGAGCGGAGCCAGCAGGAGGTCGGGAGCAGCCGCGGTCTCGTACGCCATGACTTCACGCTGCCGCCGGTCCGCCGGACGGCACAGAGGCGTTGGGCCCAGCGCGTCCCGACCCCTCGGGGACCTTCGCCCCCGCCGTCCGGGCCCTCCCACCCTGCCGGCCGGACCGTGGCAGCAGCAGAGTGGGGACTGGCTCGGAGAAGGAGTTGCGCGATGAAGGTCCTCGCGGTCGTGCTCGTGGTTGTCGTCGTGCTGGCAGTGGTGCTGCTGGCCCTGTCGATGCGGGTCGTGAACCAGTACCAGAAGGGCGTGGTCTTCCGGCTGGGGCGGGTCCGCGCCGTGCGTGAGCCAGGTCTGACGTTCATCATCCCGTTCGTCGACAAGCTCAAGAAGGTCTCGCTGCGGATCATCACCATGCCGGTGCAGTCGCAGGGGATCATCACCAAGGACAACGTCAGCATCGACGTCGCCGGCGTGGCGTACTTCCGGATCGTCGACGCCGTCAAGGCCGTGATCGCGATCGACAACGTCGCTGCCGCGATCGACCAGATCGCACAGACCACCCTGCGCAACGTGGTCGGCCAGCACACGCTGGACCAAGCGCTCTCCGAGACCGACTCGATCAACGCCAACATCCGCGACATCCTCGACCGGACCACGACCGAGTGGGGAGTCCTGGTCACGCTGGTCGAGCTCAAGGACATCCAGCTCCCGGACAGCATGAAGCGGGCGATGGCCCGCCAGGCCGAGGCCGAGCGCGAGAAGAGGGCCAAGATCATCGCCGCCGAGGGCGAGGCGTCCGCGGCCGCCGCGCTGGGTCAGGCCTCCGACACGATGATGCGGCACCCGTTGGCGCTCCAGCTGCGCAACCTGCAGAGCCTGGTCGAGCTCGGCGTCGACAAGAACACGACCGTCGTCTTCCCGGCCCCGCTGATGAGCAGGATCGGAGAGCTCGGGACCTTCCTCCGGCGCGAGGGCGAGGCCGCCGCGAACCCGCGGCTCATGGACCTCTCGGACCTGATCACCGGAAAGGAAGCCCACGATGAACGAGACAGTGACGCGCTGGTCGGTGCAGATCTACCTCAGTGAGATCGACGGCCACACCCACGCCCAGGCCCGGCTCGCGAGCGGGCTCGAACCGCCGCTGACCACCACCGGCGAGGCGAACCTGTCCCGGAACGACGTCCTCGACGTCGCGGAGGTCGGCTTCGAGCTGGCCACCGCCCGGGCCCTCCGGTCGCTGGCCGACGAGCTGATCACGATCGCCAACGAGGACGTCGAGGCCCTGACCGGCTGACCGAAGCTCGCCCGCGCGTCAAGGACGCGTCAGGGATCCGGCGTACGCCGTCAGGAACGCGTTAGGAAATCGGTGCCGGGGGCGGCACCACCCCTGTGATGGGAACCAGAAGGTTCCCGTCCTGGAGGTGTGTGTGGTGGTCGATGTCGCCCTGGTGGCGCTGACGGTCGCGGTGTTCGTGGCCCTGGCTCTGGTCCTGCGAGGGTTGGAGCGCTTGTGAGCGCCGAGAACCTGACCGGGCTGATCCTGGCCGTCCTGCTGACCGCCTACCTCGTGGTGGCCCTGGTCTTCCCGGAGAAGTTCTGATGCGCGACTCGGCAGCCGGGCTGCTCACCGTCCTCGCACTGCTGGTCGTCCTCGCCGTCACGCACGTCCCGCTGGGCGACTACATGGCGCGGGTCTACTCCAGCGTCAGGCACTGGCGCGCCGAGCGGCTCGTCTACCGGGTCTGCCGGATCGACCCCGACGCCGACCAGACCTGGGCGACGTACGCGATGTCGGTGCTCGGCTTCTCGCTGGCTTCCGTGCTGTTCCTCTTCGGCCTGCAGCGGGTCCAGCACCTGCTGCCGTGGTCTCTGGGCTACCCGGGAGTGGAGTCGCACCTGGCGTGGAACACCGCGGCGTCGTTCGTGACCAACACCAACTGGCAGAACTACTCGGGCGAGTCGACCCTGGGCTACCTCGTCCAGATGGCCGGCCTGGCGGTGCAGAACTTCGCCTCGGCCGCGGTCGGCATCGCCGTCGCCGTCGCGCTGGTGCGCGGCTTCGCGAGATCCCGCACCAACCGCCTCGGTAACTTCTGGGTCGATCTCACCCGCGGCTGCTTCCGGATCCTGCTCCCGCTGAGCCTGGTCGCGACGGTCCTGCTGATCGGCGCGGGCGTCGTCCAGAACCTCTCCGACACCCACACGATCACCACGATCGCCGGCCAGACCCAGCACCTGCCGGGTGGCGCGATCGCCAGTCAGGAGGCGATCAAGGAGCTCGGCCAGAACGGCGGCGGCCCCTACAACGCGAACTCCGCCCACCCGTTCGAGAACCCGAACGCGTTCACGAACCTGCTCGAGATCGTGATGATCCTGCTGATCCCCTTCGCCTTGCCACGCACCTTCGGGAGGCTGCTCGGCGACAAGCGGCAGGGCTGGGCGATCCTCGGCGCCATGACCGTGATCTACACCGCCATGCTGGCCCTGCTCACCACCTTCGAGGCGCAGCACTCCGGTGTGGCGCTGCGGGCAGCGGGTGCCGCGATGGAGGGCAAGGAGGTCCGCTTCGGGATCCCGTCGTCGGCCCTCTTCGCGAACTCGACCACCCTCACGTCGACCGGCGCGGTCAACGCCATGCACGACTCCCTGACGCCGCTCGGCGGAGGCGTGGCGATGGTGAACATGATGCTCGGCGAGATCGCGCCCGGCGGATCGGGGTCCGGTCTCTACGGAATGCTGGTCCTGGCTGTGGTCACGGTGTTCGTCGCCGGCCTGATGGTCGGGCGAACACCTGAGTACCTCGGCAAGAAGATCCAGGCCCGGGAGGTGAAGTTCGCCGCCCTCTACATCCTGACCACGCCCGCCGTCGTCCTGGTCGGCACCGGCCTCGCGATGTCGATCCCGTCGGCCCGGGCCTCGATGGAGAACGCCGGCCCGCACGGCCTCTCCGAGGTGCTCTACGCCTTCACCTCACAGGCCAACAACAACGGCAGCGCGTTCGGGGGACTGACCGGCAACACGAGCTTCTACAACATCACCGGGGGCCTGGCCATGCTGATCGGCCGTTTCCTGCCGATGCTCTTCGTGCTCGGTCTGGCCGGCTCCCTGGCCGCACAGAAGCCCGTCCCTGCCACCGAAGGCACCATGCCCACCCATCGGCCGTTGTTCGTCACGATGCTGGTCGGCGTCGTGGTCGTCGTGGTCGCCCTCACCTACTTCCCGGCACTCGCGCTGGGACCGCTCGCAGAAGGAGTCACCCGATGACCGAGCTCGCCGCTCCCGGCTCGCCCGGCGCCCGGGTCGGCGCCGGGCTGCTCGACCCACGCCTGCTGGTCACCCAGCTCCCGGCCGCCTGCGCCAAGCTGGACCCGCGGCTGATGGCCCGGAACCCGGTGATGTTCGTCGTGGAGGTGGGGGCCGCCCTCAGCACCGTGCTGGCCGTCGTACACCCGTCGGTGTTCGCCTGGCTCATCGTCGGGTGGCTCTGGGCCACCGTCGTGTTCGCCAACCTGGCCGAAGCCGTCGCCGAGGGCCGCGGCAAGGCCCAGGCCGCCTCACTGCGGCGCAGCCGTCAGGAGACCACGGCCCGGCTGCTGGTCGACGGTGTCGAGCAGCCGACCGGCGCCGCAGCGCTGAAGGTCGGCGACCTCGTGGTCTGCGAGAGCGGCGACGTGATCCCCAGTGACGGCGACGTCGTCGAGGGCATCGCCAGCGTCGACGAGTCCGCGATCACCGGCGAGTCCGCCCCGGTGATCCGGGAGGCCGGCGGAGACCGTTCCGGGGTCACCGGCGGCACCCGCGTCCTGTCAGACCGGATCGTGGTCCGGATCACCGCCAGGGCGGGGGAGACCTTCCTGGACCGGATGATCGCCCTGGTCGAGGGAGCGTCCCGGCAGAAGACCCCGAACGAGATCGCGCTGAACATCCTGCTGGCGAGCCTCACCATCGTCTTCCTGCTCGCCGTGGTGACGCTCCAGCCGCTGGCGACCTACAGCGGCGCGCCCCAGTCGGGCATCGTGCTCGTCTCGCTCCTGGTGTGCCTGATCCCGACCACGATCGGTGCGCTCCTCACCGCGATCGGGATCGCGGGCATGGACCGGCTCGTCCAGCGCAACGTCCTGGCGATGTCGGGCCGGGCCGTGGAGGCCGCGGGTGACGTCAACACCCTGCTGCTCGACAAGACGGGGACGATCACGCTCGGCAACCGCGAGGCCGTCGAGTTCCTGCCGCTCAGCGGGATCGACGGCCAGGAGCTGGCCGACGCCGCGCAGCTGTCCAGCCTCGCCGACGAGACGCCCGAGGGCCGCTCCATCGTGGTCCTGGCCAAGCGGGAGCACGGCCTGCGCGACCGGAGCCCTGGTGAGCTGACCCACGCCACGTTCGTACCGTTCAGCGCCCAGACCCGGATGAGCGGGTGCGACCTGTCCGAGGACGGCCACTCCCGCGAGGTCCGCAAGGGCGCCAGCAGCGCCGTCCGGGAATGGGTGCGCGAACAGGACGGCGTCCTGCCCGACGAGCTGGGCCGGACGGTGGACGCCATCTCGTCCGCCGGAGGTACGCCGCTCGTGGTCGCCGACCACAGCCCGTCGGGCGCGCGGGTGCTCGGTGTGATCCACCTCAAGGACATCGTCAAGAACGGCATGCGCGAGCGCTTCGACGAGCTGCGCCGGATGGGCATCCGGACCGTGATGATCACCGGCGACAACCCGCTGACGGCCAAGGCCATCGCGGACGAGGCGGGGGTCGACGACTTCCTCGCCGAGGCCAAGCCGGAGGACAAGCTCGCGCTGATCCGGCAGGAGCAGGAGGGTGGCCGGCTCGTGGCGATGACCGGCGACGGCACCAACGACGCCCCGGCTCTGGCGCAGGCGGACGTCGGCGTGGCCATGAACACCGGCACCTCGGCCGCGAAGGAGGCCGGCAACATGGTCGACCTCGACTCCAACCCGACGAAGCTGATCGAGATCGTGGAGATCGGCAAGCAGCTGCTGATCACTCGGGGGTCGCTGACGACGTTCTCCATCGCCAACGACGTCGCGAAGTACTTCGCGATCCTCCCGGCGATGTTCGCACCGGTGTACCCGGGCCTGGACCGCCTCAACGTGATGCAGCTCGCCAGCCCGTCGTCGGCGATCCTCTCGGCGGTGGTCTTCAACGCCCTGGTGATCGTCGCGCTGGTGCCGCTGGCCCTGCGTGGCGTCCGCTACACGCCGTCCTCGGCGGCGGCGATGCTGAGGCGCAACCTGCTGGTCTACGGCCTCGGCGGCCTGGTCGTCCCGTTCGTCGGGATCAAGGCGATCGACCTCCTCGTGCAGTTCATCCCCGGAATCAGGTGACCTCCATGTCCATGCTCCGACAGACCGTTGCCGGCGTCCTCCTGCTGCTCGCGTTCACCGTGGTGCTCGGCCTCGGCTACCCGCTGGTGATGACCGGCGTGGGTCAGGTCGCCTTCCCCGGCCAGGCCGACGGCTCGCTGGTCCGGCTCCAGGGCCGCGACGTCGGGTCGTCCCTGATCGGGCAGGAGTTCACGGGAACGCGGTGGTTCCACTCCCGCCCCTCCGCGCCGTCGTACGACGCGCTGGCCTCGGCCGGCTCGAACCTCGGCCCGAACTCGCCCGATCTCCTGGAGGCGGTCCAGCAGGCCCGCGCCCAGGTCGCTCGTCAGAACGGCGTGGCTCCGGGCGACGTACCTCCGGACGCCGTGACCTCGAGTGGCTCCGGCCTGGATCCACACATCAGCCCGGCCTACGCCGATCTCCAGGTCGCCCGGGTGGCGCGGGCCAGGGGGATGAGCGTGACCGACGTCCAGCAGCTCGTCGACGACCACACGCAGGGGCGGATCCTCGGGTTCCTGGGGGAGCCGCGGGTCAACGTGCTCGAGCTGAACCTCGCGCTGGCCGCAGCCACGGGAGGATGACCCGGTGAAGCGCGGCCGGCTGCGGGTCTACCTGGGGATGGCGCCCGGGGTGGGCAAGACGTTCGCGATGCTGGACGAGGGGCGCCGCCGTCAGGGGCGTGGCACCGACGTCGTGGTGGGGATCGTCGAGACCCATGGCCGCGCGCACACGGCCGAGCAGCTGGAGGGACTCGAGATCCTGCCGCGCCGGCGGCTCGACTACCGGGGTACGACGTTCGAGGAGCTCGACCTCGATGCGCTGCTCGCGCGCCGGCCCGAGGTCGCCCTGGTCGACGAGCTGGCGCACAGCAACATCCCCGGCACCCGCAACGATAAGCGCTGGCAGGACGTCGACGAGCTCCTCGACGCCGGGATCGACGTGATCACCACGGTCAACATCCAGCACCTGGAGTCGCTCAACGACGTGGTCGAGCGGATCAGCGGGGTGCCGCAGCGCGAGACGATCCCGGACGAGGTTGTCCGCCGCGCCGAGCAGATCGAGATCGTCGACATCGCCCCCGAGGCGCTCCAGAGGAGGATGGCGCACGGCAACATCTATCCGCCGGAGCGCGTGGACGCAGCACTGACCAACTACTTCCGGGTCGGCAACCTCTCGGCCCTGCGCGAGCTGGCGCTGCTGTGGGTGGCCGAGCGGGTGGACGAGGGCCTGCAGCGCTATCGCGCCGCCCATGGGATCGACCAGCCGTGGGAGGCCCGCGAGCGGATCGTCGTCGCGCTGCCCGGAGGGCCCGAGGGAGAGACCCTGCTGCGGCGGGCGGCCCGGATCGCGGCGCGGACCACGGGTTCGGACCTGCTCGCCCTCCATGTGGTCAAGGGGGACGGGCTCCGCGCGGACGACCCGGCCGCCCTGGCCAGGCAGCGCCACCTCGTGGAGTCGATGGGCGGCACCTGGCACCAAGTGGTGGGTGACGACGTCGCGGTCTCCGTTCTCGCGTTCGCCGGTGCGGAGAACGCGACCCAGATCGTGCTCGGCGTCAGCAGTCGGGGGCGCTGGGAGACCTTCCTGTCGGCCGAGGGCGTCGGCGCCCGGGTGATCCGGCTGTCCGGTCACATCGACGTGCACCTGGTCAGCCACGAGGCCGCGCGCGGGCCGGGGCTGCTGCCCGCGGTGCCACTGGCCGGACTGACCACGGCGCTGAGCCCGCGGCGCAGGCTCCGGGCCACGGCACTGGCAGCCGTGGCTCTCCCGCTGCTCACCCTCGCGCTCACCCGGGTCCGCGGCGACAACCTGCCGAGCGACATGCTGCTCTTCCTGGGCGTGGTGATCTTGGTCGCGCTCGCCGGGGGACTGTGGCCAGCGCTGGCCACCGCGGTCGTCGGCACCCTGCTGCTCAACTACTACTTCACCCCACCGGTGCACACCTTCACGATCGCGGACCAGAACAACGCGCTCGCCCTGCTGGTGTTCGTGGCCGTGGCCGCCCTGGTCTCGGTGCTGGTCGAGCGGGTCGTCCGGCGTACGACGGAGGCCGGCCGGGCCACTGCCGAGGCGACCATCCTGGCCGGACTGGCCGGGGGGATCCTGCGCGGCGAGACCTCCCTGGACGCACTGCTCGGTCGCGCCCGGGAGACCTTCGGTCTCGCCGGGGTCACGCTGCTCCAGCGGGACTCCACCGGGGAGCCGTGGCGTCCCGTCGCCTCGGTCGGCGAGTCGGAGGCCGGGGGAGCGGCCGAGGTGCCGCTCGGGGACCTGCTCCTGCTGCGCACGAGTGGAGGCCCGGTCCGACCCGACGACCAGCGCCTGCTGGCCGCCTTCGCGGCCCACGCTGCGGTGGTCCGGGAGCGGGCGGAGCTCGCCGGCCGGGCTGCCGAGGCCGTCGTCGTGGCCGAGGGCGACCGCACGCGGGCCGCCCTGCTGGCCGCGGTCAGCCATGACCTCCGGAGCCCGCTGGCGGCCGCGAAGGCCGCGGTCACCTCACTCCGCAGCGACCACGTCGCCTGGAGCGACGAGGCGCGAGTCGAGCTCCTCGCCAACGCCGACGAGTCGCTGGACCGGCTGACCCGGCTGATCGAGAACCTGCTCGACATGAGCCGGCTCGAGGCCGGGGCCCTCGGGTTCGTGCTGTCCCCGGTCGCGCTCGACGAAGTGGTGCCCCTGGCCCTGGACGCGATCGCGGCCGGACCGGGAGCCGTGGTCACCGACGTCCCCGAGACCCTGCCGGAGGTGGTCGCCGATCCGGTCCTGCTCGAGCGGGTCCTGGTCAACCTGCTCGCGAACGCGCTGCGTCACAGTCCCGAGGGACGGCCCCCGCTGGTCGCGGCGAGCTGTCACGCCGGCCGGGTCGAGCTGCGGGTGGCCGACCGCGGACCGGGGGTGCCGCACGGCGACCGGGAGCGGATGTTCGCTCCCTTCCAGCGTCTCGGCGACCGCGACACCTCGACCGGCATCGGCCTCGGGCTCGCCCTCTCGCAAGGACTCACCCGGGCGATGGGCGGCACCCTGGAGCCGGGCGACACCCCCGGCGGCGGGCTGACCATGACCGTGACGCTGCCGGTGGCCGGCGGAGCGCGCATTCACCCGGAGCCGGAATGACCACGGTCCTGGTGGTCGACGACGAGCCGCAGATCCTGCGTGCCCTCGTGGTCAACATGCGCGCGCGGGGGTACGACGTGCACACGGCCGCCGACGGAGCGAGCGCCCTGCGCGTGGCCGGCCTGCACCCGCCGGACCTCGTGGTGCTCGACCTCGGGCTGCCCGACATGGAGGGGCTCGAGGTCATCGCGGGGCTCCGCGGCTGGAGCACCGCTCCGGTCATCGTGCTGACCGGACGCACCGAGCAGGTCCAGAAGATCGCGGCGCTCGATGCCGGTGCGGACGACTACGTGACCAAACCGTTCGGGATCGAGGAGCTCTTCGCCCGGATGCGCGCGGTCTCGCGCCGCAGCCATCCCGAGCACGCGCCGGAGGTGCGGCTGGGGGAGTGGGTCGTCGACCTCGTGGCCGCGCGGGTCCGGCCGGCGTCCGGCCGCGGAGAGGACCAGAAGCTGACTCCCAAGGAGTGGCGGATCCTCGAGATCCTGGTCCGCAACCCCGGGCGGCTGGTCACCAAGGCCCAGCTGCTGCGCGAGGTCTGGGGGCCGTCGTACGAGAGTGAGAGCCACTACTTGCGGCTGTACCTCGCCCAGCTGCGCCGCAAGCTCGAACCCGACCCGTCGCGGCCGGCGTACCTGCTCACCGAGACGGGTATGGGCTACCGGTTCCGGCCCGACGACCAGGTCGACTGCTCCTGACCGGCGGGCCGGTCAGGGGCCACGCGTGTCGCCGCGCGACCGCAGCTCGGTGCCGGCCACCTTCCGGTCGGTGACCAGGATCCACACCGCGAGGGCGACCGCTCCCAGCACCGCGAGCACGAAGAACACCAGGGCGATGGCGGGGTAGCCGCCGATCCGCTGGTCGGTCTGGACCTGCATCAGCATCGCGGCGCCGACGATGGTCGCCGCGATGACCAGCCCGAGGGTGAGCCGGTTGGCGAGCCGTTGGAGCACGATGTGGAGCCGCTCCTCGTCCATCGCGTCCACCCGGAGCTGGAACTCGCCCTCGGCCAGCGCGTCCAGGATCTGGTTGGCCCGGCGGGGGAGCTGGGAGGTGAACTCCTTGGCGTCGAGGGCGGCGGCGACCAGGTCACCGGGCGAGGTCGCCAGCCCGCTGCGGAGCAGCTCGCGCACGTCGCCCCGGATCGCCTCGGCCGGAGCGAAGTCGGGGTCGAGGTGGAGGGTGGTCTGGTCGAGGTTGAGCAGGGCCTTGCCGACCATGGACATCTCGGCCGGCGGCCGGAGCCGGTGGTGGCCCGAGAGCCGGCTGAGCTCGACGAGCACGCTCCCGGCCTGGAGCTCGGCCCCCTCGGCGAGCGCCTCGGACACGAGGTGGGTGACGTCGTCGCGGAACGCCGCGGCGTCGTACCCCTCGAGCGGGTGTCCGAGATCGGCGAGCACCCGGGCGACCTGCTCGCCGTTGCCGTCGCTGATCGCCATCAGCAGCCGGAGCACCCGCTGCTGGATCCGCGGCGGGACGTTCACGACCATGCCCAGGTCGAGGACCGCGAGGCGTCCGTCGGGCGTGAGCAGCAGGTTGCCCGGGTGGGGGTCCGCGTGGAGGAAGCCCTCGTGCAGGATCGAGCGCAGGTAGGCGCTGAACAGCTGCTCGACCATGGGCCGGGCGTCGATGTCCATGAGCCCGAGCGGCCCGACGTCGGTGACCTTCCGGCCCTCGATGAAGTCCATCGTCAGGACCCGGCCGCTGGTGAGGTCGAGCACCGGCGCGGGGACCACGAGGAGGTCGTAGCCGCGGGTGATCTCGCCGAAGCGGAGCAGGTTGCGCGCCTCGCGACGGTAGTCGAGCTCCAGCCGCAGCGATCGCTCGAACTCGCCCAGCAGGCGCTCGAAGCCGTAGGTGCGGCCGACGTCGGTGCGCTTGTCGGCGAGGGTGGCCAGCGTGGTCAGGGTCTTCAGGTCCCCGGCGACGTCCTCGCGGGCGTCGGGCCGCTGGACCTTCACCGCCACCTCACGGCCGCTGTGCAGCGTGGCCCGGTGCACCTGCCCGAGCGAGGCCGCGGCCAGGGGCTCGACGTCGAAGTCCGCGAAGAGGTGCCGGATGTCGCTGCCGAGCTCCTCGGCGACCAGCTCCGCGACCTGCGGGTAGGGGAACGGCTCGACCTCGTCCTGCAGCCGGCTCAGCGCGGTGGTGTAGGCCGGCGGCAGGAGATCGAACCGGGTCGAGAGCAGCTGCCCGAGCTTGATGTACGTCGGCCCCATCGCTTCGAGGTCGGAGGCGAACGCCTCGGCGCGGTCGACGTCGCCGGCGGGCACCTCCCCGTCCGCGACGTAGGAGTCGAGCCCGGCGCCGGAGACCAGGTCGCTCCGCCCGTGGCGGATGAGCAGTCGGACCAGAGCGGCGTAGCGGTCGGCGGCGCCGCGGCGGGGGGAGGACACGGGCGTCAGCATGCCCGAGCCGCGCGGCCGGCGCCTGACATTGACCTGATCGCGGTGGGGTGGCTGTGCCGTCAGGCGCCCTCGTCACGCCCCCTGCATGAACCCGATCGTCCGCGGTGCCAGCCCCGGGAAGACCTTCGACACGGGGCTCCCGAAGCGCGCGGCCACGATCTCGGCCAGGACGTTGCGGTAGTCGGTGGTGACGTGGAGGTCGGACTCGAGGTCGTCGCTGAGCGGCTTCCAGCCCTGCTGCTGGTCGACGTAGTACCGGCCGCCCTTGACGCCCGCGCCGGCCACGAACATCACGTTGCCCCAGCCGTGGTCCAGCCCGCGGTTGCCGTTCTCCAGGACGCGCCGGCCGAACTCGCTGATCGTGACCAGGGTGACCTTGCCCGCCTGGTCGCCGAGGTCGCCGAAGAAGGCCGCGAGCGAGGTGGCCAGGTCGTCGGCATTCCCGAGCATCTGGCCGCCGTCGAGGTTCCCGAGGTCGACGTGCATGTCCCAGTCGCCCTGGTCGACGGTGATCACCTCGGTGCCGACGTTGCCACGGATGATCCGCGCTGCCGCGGCGAGGGCCTGCCCGAGGTGCGAGCCGCCGTACGACGCGCTGTTGTCGACCGCGGCGACCGCCGGAGTGAGGTCGGCGGTGGCCTGGAGGGTGGACCGCACGGCGACCCCCAGGGCGCTGCGGTCGTGGTCCCACAGGGTGTGCAGCGACCGGCGCCGCTTGCCCGCCGGGTCGGTGTCCCACTGGTCGTCGGCGGCGATCGAGGCGTCGTCCAGCGAGCCGATGGTCATCAGCGGGACGGGTCCGGAGATCTCGGTGGGCGGGGTGCCGTTCACGATGCCCACGCCCTGCAGCGGGGAGCCGTCGGAGTTGGTCGACACCAACCGGTTCAGCCAGCCGATCCGGGCACTCGAGCCAGGGTCGGCCTCCTCGACCTCCTCCATCGCGGAGAAGTGCGAGCGGTTGGCGACGGTCAGCCCGGTGGCGTGGATCGCGGCCAGGCTCCCGGCGTTCCACATGGCCGACAAAGGAGCCAGCTTCGGGTGGAGCCCGAAGAAGCCGTCGGTGGTCCCGGCCAGCAGCTGGCCCTGCGGGATCGCGATGGTCGGCCGGGCGTTGTAGTACCCCGGGTCGCCGTACGGCACGACGAGGGAGAGGCCGTCGGCGCCGCCGCGCAGCGACAGCACCACCAGCACCGCCGAGGCCGGCGTGGGCGAGGAGGCCGACGCCGAGACCGTGGCGGAGCCGACCATGAACGTCGCGCCGCCGAGGGCGAGCGCACCGCGCAGCACGCTGCGCCGGTTCAGCGCGGCGTACTCGGGACAGCAGTCGCCACCCGGGGCGGCGGAGGTCATCGGATCCATCGTGGTCACCGCCGAAGGAAGTCGGGAGAGTCGAAGAAGGTGGTCAGCAACCGCGGGAACAGCCACAGCATCACCGGATGGTTCTTGTCGACCTGCTCGTGCCCGCCGGTCGCCACCGCCTCCCGGCACGCCTGCTGCAGGGTGTCGCTCGCCGGCCGGTGCAGGATCTGCCGCGCCAGGTGGTCGACCAGGTGGTCGAACCGCGTCGTCGGTGCGGGCAGCCAGGACGTGGGCTTCGGGTAGTGGATCCCCTTGTTCGGCCACCAGCCGCCGGCCATCGTGTAGTGGGTGCTCATCGAGCCCATCACCCGCGACGGGGACGCCCAGGCGGCGCCGGCGATCGGCTGCCCGTTGGGTGCCGGCCACGACATCGGCATCATCCCCATCGTGCTGGCCTGCCACAGCAGCTGATGGGCGGCCCGGTCCGGGTCGGTCGGCTTGGCGACGTCGACCCCCATCAGCCGGTACGTCGCCACGAGGTCGTTCTCCGGGTCGCGGATCTTCTCGCCGACCGAGTGCCGGAACTCCGACGAGTCCACCAGGGCGCGCAGCACCGGCCGGATCTGGGTCCCGTGCCGGAGGTAGACGTGGGCGAGGTGCCTGACCAGCGATGCCGGCGGGGTGTCCGAGACGAAGGCGACCGCGAGCTTCGCGGCCAGGTGCTGCGCGGTCGCGGGGTGGTGGGCGAGGTAGTGGAGGTACTCCCGGGTGACCTTGCGGCCGTCGCCGGAGCCGTTGGCGCTGCGGAACCCGAGCACGTGCACCGGCTTGCGGTAGTGCGACCCGCGGTCGTAGAACGCGGCCCAGGTGTCCCACATGTCGACCCGCCAGCCGGTCAGGATCCGGGCCGAGTCGACGACGTCGCTCTCGTCGTACCCGGCGGCGAGTCCGACGGTGTGCAGCTCGAGCAGCTCGCGGCCCTGGTTCTCGTTCGGGTGGTCCTTGTCGGAGACGGCGTTGCCGAGGTACATCCCCATCGCCGGGTGCACCGAGACGGCCTGGAGCAGCGACTCGAAGGAGTCGAGGGCCCGCGCACGGATCACGTCGCCGTAGTGCTTGCGGTAGGTATAGACGCCGTCCGCGCTGACCGGGACGTTGAAGTGGTTCTCCCAGAACTCCGTCATCGTCTCGAGCACCTGGTGCCGGCTCTTCATCCGGCGCAACAGCAGCCAGTTCTGGTAGTCCGCCATCACCTCCCAGCCGCCCACGCGACCGCTGTCGTTCTCGGCCGCGATCCGCGACGTCGACCAGGACAGGTGCGGGAACCAGCCGAGCAGCGCGTCACCCTGGCGGTCGGAGATCCGGCCCGGCGAGAGCTGCCAGTCGAACCAGGCACGAGCCCCACCCCGGCCTCGCACCTCGCGGGCCAGCGCCGGGGTCACGCCGTACGAGAAGCGCCCGACGAGGTGGCGCGCCTGGGTCGAGAGCAGCGGCCGGGTGGCTGCCAGGGCGGGGGAGCCCAGGGTGGCGGCACCGACGGCGAGGCCGGCTCCGGCGACGACCGTGCGGCGACCCGGCGTACGAGGGGTGGTCGCCGGGGGGTGTGACGGCATGCGGGGCTCCAGTCGGACAGGCCGCCACGAGGAACCCCCCTCGAACGTGGCGACAGCGTGCAGAGGCGTGGGAACACGGTAGTGGCCGAGATGGCCTCCCGGTCCGGTTCCACCCGATTTCCCCGGCGCGGGAGTCCGCGCCCGCAGGCGGCCCGGCGACGCCCCGACCGGACCCGTGGCCCCCGAGACCGGGCGCCCTGCCGCCACCTCGGTACAGTTCGGGGCAGCATCTCCGAGGCCGAAGGACCCACTCACCCATGGACGGCTCCGACAGTCGCCCCCGTCCGATCCCGTCCGAGTCCACGGGCAGTGGCCCGTGCTGACGTCCTGGCTCCTGCTCGGCGGGTCGGTGCTGCTGGTGGTCGCGGCCGGTGTGTTCGTGGCCGCGGAGTTCTCGTTCGTCACCGTGGACCGCAGCAAGGTCGCCCAGGCAGCCGAGTCCGGTGACGTGGGTGCGGCCGGCATCCTCAAGGCACTGCGCTCGCTCTCGACCCAGCTCTCGGGTGCCCAGGTCGGGATCACGATCACCAACCTCGCGATCGGCTTCCTGGCCGAGCCGGCGATCTCGTCGCTGATCGAGGGTCCGCTCGGGTCTGCGGGGCTCCCGGAGGGCGCCGTCGGTCCGGTCGCGGTCGCGATCGGGCTGGTGATCAGCTCCGTGGTCACGATGGTCTTCGCCGAGCTGGTGCCGAAGAACCTCGCGATCGCCCGGCCGATGGAGACCGCGCGCGCGACTCAGGGGTTCCAGCGGCTGTTCACCGCGGTGATGCGCGCGCCGATCCGGGTGCTGAACGGCTCCGCCAACGCCATCGTGCGCCGTCTGGGCATGGAGCCGCAGGAGGAGCTCCGCTCGGCCCGGTCCTCCACCGAGCTGGCGTCGCTGATCTCCCGCTCCGCCGACGAGGGCACGCTGGACCCCGACACTGCCGAGCTGATGGAGCGATCGGTCGAGTTCGGCACCCGCACCGCCGGCGAGATCATGACCCCGCGGGTCCGCACTGTCAGCCTGGAGGCCAACGACCGGGCCTGGACGGTGATCGAGCTGGCCCGCGACACCGGGCACTCGCGCTTCCCCGTGCTGGACCCCGACGATGCCGTGATCGGCACCGTCCACGTCAAGCACGCCGTCGCGCTGGCCCTGCCCGAGCGACAGACCACCCGGGTCAAGCACCTGATGACCCGCCCGATCGTGGTGCCCGACTCGCTGCGCCTCGACCCGCTGCTGACGCTGCTGCGGCAGGAGGGGCAGCTCGCGGTCGTCCTCGACGAGTACGGCGACCAGGCCGGCATCGTCAGCATCGAGGACGTGATCGAGGAGATCGTCGGCGACATCTCCGACGAGCACGACCGGCTGGGGGCCCGTGCCCGTCGGCGTCCGGACGGCTCGTGGTCGCTGTCCGGGCTGCTGCGCCCCGACGAGGTCGAGGACCTGACCGAGGTCGAGCTGCCCGACCACGAGGACTACGACACCATCGGCGGCCTGGTCATGCGGGTGCTCGGCCGGGTGCCCGAGCGCGGCGACGTGGCCGAGGTGCCGGTGCCCGACCGGTCGAACCCCGAGCAGCCCGAGCGCCAGAAGCTGGCCGTGCTCACCGTCGAGCACATGGACGGCCTGCGGATCGACCGGATCACGCTGCGGGTCCACGACGGGGGTGACGAGGCATGAGCACCGGCACCGCCGTCGTCCTCGCGTTCGCCCTGCTGCTGGGCAACGCGTTCTTCGTGGCTGCGGAGTTCGCCCTGGTGTCGGCTCGTCGTAGCCAGATCGAGCCGTTGGCCGACGACGGCTCCCGGCTCGCCCGGACCACGCTGCGGGCGATGGAGCACATGTCGCTGGTGATCGGGGTCAACCAGCTCGGCATCACCGTCTGCTCCCTGGTGCTGGGTGCGGTGGCCGAGCCGACCGCCGCGCGGCTGCTGGAGCCGGTGCTGCGGGCCGTGCACGCGCCGCACTCGTTCGTCCACCCGGTGGCGATCGTGGTCGGGCTGTCCGTCGTGGTCTACCTGCACGTCGTGCTCGGCGAGATGATCCCGAAGAACATCGCGCTGGCCGGCCCGGACCGCGCCGCGCTGGTCCTCGGCACGCCGATCTGGGCCATCGTCTCGGTGACCCGCCCGGTGATCACCGGCGTCAACGCGCTCGCCTCGGGGGTGCTGCACCTGTTCGGCGTCCGCCTCATGGACGAGGTCAGCTCGACCTACACCCGTGAGGAGGTCGCTGCGCTGGTCGAGGAGTCGCGCGGCGAGGGGTTGCTCGAGGACGGCGAGTACGACCGGCTCTCGGGCGCGCTCGGCTTCACCGAGAAGACCGTCGACACCGTCCTGATGACCCCGGAGACCCTGCAGACCGTTCGTCGGGGTTCGACCGGGGCCGAGGTGGAGGCGCTGTGCGCCGCCACCGGTTTCAGCCGGTTCCCGGTGGTCGGCGACGACGGCGCCCTGGTCGGCTACCTGCACATCAAGGACGTGCTCGAGACCGACGAGGCGCGCCGCCAGCGCGTGGTCGAGGACAAGTGGGTGCGGCCCTTCGCGCTGGTCCGCAGCGACGCCCTCCTGCACGACACCCTGGAGAAGCTGCAGAGGCGCGGAGCCCACATGGCGAAGGTGGTCGACGCCGACGGCGCCACCCTCGGGGTTGCCACCCTGGAGGACGTGATCGAGGAGCTGGTCGGTGAGATCCGCGACACCGCCCACCTGGAGTCCTCGACACCGTCGTACGGCGCGGATCCGCGTGGTCAGGACGGTTAGGGTGTCTGCGGCGGGATCCCGATGAAGGTGCAGGCGGAAGTGGCGGACGAGGCAACGCGCGACACGCGCGTCTGGACCGTCCCCAACGCCCTGAGCATCGTGCGGCTGCTGGGCCTGCCGCTCTTCCTGTGGCTGGTGCTGGGCCCCCACGCGGACGGCTGGGCGCTCGGCGTCCTGATGGTCTCCGGGATCACCGACTACCTCGACGGCTACCTCGCTCGCCGCCTCGACCAAGCCTCCCGGCTGGGGCAGATCCTCGACCCGGTCGCGGACCGGCTCTACATCCTGGCGGTCGTGATCGGCCTGGCCCTGCGCGACATCGTCCCGTGGTGGTTCGCGATCATCCTGCCGCTGCGCGACGTGCTCCTGTGGGGCCTGGTCCCGGTCCTGCGCACCCGCGGCTACAGCGCGCTCCCGGTGCACTTCCTGGGCAAGGCGGCGACCTTCAACCTGCTCTACGCCTTCCCGCTGCTGCTCCTCGGCGACGGCAGCGGGTCCGCCGCCACCCTGGCCAAGGTCTTCGGCTGGGCGTTCGCCGGCTGGGGGATCTCGTTGTACTGGTGGGCGGGGATCCTCTACGCCTACCAGGTCTACAAGCTGGTCAAGACCACCGAGCGCCGGGTGGTCGCGCATGGTTGAGTCGACCCGCACCGCCCCTCCGGCGGCACCGCTCCCGCAGCACGTCACCGAGCCGCTGCTGGCGCTGATCACGCAGCGGTCTCTCGACGCCGACTACGAGCACGTCGCCGCGCGGCGTCGTACGACGGGAGTCGCCGCCGGTACCAAGTCGGCGCCCCGCCACACCGCCGCCATCGTGCTCGTGGTCTTCGGCCTGCTGGTCACCGTCGCCGCCGTCCAGACCTCACGCAACGCGTCGGTCGACCAGTCCAGCCGGGCCAGCCTGATCGACCAGATCAACCTACGGCGACAGGGCGTGGCGAAGCTGCAGGCGCAGCTGGCCAACCAGCAGACCCGCCAGCTCCGGCTGCGCGACGAGCTGACAGCGCTCGCGACGGCCCAGCAGGCCACCCGGTCCCGGATCCAGCGCCTCGACGTCCGGACCGGTTTCGGCGCGGTGCGGGGCCCCGGAGTGCAGATCACGGTCGCCAGCGCGCCGGACAGCAACGCCTCGGAGACCGTGCGTGACTCCGACCTGGCGCTGCTGACCGACGCGCTGTGGGCGGCCGGCGCCGAGGCGATCAGCGTGAACGGCGAGCGGCTCACGGTGCTCAGTGCCTTCCGCAACGTCGGGGTCGGCATCCTGGTCAACTCCCAGCCGGTCTTCCCGCCCTACGTGTTCTCGGTGGTCGGTGACCCCAACGAGCTGCCGGCCAACCTCCTGTCCAGCTCGGCCGGGGCCGCGTGGTACGCCCTCAAGGACAGCTTCGGCTTCCGGTTCGACGTCAAGAACGGCGGCACCATGGACCTGCCAGCGGCCCCGCCGGCCAACCTGCGATCGGCGAAGATCATCCCGCCGAAGAACCTCGACACCCAGACCAAGGGGGACAGCACCTCATGATCGCCGCACTCGGACTCCTCGTCGGTGTCGTGCTGGGGCTGATCTTCACCCCCGACGTCCCGGCCGGCTTCGACCCCTACCTCCCGATCGCGGTGGTCGCGGCGCTCGACGCCGTGTTCGGAGCGCTGCGCGCCTACCTCGAGGGCATCTTCGACGACAAGGTCTTCGTGGTGTCGTTCGTCTCCAACGTCGTGATCGCGGCCGCGATCGTCTACCTCGGCGACAAGCTGGGGGTGGGCGGCCAGCTCTCGACGGGCGTGATCGTGGTCCTCGGCATCCGGATCTTCTCCAACGTCGCGCAGATCCGGCGGTACCTCTTCCATGCCTGACGAGCACACCGAGCAGGTCGCACTTGACGGGCCGCCCGGGAGCGAGCCTCTCGAGCCCCTGCCCTCCGACGCTCCGGACGACGTGGACGACCAGGTCGACCCGGACACCGCGGGAGACCCCGCGGACGACGACGTCCGCCGCCGGCTGCTGCAGGCGGTGGTCCGACCCTCCCGCGGCCAGGCCGTGGTCGGCGTGCTGCTGGCCGTGCTCGGCTTCGCCGCGATCACCCAGGTCCGCACCAACACCACCGACAACACCTACGCCGGCTACCGCGAGCAGGATCTCGTCGACGTGCTGTCCGGCCTGGCCGGCACCTCGCAGAAGGCGCAGAACGAGATCAGCACCCTGGAGAACACCCGCCGCGACCTGCAGGCCAAGCAGCAGGGCGCTTTGACCGCCCTGGAGGCGGCCAAGAAGCAGGAGCAGGAGCTCAGCATCCTGGCCGGCTGGGTCCCGGTCACCGGTCCCGGCATCCGGGTGACGGTGACCGAGGGTCCACGTCCGGTCGACGTGGACGCGGTCCTCGACTCGATCGAGGAGCTCCGCTCGGCCGGGGCCGAGGCGATGCAGGTCAACGGCAAGGTCAGGCTGGTCGCCCAGAGCTCGGTGCAGACCGCGCCGGGCGGTCTCCTGATCGACGGCACCGTGGTGACGTCGCCCTACGTCTTCGACGTGATCGGCGACGCGCACACCTTGACCGGTGCGCTGAGCCTGTTCGACGGCCCGATCGCGGAGTTCGAGAGCGCCGGAGCCACGGTCGACGTCCAGCCCGAGAAGGCGCTCGACATCACCGCGGTGCACAAGCCGACGACGCCGCAGTTCGCCCAACCTGAATAATCAGCCACGAGCCGCCGCAACGGCGGCCGTCGTACCGAAGGAGAGCCGTGTACCCCGACGACCTCAAGTACACCCAGGAGCACGAGTGGGTCCGCAGCCCCGGCGAGTCCGAAGGCTCCGTGCGGGTCGGCATCACCCACTTCGCTCAGGACGCGCTCGGCGACATCGTCTACGTCTCGCTGCCGGCCGTCGGTGACGCCGTGGTGGCCGGGGCCGCGTGCGGTGAGCTCGAGTCGACCAAGTCGGTCAGCGACGTCTACGCACCCGTCGACGGCGAGATCGTCGCGGTCAACGAGTCCCTCGACGCGACTCCGGAGCTCGTCAACAGCGATCCGTACGGCGGGGGCTGGCTCTACGACCTGGTCCCCAGCCAGCCCGAGGCGCTCGACGCGCTGATGGACGCCACGACCTACCAGGGCACGCTCGCGGAGTAGCTCGACGCGGTCTCCGGCCGGTTCGGGTCCGACGACGCGAACTCGCGTAGGAGATCCTGACCGGTCCCGGGGACAGCCTGATAGGTTTTCAGCAACCATCACCCTCAGGCCCGTACTGAGGGTTCGGCTGCGAACAGGAGACCATCACCGATGCCGTTCTGCACCAACTGCGGCAAGGCGAACCCCGATGACGCCCGCTTCTGCGCGAGCTGCGGGACCCGCCTGGTGAGCGACGCCGTTCCTGACTCGACCGCCACCATCAACATCTCCGGCGGCGAGCGTTCCGACATCTCCTCCGACCGCCAGCTGAACCCGGTCGACGCGGCCGCCGTGGACGCGCTGCCGCTCGGCTCGGCGCTCCTCGTGGTGCAGCGCGGGCCGGGAGCCGGCAGCCGCTTCCTCCTCGACAAGGACGTCACCACCGCCGGTCGGCACGCCGACAGCGAGATCTTCCTGGACGACGTGACCGTCTCGCGCCGGCACGCGACGTTCACCCGCGAGGGCGACACCTTCACCGTCGCCGACGCGGGCAGCCTGAACGGCACCTACGTCAACCGCGACCGGATCGACACCGTGCAGCTCAAGGACACCGACGAGGTGCAGATCGGCAAGTACCGCCTGGTCTTCTTCCAGGGCCACGAGAACCCATGACCGAGCCGCTCGGCGCGGGTGCAGCGAAGGCCGGCCGGGTCCGGCTCAACATCGGTGAGGTCCTCGACCGGCTGCGGCCAGACTTCCCCGGGGTGACGATCCCCAAGATCCGCTTCCTCGAGGACAAGGGGCTGGTCAAGCCCGAGCGCACCCCTTCGGGGTACCGGAAGTTCTCCGGCGAGGACGTCGACCGCCTGCGCTACGTGCTGCGGATGCAGCGCGACCACTACCTCCCGTTGCGGGTGATCGGCGAGCACCTCGACGCGATCGACCGCGGGCTCGAGCCGCCGCCGATCGAGCCGGTGGTCCCCACCGTGCCGACCGTCTCGCTGGCCGCGGACGGTCTCCCGTCACCCGAGTCGTTCAGCCGCCGCGACAACGTGCGGCTCTCCCGCAAGGAGCTGCTCAAGATCGCCGAGGTCTCCGACGAGCTGCTCACCCAGCTCGAGCAGTACGGCCTGGTGACGCCGCGGACCGGCACCGGTCACTACGACACCGACGCCCTGGTGATCGCGACCACCGCCCGCGAGCTCGCCGACTTCGGTTTCGAGCCGCGCCACCTCCGCGCCTTCAAGACCTCCGCCGACCGTGAGGTCGGCCTGGTCGAGCAGGTGATCGCTCCGCAGAAGCGCGGTCGCGACGCCTCGGCCCGGGCCCGTGCGCAGGACACCGTCAGCGAGATCGCCGCGCTCTCGGTGCGGCTCCACGCGACCCTGGTCAAGGCCGGTCTGCGCAGCGTCTGACCCGCCTGCCGGCCCCGGGAGGGGTTGCGGTCAGCGGGGTAGTGTGGACGTCATGCGCGAGGTGGATGTCCTGGGTGTGCGGGTCGAGATGCCGTCGAACTCCCCGATCGTGCTGCTGCGCGACGTGGAAGGTCAGCGCTACCTCCCGATCTGGATCGGCGCGGTCGAGGCCACGGCCATCGCCTTCGCCCAGCAGGGCGTCGTACCCCCGCGGCCGCTGACCCACGACCTGCTCAAGGACGTGCTCGACTCGACCGGGAACGAGCTCACCGAGGTCCGGATCACCGAGGTCAAGGACGGCATGTTCTTCGCCACCCTGGTGCTCGCGTCCGGCGTGGAGGTCAGTGCCCGGCCGTCGGACTCCATCGCGCTGGCGCTGCGCACCGGGAGCAAGATCCTGTGCGCGGACGCCGTGCTCGACGAGGCCGGTCTCGACGCTCCGGCCGAGCAGGAGGACGAGGTCGAGAAGTTCCGGGAGTTCCTCGACCAGATCTCGCCGGAGGACTTCGAGACGACCTGAGCGTCCCGGTACTCTCACCCTCAAGTAGAGGTTGAGGTTTGCGACACGCGGCACTTGTCTTTGACGAGTCTCCACCTCAGGCATACCTTGAACTGTCCTCGTTGTAACTCCACCGGTGTGGTTGCTCCCGCGATCGCCCGGTTCCCCAGGGGTTGCGCGTAGCGGGGTGAGCCGATGGAGGCAGTAGTGAACGACAACGAGCAGCACACCGCCGAGGACCAGGCCGGACAGGCCGAGGCGGTCGAAGCCGCGGAGGAGCAGGGTCTGCTCTTCACCGACGACGTCTCACCGCTGCCCAGCGACACCGGCTACCGTGGTCCGACGGCGTGCAACGCCGCCGGCATCACCTACCGCCAGCTCGACTACTGGGCCCGCACCGGCCTCGTCGAGCCGACGGTCCGCGGCGCGACCGGCTCGGGCTCCCAGCGGCTCTACTCCTTCCGCGACATCTTGATCCTCAAGGTGATCAAGCGACTCCTCGACGCCGGCATCTCGCTGCAGCAGATCCGCACTGCCGTCCAGCACCTCCGCGCCCGCGGCACCGACGACCTGACCCGCGTGACCTTGATGAGCGACGGCGCCTCGGTCTACGAGTGCACCAGCAACGACGAGGTGATCGACCTGCTCCAGGGTGGGCAGGGCGTGTTCGGGATCGCGATCGGCGGAGTGTGGCGCGAGATCGAGGGCACCCTCGCCGAGCTGCCGAGCGAGCGCACGGCGGAGGAGCCCCAGGTCTCCGACGCCGCCGACGAGCTGGCCGCCCGCCGGGCCGCCCGCAAGCTCGGCTAGCTCCAGACATCCCCCAGCAGCGCCCGCGGATCCGTCCGCGGGCGTTCTGCATCTGCCGTTTGGGACCAAACGACGCGATTTCGGCGCTTCATGATGCGGTTTGGGACCAATCGGCAGTGGTTCGACCCGCCGACGCGCGCCCGCTGACCATGCCGGCCCCGGGGGCCGGGCGGGCTAGACTGACGGCGCTGACAATCCCGCACGGGAGAGTCTCTGCCCGGGCCCGGCCCGGGATCGGAGCGCCGAAGGGGCAATTCCTCCCCGGAACCTCTCAGGCGCCAGGACCGTGCGGATCAGGCAACTCTGGAGCGGACGCGACAGAGGGGGAGGCGAATCGAGCCCACATCGAGGAGCCCCCGTTGAGCACACCGTCCGCCTTCGCCGACCGCCACATCGGCCCCCGCCCCGACGACCTGTCCCGGATGCTCGAGGCCGTCGGCTTCGCCTCGCTCGACGAGCTGATGGCGGCCGCCGTGCCCACCGCGATCGCCACTGACGCCCTCGACCTGCCCGAGCCGCTCTCGGAGTACGACGCGGCCCGTGAGCTGCGCCGGCTGGCGGCGGCCAACCGGCCGGCGGAATCGATGATCGGGCTCGGCTACCACGCCACGATCACCCCGCCGGTGATCCGGCGCAACGTGCTCGAGGATCCCGCCTGGTACACCGCCTACACGCCGTACCAGCCCGAGATCTCGCAGGGCCGGCTCGAGGCGCTGCTCAACTTCCAGACCGTGATCGGCGACCTGACCGGCCTGCCGACAGCCAACGCGAGCCTCCTCGACGAGGGCACCGCGGCCGCCGAGGCGATGACGTTGGTACGCCGTGCGCAGCGCGGCGCGAGCGGGCCGTTCCTGGTCGACGCGGACGCACTGCCGCAGTCGATCGAGGTGATCAGCACCCGGGCCCACGCCATGGGGATCGAGGTCGTCGTCGCCGACCTGACCGACGGTCTGCCCGAGGGCGAGCTGTCCGGGGTGCTCGTGCAGTATCCCGGTGCCTCCGGGCGGATCGTCGACCCCCGACCGCTCATCGAGCAGGCCCACGACCGGGGCGCGCTGGCCGTCGTGGCCGCCGACCTGCTGGCCCTGACCCTGCTGGAGTCGCCGGGCGAGCTCGGCGCAGACATCGTGGTCGGCTCGTCGCAGCGCTTCGGAGTCCCGCTGTTCTACGGCGGCCCGCACGCCGGCTTCATGTCGGTCTCCGCCGGGCTCGAGCGGCACCTGCCCGGCCGGCTCGTGGGGGTGTCGATCGACGCCGAGGGTCGTCCGGCGTACCGCCTCGCCCTGCAGACGCGCGAGCAGCACATCCGCCGGGACAAGGCGACCTCCAACATCTGCACGGCGCAGGTGCTGCTCGCCGTCGTCGCCTCGATGTACGCCGTCTACCACGGCCCTGAGGGGCTGAAGGCGATCGCGGAGCGGATCAACGGCCACGCCCGCGAGCTCGCGGCGGTGCTGGGCGACCGCGGCGTCGAGGTGGTGCACGACCGCTTCTTCGACACTGTCCTGGCCCGGGTGCCCGGACGTGCGGCCGACGTCGTGGCGGCGGCTCGCGAGCGGGACGTGCAGGTCCGGCACGTGGACGACGACCACGTCGGACTGAGCGTGGGGGAGACCTACGGGCCCGCCACTCTGGCGGCCCTGCTGCACGCGTTCGGCGTCTGGGAGGAGGGCGCCTTCGGCGTCGCCAGTGTGGACACCATCCCGAGCGCCCTCGCCCGCAGCACGCCGTACCTGACCCATGAGGTCTTCTCCAGCCACCACAGCGAGACCCAGATGCTGCGCTACCTGCGTCGGCTGTCCGCCCGCGACTACGCGCTGGACCGCGGGATGATCCCGCTCGGCTCGTGCACGATGAAGCTCAACGCCACCACCGAGATGGAGCCGGTCTCGATGCCGGGCTTCGCCGACCTGCACCCCTTCGCGCCGGTGGAGGACGCCCGAGGCTACCGCGAGCTGGTCGACCAGCTCGAAGGCTGGCTGGCGGAGGTGACCGGCTACGACGCGGTCTCGATCCAGCCGAACGCCGGCTCCCAGGGAGAGCTCGCCGGGTTGCTCGCGATCCGCGCCTACCACCACGCCAACGGCGACGCGGGCCGCACCGTCTGCCTGATCCCGTCGTCGGCGCACGGCACCAACGCGGCGTCCGCGGTGATGGCCGGGATGCAGGTGGTCGTGGTCAAGGCCGCGGGCGACGGGGCCGTCGACCTCGACGACCTGCGCGCGGTCTGCGAGACCCACGCCGGCAAGATCGCCGCGATCATGGTCACCTACCCCTCCACCCACGGGGCCTACGAAGGCACGATCACCGAGCTCTGCTCGATCGTCCATGAGGCGGGCGGCCAGGTCTACGTCGACGGCGCCAACCTGAACGCCCTGCTGGGCCATGCCCGGCCGGGGGAGTTCGGCGGCGACGTCTCGCACCTCAACCTGCACAAGACCTTCTGCATCCCGCACGGTGGCGGCGGGCCGGGCGTGGGTCCGGTGGGCGTGCGCGCGCACCTCGCGCCGTACCTCCCGTCGCACCGGCAGCACCCCGACCCCGCCAAGCGCGACGGCATCGGCGCGATCAGCGCGGCGCCGTACGGATCGGCGGGAATCCTGCCGATCTCGTGGGCCTACATCGCGATGATGGGGGCCGAGGGGCTGCGCCGAGCGACCGCGACCGCGGTGCTGGCGGCCAACTACGTCGCGGCGCGGCTCGACGGCGCGTTCCCCGTGCTCTACAAGGGCCAGGGCGGCCTGGTCGCCCACGAGTGCATCCTCGACCTGCGGGCGATCACCAAGGCGTCGGGCGTCACCGTCGACGACGTGGCCAAGCGACTGGTCGACTACGGCTTCCATGCGCCGACGATGTCGTTCCCGGTGGCCGGCACGCTGATGGTCGAACCGACGGAGTCCGAGGACCTCGGCGAGATCGACCGGTTCTGCGACGCGATGCTCGCCATCCGGGCGGAGATCGAGCAGGTCGAGCACGGCGAGTGGAGCGTGGACAAGTCGCCGCTGCGCGGGGCACCCCACACCACCCGCGCCATCGTCGGCGACTGGGACCGCGCGTACCCCCGTGAGCTGGCGGCCTTCCCGACCGGCCCCGACCCCGACAAGTACTGGCCGCCGGTGGCCCGGATCGACCAGGCCTACGGCGACCGGCACCTGGTCTGCGCCTGCCCGCCCCCCGAGGCGTTCGCGGAGAACTGACCCCTCGACCAGGCGCTCTGGGCGGCGTCGCATTGCTGCCGATTGGTCCCAAACCGCAGGTTTCGGCACCGGAATTCTGCGGTTTGGGACCAAACGGCGACATCAGGCCCCCAGGATCCGGGACGGCAGGAGCCCAGGGAGCGGGGCTACATCGCCTGGGAGACGCTCGACATGTTGAAGTCGGGCACGCGCAGGGCCGGCATCGCGGTGCGGGAGAAGTAGTCGTCGCCCCACTCGCGGCTGAACGCCGGCCCGGTCGCCGAGGCATGGGTGAAGCGGCGGAGCAGGTCGACCGGGCTCTCGTTGAAGCGGAAGTTGTTGACCGCCCCGGTGATCTCGCCGTGCTCCACGAGGTAGACGCCGTCGCGGGTCAGCCCGGTCAGCAGGAGGGTCTGGGGGTCGACCGAGCGGATGTACCAGAGACAGGTCAGCAGCAGCCCGTGCTCCGTGCCGGTCACTAGGTCGTCGAGGCTGCCGGTGGCGCCGTCGACCTCCAGCACCAGGTTGTCGATCGCCGGGGTGACCGGCCGCCCGGTGAGGTCGGCGGTCTCGCGGGTCTGGCGCAGGGCGGACAAGACCCCGTGGTCGATCCAGTCGGTGCGGCCGAGCGGCAGGCCGTTGTCGAACACCGAGTCGTCGTTGCCGGACGCCTCCACGACGGCGTACGGCGCGCACTCGAGGCCGGCGTAGCGCGGGTCGGAGTACAGGGTGACGTCGGGGCGCACGATGGTCTCGCCGATCCGGGTGCCCCCGCCGCGGCGGCTGTAGACCGACTGGCCGTCGTGGGCGTCGCGGGCGCCCGCGCTCCAGTAGGCGTCGATCATCAGGTCGGCCACCGCCGCGGGCGGGAGGACGGTGTCGTAGCGCCCGGCGGCCAGGTCGACCCGCCGCGCGGCCCAGCCCAGGCGCTGCTCGAGCTCGGCCTCCACGGCCAGCGCGTCGACGCCGACGAAGTCACGGGTCGCCCCGCCCACCCAGGCGCTGCTCGCCAGGTCGGCGGTCTTGCCCGTGCACGCGTAGTGACCGGTCGGCTGGACGTGGCGCAGCCGGACCCCGGTCGAGGAGGCGAGGTAGGTCGTCGTCACGTGGTGGTCGACGAAGCCGTAGAGGATCCGGCCGCCCCCGTGGGCGCGCCCGAAGGCCTCGCCCAGCGCCGGCGCGAAGGCGTCGAAGACGTGGATGTCGGTCTCGCCTGGCTCGTCGTCCCACGCCGGGTCGGTGACGTCGGCGACGAGGTCGTGGGCGTCGGGTGCGGGGGAGGCCAGGAGCGCAGCTGCATCGGCGGCGGACACCAGGGCGGTCACCTGCTCGGGGGAGCCGGCGCTGCCGGAGACCGTGCCGACGCAGACGCCCCCGGAACGACGGGCGAACGAGATGACGGTGACGTCGATGCCGCGCATCACGCCGTTGGTGGTCAGGGTGTTGTGGGCCCACCGCAGGTTGGCGCTGGTGCGATGGTCGGCGACCACGATGCAGTCGTCGGCCGTCGAGCTCGCCAGCGCGTGCTCCACCAGTTGCTGGACCGTGGCGGTCGCGGTGCCCGGCAGCTCGGCTCCCCTCGACCCGGCCATCAGTGCGCTCCCTCGTCGTTGGTGTTCAGCACGCGTACGCCGCGGAACAGCGCGGTCGGGCAGCCATGGCTGACCGAGGCGACCTGTCCGGGCTGCGCCTTGCCGCAGTTGAAGGCGCCCCCGAGCTGCCAGGTCTCCGGGCCACCCACCGCCTCCATCGAGCCCCAGAAGTCGGTGGTCGTCGCCTGGTACGCCGCGTCCCGGACCTGTCCGGCCAGCCGGCCGTCCTCGATCCGGTAGAACCGCTGCGCGGTGAACTGGAAGTTGAAGCGCTGCATGTCGATCGACCACGACTTGTCGCCGACCACGTAGAGGCCCTGCTCGACCCGCCCGATCAGGTCGGCGGTCGTGGTGCCCGCGGCGCCGGGCTGCAGCGACACGTTGGCCATCCGCTGGATCGGGATGTGTCCCGACGAGTCGGCGTAGGCGCAACCGTTGGACCGCCCTTGGCCGTCCAGCGGGTTGAGCTCGGGATGCAGCGCCGCCATCGGCCGGTCCAGCTGGTAGCCGACCAGCACGCCGTCGCGGACGATGTCCCAGCTCTGCGTGGCGACGCCCTCGTCGTCGTAGCCGATCGTGGCCAGGCCGTGCTCGACCGTGCGGTCACCGGTCACGTGCATCACCGGGGAGCCGTACTGGAGGCTTCCGAGGCGGTCGATGGTGGCGAAGGACGTGCCCGCGTAGTTGGCCTCGTAGCCCAGGGCGCGGTCGAGCTCGGTGGCATGCCCGATCGACTCGTGGATGGTCAGCCAGAGGTTGCTCGGGTCGATCACCAGGTCGAGGACGCCGGCCTCGACGCTCTTGGACACCAGCTTCTCGTCGAGCAGGTCGGGCACCTCGGCGATCTCGGCGTCCCAGTCCCAGGCGCCGTCGGCGGGCGACCCCACGACGTACTCCCAGCCGCGGCCCGCCGGGGGCGCGATCGAGGTCATGTCGTCGAACGTGCCGGTGTTGTCGTCGGCGCCCATCGCGGTGAACGTCGGCAGCAGCCGCACCCGCTGCTGGGTGGTGCGGGTGCCGGCGGTGTCGGCGTAGTACTTGTTCTCGAAGACCTGGTAGAGCCCGGCGGTGGCGTGCGCCACGGCCGGATGCCGGCGCAGCCGCTGGGTCCAGTCGACCAGCACCTCGGTCTTGTCGGCGAGGGGTACGCCGAACGGGTCCAGGGTGTACGACGACACCCACTCCACGTCGTCGTAGACCGGCTCGGGGGCGATCTCCACGGGCACGCTGGTCATCGCCGCGGAGACCTTCGCCACCGCCACCGCGGTCTCGGCAACCCGGACGGCCTCGTCGACGGTCAGGTGCACGGCCGCGGCGAAGCCCCAGGCACCCCCGTGGATCACCCGCACCGCGAAACCCAGGTCCTCGGCGTCCGAGGCGCCCTGGAGCTGACCGTCACGGACCCGGACGTCCTGGTAGCGCACCCGCTCGAACCGGAAGTCGGCGTGGCTGACCCCGAGCTCGCGGGCCCGGGCGAGCGCTGCGTCGCCGAGCTCCCGGTGGGGAAGAGCGGTGAAGCCTGGGTCGACACGAGACATGGGCGAAAACCTATCTGCTTCTCGGTCAGGCCCGCAGTCGCACCGTCGACGGCCCGTGGTCACGCGGCTTGTCCACCAGGACCTGCACCGGGATCCGGCTGCGCATCTCGGCGACGTGGCTGACCACACCGACGGTGCGCCCGGACTCGCGCAGGGAGTCGAGGGTGTCCATCACCAGGTCGAGGGAGGTGGCGTCGAGCATCCCGAAGCCCTCGTCGACGAACAGCGTCTGCAGAGCCGCGCCGCCGGCCTCGGCCGTGATCACGTCGGCAAGGCCGAGCGCCAGCGCCAGCGCGACCACGAAGGACTCGCCGCCGGAGAGGGTGACCGGGTCGCGGGTGACGCCGGTCCACTCGTCGCGGACCACCAGGGTCATCCCGCCCCGCCGCTCCCCGGCACCGCGCAGGTCGGTGTGCTCGAGGCTGTAGCGGCCCGAGGTCAGCACCGCCAGGCGCAGGTTGGCGGCGTCGGCCACCTGGGAGAGTCGCCAGGCGACGACGTAGGCGGACAGCTGGATCTGCCAGCGGTTGTCGGGTGCCTTGCCCTCGCAGAACGCCGACAGGTGCTGGGCGACCTCGAGATCGCTGCGGACCGGCTCCCAGTCGGCGTGGCGTCCGGCCAGGTCGGTGAGCAGTGCGTCGAGACGCGACAGCCGCCGGCGCTGGGTCTCGGCGTCGGCGACCGCGGCGGCGCGGGTCTCCTCGGAGGTCAGGTGCTCCGCCTCGAGGGCGGCGACGTCTGGCGCAGCGAGGTCGTCGAGGTCCTGGAGAGCGGGATCGGCGAGCTGACGCGCCACGGCGGTGAGCCGCCCGCTGTGGCGGTCGAGGTCGCGGACGTGCTGCTCGATCTCGACCGGGCGGAGCAGCGCCGCCTCGGCCTCGGCCACCGAGTCGAACCCGGCCTCCAGCGCTGCGACCAGCCGGGCACCGGACGCCTCGGCGAGCGAGCGAACGGCGGCGACGAGATCGCCCTCGGCACGGAGGGCCGCCTCGACCTCGGTCAGCATCCGGGCGGTCTCGTCGTGGGCCGTGCGGGCGTCGGAGTACGGCGTGCCGGCCAGCGCCTCCGCGAGCTTGGCGTCGAGCACCGCCAGCTGCTGGGCGACCCGGTCGCGACCCTCGCGCAGCGACGCGCTCCGCTCCCGCACGGCCTGGCGCTCCTCGGCCTCGCGGCCCCGACGCTCGCGCGCGGCTGCGAGCGCTGGAGCGGCCTCGGCGCCACGGTCGACGATGCCCTCCAGCTCGGTCGTCCGCGCCCGAAGCGATGTCAGCCCGGACCTGAGCTCGGCGATGCTCGTCTCGCCGGCCAGGGCGCGGGCCTGCTCGAGGGCCGTCGCGAGCTCGCGGACCTGCTGGTCGTGAGCGTGCTGGACGGCGTTGGCGTCGTCGACCGCTCGCAGGGCGACCCGCTCGGCCTCGGCATCGGGGGCGTCGTGGTGCGGCCGCGCCGGGTGGGGATGGTCGTGTGACCCGCACACGGGACAGTCGGCCCCGACGGCGAGCGCCCCGGCCAGCTCGGCGGCCATTCCGTCGATCCGGGCCTCACGGACGGCGAGCCACACCTCCCGTGCGTCCAGAGCCTGCGCGGTCGCGACAGCGAGGGCGGACACGGCCTGCGCGTGGGCCGGAGCGAGTGACTCGACCTGGTCGTGGGCCCGGAGCAGGGCGCGGCGCTCGTCGATCTCCAGACGCACGTCGGGAAGGGCGAGCCGGGCGTCGTGCGCGGCGTCCTGCTGCGCGGCGAGGGTGCTGATCACGGCCTCGACGTCGGAGGACTCCAGCGCGCCGCATCGGGTGTCGAGGGCGTCGAGCGCGGCGACGATCGCGGCCTGCTCGTCGCGCAGCGCCTGGGCCTCGTCGCTCCGGGGGACGAGCGCGTGGAAGCGCTGGACCGCGGCCCGCAGCACGTCTCGGTGTGCCGTCGGGTCGTCCGGCGCGGAACCGAGGGCAGTCGCCAGCCGCCCGGTCGCTGCATCGCGAGCCTCGGTGGCTGCTGCCTGAGCGGCCTCGCGCGCCTCGACCAGGGGCGTGAGGACCGCGACCTGGGCGGCCCGTCGCGCCCGGTCGACCCGGGCCGCCACGGCTTCGATCTCGGGGGCCGTCGCGCGGAGCGAGGCCTGCTCGGCCCGGGCCGCCTCGAGCCGGGCGAGGCGGGCCGCGACGTCGCGCCCCGACTCCAGGGCGGCGCGGGTGCGTGCCTCCGCGCGGACCGCCTCGGCCGAGCGCCGGTCGGCTGCGGCACGTACCGCGCTGAGGTCGTCGCACAGACCCGCGGCCCAGGCCAGGGGATCGCTCTCGGGGGCGGGGACGGCCGCCCCGGCCACCTCGCTGATCCGGTTGACGACCTCGGCGACCGCGGTCTCGTGCTCGAGGGAGGTACGGCGCAGCGCGAGGCGGTGCTCGCGCAGCCAGCCCTCCACCCGCTGGAAGCGGCCGGTGTGGAACAGCTGCTGGAGCAGCGCCTGACGCTCGGTGGCGGTCGCCTGGAGGAAGGCCTGGAAGCGGCCCTGGGGCAGGATCACGACCTGGCAGAACTGGGTGAGGTTCATCCCGACCAGCCGGGTGATCAGCTGCCCGGCCTCGTCGAGCCGGGACGTGACCGGCCGCCACTCGTCACCGACCCGGCGCGAGACGCTCACCGTCGCCTGCTGGGTCGTGGTACCGGTGCCGCGGCGCTTGGGGCGCTCCCAGGCAGCGGTGCGGACCACGCGGTAGGTGCCCTCTGCGAACGTTGCCTCGAGCTCGACCGTGGGCGCCTGGTCGGGGGCCGCGTGGTCGGAACGGAACCGGCGGGCGGTGTTGCGCTCGCCGGGCACCGCGGCGTACAGGGCGAAGCAGACCGCGTCGAGGATGCTCGACTTGCCGGCGCCGTTGCTGCCCGCGAGCAGGAAGAGCCCGGCGTCGTTGAGCGCGGCGAAGTCGAGGTCGACCGACTCGGCGAAGGGGCCGAACCCGCTGATCCGCAGCCGCTGGATGCGCATCAGCGGGCCACCGGGTCGGCGTCGGGGTCGTCACCGCACGCGTCGAACGCTGCCACCAGCAGCGCGTGCTCGGCGGGGGTGGCGGGGGCACCGCGCATCTCGCGGACGAAGTCGGCAGCGATCTCGTGGCCCGGGCGATGCGGCCGGGCAGCCAGACGATGCCGCTCGGCGCGCTCGCCGGACGGCGTGAAGGCGATCTCGAGCGTGTGGGGGAACCGGGTCTGCAGGCGCTCCATGGCGCGCACCGGCCGCTGGGGATCGGTCAGCGTCGCCTGCACCCAGGCCTGCTCGGCCCAGGCGTGGGCAGGGTTGTCGAGGAGGTCGTCGAGGCTGCCGGACAGTCGGGCCAGGGCGCGCGGCACCGGGGCCGTCACGAACTCGGCAGCCGTGACCCCCTCGGGCCCGAGGTCGACCAACCAGCAGCCCTTCTCGTGGCCGGCCTCGGAGAACGAGTAGGCCAGGGGCGATCCGCTGTAGCGGACCGACTCGGTGAGCAGCTGCTGCCCGTGCAGGTGCCCGAGCGCGGTGTAGGTGACGCCGTCGAACACCGAGGTGGGCACGATCGAGATGCCGCCGACGCTGATGTCGCGCTCGGAGTCGCTCGGGGCCGCCCCGGCTACGAAGGCGTGCGCCAGCACCACCGAGCGCGCCTCCGGGTGGGCAGCCAGGTCGGCCCGGACCCGTCTCATCGCCTCGGCCACCGCCGCCTCGTGGGAGCGCACCGGGAGCTGCCACGGCTCGTGCAGGGCGATCGGGTCGAGATAGGGGAGGGCGTGCACCCGCACCTCGCCATGCTCGTCTCGGAGCACGACCGGGCGGCCGACCCCGGCCGGGTCGGTGCGGATGTAGACCCCGGCCGCATCGATCAGCCGCGAGGAGAAGCCGAGCCGCTGGGCGGAGTCGTGGTTGCCGCTGCTGATCACGACCGCCGCGCGGGAGCCGGCCAGCCGGGCCAGGGCCTCGTCGGCGAGCGCCACGGCGTCGACGTGGGGGAGGGCCCGGTCGTAGACGTCACCCGCGACCACCACCAGGTCGACCGACTCGGCCTCGACCACCCCGACCAGGTGGTCGACGAAGGCCGCCTGGTGCTCGAGCATGCCCACGCGGTGGAACGAGCGACCCAGGTGCCAGTCGGAGGTGTGGAGGATCCGCACACCACGAACCTAAGGACCACCACCGACAGGGCGGTGCCCCCACGCCGGTCAGGTGTAGCGAACCGTGCGCTCGGCGCGGGTGAAGCCGTACAGCACCAGCCCGGCCTGGCTGGCGAGGTGCACGGCGAGGGCGGAGGGTGCGCCGACCGCGACCATGCAGCCGACCCCGGCCGAGACGGCCTTCTGGACCAGCTCGAAGCCGGCCCGCCCGCTGACCACCAGACACGCCTCGCTGGTCGGCTGGCCGGCCAGCACCCGTGCCCCGGTCACCTTGTCCACGGCGTTGTGCCTCCCGACGTCCTCGCGTACGACGAGCCGTTCGCCGTCGGCGGTGAACAGCCCGGCGGCGTGGACCCCGCCGGTGCGGGCGAAGACGGACTGCTCCTCGTGCAGCAGCGCCGGGAGCCGGCGTACGACGTCGGGCCCGGGCACCCCGCCCTCCCAGCGCGGCCCTCGGGTCGTGGTCAGGGCCGCCTCGATGCTGTCCTTGCCGCAGACGCCACAGGCCGACGACCCGCTCGACAGCCCGGCATGCCGGTGCTGGAGGTCGACCGGCGTGGTCGTGGTGACCGTGACGACGTTGAACTCCTGCTCGCGGGTCAGGTCGGCGTCGGTGCAGTAGACAACGCCGGCCAGCGCGGCAGGCGCGACCAGGCCCTCGTGCACGACCCACCCCGCCGCCAGCTCGAAGTCGTGGCCCGGTGTCCGCATCGTCACCCAGGCCCGCTGGGCGGCGGCGCCGGGCCAGGAGAGCCGGATCTCCAGCGGTTCCTCGGCGGCGACGGTGTCCTCGTGGAGGCGTTCGTCGCCCGCCACGTGCTCGGCCACGCGCAGTCTCACGGTGGCCCCGGGTCGGCGCTGGAGCTCGGTCACGCCCCCAGCCTAGGAGGCGGTCCTCGACCGAGGCGACCAGCGCGCAACCAAACGCCCGCCCGGCGCGTCTGTTGGAGCAGAGGCGCCGACCACGGGGGAGGTGCACGATGGAGGGAAACTCATGACCAGACCCACTTCTCGGACCAGGGTGCTCGCCTCGGCGGCAGTCGCGACCGGGCTCTGCCTGGGCGCCGCGACCGCCGTTCAGGCACCGTCCCAGGCCGCGTCCGGTACCTGCGACACCGCCTACCCGGTCTCCCAGCTGACGACCGGCCAGGCCGTCACCGGGCTCACCGTCTCCAGCGGTACGACGCCCTCGGGCTTCTCCGGCACGGTGCTCGGCGTCCTCAAGGACGGCATCGAGCCCGGTGTGGACATGATCATGATGCGCCTCACCTCGACCGAGATCGACCGGGTCGGCGGGATCTGGGAAGGCATGTCCGGCTCGCCGGTCTACGCCTCCGACGGCCGCCTGATCGGTGCGGTGGCCTACGGCCTGGCCTACGGCACGACGCCGGTCGCCGGCATCACGCCGTACGAGGACATGGACCAGTACGCCGGGACCCCGCCGACGCCGCTGCGCGTCGGTGTCCCCTCCTCGGCGGCCCGGGCCATCGCCCGGTCCACCGACGTCACGACCGCCCAGGCCCACCAGGGCTTCGCCGAGCTGAAGGTCCCGACCGGCATCTCCGGGCTGAGCCCGCGGGTGCTCGCCCGTGACACCGGACGCCCGTACCTGAAGTCCCACACCTACGTCGCCGGGCGATCCGGGTCGTCCGCGAGCCCCGGCGTCGGCGACATGATCTCCGGCGGCAACCTCGTGGCCACCCTGTCCACGGGCGACGTCCTCCAGGGTGCGGTCGGCACCATCACCTCGGTGTGCAACGGCACCGTCGTCGGCTTCGGTCACCCGTTGAACTTCGTCGGCAAGGCCAGCTACGGGATGGCCGGGGGAGATGCGATCTACATCCAGGAGGACCCGGTCAACGTCCCCTTCAAGGTCGCCAACATCGGAGACCTGCTGGGCACGGTGGACCAGGACCGGATGACCGGCATCGCCGGCCTGCTCGGTGCCACCCCGCCGAGCCTCCCGATCCAGTCCAAGGTCACCTACACCCCGGACGGCGGCGTCGCCCGGTCGCGCACCGGCAGCTCCGACGTCCAGCTCCAGGACGCGGCCGCCGCCACGGCGAACTACGAGCTGATCCTCAACCACCAGGCCGTGATGGACGCCTACCAGCCCGGCTCGGAGACCCAGTCCTGGACCGTGACCGGCTCCAGCGCGTCGGGACCGTTCACGTTCACCGGCGGCAACCGCTACACCGACGGCTTCGACCTCACCTTCGCCTCCGTGTGGGACCTGCCTGACCTGGTCTGGCTGCTGAGCAACGTCGACGGCGTGACCATCGACTCGGTCAAGGTCAGCTCCAACGTCACCGACAGCACCGCGACCAAGAAGATCGCCGGGCTGCAGCAACGACGGGCGGGGGCCTGGCACACCGTCACCGCCGGTGCTCCGGCACTGGTGCGAGCCGGCGGCACGTTGACCGCACGGGTCGTCTACGCGGGCGGCACCACGGGTCGGACGTTCACGGTCGCCGTGCCTGCCCGGGCGGCCGGGATGCGGGGCCAGATGACGGTCGCCGCGGCCCAGGGGTTCCCGTTCGAGCAGTTCCCGATGCCGAAGACGATCGGCGGGGTGAAGAAGCTCGTCGACGGCGCCGTTCGCAACGACCAGGCCACCGTCGAGCTGTCGGCTTTCGGGGGCAAGACCCGGCCGGTGCAGGTCCACACCACCACGCCGAAGGACCACGAGGTGATCACCGGACACCACACCTTCAAGGTCAAGGTCCTCTGACGAGGGTCTCCACCGACGGCCGCGCTCAGCAGGTGAGCGCGGCCGTCGCTCGTGGTGGCCGGACCGGTCGGGGCGCCGTCACTTCACCGTCAGCCGGGTCGCGGCCTTCGCGTAACCCTTGCGCGCGGCCGTGGCGGCGTGCTTCCCCTTGCCGAACGACGCGGGGAAGGTGAGCGTGCAGGTGCCGCCCTTGCCCGTGGTGCACGCCT
The DNA here is from genome assembly GCF_008761635.1 of Nocardioides cynanchi. Lineage (NCBI taxonomy): Bacteria > Bacillati > Actinomycetota > Actinomycetes > Propionibacteriales > Nocardioidaceae > Nocardioides > Nocardioides cynanchi. Next base: position 990,900 of record NZ_CP044344.1, read on the forward strand.
TCGAGCCCACCCTCACCTTCGACCCGGCGACGCCGGCCCGGGCGTCGGTGACGGAGAAGACGACCTTCTGCCTGCCGCCGTGCTGCCAGCTCCTCGGCGAGGCGTGCAGGGTCAGGCCCGGAAGCACCTGGGTGTGCCACAACGCGTTCCCGACGTTGACCACCAGGTCACCGCGGGCCCGGGTGCCGTCGACGCCGAGGCCGTAGGTCAGGTCGGCTCGGGGCGGGAGGCCGGCGTTGCGCACGGCACCCATCACCAGTCCGGTGGCCCCCGTCCGCACCGCCTTGACCTGCGGCGCGCTGCTCGTCCAGGCGACCCACAGCCGACCCGACGGTCCGGGCGACAGGGCGACCCGGGTCGCGCCCTTGCTCTGCGGGATGGTCGAGGTCTTCGCGGAGCCGACCTTCCAGACCCGCAGCGACGTGCAGGGCAGCGCCGAGCCGGCGCAGTACGCCTCGAAGACCCCGCCGCCGCTCCGGGCCGCCAGCGCGACCCGGCCGGTGGTGTGCGAGCTCGCCCCGCCGCTCGACTGGGGCGCCTTCAGCGGCGTGCCGACCGTGGGGTAGATCCGCATCGCGAACGTGCCGTTGGTCGCGGCGGTGCTCCCGTTCTGGTACCAACCGGCCCAGATCTCGCCGCCGTCGCGCACCAGGGTGGTGTCGAAGATCCCCGGCGACGTCGTCGTGTACGACGCGTCGGGGTCGTTGCCGACCCCGATGTGCCAGGACAGCTTGACGTCGCCGTCGGCGTACGCCCCGACCGGGGTGGTGCCGTCGGCCAGCATCACCGCACCGGTGCCGTACGTCGGCACGGCCGCGTTGCTTCCCAGCGACTCGGCGGGCAGCGCCCAGCTGCTCCCGCCCTGGTCGCCGGTCGCGGTGTACATCAGGCCGTGGTCCCAGAAGGTGGGCCCGGACGGGGTCTGGTTGCCGGTGAACACGATCCTCAGCCCGGTGCTGGTCGACAGCACGACCGGTCGGCGGTCGACGTTCTCCCAGGCCGTCGGCAGCACGTCGTTCTGCCGGAGGATGCGTCCGTGGCTGTCGAGTGCGGTGTGCCCGAGCTGCATGCCGCCGGGGACGTTCTCGGGGTAGACCACGTGCAGGACCCCGTCGGAGGACTTGACCAGGCTCGGCATGAAGATGCTCTGGACGCCGCCCGTCGACACCTTCGTCCAGTGCCCGGGACCGCCCTTGCCGACGGCGGCGGTCTGCCGGTGCGAGGGGGCGGCACCGCTGGCCGTGCTGGCGGTCGTCCCGGCCACCGCGGCGGTCAGGGCGCCGGTCAGGGCCAGAGCGGCGAGAGCGGGTGTACGGATCATGCGACCCTCCGGGGTTGGCGAAGGGTCCAGCCTGCCCTGTCGTGGCCCCCAGGCACATGGCCCCAACGGGCCGTTGACAGACGCTGCCTCGGTCGGTGCAGGTTCGTCAGCGCACCTTGAGGGTCACGATCGCCTTCGCGTACCCCTTCCGGGAGGCGGTGGCGTTGTGCTTCCCGGCCCCGAGCGTGCGCGGGAAGGTGATCGCGCAGGTGCCCCTGTTCCCGGTGGTGCAGCGGCTGGAGCCGACCTTGACGTTGGCGTTCTTCACGGCCGCGTGGGCGTCGGTGACGGTGAACACCACCCGCTGACGGCTGCCGTGCCGCCACTTCGACGGCGACGCGTGCAGGGTGAGGCCGGCGAAGACCTGGGTGTGCCAGAAGCCGTCGCCCACGTTGACCACGATGTCGCCTCGCCCGCGGCTGCCCTCGAGCACGAGGCTGTAGACGGAGGGGTGACCGCTGGGGATCCCGACGTTCTGGACGGCGCCCATGGCCAGGCCGTTGACTCCCGTGCGCACGGCCCGCACCTTGGGCAGGTTGTCCGACCACGCGACCCAGAGTCGACCGGACGGTCCCGCCGAGAGGGCGACGGTCTCGGCCAGGTGGCTGTGGGGCACGTCGGCCGTCTTGCTGGTGCCGACCTTCCAGACCCGCACCTTGCTGCACGTGGCGTAGCCCACGCAGTACGCCTCGTACACACCGCCGCCGGCCCGCGCAGCCAGGGCCACCCGGCCGAGCTTGAGGGTGTTCGTGCCCTGGCTGGAGCCGGGGGCCTTCAGCACGGGTCCGACGCTGGGAAGGATCTGGCGGGCGAAGATCCCGGTCGTCGCGGCGGTCGAGCCGTAGGCGAACCAGCCGATCCACACGTTCGAGCCGTCCCGGACCATCGTCGTGTCGTAGAGCGAGGCGCCCGGCACCGAGAAGGACCCGTCGGCGCCGGGACCGGTCCCGACGTGCCAGGTGATCGTCTCGTTCAGCGGGAACGCCGCCACCGGCGTGCCGTCGGCCAGCTCGACGGCGCTGGTCCCGTAGGAGCCGTACGCCGCGTTGCTGACCCCGACGTTCTGCGCGGGCAGGGTCCACGTGGCGCCCGAGTCGGAGGTGGCGTCGGCCATGAACATCCGGCCGCTGTCGAAGAAGCCGGAGGCGGTGTCGAGCTGGCCACCGAAGATCACGTGCGGTCCGCTCGCGCCGTTGACCACGACGGGCGCGTTGTCCATCGTCGCCCAGCCGGTGGGGAGCACGTCGTTCTGCCGGATGGTCGCTCCGTTGCTGGTGAGCGAGGTGTGGGCCAGCGTCACCGGGTTGCCCGCCGCTGCGGTCTTGCGCGGGTAGACCACGTGCAGGACGCCGTCAGCGGTCCGCACCATGGAGGCCTCGTAGATGGTGTCGACGGTGCTCGACGAGATCTTGGTCCAGTGGCCGGGCGAGCCCTTGGCGATCGACCGGTCGAGAGCCGGCGCCCCGAGGGCGGACGTGCCGGCGACGGCGACACCGAGGGAGACGGTGAGCCCGAGGGCGACGAGAGCGGGCATGCGGTTCATGGGACCCTCCGGAGTGGTGGAGGACTCCACCCTCCCGCGACTCCGCCCGGGCTCGATATGGCCCGAACGGGTGGTTCGCGGCGGCCCGGCCCTACTGTGGATCCATGCCCCCGGAGACCTCTCCGCTGATCGACCTGATCCGGGCGTCCGTGATCGGCGACGACCACGTGATGACGACGCCGTACGGTCATCGGCGGGTCACCTACGCCGACTACACCGCGTCGGGTCGTGCCCTGGCGTTCCTCGAGGACTTCATCCGGGAGCAGGTGCTGCCGGGCTACGCCAACACCCACACGGAGTCCAGTGGGACCGGCCTGCAGACGACCCGCCTGCGCGAGGAGGCGCGGGCGATCATCCGCGACGCGGTCGGCGGGGACGACGACACGATCGTGGTGTTCGCCGGCTCGGGCTGCACCGGAGCGATCGACAAGCTGATCGGCATCCTCGGCCTCCGCATCCCGTCGGTGCTCGAGGACCAGCACCACCTGTCCGCCCACATCCCGCCGTCCCAGCGCCCGGTGGTCTTCCTGGGCCCCTACGAGCACCACTCCAACGAGGTTCCCTGGCGCGAGACGGTCGCCGACGTGGTCACCATCCACGAGGACGCCGACGGCCACATCGACCGCACCGAGCTGGTCGAGCAGCTGGAGAGGTATGCCGACCGGCCGCTGAAGATCGGCTCCTTCTCGGCAGCGTCCAACGTCACCGGCATCGTGTCGGACACGTTCGCGATCTCCGAGGTCCTGCACCAGCACGGCGCCCTGTCGTTCTGGGACTTCGCCGCGGCGGCGCCGTACGTCGAGATCCGGATGGGGGCGCCCGACGGACGGCCGCAGGCGCACAAGGACGCGATCTTCCTGTCGCCGCACAAGTTCATCGGCGGCCCGTCGACGCCCGGGGTGCTTGTGGCCCGGCGGGCGCTGTTCGCCAACCGGGTGCCCGACGTGCCCGGCGGCGGCACGGTCGCCTACGTCAACACCGACGAGCACCGCTATCTCGAGGATCCGGCGCACCGCGAGGAGGGGGGCACCCCGGCGATCATCGAGGCGGTCCGCGCCGGACTGGTGTTCCAGCTGAAGGAGGCCGTGGGCACCGAGACGATCCGGGCCGCCGAGTCACGGCTGCTGCGCCGTGCGGTGACCGCCTGGCGCGACGAGCCGGCGATCGAGCTGCTCGGCAACCTCGACGCCGAGCGGCTCTCGATCGTGTCCTTCGTCGTACGGTCGCCGTCGGGGCGCTACCTGCACCACAACTACGTCGTCGCCCTGCTCAACGACCTGTTCGGCATCCAGTCGCGCGGAGGCTGCTCCTGCGCCGGTCCCTACGGCCACCGGCTGCTCGGGATCGACCTCGAGCGCTCCCACGAGTTCGAGCGGGAGATCACCGGCGGCTGCGAGGGCATCAAGCCCGGCTGGGTGCGGGTGAACTTCAACTACTTCGTCTCCGACGTGGTCGTCGACTACATCGTCGACGCGGTCCGCCTGGTCGCGCGCGACGGGTGGCGGCTGCTGGACGACTACCGCTTCGACATCGCCGGCGGCCGGTGGCGGCACCGGGACGGCCTGGTCGAGCCACCGATCAGCCTCCGCGCGATCTCGTACGCCGGCGGGCAGCCGCACTTCCCCTCCGAGCGGATGACCGGGGGAGAGGACCTCCTCGCCAGCCACCTCTATGACGGTGCCGCGATCCTGTCCGCCGCCACCGGGCCCGACCTCGCCGCCCACCCCGGCCAGGTCAGCCCGGACTTCGAGCACCTGCGCTGGTTCGACCTCCCCCCGACCTGCCTGGAGGGGGTGGCGGAGGTTTCACCGGTGCACCGGTGAAACCTGCGGTTATCGGCCGAAATGTCGCGGCAGAACGTCAGGTTTCGCGCGAGAACCTCCTGGCATGCGGCCCCCACCGGGGTGGTGGACGTCACCCTGATTCTGGTTCGGAGCGCGCCAATACAGACGTAGAATGTAAGAGTCGCACCAGCGACAGAGTCCATTACACCAACCTCGGTCCAGGACGGGCCGGAGAGAGAATGACATGAACACCCAGCTGTACCTCATGGGGGGCCTCGTCGAGGGCCGCGTCCGGTCTGACCGGGACCTGGACCAGGCACGCACCGCGCAGAACATGCGCCGCGCCGCGCGCGCCGCGCGCCGTTCAGCCGTCCGGCGCTGACCCAGCCGACGGGAGCGGCCGCCGACAGGGGAGTGGGGCGGCCGACCGTCAGCGGCACTAACGTGGCCGGCATGGACGAGAAGCTGGACGACACGCTGCGCTCACTCGACCTCACCCAGATCGGCGAGGGCCGCTTCAAGGCGGTCAACCGGCGTGGGGGAGTGCTGCCGATCGGCTCGGGCGACGATCCCGACTTCACGCCTGTCGAGCTGCTGCTCGCGGCGCTCGCCGGGTGTACGGCGATCGACGTCGGCTCGATCACCGGCAAGCGCTCCGCGCCGGAGTCGTTCGACATCCGCACCACCGGCCACAAGATCCGCGACGACGACGGATCCCACCTCGTCGACCTCGACGTCTCGATCTCGATCACCTTCCCCGAGGGGGAGGCGGGTGACCGGGCTCGCGAGGTGCTGCCCCGCGCCGTACGCCAGACCGCCGACCGGATCTGCACCGTGGGCCGCACCCTCCAGCTCGGCACCACGATCGGGTACGACGTGAAGTGAGCGCCGGGCTCAGCCTCCGCTGGTCACCTTCGTGATCGTGACCGGCTGCTTGGGCGCGCCGTCGCCGGGGCCGAAGGAGTTGTCGCTGCCCTTGGCCGCGACCTTCTGCACGGCGGCCAGGCTCGCCTTGTCGAGCTGGCCGAAGACCGTGTAGATCTTCTGCAGGTTGGCCGTGGAGTCCTTGTAGACGATGAAGAACTGCGAGCCACCGCTGTTCGGCTGCCCGGTGTTGGCCATCGCCAGGGTGCCCGGCGCGTACGCCTCGGCGCCGTGCAGCTCGTCGGGGATGGTGTAGCCCGGGCCGCCGTTTCCGGTGCCGGTCGGGTCACCGCACTGGAGGACGTAGATGTGCTCCGTGGTCAGTCGGTGGCACGGCGTGTTGTCGAAATAGCCCTGGCCGGCCAGCGCGACGAACGAGGTCACCGTGCAGGGCGCGGCAGTGGCGTCCAGGGTGGCCTTCAGGGTGCCGATGTTGGTGTCGATGGTCACCGGGACCGACCCGGTCTGGGTCGACGTCGGGCCGGGGACCGTCACCTTCCTGACCGCGGGTGCCCCCTTCGCCCAGGGGCACGGCGTACCGCCGGAGTCTGCTGCCGGCGTCGACGAGCTGCTTGCGCCGCAGGCGGCCAGGGTCGGGACGAGCACGAGCGTGGCCGCGAGGGCAGCGAGTCTGGTCAGCACGGGCTCGATGGTAGAAGGCGCACGGTGAGCTGGACCTCCCGGGCCGCCGGCACCTCGCAGGCACCCGGTGGGGACCACCTGCTAGACAGGGCGCATGGCTACCACTGCGCTCGGGGACAACCCCGCCCACACCGTCGGTGACCTGCCCCAGCCGGGCAGCACCGCACCGTCGTACACCCTGACCGGCACCGACCTCGCCGAGGTCGCCTCGGAGTCCTTCGCCGGACGGCGGGTCGTCCTCAACATCTTCCCCAGCGTCGACACCGGCGTGTGCGCCGCGTCCGTACGCCGGTTCAACGAGCTCGCCGCGGGCCTCGACAACACCACGGTGGTCTGCGCCTCCGCGGACCTGCCGTTCGCGCTCCGCCGGTTCTGCGGCGCCGAGGGCATCTCCGACGTCGTCGCGGCCTCGAGCTTCCGCAGCAGCTTCGGCGCCGACTTCGGAGTGACGCTCGTGGACACCCCGATGCGCGGGCTGCTGGCCCGTTCGGTGGTCGTGGTGGACACCGACGGCACGGTGCTGCACACCGAGCTGGTTCCAAGCATCGGGATCGAGCCGGACTACGACGCCGCCGTCGCGGCCCTCGGCTGACCGGTCCGACCGATGACCCGCACCCTGCGCCGCGTCGTGCTGTTCGTCGCGGGCCTGGTGCTCATCATCACCGGCCTGGTCCTGATCGTCCTGCCCGGACCGCTGACGATCCCGCCGATCCTGCTCGGGCTCTGGCTGTGGTCCCTGGAGTTCGAGTTCGCCCGGCACTGGCTGCGGCCGGTGCAGGCGCGGGGCTCGCAGGCGTGGGACCTGGCCCGGGAGAAGCCGGTGCACACCACCGTGGTCACCACGCTGGGGCTGGTCGGCGCCGGCGTCGCGATCTGGATGACCCTGCGCTACGACCTCCTCGACCGGGGCCGGGAGCTCGTCGGTCTCGGCTGACCCCGGCCCCGGCTGGAGACGCGAACGACCCCGGCAGCCTGCTGGCCGGCGGGGTCGTCCGTAGCTCGGGTCAGGGCTGGTTCACAGCTGGGGAGCCAGGGCGAACTGCACCCGGCCATCCTCGGCCACGGCGGCGTCGAGGATCTGGTCGTCCAGCTGCTCGGAGGCGGTCGGGTCCAGGTAGACGGTGGCTCCGTCGCTGACCACCGTGGCGTCGCCCGGCTCGGGCTGCCCGGTGGCGGTCACCATCAGGCCGACGGACGGGTCCTCGCTGCTGATCCGCAGCCCTGTGGTGTCGGGGCCACCCTGCTGGGCGGCGATGTCCTTGACGATCGTGCTGGCGTTCTCGGTGAGGCTGAGCATCGCGCTCTCCTTACGTCGGTTGCTGGCAGGAAGCCGTCCACCTTTCCGGTCCGGCGCGTCGTACGCAAACCGACGGCGCGTCGGTCGGCCACGCGCGAGAGGATGACGAGCGTGAAGAAGTACCTCCTCCTCGATCACGACGGCGTCCTGGTGGACACCGAGCCGTGGTACTTCAGGGCTGGGCAGCGTGCCCTGGCCGAGATCGGGGTCGGTCTCGACCCGGACCTGTACCTGGCCGACATGGCCAGGGGAGCGGGCACGTGGGCGCGGGCCCGGGCGGCCGGTGTGGACGAGGGCACCATCGACCGGGCGCGCGAGGCGCGCAACGACTACTACCGGGACTACCTGCGCACGGAAGCGATCGAGATCGACGGGGTCCTCGACGCGCTCGCGGAGCTGGCGACTCACGCCCGGATGGCGATCGTCACCACCGCGAGGGGCGTGGACTTCGACCTGATCCACGAAGGGCGGCAGATCAGGCGGTTCATGGAGTTCGTGCTGGTGCGCGAGGACTACACCAACGCCAAACCGCACCCGGAGCCCTACCTGACCGGCCTGGAGCGCTTCGGGGCCGCCAGGGACGAGACCCTGGTCGTGGAGGACTCGTCGCGAGGCCTGCAGTCCGCCGTCGCGGCCGGCATCGACTGTGCCGTCGTCCTCAACGAGTTCACCCGAGGCCAGGACTTCTCGCTGGCCACCCACCGGATCGACACGCTGACCGAGCTGACGGACATCGTCCGCGACGGCACCTGAGACGATCGGGGCCTCGGCCGCCTCCCGGGTTGCGCGAGGTGGCTACTCCAGGGCGAACGGCAGGCCGTCCACGAGGTTGCGGCAGTACCCGGTCGCGAACCGGTGCACGTTGGTGTGGAACAGCGTCGAGGTGCGCTGCGCCGGGATGGAGGACTGGAAGGCGAGGTTGGCCAGCGCGGCGGCGCAGACGAAGACCTCCAGGGCGAGCGGCGGTGTCACCAGCCCCGGCCGACCGTCGCGGTATCCCGCCACCAGTGCTCGGCGCACCGCGGCGTCCTGGTAGGAGTACTGGTAGAGGGCGACGCCGACGTCCCAGAGGTACGGAGCCACGACCAGCTGGGCGAGGTCGATGAACTGGACGGCGCCGTCGGCGGCGACGATGACGTTGTCGGGGTTCAGGTCGCCGTGCACCACGCCGTACACCTCAGCGGACGTCCCGATGGTGTCGATCACGCTGCCGGCCAGGGCGGTTGCCTGCTCGATCGTGTGCCAGGACTCGTCCGTGACGGCGCCGGTGGCCTCCAGGACGCGCAGATCGTCGAGCATCCGCTCGAGGTAGCGGCTGTCATAGGTCACGGCGCCCTCGGCGGTCCCCACCCGTCGCTCGGAGCACGCGTGCCACCGCCCCATCAGGTCGCCGACGGCTCGGGCCTGGGCGGGGGAGAGCTCCTCGACCTGGTGACCGTCCAGCCACCGCTGGAGCGAGCACGGAAGCGGTACGCCGCGGAAGGACACGGTCGGCAACAGGGCACCAGTCGGATCCGGGACGGGCTCCTGCACGGGTACCTGCGCCACCTCGGCGATCGTGGCCAGCCAGGCGAGGCCGCCAAGAACGGCGCGCTCGGTCAAGGCCTCGCTCTCGCCCTGAGGAGCGTGGACCTTGAGCAGCAGGCGCCGCCCATCGGCAGCCTCGATCCGGAACGCGGCCCCGGAGTTGTGACCCAGGAAGAGCACCTCGTGCGCGGCCACCCCGAAGACCTGGAGGGCGGCGTCCGCCAGCTCGTCGTAGACGGCACCGCGGTCGGCCTCCGCCTGCTCGTTCACCAGGTCACTGAGAGCACTCACGCACCCACCCTGCCGGAGATCCTCGCTCAGCGCTCACTGTGCGGAGGAGGAGGTCCCTCTGTGTCATCTGACATAATGTCAGTTATCGGCGAATCTGCCAGGCGTGGGAAGGGGGGTGTTGGGTTGCACCCTTCCGGGTGACGCGACTCAAAACCTACCCCCGTGTTACTAGCCGGGGGCTCGACCCCAAGCGACCTCTCATGCCGATGAGCGTGCGGACTGTTCCGGCTAGGTCCACACTCGTCCACAGGGCGTGGAACGGATCAGTTCCTGGCCGCGTCACACGGGTGTGCGGATACTCACCGCCGCCGACGGGAGCAGGTCATGAGGCGTGGCATAGCGACGGTCGCGATCGTGGCTTTCGTCTTAGGTCTCGTCGCCTTCGGCGCGGCCGTCGCGAAGCCTCGCCACGCATCGTCCGCTGCCCACCTGCCGAGCGGGTTCGCTAGCCAGATGCAGGACATGAACATCACATATTCGGACGTAGCGGTTGTTAGCGACCAGGTCAGGTCGGCGGCCTTGCGCTCAGCCGCACGAGGGTCCTCGCCACTCACCGGTAAGGATGCGCGGGCTGTTGTAGTCCGAGTGACGTTCACCGACGACGGGTACCGCGACCACGGTCGGCGCATCTACGTCGATCGACCGGCCTTGATGTTGGTCTACCCCGACACGCCTATGGCCCTCAGCGGCCCCCCCCCGGGACGCCAAACGGCACCGTGAAGTCGACCCTTGTCGACTTCATTGACCCCGACTCCATGCAGGGCCTCCATGCCGTTTCGTTCGCTACCTCAACGCATGTCGACCAAACCACCGGGGAATGACAGAACGCACGCACATGCCGCTGCCCGCGCTTTCGACTGCTCAGGTCCAGATGCGGGTGATCCAGGGCGAGTGTTCTCCGGTGGCCTCTGAGAGGGCTTTGAGTGACTGGACCTCGGCTCGGCGTACGCCGTCTGGGAAGAAGCCTCGGGAGAAGTGTCCGACGCGGCCGCCGTTGAGCCGGAGGGCGTCGTCAGCATCGGTCCGGTAGCCCTTGACGGCGTAGGTGGCGAAGCCCTTGCCGACGTAGGAGGAGAACTCTGCGCCGGACTTGATCCGGGCGTAGGTGAACCTGCCAGCGAACCCGGCTGACACGAGTCGTCGTCGGAGCCAGTCGAAGTCGATGCGGTGGCCGTCCTTGACGACGATGTGGGCGTGGGTCATCCCGTTGGCGCTGCCCTGCTCGACGTAGGTTCCGAACGCGCCCAGCGCGACCTGGTCGCGTCTCGCTGCCTGCCTGAGCACCCGAAGCCGGTCCTGTACCTCGGGCCACGGGAGATCGGCTCGGTGCAGGTCCGTGGTGGTGACTGTCAGCTCGTGCGTGGGTTCGATGTAGCGCACCGCCAAGGAGCGTCGCCAGGCGTTCACCCCGATGCAGTCCGGGCACCCGTTGCGCTGGCACCGCATCGGGCGAGTTTCGCCGGTCTCGACGTTGATCATCACCACGTCACCGACCTGGATGGGACGCGACATGCACGGCAGTCGGTTGAGCCACTGACGAGCCGTCGGCTCGTCTGTCGGCTCTGTGAGCGTTTGGTCTGTTAGGACAAGGAAAGGGCCGGCTTCGCCGGTCTCCCCCGTCGCCGCAGCGCCGTAGGCTTGTTCCGTCGTCATCAGTAGCCCCTGATGTCGTCCACGACCCCGAGGAGTTGACGCTCCTGCGGGGTCTCTTTTTTCAGTTGAATTGACCCGGACATCGGGTCGCGTAGACGTACGTAAACACCGGGAGTCGGAATGTCGCCGGAAGGCGCGCCGATTGAGGCTTTTCTTGGACACGTTTGCTTGCAGCAGTTAGCAGGCTTTGGCGCGTCAATCGGTATTGACCCGATCGCGTCGTTAGGTGTCCGCGGTGGGTGCCAATATCCGTTGACGTGAGCACCGAAGAGGGCAGCCATGCGCGGCTGCGGACCCGCTGGGTGGTCGAGAACCTCGCCGGAACTCTGCGCGGCCCTCAGAGGCCGTTGGACGCCCTGCAGGAGGTGCGACACGCCCAAGAGGGGTTGGCAGAGGTACGCGATTTGTTGACCTGCGCTGCACGCCGCGACGGCGCTACCTGGGCCCAGATCGGACACGCCCTCGGCATCAGCCGGCAGGCCGTCCACCAGGCCGACCAGCGGCGCCGGCGCCACGAGCTCGAGCGGCAGGACGCCAGCGTGTGGCGCATGCCGATGCCGAGGCGGCGCCGTCGGTTCCGATGGTGGCGGAATCGGAGCGCGTAGGAGCCAGCGATGGTCCAGGCACCCGCGCGGCTCACTGATGGCGGGTGTGGGTGGCCTTGCGGCTTCCGGGGCCCCCTCACGGGCTCGCTGCGCTCCCCCGCGAGCCTCGGGGCCCCTCCAGCCACCCGAGAGAGGCCACCCACCCCCACCCGCCGCGCGGGCCGTGCAGGTGGTGGGGAGCAGCGCAGAAGAAGCAGGACGAACAGTCGTCAACATCGGGGGCGGATTCCCTCCGGTCAGGAGGTCCGCCATTCCTATTTTTGGACAGACCTCTCGGAGGCCGTCCGCCCATCACGCTCAACCCACGCTGGCTCTGTTCACAGACGAACAGGTTGACTCGCAACGAGCCTCGGCTCGGAGAGGCCCGTCGCCCGCGTCCTCACATCACTGACGGTTGCTACGCATTGCCGATAGACCGGAGGAAGCGCCCGAGGGCTGCTCAGTCGCGACGGTACAGTCCCGCGCCGACACCGGCGGCGAGATCCGAGCGCGTGTCGCTGCCAGGGCCCGCCGTGCGTCCTCGGCGCTCCGCGCCGTCCGGGCGCGCGCCAGCCCCCGCCAGCGAGCCGCGCATCGTCTCCTCGACGTCCGGGGTCAGGTCCCGGTGTCAGTTATCGGCGAATCTGCCAGGCGTGGGAAGGGGGGTGTTGGGTTGCACCCTTCCGGGTGACGCGACTCAAAACCTACCCCCGTGTTACAGGTCGGGGGCTCGGCAGCCGCGTAGACGGCCAGGTGAAGGTGCGGGACGCCTCGACGCTGCCACTCCACGACCCAGTGCCACCGGAGCAGCCCAGCCCGCCTCAGACGCTGCTGCAGGACCTTCACGAGCCGTGTCCAGTCCTCAGAGGTCGGAGGGCAGTCCAGCAGTGTCAGTGTGACCGCCGCGCCGATGCCGTCGAGCTGCGTGGTGTCGACCGACCGGAGCCAGGCCGTGTGCCGGCGCACCGTGCCGGCCGACCAGCCGGTGACCTCACCGCGTTTGGCCGGCGCGTGAGCGCAGCACAGGACGCGGGAGCCCGTCAGACACTCGCAGCCTTCACGGTGGCAGCACCCCGGGCCCAGGTAGACCACTGAGCCCCGTTGGCATGGCTCCCGGCCTCCGGCCCATCCCAGGGTGAGCCCGTTCTCGTACGCTTGAACTGTCGGCATCAGCGAACACCTGATCCGTCCAAGCCCCGAGCGGTTGCAGCCGCGTCGGGGCTTCTTCTTTGGTTGTCACCAGCACCCGGTCGGGAGCCGTGTGCTGATATGTGACTACTAATCAAGAAGGTGGTCCCGGCAGGCGCGCCGACGACGGCCCCGAAAGAATGCAAATGCTTGCTGTTGTTAGCAGCGTTATCACCGTCAATAGTCGTTGTCGCCGAACCGGTCCCAGGAATGGTCAGACGGTGGCAACCTGCGTTGACGTGAGCACCGAAACCGGCAGCCATGCCCGGTGGCTGATGGGCCGAGCCGCCGCAGACCTCGACCACGCCAGGTCCGGCCCACAACGCCCCCTGGACCACCTCAAGGCCGCACGACACGCCCAAGAGCGCATCCACGACGCAATCGGGCTCCTGGTGCTGGCCGCCCGCGACGAGGGCCACAGTTGGGGCCAGATCGGCACCGCCCTGCAGATCAGCCGACAGGCCGCCCGTCAAGCGCAGCTGCGACGCGACCAGGTCGACCGGCAGCGCCAAGAAGACCGACAGTGGCGGATGCCCAGCAAGCAGCGACCACGACGACTGAGATGGTTGAGGAGTCGGCTCAAAGCCGGATGAGCAGAACACGGGACGACGGCCTTCCGGACGCACGGGAGTGGACTGCTTCCCGTGCAGAAGACCTAGTTGTGCGTCCGCTCGATGCGGCCTACCTCTGCCTTCCGCCGCACCTGCACCCGGGCTGGACGACTCTCAGGTCAGTCCCGGGCCTCTCGTATATGTCATCGGCCGGGCTCTCCCCGGTCCCTTCGAAAGCCCCCTCAGGATGCCAGAGCCCACCGACCGCATCCCGGGACCAACGCCCTGCGTGTCTCACCACCGGGGCCGGGCGCGCCGCTCATCGCTCCCCCAACCGCGCTCCTCCGTCGCGCGCCCGGGGCCCCTGCGACCCGAGAGCCCAGCAGCACCCCCGGCCCCTCCCAGACGCGCACGGACAGCGGCATGAGCGGACGCTTCGCGGAACTCACTCGAAGCGGCGACCGTCACAATGGTCGATGAGGGGGTTTCCGATGCAGACGCTTGTTCTTCTCTCCGTGCTGGCGCTGGCGGTCTCCTGCTCGGCTGACGACAGAAGCGCGACACCCGAAACGTCCGTGAGCATCACTGTGAAGCGGGACGTGGTGATGCAGGTCGGCAACCTCATCCAGAAGGAACTAGCGCCTGGTGACATGGTTGAGGCCCTGTGCATCGCCCCGCCGCCGGATGGCTACCCGGGACCAGTCGTCAAGGTGCGTTCGGGTTCCACGGTCGGGTACGCGACCGTGGAAGCCGACGGGTTGCACTACTTCGATACGTCAGCGGCCGAGTTGCAAGAACGCCTACCCGACTGCGGTCCCACAGGACTTACGTAGCCATCCGCTCATCGGCATGTGAGTGCGTTGGCTCAGGTCTGGAGCCAGTCGCGTCGACAGCCGGGGCAGACCTCGCCGTAGAGCCGTTCGGGCCACACCCGTTCCAGGCAGATCCGGCACGGTTGCGGTAGGCAGCGCCAGGCGTGCCGCGCGCTTCGCTTGCCGCGGCCCGCCTGGCGCTGCCTGACCGGATCCGTCACGGTCCGACCTCGAGCGGGCCGAAGACGCCGACTTCCCCACAGTCGAGGCACCGCCACGCGTCGAGCTCGAGCAGCCCAGGCCCGGCACCCATGCCGACACCCTGCGCGACCTGGATCAACCAGTCGTCGGCGTCCTGGTGCGCATCGACCAGGCGGGCGACTTCGTCACCGACGCTCCCCCAGCCCAACTGCCCAGAGCCGCAGACCGTGCACGTGCTGCGGAACAGCCGCGCGAAGCCCACCCCATCGAAGCCGTTCACGCCATCACTCCGTCCCATCCGGCCGCGAGCGCGAGCCCCACGGCGATCTCCTGGCTTCCCCATTCCGACACTCCCCGGCACGCGCCCAGCACCCGATCCGATGACTTGAGCATGCCCCGCAGGTACGACACCCGGTCCCACTCACCGGCAGCCTTGACCATCTGTCCGGCCCGCTCATGGCTGATCGCCTTCGCCCGAGCATCCGCAATCGCGTATCGCCTCACCAGCCGCCGGAACCGATGCCCCTGCTGAGTCGTCAGGTCCATCTGCAACGGAGCCACTACCGGCCACCCGCTGCTCTTGCCCCACAGTCGGCCGGTCCGCTCCCAACCTGCAGGCTTGCCCTGGCGCTGGTAGTGCCGCACCCCACGCGCTGCGTGCTTGGACAGGTACTTCAGCCAGCCCACCGGCCCGGTGATCGGCGTGACCTGCTGCCCCCTCAACCCCGGCTGATACTCCGAGGCGATCTCCCGCCACTGCCCCACCACCCACCAGCCGACGGCCGACGCAGCGGAACTGTCAGTTATCGGCGAGTTGGGCGCAGCCTGACGGTACGGCTCTCATATGCCGATGTGAGTCCAGGGTCACGGCTGTAGCGAAGGCGGCGAAGATGCCCGGATCATCACAACGGCGAAGTCCGACCTGGGGCGATCCGCCGTCATGATGTCACGCGAGGAGCGCTTCGGTCAGGGTGCCCGCCCGGTGTCAATCGAGGTGATCGACGAAGGGACTTTGGTCCTTATCGGGACCCCTCCCCCGGCTGATAACTTCACCGGTGGGTGTGGATAGACGCCTGGTTCAGACGCCGAGGCCGGCAAGGCATCGGCGGCAGCCATCACCGCTCCGTGAAATCCACCGGAGTCGAGCATGCGCCAGGCTTACGCAGCCAGCAGTTCCACTCTGATGACGAGTGACACGGCGCGCGTGTATGGACAGGTGCCACTCCTCGTGCCGACGCGAGCCCTCAATCGGGGGGTGGGGACTCGCGTCGGCCGCACCACTGGACAGGGTGAACTCTGATGGACCGGCTTTTGGCTCCGCAGATCAGCGACAGCGCCGCGTCCCGAGCCCGCGGGGAGATCGCAGACCGCGACACCTGCCGGAACGAGCTGTCATCGCTTACGGGATTGCCGCGCTCTCAGCCAGGTGTTGGTGCAGATGCAGGGACCCGGTTGTTGCCCGCCAACGCCTTCGGCGCCTATAACGCGATGACGACTTCCCCTGTCGAAGCAACCCTCGACTCTGGGTGGTGGGCTACCGGGAGCACGCGTGTAGAACCCGGCACTCCTGGGCAGCAGGATCGACAGACGCTGTCGGATCCTGCTCCCCGTCGCCTGGCCGCGAAAACGGTGTCAATGGGCATTGCCGTCTTGATGGCGTGGGGGATCGTTACCGGCCTGATCGCCGGGCTTGTCCTGGTGCATCTGCTTGGCTGGCTGGGTATGCCGGTGGATATGGGGACTGGGTCCCTATTGAAAAGTGCGTTCTGGCTATGACGACTCGCCCGGGTCCGAGCAGCTGTTATCCAGTCGCCGTGCACAACGAGCTGATGTCGCTGATGCTGCGCATGGTCGAGATGTACCCCGGACTGCCGGCCGGTTCCGTGATGCGCAGCGTCGCCCGGACTGTTCGCCGCGCACGGGTGGCGGGGGTCGAGTTGGAGGCCCTCCCGGTCCGAGCCGAGCACACCGCCCACGAAGTTCTAGCCGCACGGTTGGCTGCAACGGGACCCGGAGCACATGGCGATCACCAGGACCGGGCAACCGGCGGCCGCTAGGGGCAGCCTCGGCGTCCGGGCTATGACCACCATGAGGTACGCGTCAGGAACTCGCAGTGCCGATCGTCGAGCTGCCTGGCTGGATACGGGAACCATGAGTCCGGAGGGAGCGGGAGGGGTTCGGCGCATCGTGGTCGGCGCCGTCATGTCGAGGTGCAGGGCGCGCGCGACCCGCTGCTGACGCGGCGGGCTGGCGACACAAGAACTCAACCTAGGCTTCCAGCCCGCTGATCGACCTCTCGGCAAGAGCCTGGACGAAGAGTGCGGGTGACACTGTTGAGCCGAAGAGTCGCCGCTGGCGCTCGGCGCCGCCCCCTGCTAGACGGAGACGGTCGAGTGTCGACACGACCGTGACGTCGTCCCCGTGAGCTCGTAGCTGCGTTTGCACCTGCTCGAGCATCCGATCGATGAATTCCCACGGCTCCAAGCGCTCATCGGTCAAAGGATCTGTCGTGCTCCCGCTCAAACCGGAGAGGGCGGCGAGTCGGCAAGACTCGCGAAGCCGTGCTTGCGGCACCCACGCAGCTGGATGACCGTGAGCCTCCTCGTCCAATGCGGTCGCCACTAGTGCTCGGACCAGGCCCGCGTAGCAGGCTGCCTCGTCGACTGACAGGCTGACGTCGGCGAGGCGGACCTCGACGGTCGGGTAGCGCGGGGACAGTCGGGCCAGGAAGTAGATGCTGCGCGCGTCCAGAGCGCGCCCGGACGACACGGTCGAACGCAGGAGCTCGTCGTACGCCTCGGCTGACTCAACGGGCGGCGCCGGCGCGGCGGTCGGCCACCGAGAGATGAAGACCATCCGCCGACTTGCCCAACGGGTGTCGTGTCCGCGCCACACGGGCGAGTTCGCGGTCAGCGCGATGAGGGCCGGTAACCAGCGACGGATGCGAAGGAGCACCTCGACTCCGAGTTGCCTGTTCGGGACCGCGACGTGAACATGGCATCCACATGTCCCGGCGGTACTCATGGCCAATGGAAAACGTTGAACGAGTTCGATGTACCGCGGGTCCCTCGTGATCGCGGGCGGACTCGGCACTCCGAAGGGGGCTACGCCTGAGGCGACCATCAAAGCCCCGTGCCCGCGGGCGACAGCTGCGACGTGGTGACGGTGCGTTCTCAGCGACTGGGCGACTTCTCGCAGGGTATGGCACACAGGTGTTCGAGTCTCGATCATGTAGCTCATGCACTCGGGTACGATTCCCGCCGCGTCGCTGCAATCGCGCACCACGTCCGGTGCTCGGCAGACGACCCGGCCCGTCCCGGGAGCCAGAAGCGCGAACTCCTCCTCGACCCCCACAGTTACGTCGCTTGGTGATAACGGCCTCAGGTCCTGGGCGACGGGGGTCGTGATGACGGTGTCCATCTCCCTCTCCTGAGCACAGGCAGTCGAGTCGGCTACGCCTCACTATGTCGACACAGCTCCGAGCTGGGCAGGGCCGGACGGCCCTCGCCCGGAGACTTCCGGATCGCTGCTGCACCGAACGCCAGTCCGCCCAGAAACGCAAGCTCTGTCGTCCTGACTGGGATGTTGCTACGCTCGACATCGGGTGTGGATAGACGCCTCTGGTGCTCGACGACTGAGCTGCGAGAGAACCGCAAGTCCCACGCCAGCGCCTGTGTGAACGTCGCCCGAAGCCAGAGTGCGCCGATGGAAGCCCCAAGGAGGCGACCGGTATGAAGGCGCACTAGGGGCCGCGTCCAGCGCTCCCGATGTGGTCGCTGGCGGGTCCTCGGAGCCGCGACCCGGCACGCGCTTGGGCGAACCCTGACAGATGAGGTCGCCAATTGAACTGGCTGGCGGTGATGACACTGCCCGACGGCACCGCGATCGAGATCCCGATGCCCTCACCCGAAGACACTTGTCAAGCCGACCACGTCCATGGCTACCGCGTACGTGGACCCTCTGGCACCACCACGTTCGCGACCCTGACCGAAGCCGCCGACTACGTCATGGGCCTGCCGGACCATGCGTGGCGACGCCCGTCATCAGGGCAAGTCAGGACATCCCGGTCCTCAGGCGCGTGACGCACCACTTCGCCTCAATGCTTGTCTCGTCATCCGGATGAGTAGCCGGACGGGCGCTGTGTGAGGGGGCGGGGGGGTTCGGGTGGGTGACCGGTCGCGCTCTCGATGAGCTCGGCGGCGATCGTGCTCACCTTGCGGTTTGTGGTCTGGGAGGTGTGACGCAAGATCTCGAAGGCGTCATGGGCGCCGATCCTGCGGCTGACCATGAGGATGCCGAGCGCTTGGTCGATGACTGCCCGGGTGGCCAGGGCGTCACGCAGCTCCTCATCGAGTGTGGCGCGGGCGGCATGGCGCAGCAGGATCGTCAACGCGGTGGCTGCTTGGGCGGTGAACGCCTCGGCCCGGGCGATGTCGTTGGCACTGAAGGCATGTGGGACGGTGGCGAACAGGTTCAGGGCCCCGAGGGTCGTGCCGTCGAGTTTCAGCGGCAGCGAAGCGACGCTGTGGATGCCGTTGGCGAGCGCGTGGCCGGCGTAGTCGCCGAATCGCGTCTCGGCGGCCATGTCAGGCACCTCGATCCGTGTCCCCTCGTCCAAAGCCGCCAGGCATGGCCCGCGTCCGCGGAGGTACTGGACCTCGTCCATCCGCATCGCCACCGCGTCGCTGCTGACCGCGGTGGCGACCTGACCGTCGCGCCGCATGGTGATGCCGCAGTGGGTGCCCGGCACGATCGAGGACGCCAGCACCGCCAGCTGTTGCAGGAACTCGGTGACATCCGGTCCGTCGAGGATGAGGTGCTGCAACTCGGCGTAGGCCGCGGCGAGGTCGAGTGGCTCTGGGCGCCCAGGCGTCGTCGACTCGCCCGGATCATGCGTCACCTTCGGGTCCCGTCTGCACCCACGGTGGGTACGCTTGTGAGCGCCGAAGGCGGTGCCGCGCTCTGGACGACACACTGAAAGCCCTCAGTGACGCCTACGCTATCCCGCCGCAAGGGCGGCCAACAGTCCGTTGGTCCTGTCGGGGAGGGTCCGAAGTCGGGAACGCCCCCGGGCGGCCCGGGCCGAAACGCCGGGCACTGCTCACCGGACGTGAACGTAGACGTGGGTCGGCCCCCGCTCCGCTTCCTGAACCGGGGGCCTCAGCCCTCACCGATCTGCAGCGCAGTCAGAACCTTGCTCCACGTTAACACTGATTCGAGCGCGAGCGTCTTCGCGTGAGTCGATCATGACGCGCCTCGGGGATCGCCGTGGCCGATGCCGCCGACCGAGCCAGGCCGGGCCAGGCCAGCGACCAGGCACCGGGTGCCAGTTATCGGCGCTATTCGCAGGGCTCAAGTCAGGCTGCGAGAGGGGTACGGCGCGGCTCGCCGATGAACCTCCCCGGCGGCGACGGTTGGTCTACCGTTTCACCATGTCCTTCCGCGCAGCCATCTTGCACCGCATCGCCGACTGGGTGCCGAGCGACGAGGCGCGGTCCAAGGTGTACCGCGCCTCGGGACTGACCATGGGCAAGGACGTCTTCATCGGCGAGGGCTGCCTGTTCGACAAGCTGGTCCCGGGCAACGTCGTGATCGGCGACCGGGTGGCGATCGGCGCCCGCAGCGTGATCACCGCCCATCAGACGACGGTCACCGCCCGGGACCTGTCCGTGCTCTATCCCGACAAGGAGTTCACGACCACGATCGAGCACGACTGCTGGCTGATGCCCGGTGTCACGATCACGCCGGGCGTGACCGTCGGCCACCATTCCGTGATCGCGACCGGCGTGGTGGTCCACAAGGACGTCCCGCCGTACAGCGTGGTGGTCGGACCCGGCTTCCGGATCGCCAAGACGCTGAGCCCCGAGGACCTCCACGCGTGATCAGTACTGCGTACGCCCGCTGGACGCCCGACCCGGCAGCCCGGCAGCGCGTGGCGAGCCACATCGTCGAGCACGAGGGAGACGAGCTCCGGCTCTGGGTCGAGGACGGTGCCGTGCACACCGCACTGCCGTGGTGGGAGTTCGAACGCCGGACTCTGCTCGAGACCGGCCTGCCCACCCAGCAGCCGACGTACTCCCGCTCGGTGATCCCCTACACGGCGATCCCGTTCACCCTGCGGGCGAGGCTCAACCGGGTCCGGATCGCCGCCCTGCGCCGGCGCTCCGAGGACTCCGGCTTCCCGGCCGACCCGGTGGAGACCGGGGTCGACCGGTTCCGGGAGTCGCTGTGGACCCAGGCGGCGGAGCTGGCCGGGGTCCCGCTCCACGCTCCCGAGACAGCCAGGACCCTGGTCCTGACCCACGACGTGGACGAGGAGTACGGCTGGCCGGGCATCGAGACGCTGCGCAGGATCGAGCGTGACCTGGGAGTCGCCTCCGCGTTCGGCGTCCTCTCGCAGCGGTACACCGCCGCCGAGCGGGACCTCCAGGCCCTGATCGACGACGGCTGCGAGGTGTTCTCCCACGGCTACCTGCATGACGGCACGCTCGCCTTCCTGCCGGCCGACGAGCTGCGGCGTCGCCTGCACCACTTCTTCGAGGTCTACCCCTCGATGCGCGGACAGGTGCGCGGCTTCCGGGCCGGCCAGCTGGTCAGGTCGCGGTCGATGTTCGAGGTCGTCGCCGAGGTCTTCGACTACGACCTCACCCCGCCCACCGTCGAGCTCGGGGGCCCCCACGGCTGGCGGACGGGGTGTGCGACCACGATCCCGTTCGTGGACGAGCACGGCCTCGCCCACCTGCCGCTGACCCTGCCCCAGGACTACTTCCTGGCGTTCATCGACCGGCTGCGGCCCGACGAGATCGCCCGCCGGTGGCTCGACGCGGCCGAGGCGGTGTGGTCGGTGGGCGGCACCGCCGTCCATCTGGTCCACCCCGACAACGTACGACGGCGCCCGGCCTTGGCGGCGGCCTACCGGACCTTCCTGGAGCAGGCCCTCGACGCCGGCGCCCGGGTACGGCTTCCCCACCAGGTGATGGCCGCCGACCTGCCCAGCGCCCCGGAGCCGACCTAGCCCGGGGGCCCCTTCGCTCCCGACGTACGACGCCAGCCGGTCAGGCCTGTGGTCCGAGAAGGCTGACCGTGTCGGTGAGGAACCACGCGTTCGCGTTCAGGCCGGGACTGTAGATCAGGTAGTCGAGGTGGTCTCCGTTGCCGAGGGTCGTGTAGGGCACCTGCAGCTGGTGCCAGGCAAGGTCGCTGAACGTCAGGCTGCGGCTCGCCGAGCCGACGAGGACTCCGGCAGGGCTGACCTCGTTGATCTGGACGACGACCGTCTGGGACTGCCCGGTCTTCTGGCCCCGGACCCAGGCGCTGGCGTTGAAGTCGGCGTTGCTGGAGGTGGCCGGAACGAATCCGGGCTTCGAGACCACGCCGGCGGCGCCTGGCGTGGTCGTGTTGCGGATGACCTTGAGGCTGTAGTGACCGTCGTGCTGGGCCTTGGCGTAACGCGCGGTCTTGGACAGGCTGTTGTACAGACCCGTCCACCCGGTCTTGCTGGACTCGAAGCCGGTGTTGGTGACGTACTCCTTGGTCGGCGACGACGACACGATCTGGTCGGCGTCGGTCGCCGTGCACACGCTCCCGGGGGTGGCACAGGCGTTGTCGGCCGTCCGGGCCTGAAGCGACACGCTGACGGTGTCCCCCGGACTGCCGGACGTCACCTGCGTCGTGACGGTCCGGATGACGCTCTGCCCGCCCGTCAGGTCCCCCACGTCCCAGGTCAGCGTGCCGCCGGCGACGGTCGCGCCGTCGGGGTCGAGCACGGTGAGATCGGCGGGCACCGTCAGCGAGATTCCCACCCCGACCGCCGTCGAGCCGGACCGGGTGTTCTGCACCGTGGCCCGGTAGGTGACGGTGTCCCCGACCTGGACGCCGGACACGCCCCCGTCACTGAGGGTGGTGCTCAGCTGAGGGTCCGGCGGGGTCGGGTTGCCCTGGTAGCCCTGCAGGGTCTGGCTGTACAGGACGGCCCCTTGGGTGCACGCGTCCAGGCCCGGGCTCGGCGGGTACGGCGGGCCGCAGATGAAGTCCAGCGTCATCTGATCGCCGCTGAACCTCACCCGCAGGTGCTCGAAGTGGTTGGTCAGCCACAACGTGCCCGGGTTCTGGTTGACGTTGGTCTCCTCGTCGCCGCCGCCGCCGTCGATCACGTGCAGGAGCCCGTGCTTGGGCGAGAGGACCTGACCGTTGTGCACGTGGTGAGCGACGTTGACGACGTACTTGCCGTCCGGGCGAGCGGCCGGTGAGTACGTCTCTGCCAGGGCGTCCAGGATGGGCTGCAGCGTCGTGTCGGAGACCCCGGCGTTCGAGTACGCCGGCCGGTGCCCGAAGGTGACGATGAAGTAGATGTCGGGGTCCGCCTCTGCCTGGGCCATCAGGGCGTCCGCGGCGGTGTGCCAGCTGGCGAACGCGCCGGACCAGGGCTCGGGGTAGCTGATGAAGAGGGTGTGCCCCGCGGTGAAGTAGCCCCAGTCGTCGCCCTGGCAGCCGTTCACGCTCGGGTTCGTCGACGAGGGGCACCCGGGGCTGGTGACCAGGCTGGTGGAGTCGATCGGGATCGCCTGGGCGTTGGGTGCGTTGAAGCGACCCTTGTAGTTGGCGATCGAGTCGCCGCCCGCCGACTCGTGGTTGCCCCACGCGTACTCGATGGCGGTCTGGGTCGCCAGGGGGGCGATGTCGTTCCAGTACTGGTGGACCGACGGGGTGCCGCAGGAGTTCGCGTAGGTGATGTCGCCGCCGTGGGTGACCAGGTCGGGGTGCTCGTCCGCGAGCTGCTGCCAGACCTGGCTCATCCACGGCTTGACGCATCCACCACCGCTGTAGGTGGTGCCGGTGTCGCCGATGTCGTCCCAGACGAAGTCGCCGGTCGGAGCGGTCCGGAACGTGTGGTCGAGGCCGCTGCTGCCGATCCGGTAGTGGTACGTCGTGCCGGGTGCGAGGTTGGCCAGCCGCACCTGCCAGAGGCCTCCGAGGTCCTTCGGCGTGATGGTGGGCCGACTCGCGGTCGCTGTGTCGCCGTACGACGCGTCGAGCCCGTACTGCACGACGTCATCGGGTCCGTGCCAGTAGAGCCACATCTGGCTGCTCGTGTCACCGAGACTGCTGTGGATCTCGTCGTCCGGCTCGGTCGTGGCACTGGCGAGCGCGTGCGGAGGGGCCACCAGCGTCGCGCCGGCGAGCGCCGCACCAGTGCAGAGGAGCAGCAGCCGTCGCAGCAGCCGATGTCGTCGCAGGCGGACATGCTGGGTCATGGCGATCCCGACCTCGGGTGTGCGGCCACAGGGCCTACGCCACGCTAGGAAGGAGGGCCGCCCGCCGCCTCTCCCGAATTGATGAAACCCGCACCGACAGTCCCCCGGACTCAGCTCCCGACGTAGGCCGCGAGGTGCTCGCCGGTGAGGGTGGCCCGCGACGCGACCAGCTCCGCAGGAGTGCCCTGGAAGACCACGGTCCCGCCGTCGTGACCCGCACCCGGGCCGAGGTCGATGATCCAGTCCGCGTGGGCCATCACGGCCTGGTGGTGCTCGATCACGACCACCGACAGGCCGTCGTCCACGAGGCGGTCCAGCAGCGCCAGCAGCTGCTCGACGTCGGCCAGGTGCAGCCCCGCGGTGGGCTCGTCGAGCACGAAGACCGCGCCGTCCCGCCCGAGCTGGCCGAGGTGGGTGGCCAGTTTGAGGCGCTGCCGCTCCCCTCCCGAGAGGGTGGTCAGCGCCTGACCCAGGCTGACATAACCCAAGCCGACGTCCCCCAGCCGGGCCAGGATCCGGTGCGCGGCGGGCACGGCACCGGCACCCTCCCCGAAGAAGGCCGTGGCCTCCTCCACCGGCATCGCCAGCACCTCGCTGATGTCCTTGCCACCGAAGCGGTACTCCAGCACGGAGGCGTCGAACCGCCTCCCGTCGCAGACCTCACAGGTGACCGCGACGGTGGCCAGCACGCCGAGGTCGGTGTACACGAGCCCGGCGCCGTTGCAGTTGGGGCAGGCTCCCTCGGAGTTGGCGCTGAACAGCGCGGGCTTCACGCCGTTCTCCTTCGCGAAGGCCTTGCGGATCGGGTCCAGCAGCCCCGTGTAGGTCGCGGGGTTGCTGCGGCGGGAGCCCCGGATCGCGCCCTGGTCGACGACCACCACGCCGTCGCGGCCCGCCACCGAGCCCTGGACCAGGGAGCTCTTCCCCGAGCCCGCGACACCGGTCAGCACCACCAGGATCCCCAGGGGTAGGTCGACGTCGACGTGCTTGAGGTTGTGGGTGTCGGCGCCGCGGATCTCCAGGGAGGCCGTCGAGGTTCGTACCTTGCCCTTGAGCCGGGCCCGGTCGTCGAGGTGCCGACCGGTGACCGTGTCACTGGCCCGGAGCCCCTCGACGGTGCCCTCGAACATCACGTCACCACCCGCCGTCCCGGCCAGCGGACCGAGGTCGACGACGTGGTCGGCGATCGCGATCAGCTCCGGCTTGTGCTCCACCACGAGCACGGTGTTGCCCTTGTCGCGCAGCCGCAGCAGCAGGTCGTTCATGCGTTGTACGTCGTGCGGGTGCAGGCCGACGGTCGGCTCGTCGAACACGTAGGTGACATCGGTCAGCGACGACCCGAGCTGGCGGATCATCTTGGTCCGCTGCGCCTCGCCACCGGACAGGGTGGCCGCCGGCCGGTCCAGCGAGAGGTAGCCCAGCCCGATCTCGACGAACGAGTCCAGGGTCTCCCCCAGTGCCGCCAGGAGCGGTGCCACGGACGTATCGTCCAGGCCGCGGACCCAGGCGGCGAGGTCGGTGATCTGGAGCGCGCAGGCCTCGGCGATGTTGATCCCCGCGATCTTCGACGAACGCGCCTCGGGGCCGAGCCGGGTCCCCTCGCACTCGGGGCAGGTCGCGAAGGTGACGGCGCGCTCCACGAAGGCGCGCACGTGCGGCTGGAGGGAGTCCACGTCCTTGGACAGCATCGACCTCTGGAGCTTGGGGATCAGCCCCTCGTAGGTGAGGTTGATGCCGTCCACCTGGATCTTGGTCGGCTCTTTGTGGAGCAGGTCGTTCAGCTCGCGCTTGGTGTATGTCGCGATCGGCTTGTCCGGGTCGAAGAAGCCGCTGCCCTTGAAGATCCGGCCGTACCAGCCGTCCATGCTGTAGCCCGGGATCGTGAACGGGCCGTCGTTCAGCGACCGGGTGTCGTCGTAGAGCTCGGTGAGGTCGATGTCGGTGACCGAGCCCCGACCCTCGCAACGCGGGCACATCCCGCCCAGGACGCTGAAGCTGCGTCGCTCCTTCGTGGTGCGTCCGCCCTTCTGGAAGGTCACCGCCCCGGCCCCGGAGACCGAGGCGACGTTGAAGGAGAACGCCTGGGGCGAGCCGATGTGGGGCTTGCCCAGCCGGCTGAAGAGGATCCGCAGCATGGCGTTGGCGTCGGTGGCGGTCCCGACGGTGGAGCGTGGGTCGGTGCCCATCCGCTCCTGGTCCACGATGATCGCCGTGGTCAGCCCCTCGAGCACGTCGACGTCCGGCCGGGCCAGGGTGGGCATGAACCCCTGCACGAACGCGCTGTAGGTCTCGTTGATCAGCCGCTGCGACTCCGCTGCGATCGTGCCGAACACCAAGGAGCTCTTGCCCGATCCCGAGACGCCGGTGAACACCGTCAGCCGGCGCTTCGGGAGGTCGACGTCGAGGTCCTTGAGGTTGTTGACCCGGGCGCCGCGGACCCGGATCACGTCGTGGGCGTCCGGCGCCCCGCCTGCGGAGGGGTCAGTCATCGGCTAGCGCAGCTCCTGGATCCGGACCAGGTTGCCGGCCGGGTCGCGCAGTGCGCAGTCGCGGACGCCGTACGGCTGCTCGGTCGGCTCCTGGACCACCTCGGCGTCTCCGGACTGGACCTTCTCGAACGTGCCGTCGAGGTCGCGGGTCGCCAGGAGCAGCGTGCCGTAGGTGCCCTTGGCCATCATCTCGGCGATCGTGCGCTTCTCCTCGTCGGTCAGGCCCGGGGTCGCCGTCGGCGGGAAGAGCACGATGCTGGTGCCGGGCTGGTCGGGAGGGCCGACCGTGATCCAGCGCATCGTGCCCCGGCCGACGTCGAGGCGCACCTCGAAGCCCAGGGTGTCGCGGTAGAAGGCGAGGGACGCCTCCGGGTCGTCGTGCGGCAGGAAGCTGGAGTGGATGGTGATGTCCATGGAGGTCACGGTAGGCGCGCCTCGGTCAGGAGTGCTTCTCGGTTCCTGACCGGTCTGGTCACCTGCTTGACCACGCACATGGGCATCCCCTCCGTGGTGCGGCCGACCTCGCGCCGGTAGGTGCTCGGCGACATCCCGACCAGCTCGGTGAACCGCGTGCTGAACGTGCCGAGCGACTGGTAGCCGACGGCGAAGCAGACCTCGGTGACGCTGAGGTCGCCGCGTCGCAGCAGGGCCATCGCGCGTTCGATCCGCCGGGTCATCAGGTACGCGTACGGCGTCTCGCCGTACGCCGCGCGGAACTGCCGGCTCAGGTGCCCCGACGACATGTGGACCCCGGCGGCCAGCTCCTCGAGGTCGAGCGGCTGCGCGTACTCCCGGTCCATCCGGTCGCGGACCCGCCGGAGCAGCACCAGGTCGCGCCGCCGCTGCTCGTCGACCGGGTTGCTGCTCACGCGCCCGATCGTGCCACGCCACCTCGACCTCCCGCTCGGCCGGACCCGCAGCCCAGGCCGTCACCCCACCGGCACGGGGTCGGGCTGCGCAGGCTGCCCGTCCTGCTCGGCCCGTGCGTCGCCGTACAGAAGGGTCAGCGCGATGGCCCCGAGCGGCGTCAGGGCGACCTCCACCACGAGCGTGACCAGCGAGATCACCCACAGGGGCGGGCCGGTCACGATGATCAGCGCGAGCAGCCCGAGGAGGACGCCGACCAGGTGGATCCCCGACCAGATCAGGAACACGAAGAGCGCGGTGTGCCACCACCGGTGTGCCACCAGACGCCCACTCCTGTGCAGGGCTCGGAGCCCCCGCTCCTCCTCGATCATCACGACCTGGCCGACGAACTGCCACCGGACGGTGAGCCAGGCCGCGACCGGCGCGCCCACGACGGTCAGCTCGAGCAGGATCAGCAGCACCAGCGACGGGCCGAGGAACGACCACGGCGCCTCCTCGTCGGAGATGGTGGGCGTCACCGTAGTGAGGTCCCGATCACCTCGACAAGGGCCGTCAACCCGCGGGTGGCCGGGACGCCTCGTCGAGCCGGGCGGCCAGCGCGGCCAGCTCGTCGCGCAGCCCCTGCGGGCGTACGACGTGGAACGGCGCGTGCACGAACGACAGCATCTCGGCGTACCACGCCAGGTCGTCGGTGCTGGCCAGCAGCCTGGTGCCGCCGTCGGTCTCCTCGAGCCGGCCGATGCTGCGCGGGATCCACCACGAGACCCGTTCGAGCGGAGCCTCCACGATCACCTCGATCTCGTGCGTCCAGCCCTGCGAGAGCTGCTCCTCGAGCATCCGCACCGGATCCAGGTCCGGCGGTGGCGTGAACCGGTCGGGCAGCCGCTGCACGTCCAGCGCGCGATCGATCCGCAGGGCACGGCGCGCGTCGGCGGTGTAGGACCAGCACAGCAGGTACCACAGCCCGTGCCGCACGACCACGGCCCAGGGGTCGAGGTCGACCACGATGGTGCGTCCGGAGGCCGTGCGGTAGTCGAGCCGGACCCGGTGGCCGGACTCGCGGGCCTCGACCAGCTCCGCGGTGAGCTCCGGGTCCGGTGCCGTCTCCTCGGGACGCCGCCCCGGGGAGGCCACCTGGCCGACCGCCCGGGCCGGGCCCGCGACCCGCTCCGGCAGCACCCGGATGATCTTGGCCAGAGCGCTGCCGACCGGTTCGGTGGTGTCCGACGCGCCACGCCCCTCCACAGCGGCCATCACCAGGCCGAGCGCCTCGGCCGAGGTGAACATCAGCGGCGGCAGGCGCAGGCCGCGACCGACGCGGTACCCGCCGTACCGGCCCCGCTCGGACTCGATCGGGATCTCGGCCTCGCGCAGGATGGCGACGTAACGGCGCACGGCTCGGTCCGACAGCCCCAGCCGCTCGGCGAGCACGAGTGCGGTGACGCCCGGGCTGTTCTGGATCATCTCCAGGCACAGCAGCGCGCGGGCCGTCGGGCTGGTGTCGTGCACGTCGCCAGTCTCGCGCACCAACCGGATGCATGTCGTCCGCAATGACCGGCGGCTCCCGCGTCAGCGCGCTGCCGGGCTGCGCTAGCCTGACGCGGCACGCGAGGAGTCCTGTGTCGTCCGACGAGCCTTCCCACCCGCCGCAGGGTCGGCATCCCGACCGCCATCCGGGGTTCCCGATCGACCCCGACGTCACCGCCGACGACGTACGCCGGGGCCCCGGGCCGGCGGTCCGGCTCCTGGTCGAGCGGCGCGACATCCTGTTGGCGATCGCTGCCGGTGGCGCCCTCGGTGCCGTGGCGCGGTGGGGCCTGGTCGAGGCGCTCCCCCACGACCCGGACCAGCTGCCCTGGGCGACGGTGCTCGCCAACCTCAGCGGCTGCTTCGCGATCGGGGTCCTGCTCGCCGTCCTGGCGGAACGACGGCCCGACAGCCGGCTCCTCCGGCCGCTGCTGGGCACCGGCGTGCTGGGCGGCTACACGACGTTCTCGACCTATGCGCTCGACACCCGCGACCTGCTCGCCGCCGGGAGGCCGGCCCTCGCGGCGGCCTACCTGTTCGGGACCCTTCTGGCCGGGCTCCTCGCGGTGGTGGCGGCGATCCGGCTGACCGAGCGGTGGCTGCGGTGACGGTGCTGCTGGTGCTGCTCGGCGGTGCGGTCGGCGCCCCGACCCGCTACCTGACCGACCTCGCCGTGCAACGGCTCCACGGCACCGTCTTCCCCTGGGGCACCTGGAGCGTCAACGTCGTCGGCAGCCTGGTGCTCGGTGTCGTCGCCGGGGCGAGCCCCCCGGCGTGGCTGCTGACCCTGGTCGGCACCGGCTTCTGCGGCGCCCTCACGACGTTCTCCACGTTCGGCTTCGAGACCGTGCGCCTCGTCGAGGACGGCGACCACGCCGCGGCCGCCTGGAACGTCGTGGGCAGCCTGGCCGTCGGCCTCGCCGCGGTCACGGTCGGGTGGGTCGTCGGCAACGGCCTGGGTCAGTAACCTCTCGGAGATATACAAGCGCTCTTGTACGACAGTTCTCCCGGGCCGCATGCTGGGCGCCATGACGCGTCGTACCGCTGCCGAGCGCCACCTCGAGTCGGCTCCCGCGGCTCCGGCACCCGGCTCCGACCCACGTGCCGACGCCCTGGCCGACCTGCTGGTCGCCTACCACCACCCCGTCCGCCGCTGGCTCAGCGAGCTGCTCGCCGTCGAGGGGCCGGCCAAGGTCGGGCAGCTCGCGGCCCGGACCGGGCTGGCGGTGGGTTCGGTGAGCCACCACCTCAAGGTGCTGCACCGCCAGGGGCTGGTCGAGCCCGCCCCGGAGCTGGCCCGGGACACCCGGGAGAGCTGGTGGCGGGTGCGCTCGCAGCCGCTCAGCTGGAGCGTCGAGGACTTCGAGGAGGGCTCCCTCGGCCGCCGGGTCGCCCAGGCGGCCGAGGGTGAGAACGTCCGGCACCAGCTGCGCGCCCTGCGCGCCTGGATGAACCAGGCCGCCTCCGACGACCCGGCCTGGCGCCAGGCGGCGGAGTCGGTCGACACGCTGGTCTTCGCGACCGTCGAGCAGCTCGACGAGCTCGGTGACCGTCTGACCGCCCTGGTGGTCGACTGGTCACGCGCGTGCGCCGCCGACGCCGAGGCCCGTCCGGACGTCGTACGCCGACCGGTCCGCGCGATCGCCCGGGCCTTCCCCAGCGGGCCGGTCCGGCCGTGAGCGCGCCGCCGGTCGGGGCCACCGACCCGGAGCTGATCGGGCCCCCTCCCCCGCGGGTCACCCGCGACCCGATGGCGCTCACCTGGCTGGCTGCGGTCGGGCTCTCGTGGTTCGGCGACTACGCCTGGAACGTCGCGCTGGCCTGGACCGCCGCGCACACCCTGCGCCCGGTGGTGGCCGGCGTCGTGCTGGGAGCGGAGATGCTGCCCCAGGCGGTGCTGATCCTGGTCGGCGGTGTGCTCGCCGACCGCTACGACCCGCGCCGCCTGCTCGTCGCAGGGCAGCTCGGACAGGCGATCGTGCTCGTGCTCGGCGCGCTCGCCTGGACGTCGGGGATCCGCGGCGCACCGGTCCTCCTGGCCATCGCCCTGTGCTTCGGGGTCGCTGCCGGCCTCACCATCCCGGCCGGCGCCACCCTGATCCGCCAGCTGATCGCCGGCGACGACCTCGGGACCGTGCAGGGCTGGAGCCAGATCAGCAACCGGGCCTCGCGGCTGGTCGGCGCCCCGGCCGGCGGCATCCTGGTCGCCTGGGGTGGGATCGTGCTGGTGATGCTGCTCGACGCCGCGACGTTCGTGGCGATCGCGATGGTGCTGCTGGTCGTGGTCCGGCCACGCTTCCGGCTGCCGCGGGCGCTGCACGAACGCTGGCGCGACTCCTTCGCGGACGGGATGTCCTACCTGCGCCACCACGACACCGCGATGCTCTTCGTGGTCGGCCTCACCGCCCTGAACGTCTTCGTCTCGCCCGTCACCGGGCTCGGGGTCGCGCTGCGGGTCAGCGGCTCGGGCTGGGGCGCGCACTGGCTCGGGATCGCGGACGCCTGCCTGGCCGCGGGCGCGATCGCGGGAAGCGTCGTCGGCATCCGCTGGCGACCGACGTACGCCGCGGCCACGGCCTTCCGGATGCTCGTGCTGCAAGGCGTCGCGATCGCCGGCGTGGGCCTGGCCACCCGGCCCTCCCTGGTGGTGGCGATGGCGGTCCTGGGCTTCACGGCGGGCTCCGCGTCGGTATGGCTGAGTGCGACGTTCATCCGGGTGATCGACCCCTCGCACCTGGGGCGCGTCTCGTCGGTGACCAGTCTGGGCGACATGATCCTGATGCCGCTGTCGGTGCCGCTCTTCGGAGCTGTGGCCGGCCACACGGGTGTCCTCACGGCGACCGCCGGTTTCGGGCTCTCGATGTCGGCCCTGTGCCTGTGGTTCGCCACCCGCCGCGCGCTCCGCACCCTGCGGGTGTGACCGGCTCACCCCTCGCTCCGGCGAACCAGAGCCCGACGTGCCCCGCGGGGTGGGCCGTTCGGCCCCGATGCCTGGTCCCCTCGGGCCATTTCGGCCCTGATCCCATCCGTCGGGGCGCGACGCGGGTCACGATGGGTCCACGCCCTCGGGAACGAGACTCAGGAGACGGAGGCAGCCATGTGGGACTCGGTCAGCGACAACGACCAGCACCTCTCCCACGACCTGCCCTGCCCTCGGTGTGGTCATGGGGTCCACACCTACCTGGCCTGTGACGAGGGCTGTGACTGCGCCCCCTGCGTGATGCCGGGCAGCCAGCTGGCCCACGTCGGCTGAGCAACCCGCTGCTGGGCCGCTCGGGCCCGCCCGGCGTTGAGCCGCTCCAGCTCTGAGATGGAGCACACCCTCTCCCCGCGTCGTACGGCGTGCCTGCGGGCTCGTCCCGGCGACCTCGTGGGACGGCGACGTCGGCCGGCCTTGATCATCGAGCGGGCACCGGTAACGTCATGCCGGACATCCTCCCCGAGGACACCCCCGACCGAGGAGCGCAGCGCTATCTCACAGATGAGATATTCTGAGACCATGACCGAGGACTTCAAGGGCCGGATCGGCAATCTCATCCGCGACGCCCGCACCCATCGCGGGCTGACCCAGCAGCAGCTGGCCGAGCGCCTGTCGACCAGCCAGAGCGCGGTCAACCGGATCGAGAAGGGCCACCAGAACCTCTCCCTGGAGATGGTCGCCCGGATCGGCTCGGCCCTCGACTCCGAGATCGTCGCGCTGGGCGCCGGTCCGACCCACCTGCGGGTCACCGGACCGACCACCCTGTCCGGCGACATCGAGGTGAAGACCTCCAAGAACGCCGGGGTCGCCCTCCTGTGCGCCTCGCTGCTCAACCGCGGGAAGACCACCCTGCGCAAGGTGGCCCGGATCGAGGAGGTCAACCGGCTGCTCGAGGTGCTCGGCAGCCTCGGCGTGCAGACCCGCTGGATCGGCGACGAGGGCGACCTGGAGATCATCCCCCCGGCCGAGCTGGACCTGAGCGCGATCGACGAGGCCGCCGCACGTCGTACCCGCTCGGTGCTGATGTTCCTGGGCCCGCTGCTGCACCGCGCGGCCACCTTCGACCTCCCCTACGCCGGCGGCTGCAACCTGGGCACCCGCACCGTCGAGCCCCACATGTCCGCGCTGCGGCCGTTCGGCCTGGAGATCAAGGCCAGCGACGGCTTCTACCACGCGACCGTGAACCCCGCCGTCGAGCCGAGCCGGCCGATCGTGCTCACCGAGCGCGGTGACACCGTCACCGAGAACGCCCTGATGGCCGCGGCCCTCCACCCGGGCACCACGATCATCCGCAACGCTTCGTCCAACTACATGGTCCAGGACCTCTGCTTCTACCTCCAGAAGCTCGGCGTCGACATCGAGGGAATCGGCACCACGACGCTGACCATCACCGGGACCGCCGACATCGACGTCGACGTCGACTATGCCCCCAGCGAGGACCCGATCGAGGCGATGTCGCTGCTCGCCGCCGCGATCGTCACCGACTCCTCGATCACGATCAAGCGGGTGCCGATCGAGTTCCTCGAGATCGAGCTGGCGCTGCTGGAGGACATGGGCTTCAAGTACTCCCGCTCCGAGGAGTACGTCGCCCGCAACGGCCACACCCGCCTCGTCGACGTCACGACGTACCGCTCCCACCTGACCGCGCCCCTCGACAAGATCCACCCGATGCCGTTCCCCGGCCTCAACATCGACAACCTGCCGTTCTTCGCGGTGATCGCGGCCGTGGCCGACGGGCAGACCCTGATCCACGACTGGGTCTACGAGAACCGCGCGATCTACCTCGTCGAGCTCAACAAGCTCGGCGCCCAGGTCAAGCTCCTCGACCCCCACCGGGTCATGGTCGAGGGCCCGACCCGCTGGACCGGCACCGAGATCGTCTGCCCGCCGGCGCTGCGCCCGGCGGTGGTGATCCTGCTGGCGATGCTCGCGGCCAAGGGCACCTCGGTGCTCCGCTCCACCTACGTCATCCACCGCGGGTACGAAGACCTCGCCGAGCGCCTCAACCAGCTCGGCGCGCAGATCGAGACCTTCCGCGACCTGTGAGCCGGGCCGCCCGCGGTCGCACCCGTGGTTGCTGTTCGGGTCGCCGTTTGGTCCCAAACCGCAACTTTTCGGGTCGTTTCTCTGCGGTTTGGGACCAAACGGCGGGTACGACGACCGGCCGGGGTGACCGCGGAGGGCCCTCGGCGGCCCGCCGGCGCGGGTGGCCGGACGGAGCGGGGGGCACGTGAGCGACCAGCGGGGCATCGCCGACCTCGAGCCGCTGTGGCGCTCGAAGGAGCAGAAGGCGTGGTACTGGTACGACTGGGCCAACTCGGCGTTCTACACCACGGTCCTCAGCGTCCTGTTCGCGCCGTACCTGATCACCGTGGCCGGCCGCGCAGCCGGGTGCGGGAGCTCGGCGGACGAGACCTGCTCCCGGACCGTGACGGTCCTCGGGCTGCACCTCGCCGCGGGATCGCTGCCGTTCTACCTGACCAGCTTCGCGACCATCAGCAGCGCCTTCGTGCTCCCGGTGGTCGGCGCGATGGTCGACCGGTCGGGGCGCAAACGGTGGCATCTGGCGGCGTTCGCCTGGTCCGGCTCGTTCTTCGCGGCCCTGCTGTTCTTCATGCGCGGCGACCAGTGGCAGCTGGCGGCGTTCGCGATCGTCGCCAGCAGCATCCTGGGCGGCTGCTCGCTGGTCAGCTACTACGCGATCCTGGTCGACATCTCGACCGAGGCCGAGCGCGACCACGTCTCCTCGCGCGGTTGGGCCTGGGGTTACCTCGGCGGCGGCCTGCTCCTGGCGCTCAACCTGGTCGTGGTGCTGCTGCACGACACGTTCGGGCTCGACAAGGAGCTCGCCGTCCGGCTCTCCCTGCTGTCGGCGGCCCTGTGGTGGGCGGGCTTCACGCTGATCCCGTTCCGCGGGCTCCGCGACCGCGCCCCCACCGGGGTGGTCCCGGAAAGAGGCGGTCTCGTGCGCCGCAGCTTCGGCCAGCTGGCCACCACTCTGCGCGAGATGCGGGCCTTCCCGATGACGCTGACCTTCCTGCTGGCGTTCCTGTTCTACAACGACGGCATCCAGACCGTGATCAACGTGGCGTCGACCTACGGCTCGAAGCAGCTGGGGTTCGGCGACAGCGTGCTGATCGCCACGATCCTGCTGATCCAGTTCGTCGCGTTCGGAGGCGCCTTGGTGTTCGGTCGCCTCGCCGCGTCGTACGGCGCCTACCGCTGCCTGCTGTGGGGCACCTACGCCTGGATGGTCATCGTGGTGCTGGCGATGTTCCTCCCCCGCGAGAACGTCGTCGCCTTCCTCCTGATCGGGGTCGCGATCGGCCTCGTGCTGGGCGGCACGCAGGCCCTCTCGCGCTCGTTCTTCAGCCTGCTGATCCCACGCGGCCGCGAGGGTGAGTACTTCGCCCTGTACAACGCGTGCGAGCGTGGTACGTCGTGGTTCGGCACCTTCCTCTTCGGCGTCGTGTTCCAGGTCACCGGCTCCTACCGGCCGGCGATCGTCGCGCTGATCGTGTTCTTCGTGCTCGGCGCGGTCTTCCTGCTCAGGCTCGACGCACGCCGCGGCATCCTCGAGGCGGGGAACACGCCGCCTCCCCGGGTGTGACGCGCCTCGCGTGCTGCTGGAGGAACATCAGGCCCACGGCGTACGTTGGAACACACGACGCAATCCGTAGACGCGTGCCATCACGAATCTCGGGTACGGACGTCTTGTTCGTGTACGCCTCGGTGGCGTATCGGGGGTCAACGACTTGGAGGTGAACCTCATGGCAGAGCGCACACTGCGTGGAGCGCGGCTGGGGGACAGAGTTTCGAGGACGAGCGCGGCATCGAGTTCGCCGCCCGTCAGCAGAGTGGCTATCGCTGTGTCAACGGCCACGAGTTCGAGGTCACGATGTCGATCGAGGCCGAGGTGCCGGCCGTGTGGGAGTGCCCGCGCTGCGGCGCCGAGGCGCTGAGCACCTCCGGGATCGTGCAGGAGGAGAAGGCCGAGAAGCCGGTGCGGACCCACTGGGACATGCTCCTCGAGCGTCGCTCCGAGAAGGAGCTGGAAGACATCCTCAAGGAGCGCCTCGAGCTGCTCCGGGGTGGCGAGATCGGTCCCGCCCACCTGCACCGCGCCAACGCCAAGCGCCGGGTCAAGTCGAACGCGTAAGCCGGCTCCAACCGCCGGTCGAGGTGACGCGCGGAGGCGTCACTCGTCGACCACTTCGCCCCGGACCACGGGTCCTGACTACCCGGGTCCGGGGCTTTGGCGTGGGGCCGCGAGCAGGCGACGGCTGACCACGCGGGTCAGCGCAGCCCGGGCGAACGGACGGGTGAACGGCAGGATCAGCACGATTCCGAAGGCGTCGGTGACGAAGCCGGGGCTCAGCATCAAGGTGCCGCCGATCAGGATCAACGCCCCGTCGGCCAGCTCGCGCGACGGCATCCGGCCCGACGACAGGGCCACGGTGAGAGCCTGCCAGGCCCGGCGCCCCTCGTGGGCGATCAGCCAGCTGCCGAAGATGCTGTCGGCGACCAGCAGCAGGATGGTCCACCACGGCCCGATCGCCTGACCGACCTGGATGATCACGTAGATCTCCACGATCGGCACCGCGACGAAGGCCACCACCAGCAGCCACCACGGCCAGCTGCGCCGGCGGAGGCGGCGGCGTCGGAGCGGACCGGTGGTCATCGGCGTCCCCGACTGCCGAACAGCTGCTCGCGCCGCTCGCGCAACCCCCAGGACGTGATCCGGCGCAGCGACTCGCTGGCGACCTTGCCGCTCATCTTCGAGTCGCCGCGGACCCGCTCGACGAACTCGATCGGCACCTCGCGCACCCTCAGCCCGCTGCGCAGGCAGCGCACCACCATGTCGGTCTGGAAGACGTAGCCGGTGCTCTCCACCGCGTCGAGGTCGATCGTCTCGAGGGTGCTCCGTCGGAAGAGCCGGTAGCCGGCCGTGGCGTCGCGCACGCTCACCCCGAGCAGCATCCGGACGTAGAGGTTGCCGCCGCGCGAGAGCGCCTCGCGGCGCCGGGGCCAGTTCACCACGCTCCCGCCCGGGACCCAGCGGGACCCGATCACGAGGTCGGCGTCGGCGAGGGCCTCTCGGAGCAGGTGGAGCTGCTCGGGCTGGTGTGACCCGTCCGCATCCATCTCGCCGATCACGTCGTACCCGGCCGCGAGAGCGAGCGTGAACCCGTGCTTGTACGCCGCACCGAGACCTGCCTTGACCGTGCGGTGCACCACCTGGATCGCCTCGTCGCCCGCGGCCAGCTCGTCGGCGAGCCTGCCGGTGCCGTCCGGAGAGCCGTCGTCGACCACCAGGACGTCGACGTCCGGCTGGGCAGTCCGCAGCCGGCCGACGATCCAGGCGAGGTTGTCGGCCTCGTTGTAGGTCGGCATCACCATCACCGTGCGGCCGGGTGGCACCGGGCGCAGGGTCGGCTGGTCAGTGGTCACGCGTAGGTCCTGTCGTCGGATGAGATCGGCACCTCAGGTGCGGGAGCCGGTCGGCGGGAACGACGATACTGACCCCGCTGCAACCCCCAGGCCAGCAGCCACCCGGCCACCACGAGGAGGACGCAGCCGCGTCCCACCGACGGGCCGATCAGCACGGCCGGGGTGACCGCGTCGATGAGCCCGACCCGGGCCTCGACGTAGGAGCGGGTCTGGAGCGGGGCGCTGGTCACGAGGGTGCCGTCGGGGGCGATCACGCCGGTGACCCCGTTGATCGCCGCCACCACGACGTAGCGGTCGGTCTCGAGGGCACGGAGCCGGCTGATCGCGAACTGCTGGTCGATCTGGGCGGTGTGGATGAACATCGCGTTGCTGGTCTGGACCACGATCAGCTGTCCGCCGTGGGAGAGCTGGGCGTACAGGCCGTCGTCGTAGGCCACGTCGAAGCAGATCGCGTCGGCGACGTGGGTGCCGGCGATCTCGAGGGGGGTGACCCGGGTGCCACGCACCATGTCGCGCCGGACCTGGGCGAGCTCGGGGAGGTGGGAGCCGAACACCGACCGCCACGGGACGTACTCGCCGAAGGGGACCGGATGCCACTTCGTGTACCGGTCTCCGGCACCGGTGACGGGGTCGAAGACGATCCCCTGGTTGAGCACGTGCCGGGGCCCGTCGGCGACGACCACGCCGGCCAGGAGCGGCACGTCCACCGCGGAGACCGCTGCGGTCAGCTCGGCGCCCATCGAGGGGTCGAGGAACGGGTCGACCGCGGTGGAGTTCTCGGGCCACACCACGAAGTCGGGTCGGGGCGTGGCGCCGGTCGCGACGTCCCGGGCCAGCCGTTCGGTCTCGGCGGTGTGGCTCGCGGTGATCTCCCGGTAGTGCGCGAGGACGTCGGTGCCGTCGCCCGGCACGTTGCCCTGCACCGCGGCGACCCGGATCGACGACACCGGGCTCGCGTCGTACGGCGCCACCTGGGGCACCAGGCCCAGCGCGAGGACAGCGCCCAGTGCGGCGACGACCACGACGCGGGCCCTCCCCCGCTCGGTGCAGGTCGCGGCGAGGAGTGCCCCGACCAGGGCCAGCACGAGGCTGACCCCGGTGGCGCCGACGTAGGGCAGCAGCCGCGCCAGGGGCGTGTCCACGACGGCGTAGGACAGTCGGCCCCACGGCATCCCACCGGCCGGCCAGTCGGTGCGGAGGTTCTCCATGGCCACCCAGGCCACCGCTAGCCACACCGGTGCCGCCGGCAACCGGCGCAACGGCACCGCTGCCGCGCCCAGCAAGCCGTACCAGAGCGCCTGGGCCGCTGCGAGCCCCAGCCACGGAAGGGTGCCGACCACGTGCAGCCACCAGAGCAGCGTGACCTGGAAGGCGGCACCGAACGCCAGGCCGGGCAGCCAGGCCGTGCGCGCGGGCAGGCCGCCGGTGAGCACGAAGAAGGCAGCCACGGCAAGCGGCAGCAGCAGCCAGACGTGCGTCGGCTGGAAGGGCAGCGAGAGACCGGCCCCGGCGAGGAGCGCCAGGAGGATGCGAGCCGGCATGAGCAGACGGTAACCGCTCTGGCCTGACCGGAGGGGTGGTCGGCCCTTCGGGCCGACCGGGTCACGACTGGCTGCCGCAGCCCCGGAAGTTGTCTAGGGGGACCGACTCCCCCTCCGGTCTCGCTCTCGAGCTGCAGGGTCCGACTCCGCCGACCAGCCGCCACCGGTGGGCGGCCTCCCACCGGGCGAGCCGGTCACCCGGACGTCGGTCCCGCATGCCCGAATGCCAAAGCGATCGACACGCACTTTCGGGTGTGGCCGACCTGGTTGTCAACCAGCCGCTGACCTGCGATGACGCGGAAAAGCGCAGGTCAGCAGGCATCCGGATACCAGGAATTTTCCGGGATTTGTCCTGCTGGAGCGGCGTGTCCGCCGCCGACACACCGCCGGGGTGAACGCTCGCTAACCGGGGACGACGACGGTGCCGGTGGCGGTCGTGGCGACCAGCGGCGGCTCGAGCACCTCGGCCGCCCCGGGACGCTCCTCGGTGGCGGCTCCGCGGGCCACGACGTGGACCGCGAGCTCCAGCACCCGGCTGCGGTTGCCGGCGCGGACCAGCTCGCAGACGACCTCGAGCACGTCGCCGGCCCGGACCGGGGCCTTGAACTGGACGTCGGAGTACGACGCGAACAGGCCCTCGTCGCCGTCGGTGCGGATGCACATCTCGGTGGCCACGTCGCCGAACAGGGCCAGGCTGTAGGCGCCGTCGACGAGGTTGCCCGCGTAGTGGGCGTGGGAGTAGGGCACGTAGCGGCGATGCACCACCCGGGTCCCTACGACCGGTCCGCCGGTCGGGCCTGTCGAGACCATCAGCCTGCCTTCCTGTTCGTCACTCGGTGGACCAGGAACGAGGCCACCTCGCCGGGCGTCGTACCTCGTCCGAACACCCGGTCGACGCCGAGCTGGTCGGCCATGTTCTCGTCGAAACGGGGGCCGCCCACGATCAGCAGGGGCCGGGTCGAGGCCGGGTAGGACTCGCGGAACGCCGCCGACATCTCGCGGGTGTTCAGGAGGTGGGCGTCGCGCTGGGTGACGACCTGGGAGACCAGGACGGCGTCGGCCTTCTCCTGGCGGGCCCGCTCCACGAGCTGCGGGACGCTGACCTGGGCACCGAGGTTCACCACCTTGAGCTCGCGGTAGTACTCCAGGCCCTTCTCGCCGGCGAAGCCCTTGATGTTGAGGATGGCGTCGATGCCGACCGTGTGGGCATCGGTGCCGATGCAGCCCCCGACGACGACCAGACGGCGGCGCAGGCTGCGCTTGATCGCGGCGTTCGCCTCCTTGGGGGTCAGCAGCGGGTAGTCCCGCTCCACGACCACGACCGACGAGGGGTCCACGAGGTGGTGGACGCGGCCGTAGACGACGAAGAACGTGAACCCGTCCCCCATCGGCTTGGCGTGCACCACCAGCGCGGGATCCATGCCCATCTTGTTGGCCAGCTGGGCGGCGGCGCCTTCCGCGATCTTGGAGTGCGCGATCGGAAGGGTGAAGCTCAGCTGGACCATGCCGTCGCCGGTGGTGTCGCCGTACGGGCGGATCGGGCCGGTCCCGCCGCTGGTCGAGCCGGCCGAGGCCTTGCTCATCGTCCCTCCTCCAGGATCTCGCTGGCCGGGTTGAGGTAGCCCGGCGCCTTCTCGGCGACGCCCTCGAGTCCGCGGCCCTGATCGGCGGGCCGCTTCATCAGGCCGAACGTGCCGTCGGCGATCGCCTCCAGCAGTGGCGCGCGTCCGGGCTCGGCCGCGATCTGCTCGAGCAGGTCGATCGTCTCGGCGAGCACCGTGCGGGCCCGCTCGGCGATGAAGCCGTCGGGTGCGGGCCGGAAGTCCTCGCGCAGGTTGCCGGCGGCGTTCATCACGTAGCGGACGTTCTGCAGGGCCAGGTCGCGGTCGGAGAGCCACGGCGTCACCACGGCCTCCGTCATCATCCCGACCAGCAGGATGCCCTGCCCGGTCAGCGCCCCCACGAGGTTGAAGAAGCCGTCGAGGAGGTAGCCCTTGAACACGTCACCGGTCATGTGCCGGGTCGGCGGCATCCACTTCAGCGGCGCGTTCGGGAACAGGTCGCGGGCCAGCATCGCGTGCGCGAGCTCCAGCCGGAACGAGTCCGGGATGTCGGGGTCGATCTCGAACGCGTGGCCGAGGCCGAGCTGCCAGTCCTCGAGACCCGCCTCCTTGGCGAAGTACTCGTTGAGGAGCTGGCTGGTGGTGACCGTGTGCGCCGCCTCGACGGCGTCGGCCGTGGTCAGGTAGTTGTCCTCACCGGTGTTGATGATGATGCCGGCGCGGGCGTGGACCTGGCGGCTGAAGCGCTGGTCGACGAACGTCCGGATCGGGTTGATGTCGCGGAAGAGGATCCCGTACATCGAGTCGTTGAGCATCATGTCGAGCCGCTCGAGGCCCGCCAGCGCCGCGATCTCCGGCATGCACAGTCCGCTGGCGTAGTTGGTCAGCCGGACGTAGCGGCCGAGCTCACGCGAGGTCTCGTCGAGGGCCGCCCGCATCAGCCGGAAGTTCTCCTGGGTGGCGTAGGTGCCGGCGAACCCCTCGCGGGTCGCCCCCTCGGGCACGAAGTCGAGCAGGCTCTGGCCGGTGGACCGGATCACCGCGATCACGTCGGCGCCCTCACGGGCGGCGGCCTGGGCCTGCGGGATGTCCTCGTAGATGTCGCCGGTGGCCACGATCAGATAGATCCACGGCTGTGCGGGTGCGTCGCCGATCCGGGCGATCAGCCGCTCGCGCTCCTTGCGGCGCTGGTCGATCCGCTTGATCCCGGCTCCCACCTGGCGCCTGGCGGCGTTCCCGGCGCGGGTCGCGTCCTGGCCCTCGGGGATCCGGAAGCGCACGGAGCCCGCCGAGGCCTTCTCGGCGAGCTCGCGGAGGTCGGCCCCCTCACCACGTCGTACGGCGTCCCAGACCGGCAGCGAGACCCCGTGCTCCAGCCCGACATCGGCGCGCACACTGTCCACGAGCCGGTTGACCCACGGCGTGCCCTCGGCGTCGGCGCCGTCGAGACCGGCGAGCCGCAGCGTGGCGCGCTCGACCGACACGGTCGTGTGCCGCTGGGCGATCCTGACGATCGGGCGGCCGACCTTGCGGGCCAGCGAGCGCGCCTGGCGGACGGTGGCAGGGTCGAGCTCGAGCTTGCCGCGTGACATCTAGAGCCTCCGCTCGAAGAGGCTGCGTACACCGGCGTCCGCACGGAGAAGCTCGAGCGCGTACGCCGCGTGGCCGGGCGTGTAGCCGTTGCCCACGAGCATGGTCACGTCGGCCGCGAGACCCTCGGCCCCCAGAGCGGCCGCCGGGAAGGACGTCGCCATCGAGAAGAAGACCACGGTGCCGCCCGGGGCGGTGGCCAGGATGGCGCCACCCTCGCAGCCGGGCACGTCGACGCAGACGACGGTGATGTCGGCCGCTCCCCCGGTCGCCGCCACGGCGTCGCGCAGGGCGATCGGGTCGCGGGCGTCGGCGACCACGACGTCGTCCGCGAGTCCGCTGGCCCGCAGCAGCGCCGCCTCGGCGTCGTTCGGGACCACGCCGACGGTGCGCCGGCAGCCGGCTCGCCGGGCAGCGGCCAGGCTGAGCGACCCGGACTTGCCCGCGCCGCCGATCACCGCGACCACCGGGCCCTCGGTGGTCGAGCCGGCGTGTTCGGTGGTCGAGCCGGCGTGTTCGGTGGTCGAGCCGGCGTTTTCGGTGGTCGAGCCGGCGTTTTCGGTGGTCGAGCCGGCGTGTTCGGTGGTCGAGCGGGCGTTTTCGGTGGTCGAGCCGGCGTGTTCGGTGGTCGAGCGGGCGTTTTCGGTGGTCGAGCGGGCGTTTTCGGTGGTCGAGCGGGCGTTTTCGGTGGTCGAGCGGAGTCGAGACCACTGCGCCACGACCCGCGCCGTGAGCGCCGGTGCACCGCAGACGTCCATCACGGCCAGGCTGAGGGCGGGCGGCAGGTCGTCGGGGATCGTGGCTGCGATCGAGCGGCCGAAGAGCACGGCGTACCCGTCGGCCGGCACCTGCTCACTGAGGCCGTCCCAGCGCTCGAGGCCGTCCTCGATCATCAGGGGTGTCAGGGTCAGCGAGACCAGGGTGGCCACGTGGTCGCCCTCGTGCAGCCCGAGGGTCGACTCGGGGCCGACCTCCTCGACCGTCCCGATCAGCATGCCGCCCGAGCCGGTCACCGGGTTCTGCATCTTGCCGCGGGTAGCGACGATGTCGAGCACCTCGCGGCGCACGGCGTCCCCGTCGGTCCGGCCGTCGACCGTGTGCTTGCCCTCCAGCTGGCGGAACGACGCGGCGTCGAGGTTGAGCGTCTCCACCCGCACCCGCACCTCGTCGGGCCAGAGCTCCCGGCGGTTGTCGAGCCGCTCGGCGGCCTGCGGCAGCACGACCGCGTCGTCGAGCACCCGGTGCAGCCCCGTGGGGTCCGCAGCCCGCGACGCGACCGAATCCGTGCGAGACGCCGTCATTCTCTGATTATCCTCCGCGATCCGGGGTTTGTACGAAAGAATCTGCGGCGTGGCATTGGACTAGCCGCACGTTCTCCGCCTACTCTGACAGAAGCGCACCGGGCGACACAACCGGCACGCCGACCTGCCCGCACTGCCCGCACCGGCTCTACGCCCCTGGGCTGCCTTGCACCCCGAGGAGACCTCACGATGAGCATCGAGACGTCGACCGGTCTGGAGACCGGTCAGCCCTATCCCTACCGCCGCGTGGAGCTGGTGGAGCCCGACTGGACCCGCTTCCCGGGCTGGAAGGACGTCACCGCCGACGACTGGGCGTCGGCCCAGTGGCAACGCGCCCACTGCGTGAAGAACGTCAAGCAGCTGCGCGAGCTGATGGGCGACCTGGTCGACGACCGGTTCTACGCCGACCTCGAGCGTGACCAGGCCGAGCGCGCCACCATGTCGATGCTGGTGCCCCCGCAGATGATGAACACGATCGCGCGCTACGACGAGCCGGCCGGCCCGGGCTCGCTGACCGACGCGTTCTACGCCGACCCCGTGCGGCACTACATGCTGCCCGTCTTCAGCGACCGTCGTACCGACTGGTCCTCCCACCCGCACGCCACCCGCGACTCCCTGCACGAGCACGACATGTGGGCGACCGAGGGCCTGACCCACCGCTACCCGACCAAGGTGCTGGCCGAGCTGCTGCCGACCTGCCCGCAGTACTGCGGGCACTGCACGCGGATGGACCTCGTGGGCAACTCCACGGCGGTGATCGACAAGCTGAAGTTCGTCGGCAAGCCCAACGACCGGCTCGGCGAC
Source organism: Nocardioides cynanchi (assembly GCF_008761635.1). NCBI lineage: Bacteria > Bacillati > Actinomycetota > Actinomycetes > Propionibacteriales > Nocardioidaceae > Nocardioides > Nocardioides cynanchi. The sequence continues at coordinate 1,034,584 of NZ_CP044344.1, forward strand.
ATGCTCGACTACCTGCGTCGTACGCCGGGTGTTCGCGACGTCGTCGTCTCCGGCGGTGACGTGGCGAACATGCCGTGGCCGCGCCTCGAGGCGTTCCTGACCTCGGTGCTCGAGGTGGAGAACATCCGCGACATCCGGCTGGCCACCAAGGCGCTGATGGGGATGCCGCAGCACTGGCTCCAGCCCGACGTGGTCGAGGGCATGACCCGGATCGGCAAGATCTCGCGGGAGCGCGGCGTCTCGGTCGCCATCCACACCCACGTCAACCACGCGAACTCCGTGACGCCCCTGGTGGCGCAGGCGACGCGCACGATGCTCGACACCGGCATCCGCGACGTCCGCAACCAGGGCGTGATCCTGAACGGCGTCAACGCCGACCCGCACGCCCTGCTCGACCTCTGTTTCGCCCTGCTCGACGGCGCGCAGATCATGCCGTACTACTTCTACATGTGCGACATGATCCCGTTCTCGGAGCACTGGCGGGTCTCAGTCGCCGATGCCCAGAAGCTGCAGCACGCGATCATGGGCTACCTGCCGGGTTTCGCCACCCCCCGGATCGTCTGCGACGTGCCCTACGTCGGCAAGCGGTGGATCCACCAGCTCGCGTCCTACGACACCGAGCGCGGGATCAGCCACTGGACCAAGAACTACCGCACCTCGATCGAGGCCAGCGACCCCGAGGCGCTGACCCGCACCTACGAGTACTACGACCCGATCCACACCCTGCCCGAATCCGGCCAGGCCTGGTGGGCCGAGCACGGGCAGCTCGACGAGTCGGCCCTCAAGGCCGCCGAGGTCGCCGAGGCCTCACGTCGTACCGCCGCGCTCCAGGCCCACTGAGCGCGCGGTCGGAATCACGCCGTTTGGTCCCAAACCGCAGGTTTCGGGTCCTGAAATCTGCGGTTTGGGACCAAACGGCGGGTCGACCGAGACGCCTCGGCCACAGACTCCATGCCTAGGGTGGTCGGGTGGAGATCCCGCGGCGCTCGGTCCTGGTCGCCGGGCTCGGGGTGCTCGCCACCGCATGTTCCGGCCACTCGTCCGACGCCAGCGCACCTGCGGGGTGGGTGGCGCCGAGCCGCATCGGCATCGGCTCCTACCCCGCGGACCCCACGACGGCGAGGTCCGACCCCACTGCCACCGGGCTGCCGTCGGTCACGCTCTGGGTGCCGGGGCCGGGCGAGCTCGTGCCGGCCTGCAAGGTCGCCGCCGTACGACGGGTCGAGGCGGGGGGCAGCGGGGGTCAGACCGCGCTTCAGGTGATCGACGCACAGTACGGCGGCCTGCTCGCCGACAGCGCCAGCGTGCTGGTCGTGACCCGGTCGTGGAGCACCGCAACCGGGCGCCTCACCACCGGAGGGCACACCTACGACGTCCGGCTGAGCCGGGCGGGTGCGTCCTGGCGGGTGACCGCCGTAAACCCGTCGCGACCGGGAGCACCGGCAACACACCTGACCCCCGCCGCGCGTCGCGTCCTCGCCGAGGACCGGATCACTCTGCCACCCGCCGCGGCCGCCGACATCCGCTCCGGCCGGGTGCACGACTCGGTCCTGACCGCGCTGCTCACGGTCGCCCGTACCCACCGCCCGCACGTCAGCGTCGTGCGCACCGGGCACCCGCTCCACGTCTTCGGTACGACGCGCCTCAGCGACCACCCGCAGGGCCGGGCGTTCGACACCTGGGCGATCGACGGCCAGTCCGTCGTCGACCCGCGAACTCCGCGGACCCCGGTCGAGGACTACATGCACGCGGTGGCCGCCGCCGGTTCCTACAACGTCGGCGGCCCCTACCTGCTCGGCGCGGCTCCGCAGTGGTTCAGCGACGACACCCACCACGACCACGTGCACGCCGGCTTCACCACCTGACGGCGGCTCACCCGGTGTGGTGCACCTCCTGCAGCCGGTAGACCGGGGTGTCGTCGAGGCCCCTCGAAGCGGGCCTTGAGCTGGAGGGGGAGGGACAGGGCGTAGTGCCGCGACCGGTGCAGGTTGCCGCCATGCATCCAGAGGTTCGCGACCTGGCGGCGAGGCGACGATCAGGTCGGCCTTCTCGGCAGGTCGCAGATCGGTCCCCCGCCGCAGCGACTCAGGTGACCGGGCGGTTCTCGTACGGCGTGCTGAGGACGATCGTGGTCCGTGTCGACACGTTGGCCACCGACCTGATCCGCGCGATCAGCCCCTCCAGCGCGGACGGCGTGGCCACCCGCACCTTGAGGATGTAGGACTCGTCGCCGGCCACCGACCAGCACGACTCGATCTCGCGGATGTCGCGCAGCCGGTCCGGGTAGTCGTCGGGCTGAGAGGGGTCGATCGGCGTGATCGAGACGAACGCGGTCAGCGCCAGGCCGAGCTCCTCGTGGTCGATCGCGGCGCCGTACCCGGAGATCACGCCACGCTTCTCGAGCCGTTTCACCCGCTGGTGGACCGCCGAGGTCGACAGCCCGGTCGCCTTGCCGAGGTCGGTGAAGGACATGCGTCCGTCGGCCGCCAGCAGGTGCACGATCGTGCGGTCGGTGTCCTCCACGCCGCCGACCCTAGCGCGATCCGGCTCCCCGATGCCGCAGGGATGAGGCAGACTCTCGCCCCGTGGTGAGCGAACAGCGACTGATGGTCCTCGACTCCGCGTCGATGTACTTCCGTGCCTTCTTCGGGGTGCCGGAGGTGCTGGCAGCCGACGGCACCCCGGTGAACGCGGTGCGCGGCTTCATGGACTTCATCAGCCGTCTGGTCGGCGACTACCGGCCCACCCACCTGGTCTGCGCGTGGGACAACGACTGGCGTCCGCAGTGGCGCGTCGACCTGATCCCGTCGTACAAGGCGCACCGCGTGGTGGCGGCGATCCCCGGGCCCAGGCCCGACATCGAGGAGGTCCCCGACCCGCTCGAAGTGCAGGTGCCGGTGATCCTCGAGGTCCTCGACGCCTTCGGGATCTGCGTGGTCGGAGCCGACGGCTACGAGGCCGACGACGTGATCGGCACCCTGGCCACCGGTGCGTCGATGCCGGTCGACGTGGTCACCGGCGACCGCGACCTCTTTCAGCTGGTCGACGACAAGGCGGGCGTGCGGATCCTCTACATCGCCAAGGGCGTCGGAAACCACGAGCGGGTCACCGACGAGGTCGTCGTCGGCAAGTACTCCGTGCTGCCCGCTCAGTACGCCGACTACGCCACCATGCGGGGGGACGCCTCCGACGGGCTGCCGGGGGTGCCCGGGATCGGCGACAAGACGGCCGCCTCGCTGCTGCTGAAGTTCGGCGACCTGCGCGGCATCATCGCCGCGGCGACGGACCCGGAGTCGGCGATGTCGCCCGGTCCGCGGCGCCGGATCCTCGACGCCGCCGACTATCTCGAGGTCGCGCCGACGGTGGTGGCCGTGGCCCGCGACATCGACCTCGCGTCGTACGACGCGACGCTGCCGTCCGCGCCACGCGACCCGGCGCTGGTCGAGGCGCTGGCCGAGCGGTACAACCTCGACTCACCCGTGAAGCGGCTGACCGCGGTGCTCGCCGGCTGATGGCCGCGGGTCGGCGACCCGCCGTTTGGTCCCAAACCGCACGTTTTCGGTCCGAAATGCTGCCGTTTGGTCCCAAACCGCAGACCTGCAGGCGCTCAGTCCTCCAGGGGGGCGACGGCAACGACGCCCCGGCGCACCCGTCGTACGACGTCCCGGGCGGTCTCGCGCAGGGCGCCGGCACCGGCGGCGTCGGCGACCTGCCCGCTGAGGTCGATCAGCTGCTTGATCCAGCGCACGAAGTCGCCCGCGGTCAGCTCGGTCTCGCCGAGGACCTCGGCAAGGTCGTCGCCCTCGGCCCAGCGGTACGCCGCCCAGGCCAGCCCGGGGTCCGGTCGCCGCAGGAAGTCGAGCCGGTGTGCCCGCTCCACCTCGGCCAGGTCGCGCCAGAGCCCCTCGAGCGCCTCGATCGCACGACGGGTGTCCCCGCCGGGGATCCGTGGCGACTGCCCCTCCTCGGCCCGCCGCGCCTCGAAGACCAGCGTCGACAACGCCGCGGCGAGAGCGGCGGTCCCGAGCCCGTCGAGCACCCCGAGCCGGAGGGCCTCGGCGACGACCAGGTCGAGCTCGGAGTAGATCCGGCGCAGCGGACGGCCCAGCTCCGTGACCTCGTCACCCGCAAGATAGCCCAGCGTCGCCAGCACCTCACAGACCCGGTCGAACTGGCGGGCCACGGTGTTGGTGCGCTGCTCGACCCGCCGTTCCAGGGTGCGTGCGTCGCGGTCCAGCTTGTACCAGCGCTCCGACCAGCGGGCGTGGGCTTCCCGCTCTGGGCAGTCGTGGCACGGATGCGCGCGCAGCTCCTGCCGCAGAGCCTCGACCTCGGGGTCGACCCGCGCCGCGGGCGAGGTCTCGCGGCGGCGGGGCGGCGTGAGGTTGTGGGTGCCGGCCCGCAGCGACGACGCCAGGTCGCGCCGCGACTGGGGGTTGCGGGCGTTGAACTGCCGCGGGATCCGTACCCGAGTGACGGCCTCGACCGGCGACGGGAAGTCCAGCAGGCTCAAGCGCCGGGCCTGTCGCTCCGCGGTCAGCACCTGGGGTCGCGGTCCCTCCGGGGACACCCCGGGATCCAGGACGACGGCGAACCCGGCGAACTTGCCCGCCGGGATCTCGATCACGTCACCGCGCTGGAGCCGGGTGAGCGACTCGATCACGTCCTCGCGCCGGTCGGCCTTCCGAGCCCGCGCCGCGCCCTTCTCGAGCTCCGAGACGCGGTGCCGCAGCGCGGCGTACTCCATGAAGTCGCCGCGGTCGCACGTCGCCGCCTCGGCGTAGCCCGCGAGCGCGTCCTGGCTCTTGGTCAGCTGGCGGGCCAGCCCGACGACGGCCTTGTCCGCCTGGAACTGCGCGAAGGACATCTCCAGCAGCTCCCGTGCCCGCTCCCGGCCGACCTGGGTGACCAGGTTGACCGCCATGTTGTACGACGGGCGGAAGCTGGAGCGGAGCGGGTAGAGGCGGGTGGAGGCGAGCCCCGCGACCTCCGACGGGTTGATCCCGGGCTGCCACAGCACCACGGCGTGACCCTCGACGTCGAGGCCGCGGCGACCGGCCCGGCCGGTGAGCTGGGTGTACTCCCCCGGCGTGATGTCGGCGTGCGTCTCGCCGTTCCACTTCGAGAGCTTCTCCAGCACGACGGTGCGGGCCGGCATGTTGATGCCCAGGGCCAGCGTCTCGGTCGCGAAGACCGCCTTGCAGAGGCCGCGGACGAAGAGCTGCTCGACGCACTGCTTGAAGGCGGGCAGCATCCCCGCGTGGTGAGAGGCGATGCCACGGGTCAGGGCGTCGCGGAAGTCGTGGAACCCGAGGACCTGCCGGTCGGGATCCGGGAGGTCGGCGCAGGCCTCGTCGACGTACGCCGCGATCTCGTCGCGCTCCTCGACCGAGGTCAGCTTGATGCCCGAGCGCAGACACTGCTGGACCGCCGCGTCGCAGCCCACCCGGCTGAAGATGAACACGATCGCGGGGAGCAGCCCGGCGGCGTCGAGCTGCTCGAGCACCTCGACCCGGCTCGGCACCCAGACGCGCCGGCCGTTGCCGACCGGCCGGCCCTGTCCGCCGGGTCGTCCGCCCGCGCCGCGGCCGCCCTGGGCCCGCCCTCGGGGGGTACGACGGTCGCGCATGTGGGTGCTCGCCCAGTCGTCCCGCGCCACGCGCAGCAGCTCGGCGTTGACCGGCGCCCCCTCCTTGACGAACCCGGCCGCCGCATCGACGTCGGAGGTGGCGAACAGGTCGAGCATCCGCTTGCCGACCAGCACGTGCTGGTAGAGCGGCACCGGCCGGCGTTCCTCCACGATGGTGGTCGTGTCGCCGCGCACCGTCTCGAGCCACTCGCCGAACTCCTCGGCGTTGGAGACCGTCGCGGACAGAGAGACCAGGGCCACCGACTCCGGGAGGTGGATGATCACCTCCTCCCAGACCGCTCCGCGGGAGCGGTCGGCGAGGTAGTGCACCTCGTCCATCACCACGAAGCCGAGACCGAGCAGGGTCCCGGACCCGGCGTACAGCATGTTGCGCAGCACCTCGGTGGTCATCACGACGATCGGTGCCTCGCCGTTCACCGTCACGTCGCCGGTCAGCAGGCCGACCTGGTCGGCGCCGTAGCGGGAGACGAGGTCGTGGTACTTCTGGTTGGACAGGGCCTTGATCGGGGTGGTGTAGAAGCACTTGCGTCCGGTCTGGAGCGCCAGGTGTACGGCGAACTCGCCCACCACGGTCTTCCCGGAGCCGGTGGGGGCCGCGACCAGGACGCCCTGTCCCTCCTCGACCACGTGGCAGGCTCGTCGTTGGAAGTCGTCGAGGGGGAAGTCGTAGAGCCCGGCGAACTCGTCGTACACCGGGTAGCCCCGCGACTGGTGAGAGGCGCTCACGCCAGCACGGTCAGCGCTGCGGGCGCGCACTCGATGGTCAGCGGGAGCGGGCCGAAGCGCTCCCCGTCGGCGTAGGACACGATCCCGGGCGCCGCCACGGTCACGGTCCTGGCGAGGTGGTGCTCGTACTGCGGGTGCGTCACGTGGGTGCCCTTGAACAGCTTGGGGTAGGTCCGGATCAGCCCGGTCTTGGACATCGGCTTGATGATCACGACGTCCAGCATGCCGTCGTCGAGGACCGCGCCCTCGGTGATCCGCAGGCCACCTCCGAACGACGGTCCGTTGCCGACCGCGACCAGCATCGCGTCGAGCGTGAGCTGCTCGCCGTCGATCTGGAGGGTGTAGGGCAGTGGCTCGAAGACCCGGAGCTCGGCCAGGGTCGCCAGGTTGTAGCGCATCTGGCCCCTCGGCCAGGACATCCGGTTGGCCCGCTCGTTGACCACGGCGTCGAATCCGGCCGCGAGGACGGTCACGAAGTAGCGAGACCCGCTGCGCGCCAGGTCGATCGTGCGCGTCGTACCGGCGATCACCCGATCGGCCGCGGCGCGGGCGTCCTTGCGCGGGATGTCGAAGTAGCGCGCGACGTCGTTGCCCGTCCCGGCCGGGATGATGCCGAGCGCCGTCGGGGTGGTCGCGACCGCTTGCACGGCCAGGTGGACCATGCCGTCACCCCCGCAGACCACCAGCGCCTCGACGCCGTCCGCCACGCACTGCTGCGCCAGGTCGGCCGCCTCGTCGACGTCGCGGCCCTGGAGGTCGCGGACGACCAGGCCGGCGTCGCGGAGCCTGGTCAGGGCCAGGTCCCGGACCTGGCCGGCCTTTCCCTTCCCCGCCGTCGGGTTGGTCAGCAGGGCGATCTCCCGTGTGGCCACGCGCGCAGACTATCCGGTCACCGATGACCGCCGTTTGGTCCCAAACCGCAGAAATCCAGACCGAAATGACGCCGTTTGGTCCCAAACCGCAGACCGACCCGGCCCACAGCCTCAGCGGCGGTGGTCGCCGCCGGCCCGGAGACGTACGCCGAACCCGCCGGTGGACCCGACCGCGTGGGCCAGCCGTCCGACGGCCTCGAGCACCGTCTCGGGGTCCAACCGGGACCCGGGCAGCGCCAGGACCAACCGGTCCGCATCACCGAGCACGAGCACCTCGCCGTGCCGCCACAGCTGGTGCACCCTGACCCGCAGCGAGTCCGGGGCGACCGGGGCCGGATAGGCGTCGTCGACCGCCAGCAGGTCGCAGCCGAGCGGCTCCCGCGACTGCGCGGTCAACTCGCCCTCGACGCGGTGGCCGCTCCCGAGGCCGGCCAGGGCCCCCCAGGTCACCGTCTCGACTCCCAGCCAGTCGGGCAGGTCGAAGGCGTCCACCTCGTCGTACGACGAGGGGTCGGGTTCGCGGGAGCTCACAGGGTCGAGGCCTGGTCGTCGGCCCACTGGTCGGTGCGGTTGGGTGCATGGGCGCCACGACCGCGCATCCGGTCGGAGACCCGGGCGATGATCTCGGACAGCGCGAACAGCGCGAGCATCGGGACCGCCAGCATCAGCATCGAGAACGGGTCGGTGGACGGCGTCGCCACGGCGGCGAAGATCATCGTGCCGATCACGATCCAGGGCCGGTGCCTGCCCAGCGCCTGACCGCTGACGACCCCGGCCAGGTTGAGCAGCACCACGAACAAGGGGATCTCCATCGCGATGCCGAAGACCAGCAGCATCCGCATCATGAAGGAGAAGTACTTGGAGAAGTCGATCAGGTTGGTCACGCCCTTCGGCGTGAACGAGATCAGCACGGTCAGGCCCTTGGGCAGGATGTAGTAGCCCAGCGCGACGCCACCGAGGAAGAGCGGGCCGGCGACCGCCGCGAACATCCGGGAGTACTTCTTCTCGTTCTCGTGCAGCCCGGGCAGCACGAACGCCCAGATCTGGTACAGCCAGTAGGGGCTGGCTGCGATCAGGGCGACCATGCCGCACAGCTTCATCTGGAGGAGGAGACCACCGGTGGCGTCGTTGACGACCTGCTCGGTCTTGACGCTGTCGGGGAGGTTCTTCTGTGCCTGGGTGTACGGGTGCTGCACGACGGTGAGCAGGTGGTCGTAGAAGTAGATGGCGACGAAGAACAGGACGACCAGGATCAGCGTCGAGCGGATCAGCCGCGCCCGCAGCTCCCGGAAGTGGTCCGACAGGGCCATCCGGCCGTCCGGACCGACCGGGTTGTGCGGTTTGCCGCGCAGGAGGTCGATGACCCCGCTCATGGATGTGGGGACCGCCGGTCAGGCGGTCGTGTCGTCGCGGTGCTCGACCGGGCGGGTCGTGGCCTCGCGCTCGGCGGCCTGGCGGGCCTCGAGCGCCTCGCGCTCGGCGTTCTGCCGCGCCTCGAGGTCGCGCTGCTCCGGGGTCTTGGTGTCGTCGTCGATGGACGAGACCTCGGCCTTGAAGATGCGCAGGGCCCGGCCGCTGCCGCGAGCCAGGTCGGGGAGCTTGTTGGCCCCGAACAGCAAGATGACGACGGCGAGGATGAGCAAGAGCTCGGGAGTACCGAGGCCGCCGATCAGCAGGGAGCGCATGGAGAAGTCCTGACGTGAGAAGGAAGTACCGTTTCAGTCTAGCCCGCGGGTGTTGCGTACAGGGCCAAAGCCGCGTTGACGGCGTCGGCGGTTCCCTGGGCGAAGTCCTCCGGCGCGACCACACGTGCGTACGGCGCCAGTCGCAGCAGCAGCCGCTGGAGCCACCGTTCGTCACCCACCAGCAGATCGACCTCCGACGTACCGTCCGGAGCCGGCCGCGTCGCCTGGACGGCGTAGTACTCCTCGACCCAGCGCGCCTCGCGCTGGAGCGCGAGCGTCACCAGGGTCGCCTCGTCACCGCTGGTGAACACCCCGTCCGAGAGGTCCCGGGTCTCACCGGCGTCGGTCACGACCGGGGTGTCGAGGACCCTCGCGTCATGAATCCGGTCGAGCCGGAACAACCGCGGCGCCTCGGCACTGTGGCACCAAGCGTCGAGGTAGTCGACCCCGTGGTGAGTCACCACGGCGTGCGGGTCGACGACCCGCTCCGACTCCTCGTCCCGCGCCGGCACGTAGTAGGTCAGTCGCACCTGTCGCCCTGCGGCGACCGCACTCTCCAGCTCGGCGCGCAATGCGAGCGTGGAGGGTACGACGTCTCCTGGGTCGACCAGCGGGGGTGCGACGCCGGAGGCGGCGGCCTCGAGCTTTGACAGCGCCCGGTCCACGACCTCGCGGGTGTCGTCACCGGCGCCCGCCCTCAGCACGCGCAGGGCCACGATGATCGCGGTCGCCTCGGTGGGACTCAGCCGCAGCGGCCGGGCCAGGTAGTCGGCGTTGGTCACCCGGATCATGCCCTCGCCCTCGAGGGCGTCCAGGTCGACGTCGATCAGGTCGTCGGGGTAGCCGCCGGGCAGCCCGCACAGGAACAGCACCCGCAGGTCCTTGTCGAGCTGCTCGGGCGAGACCGCCAGGACGCGCGCGGCGTCCTCGAGGGAGACCTGCTCGCGACCGTGCAGGTACGGAACCAGCCGGAGCAGACGGCCGACCTGGTCCTTGGCGCCACCGGACGACGTGGTCATGCCAGCGCCTTCGCGGCGGCCTCGAGCCGCGCCACCACGGACGAGCGGAGCGAGGCCGGGGACTCGACGTACACGTCCGGGCCGAGGGCCAGGAGCTCGTCGTCCTGCGCGCCCCCGGGCAGGGCGAGACGGTCCCACGCGTCGGTGCCGTCGGGGCCGGGAACACCGCGGTCCACGTCGGCGGCGAGCCGCCGGAGCGCGGCGCCGGCTCCGGGCCGGACCAGGACGACGGCCGGCTCGCTGGGTGACACCGGTGCCAGCCTGCGGGCCATCTCACGGACGTCGGTGCCCGGCGGGATCTCGAAGGCACCGGGAGGACCCGAGGCCGTGGCCGGACCGACGACCCGGGACAGGCGGAAGACCCGCTCCTCGCCGCGGTCGGTGTCCAGCCCGACGACGTACCAACGCCCGGAGAACCGGACCACGCCCCACGGCTCGAGATGACGGGTCAGGGCGGCGTCGTACCCGGGGCGGCGGTAGTCGAACGTGACCCGGCGCCGGCTGATCGTCGCCTCCCAGAACGCGTCGAACGACGGCTCGTCGGCGCTCAGCCGCGGCTGGGCGATGTCGAGGGCACCGAGGTCGAGGTCGATCCCCGCGGCGGTCAGCTTGGTGACCGCGTCGGTCGTGGCCTCAGCCAGTCGGGCGTGCTCCCAGACCTTGGTGGCCAAGGCCACCACTGCCGCCTCGTCGGACTCCAGCGAGATCTCCGGCAGAGCGAACTCGTCCGCACGGATCCGGTAGCCCGGCTCGTCGTCGAAGTAGGCGTCCATCTGGCCCACCTCGATGGGTACGCCGAGGCTGCGCAGCTCCTCCTTGTCGCGCTCGAACATCTTCTCGAAGGCGTCGCTCGACGCGCCCGGGTAGAGGATCGAACGGATCCGTTCCTTCGGGACGAAGTGCCGCTGGACGAGCAGCATGATCAGGAGGTTGAGCAGACGCTCGGTCTTCGGCGCGCTCATGCCTCCCCCTGCTGCGACGTACGGGCCCTCATCACGCTCAGGCGGCCCCGACGATGTCCACCACGAAGTAGAGGGTGTCGGTGCCCTTGATGCCGACCGTGGGCTGGCCCTTGGCGCCGTAGCCCTCCTTGGGCGGGATGGCGAGCACCACCTCGGACCCTACGTGCTGGCCGACCAGGGTCTTGTCCCAGCCGCTCACGACCGCGCCGACCCCGATCTGGAACGGCGTCGGTGTCTGGGCGTCGAAGTTCTGGTCGAAGGGCTTGCTGCCCTTGTAGACCTGGCCGAGATAGCGGGCGAAGACGGTCTGCCCGGCCTTGACCTTGGGGCCGGTGCCGGTCCGCAGCGCCACCGAGCGCAGCTTCCCGTCCGGCTTGGGCGTCTTCGTGAAGTCCAGGCCGGTGATCAGGTGCTTCGTCTTCACGATCTTCGGCGCCCACGCCGGGGACGCGTGCTTGGCGCCGTCGGGCTGGGTGACCGGCTGGCCGACCAGGTCGAAGACGATCAGCACGTTGTCGGTGCTCTTGATGCCGATCTGCGGGTTGCCCTGCGCGCCGAAGACCGCCGACGCAGGCGTGTAGATCACCACGCGGGAGCCGACCCGCTGGCCGACCAGGGCGTCGAGGAAGATCGAGCTCACCGACTTGGCGAGGGCGACCACCTGGGGCTGGTGGTCGGTGTAGGAGTTGGCGACCGTCTTCTGGGTGGAGCCGTCGGCGATCACCGTGTGCACGATCAGGGAGTCACCCTGCTTGAGCTTGGCACCCTTGCCCGTCACCAGCGTCTTGGTCGCGGTGGCGGTGTTGGTCGTCGCCCCGGTGAACTTCACCGTCGGCGAGCTGCCCACCGGGCCGGTGATCGTCACCGACTCCAGGCCGGGGCCACCCACACTGGCCGAGCTGGTCGGCGAGCTGCTGCTGCCGGTGCTGCCGGTGCTGGTTGGGGTGCTGCTCGTGCTTCCGCAGCCGGCGAGGACCGCAGCGGTCACCAGCGCCAGGGCGGCAGGAGCGAGACGGACAGGGGGACGGCGGGTACGCACAACAGAGCCTTCGGACGTCGGGGTCGGGAGCGTTCACCCTATCCGGCGATCCTGGGTAACCCACACCGACGTGCGCGTGCGGCCGGGAGGTTGCGGTTTGGGACCAAACGGCGTACTTCTCCCGGCTGTTGCTGCCGTTTGGTCCCAAACCGCAGCAATCCGGGGCTCGGCGACGGTCACATGCCGTCGATCAGCCGCTGCACCCGTTCGTCGTACGCGCGGAACGGGTCCTTGCACAGGACGGTGCGCTGGGCCTGGTCGTTGAGCTTGAGGTGCACCCAGTCGACGGTGAAGTCGCGCCGGCGCTCCTGCGCCTTGCGGATGAACTCGCCCCTCAGCCGCGCGCGCGTCGTCTGCGGAGGCACGGACTTGGCCCGGAAGATCTTCAGGTCGGTGGTCACCCGCGCCACCGCCCCGCGCTTCTCGAGCAGGTAGTACAGCCCGCGGTCGCGCCGGATGTCGTGGTAGGCGAGGTCGAGCTGGGCCACCCTCGGATGGCCGAGCGGCAGGCCGTGCTTGGCGCGGTAGCGGTCGATCAGCTTCCACTTGATCACCCAGTCGAGCTCGCGCTCGACCAGGCCGAGGTCGTCTGACTCCACCGCCTTGAGCCCGCGCTCCCACAGTTCGAGGGCCTGCTCGATCACCGGGGTGGAGATGTCGCGACGGTCCACGAAGTTGCGCGCCTTGGAGAGGTACTCGTGCTGGATGTCGAGGGCGCTGGCCTCGCGGCCGTTGGCGAGCCGCACCTTGCGGGAGCCGGTGACGTCGTGGCTGATCTCGCGGATCGCCCGGATCGGGTTCTCCATGGTGAGGTCGCGCATCACCACGCCCTCCTCGATCATCCGTAGCACGAGATCGCAGCTGGCCACCTTGAGCAGCGTCGTGGTCTCGCTCATGTTGGAGTCGCCGACGATCACGTGCAGCCGGCGGAAGCGCTCGGCGTCGGCGTGCGGCTCGTCGCGGGTGTTGATGATCGGCCGGGACCGGGTGGTGGCGCTGCTGACGCCTTCCCAGATGTGCTCCGCGCGCTGGCTCACGGCGTACGACGCACCGCGCGCGGTCTGCGTCACCTTGCCGGCACCCACCAGGATCTGCCGGGTGACCAGGAACGGGATCAGGACGTCGGCGAGCCGGTTGAACTCCCCCGCTCGGCTGACCAGGTAGTTCTCATGGCAGCCGTAGGAGTTGCCGGCGGAGTCGGTGTTGTTCTTGAACAGGTAGGTCTCGCCCTGGATGCCCTCGTCGTGAAGACGCTGCTCGGCGTCCTTGAGCAGTCCCTCGAGGACCCGCTCCCCCGCCTTGTCGTGGGTGACCAGCTCGGCGACGTCGTCGCACTCCGGCGTCGCGTACTCGGGGTGGCTCCCGACGTCGAGGTAGAGCCGGGCGCCGTTGCGCAGAAAGACGTTGGAGCTCCGGCCCCAGCTGACCACCTTGCGGAACAGGTAGCGAGCGACTTCGTCGGGGCTCAGCCGCCGCTGCCCTTTGAACGTGCACGTGACGCCGTACTCGTTCTCAATCCCGAAGATCCGACGGTCCACGCCCCCAGCCTAGGCCGCCTGCGCCAATCTGTTCCGACCATGTTTGCGCGGCGGATGGCATTTCCGCCGTTTGGTCCCAAACCACAGAGGGTTGAGGCCGCATCACGGTCTTCGTGACCAATCGACGATCCCCATCTCGCGATGCCAGCGGTTCATGATGCGCGACCTTCCGACCGGGGAGTACAGCGACTGCTCCACCGCCCGACGCCACCGCCGCAGCCGGCCAGGCTGATGGGTGCGCCCCAGCACCCGGTCCAGCTCGTGCATCGTCACGGCCGGTTGGTTGATCAGGTCGTCCATCGAGAACCCCCGACGGACGTATGGCGTACTGGCGAGCTTGCGCTCTCGTCGCAGGTCGGAGCGGTGCTGCCCACGGTCGCGGTGACCTGCTCCGTCGTACTCGTGCAGAAGCGAGGTCCCGATGACCAGGAGGTCGGCGCGGGCCACGAACCGGCCGTCGCCGTCGCGGACCTCGACCTGGGGTTCCACCGGCACCTCCATGACGTGGTGGAAGATGCGCAGCACGGTCTCGCCTCCGGACTCCGACCGCGGGTCGGCCGCCACCCAGGCAGCCCGCAGAGCCCGGACCCCGGGCCGACGGCTGGCCAGCAACGCGGCCATGCGACCGCTGTCAACGTGACCACAGCGGAGCGCCGAGTCGATCATCACCACGAGATCGAGATGGCCGAGATCGCGTGCACACCGAAGCAGGCATTCTTCGGGGGTGTCGACCGGTAGTCCGTTGACGACCTCGCGCTTGCTGAGGGTGGCGTCGTCGCGCTCGACGAGTCGCGAGCAGATGAGCCCTGGCCGCCGCGCCCGTCGTTCGCCGCCATGGACGGCCGCGAACACCGGCACCTGCTCCGGCAGCGGGGGAAGGTGCCAACCTCGGATGCGAGCCGCGGTGACGTGCGTGAACACCGCCTCGGGAGGAAGCACGCACAGCCACGCGTCGAGGTCGCGGAGAAGCTCCTCTCCTGCGGACAATCCGTCTCGACACCGAACGAACAGGCCGTGCGCGACGCGACGGAAGCCGACCTGCCTCACCTCGCCACGGATGGGACTCTCGCGGATGCTCACCCCGACAGGATGCGCGGTCGGCGGCCGGCGCCGCGTCCGTCACAGACTCACCTGTGGAGAACCCCGACGTACGCGCCGCTTGGCCACGCCGTTTGGTCCCAAACGGCGTCGTTTCGGACTCGATCACCGCGGATTGGTCCCAAACCGCAGTGTCCTCAGCCGGCGGAGTGGTCGCCCGGCTGCTCGGCCGACGGATCGGTCGGGGCCGCGCTGGGCTCGGCGGGCTCGTCCGTGGGCACGTCGGCGGCGTGTGCGCCCGCTGGGGGCACCTCTTCCGGCCTCGGCTCCGACGGGCCGCGGTCACCGAGCAGGGCCTCCAGCCGCTGAGGGCCGAGGCGGCTGAACTTGCGGGGCTGGGTCCGTCGGCGGTCGAGCACGGCGACCTCGAGGTCTCCAGGAGGGATCACCCGGTCCTCGGAGCCGCCCGACTCGTCGGGGCTGTGGCCCAGCGCGGCGACGGCGACGTGCAGTGCCTCGGAGAGCGAGGCGTTCTCGCTGTAGTGGTCCTTGAGGTACGACGCGACCACGTCGTCGGCGCCGCCCATCACGGCGTACTGGTGCTCGTCGGTGACCTGCCCCTGGTAGGTGAGACGGTAGATCTGGTCGTCGGCGGCGGTGTCACCCACCTCGGCCACGAACAGCTCGACCTCGTAGGGCTTCTCGCCACCGCTGGAGAAGATCGTGCCCAGCGTCTGGGCGTACGCGTTGGCCAGCCCGCGGCCGGTGACGTCGCGTCGGTCGTAGGCATAGCCACGCATGTCGGCGAGGCGTACTCCCGCGATCCGGAGGTTCTCGAACTCGTTGTAGCGGCCCACCGCGGCGAAGGCGATCCGGTCATAGATCTCGCTGACCTTGTGCAGGGCCTGCGAGGGGTTCTCCGAGGCGAACAGCACGCCGTCGGCGTACTGGATCACGACCACGGAGCGGCCGCGCGCGATGCCCTTGCGAGCGAAGTCCGCGCGGTCCTTCATCAACTGCTCGGGCGAGACGTAGAACGGCATGCTCATCGGACGACATCCTTGGTTGTCGAGCGGGGTCGTGACACGCGTGTCGAGGGTGGCCGCGGCATCAGGTCAGGCTCGCTGCCGGTCCGTCCGGCCGACCCATCCGGCCGGCGATCACGGCATCCGCGATCGCGGCGACCTCGTCGTCCGGGAGCCGGTGGCCGCCGTCGGCGGTGATCACCTGGACGACCGGGAAGATCCGGCGCGCCAGATCCGGTCCGCCGGTTGCCGAGTCGTCGTCAGCGGCGTCGTACAGCGCCTGCACGATGGCGGTCACGCACTCGTCCTGGCTCAGGTCGTCGCGGTAGAGCTTCTTCAACGAGCCGCGCGCGAACATCGAGCCGGACCCCACCGAGTGGAACGCGGTCTCCTCGTAGCGACCGCCGGTGACGTCGTAGGAGAAGATCCGGCCGGAGCCGACCGTGAGGTCGAACCCCGCGAACAGCGGTACGACCGCGAGGCCCTGCATCGCCATCGCGAGGTTGGCCCGGATCAGGGCTGCGAGGCGGTTGGCCTTGCCGTCCATCGAGAGGGTCATCCCCTCGATCTTCTCGTAGTGCTCGAGCTCGGTCTGGAAGAGCCGGACCACCTCGACCGCGAGGCCCGCGGTGCCGGCGATGCCGACCGCGGAGTACTCGTCGGCCGGGAAGACCTTCTCGATGTCGCGCTGCGCGATGATGTTGCCCATCGTGGCTCGGCGGTCTCCGGCCATGACCACCCCGCCGGAGAAGGTGGCGGCGACGATCGTCGTACCGTGCGGGGCGAGGTCGCCCGCGTGTCCCTGGGGTACGACGCGCCGCGAGGGCAGCAGGTCGGGAGACTGCACGGCCAGGAAGTCGGCGAAACTCGAGGTGCCGGGCGTCATGTACGACGCCGGCAGTCGGGATTCGTTCACTGGCCGCCCTTCTGGATGAACGACTTCACGAAGTCCTCGGCGTTGGTCTCGAGGACGTCGTCGATCTCGTCGAGAATCGCGTCGACGTCCTCGTCGAGCGCTCCCTTGCGTTCGGCCACGTCGGTCTCGGGCTGGACCTCCGCGACCTCCTCGGACTCGCCCGACTTGCGGGGTTGTTTCTGCTCCTGGGCCATGCGTTCACCCTAGCCGTTCGATCCACCCGATGAGACTGGTCCTCACCGCTCGGCGGGGGGCACGGTGGTCGCCGTTTGGTCCCAAACCGCATGTTCTGCGCCCGAAACACCGTCGTTTGGTCCCAAACCGCAACCTCGGAGCGGGACATGCTCGCCGCGCCTGGTCCGCCCCGGTGTCAGCGGGTGAGCGCCCGGAAGAGCTCCTCGGCGGTGTCGCAGCGGTCGATCAGCGCGGCGACGTGGGCCTTGCTGCCACGGAGAGGGTCGATGGTGGGCACGCGCTGCAGCGACTCGCGCCCGGGCAGGTCGAAGATCACGGAGTCCCAGGAGGCGGCGGCGACGGAGTCGGCGTACTTCTCCAGGCAGCGGCCACGGAAGTAGGCGCGGGTGTCCTCGGGAGGATGGTGCATCGCCCACTCGACGGAGTCGTCGTCGAGCAGCCGCTCGATCTTCCCCAGCTGCACCAGCCGCTGGTAGAGGCCCTTGTCGGGTCGGATGTCGCTGTACTGGTAGTCGATCAGCTGCAGCTTGGCGCTGTCCCAGTCGAGGCCGTCGCGGTCGCGGTAGGACTGCAGCAGCTTCAGCTTGGCCACCCAGTCGAGCTCGGTGGCGCACAGCATCGGGTCACGCTGCAGCCGGGTGAGCACCGACTCCCAGCGGTCCAAGACGTCGACCGTCTGCTCGTCGGCGTCGGCGCCGAGCCGGTCGTCGACGTACTTGCGGGCCAGCTCGAGGTACTCCTCCTGGAGCTGGATCGCGGTCAGGGTGCGGCCGTCCTGGAGGGTGATCAGCTCACGCAGCGTCGGGTCGTGGGAGACCGCGCGCAGCGCCGCGACCGGCCCGTCGATGCTGAGGTCGGCGGAGATGAACCGGGCCTCGATCATCGCCAGCACCAGCGAGGTGGTGCCGACCTTGAGGTACGTCGAGATCTCGGCGAGGTTGGCGTCGCCGATGATCACGTGGAGGCGGCGGTACTTCTCGGGGTCTGCATGCGGCTCGTCGCGGGTGTTGATGATCGGGCGCTTCAGCGTCGTCTCGAGACCCACCTCGACCTCGAAGTAGTCAGCACGCTGGCTGAGCTGGAAGCCGTGCTCCCGGCCGTCCTGGCCGATCCCGACCCGGCCGGACCCGCAGACGACCTGACGACTCACGAAGAACGGCGTCAGGTGGCGGACGATGTCGCCGAACGGCGTCGAGCGGCTCATCAGGTAGTTCTCGTGGGCGCCGTACGACGCCCCCTTGTTGTCGGTGTTGTTCTTGTAGAGGTGGATGGGCGCAGTGCCGGGCGTCGCGGCGGCCATCCGGGTGGCGTCGAGCATGACAAGCTCGCCGGCCTTGTCCCAGCGGACGATGTCGAGGGGGGTGGTCACCTCGGGTGTGGAGTACTCCGGGTGAGCATGGTCGACGTAGAGGCGGGCACCGTTGGTGAGGATCACGTTGGCCAGGCCGAGGTCTTCGTCGGTCAGCTGGCTCGGGTCGGCGACCTGACGGCTCAGGTCGAAGCCGCGGGCGTCGCGCAGCGGCGACTCCTCCTCGAAGTCCCACCGCGCACGCCGGGCCTTGATCGTGGCGCTGGCGTAGGCGTTCACCACCTGCGAGCAGGCCACCATCGGGTTGGCGTGGGGCTGCCCCTGCACCGAGATGCCGTACTCGACCTCGGTGCCCATCACCCGTCGTACCGTCACGGTCCCGAGCCTACGCGCCGACACGGACACCGATCCGGGTCAGCCTGCCCCGACCGCGCCGGGGGACGCCGAGCGACGCCGCCGAGTCGGCGTGCCTCGGGTGGGCGGAGTCGGCCCCGGGTCACATGGCCCGAACAGGTCGGCCCCCCGGCCCAGATGGGCCAGGGGGCCGATCAAGTGCCCGAGGGACCGGTCAGCGTCCGGTCAGGGCCCGGATCGGGCTCCGGGGGCCGATCGTGATGCTCGACCCGTGCTTGAACTGCTGGTTGACGTTCTGGAAGGTGAAGGTGATCGGGTGGGCGAGAGTCACCACGCCGGCGTCACCGGTCGTGATGCAGCCGAAGATCAGCTTGGCCCCCCTCGGGAAGTGAGCGAAGCCGGTCTGGTTGATGACCGGTTCGTCCGTGGACGTGCTGGACTTCGAGGTCACCGCGTAGACCTTGGTGATGTCCGAGGTGCTCGTGAGCAGTCCCTTGTCGATGATCAGGCACTGCATCGTGTCGGCCGAGTTGTCGCTGGTCCACAGGCCGGTCATCGTGAACTCCACGTTGCCCTTCGGCGCGTTGATCTGGAACAGGTGCTGGTCGTTGCTCAGCGTCCCCCCCGACGTGCCGAGCCGGTAGGTCGCGATGGCCGGGCTGAGCTGGGCGGCCGTGAACCCACCCACCTGGTTGGCGTTGAGGTTCTTGACCATCTTGGAGCTGTTCACGACCAGCGGGGGCGAGGACTTCGCCGAGTTCAGGTTCAGTGCCGGGCCACGCCCGAGGTTCTTCAACGAGGTGGTCCCCGTGGCGGCGTTCGAGTGGCCGAGGATCAGCGGATGCCCGGAGGCGGCGTACGTCGCGAGGTTCGCGCCTCCGACCAGGATCGCTGCGGCGGCGAGCGTCGTGACGGTAGCGCGGAAGGTGGGTCGAGCAGACATCGGATCTCCTTGACGATGTGGGTGGTGGTGGAGGTATCGACAACATGAGGCCCGGTCACCGGCCCCAGATACAACCGCCCGAACGGGCCACGGGTCGCGCCGCCGCTAATGTGGCCGGGTGGGCTGGTGGAGCGAGCACGTGGTGCCCCGGGTCACCGACGCGTCACTGCGCGGTCGCGCCCTCGGGGAGTCCCGGAGCCGGGCCTGCGCCGGTTTGACCGGGCGGGTCCTCGAGATCGGCTTCGGCGGCGGCCTCAACCTCGTCCACCTGCCTGCAGAGGTCACCGAGGTGGGCGCGGTGGAGCCCTCGGACGTCGGTTGGCGGCTCTCGGAGAAGCGCCGGTCGGCAAGCGTCGTACCGGTGGTGCGGATCGGCCTCGACGGCCAGGCGATCGCCGCTGCGGACGCGTCGTACGACTCGGCGCTGTGCACCTTCACGCTCTGCACGATCCCGGATGCGCTGGCGGCGCTTTCAGAGGTACGACGCGTGGTCCGGCCCGGGGGCACCCTCCACTTCCTGGAGCACGGCCTGTCCCCCGACGACCGCGTCGCCGGCTGGCAGCACCGGCTCGACCCGTGGCAGCAGCGACTGGCCGGCGGGTGTCACCTGACACGTGACGCCGGCGCACTGGTCGAGCAGTCGGGAATGACGCTCGAGCTGCTGGAGACCGGGTCGCTGCCCGGATTCAGCGGACCCGCGGCGCTGTCCTTCGGCTTCCTCGGCCGGGCGCGGGTCTGACGGCGGGCGATCAGTACGGCGTGCCGTCGCGGAACTGCGCGCCGTTCGCCTGGTTCTGCACGTTGGTGTAGTTCACGCTGGCGTCCGTCGAGATCGGGCCGTTGCCGATGCCCGACCCCTTGGAACGCTTTGCGGGCCTTGCGCCAGATGATGCCCACACCCAGCACGAACAATCCGAGAATCACCCAGCCCACGACCGTCTCCTAGAGGTACTGGCCGGTGTTGCCGACCGTGTCGATCGACCGGCCGGGCTCGGTGCCCTGCTTGCCGGTGATCAGCGTTCGGATGAAGACGATCCGCTCGCCCTTCTTGCCGGAGATCCGCGCCCAGTCGTCGGGGTTGGTGGTGTTGGGCAGATCCTCGTTCTCCTTGAACTCGTCGACGCACGCCTGGAGCATGTGCTGGACCCGCAGGCCGCGCTGGTCGTGCTCGAGGAAGTCCTTGATCGCCATCTTCTTGGCCCGGTCGACGATGTTCTGGATCATCGCCCCGGAGTTGAAGTCCTTGAAGTACAGGACCTCCTTGTCGCCGTTGGCGTAGGTGACCTCGAGGAAGCGGTTCTCCTCGGTCTCGGTGTACATGCGCTCGACGGTGGCCCGGATCATGCCCTCCACGCAGGACACGCGGTCGCCGCCGAACTCGGCGACGTCGTCGGCGTGCAGGGGCAGCTCGGGGATGAGGTACTTGCTGAAGATGTCACGGGCGGACTCGGCGTCCGGGCGCTCGATCTTGATCTTCACGTCCAGGCGGCCGGGACGCAGGATCGCCGGGTCGATCATGTCCTCGCGGTTGGAGGCACCGATCACCAAGACGTTCTCGAGCGCCTCGACGCCGTCGATCTCGCTGAGCAGCTGCGGGACGATGGTGTTCTCCACGTCGGAGGACACCCCCGAGCCACGGGTGCGGAACAGGGAGTCCATCTCGTCGAAGAACACGATCACCGGGGTGCCGTGGCTGGCCTTCTCGCGCGCCCGCTGGAAGACCAGTCGGATGTGCCGCTCGGTCTCGCCGACGTACTTGTTGAGCAGCTCGGGACCCTTGATGTTGAGGAAGTAGGACTTCCCCTCCTGCCCGGTCTTGGCTGCGACCTTCTTGGCCAGGGAGTTCGCCACGGCCTTGGCGATCAGGGTCTTCCCGCAGCCGGGAGGGCCGTAGAGCAGGACGCCCTTGGGAGGCTTCAGCTGGTGCTCGAGGAACAGCTCGGGGTGCAGGTAGGGCAGCTCGACCGCGTCGCGGATCGCGTCGATCTGGCTGCGCAGGCCACCGATCGAGCCGTACTCGATGTCGGGGACCTCTTCGAGGACCAGCTCCTCGACCTCGGACTTCGGGACCCGCTCATAGGCGTACGCCGCACGACTGTCGAGCAGCAGGGAGTCGCCGGCTCGGAGCGTGTCGGCCTTCAGCGGGTCGGCCAGCCGGACCACTCGCTCCTCGTCGGCGTTGGCGATCACCAGGGCGCGCTCGTTGTCGGCGAGGAGCTCCTTGAACATCACGACCTCGCCGACCTGCTCGAAGTCGAGGGCGGCGACGACGTTGAGGGCCTCGTTGAGCATGACCTCCTGGCCGCGCACGAGGGTGTCGATCTCGACGCCGGGGCTGACGTTGACCCGCAGCTTGCGGCCGCCGGTGAACACGTCGACCGAGTCGTCCTCGTTGCGCTTGATGAAGGTGCCGAAGCCTGCCGGCGGCTGGGCCAGCCGGTCGACCTCCTCCTTGAGCTTGGTGATCTGGTCGCGCGCCTCGCGCAGCGTCTGGGCGAGCCGCTCGTTCTGCGAGGTGACCGCGGACAGCGACCGCTGGGTGTCGGCCAGGCGCAGCTCGATCCCGCGCGCGGCGGCCGGTCCGTCGGACAGGCGGCGGCGCAGGTCCGTGATCTCGGACTCGAGGAACCTGACCTGCTCGGCCAGCTCGCGTGCGCTCCGGTCGCCGTTCGAGGCGCCCGAAGCATCGTGACCCATGCTCATGTGCCCACCTCCTGCATTCGACCCTACTCGTCCACGGTTGCCTCGACGACGCGAACGCGGGCGCGTTTCTCACGATTTGGTCTCGGAGTTCGCGACCACGTCGGGTCGCCCGCTCAGTCCTCCGCGGGCTCGGGGGGAACGCCGGGAGGTCGCGGCCCGGCGTAGTCGGGGCCGTAGGCGCCGGGGGCCGGTCGGCGCTTCTTCAACGGGGCCCGGGTGCCGGGCGCCATCCGTCGCGCGGTGACCAGGAAAGCGGTGTGCCCGATCATCGCGTGGTCGGGCCGGACCGCGAGGCCCTCGACGTGCCAGTTCCGCACCAGCGACTCCCACGCCTGCGGCTCGGTGAAGCCGCCGTGGAGCCGGAGGGTCTCGACGAACCGGGACAGCTGCGTGGTCGTGGCGACGTACGCGCAGACGATGCCGCCCGGTCGCAGCGCTCCGGCCGTGGCCTCCAGGCAGTCCCACGGGGCCAGCATGTCGAGGATCACCCGGTCCGCCCGGAGGCCCGAGGCGGGCAGCTCCTCGGCCAGGTCGCCCGCGAGCAGTGTCCACGCCGGGTGGCCCTGACCATCGGCCATGCCGAAGAACTGGTTGACGTTGGCCCGGGCGACGTCGGCGAAGTCCTCTCGCCGTTCGTACGACGTGACCCGGCCGTGCGGGCCGACCGCGCGCAGCAGCGAGCAGGTCAAGGCACCGGAGCCGACCCCCGCCTCGACGACGTCCGCGCCGGGGAAGATGTCGGCCATCGCGACGATCTGCGCGGCGTCCTTGGGGTAGACCACCGCCGCGCCGCGCGGCATCGACACCACGAACTCGTTGAGCAGGGGACGGAAGACGAGGTACTCCCCGCCGGCGGACGAGGTCACCGTGAAGCCCTCGTCCCGGCCGATCAGCTCGTCGTGCTCGAGGTGGCCCTTGTTGGAGAAGAACCGCTTGCCGGCGACCAGCTCGAAGTTGTTCTTGCGGCCCTTCTGGTCGGTCAGCCGCACCCACTCGCCCTCGCGGAGCGGCCCGCGGTGGACTCCCCCCCACGCCTGCGCCGGGACGTCGGGGTCGGTCGTGTCGTCGGGCATGGACGCGACCCTAGCGCCGTCCTCCGGCCCGCTCCGGCCCGGCTCCCGAGTTGCGGTTTGGGACCAAACGGCGTGATTTCGGGCCGAACACCTGCGGTTTGGGACCAAACGGCGGGGTTCGGAGTACGGCGGGGGCGGTGCTGGCCTCAGGCGTGCGCGCGGAAGGCCCGGTCGACGTCGGCGGTGGAGAGGACGCCGAAGATGCTCCCGTCTGGGTCGAGCAGGAGGTACTCCCCCGCGGGCCGGGCGCTGATCGCCCGGATCAGGTCCTCGCCACCGATGCCGGCCGGCAGTCGCAGGCCCTCGTCGAGCGTGCGCGCCACGGTCGACACCGCGACCCAGGGGCGACGGTCCTCGGGCACGGACAGCAGGGCCACCTCGTTGACCACTCCGACCGGCTGTCCGGAGATGCTGACCGTCACGATGCTGCCCGCCTCGACCTCCTGGGCACGGCGTACCGCCTCGGCCAGCGGCAGCTCCGAGGGGACTGTGAGGGTACGGCGCGCCAGGTCGCGGGCGACCAGGAAGGGCAGGCGGGACCTGACCTTCGCCGAGGTCATGGCCGCGGTCGCACCGCTCCACAGGAACAGCGAGATCATGCCGGCGAACAGGAAGTCGATCGCGGTCGGCTGTCCACCGAGGAGCTTGCTGGTCAGCAGGGGCCAGCCGACGAAGGCCAGAAGCGCCAGGACCCGGCCGCCCCAGGCTGCCACGACGGTGCCCTTGTGCATGTCGCCGCTGCCGCGCCAGACGGCGGCCTTGAGCACCCGCCCACCGTCCAGGGGCAGACCGGGCAGGAGGTTGACGACCCCCACGATCAGGTTGGCGCTGGCGATCGCGCCGACGGCGAGCCCGATCAGCCCCCCGGGAGCGACGAACGTCAGGGCCGAGGCCACCAGTCCGACCGCGACCGACGTCAGCGGGCCGACCACCGAGATCCAGAACTCCTGCCGCGGGTGCTCGGGCTCCTTGTCGATCGCGGTCATGCCGCCCATGAAGTGCAGGGTGATCGAGGAGACCGGCAGCCCGAAGCGCTTGGCGGCGACGGCGTGGGCGGCCTCGTGCAGCAGGACCGAGAGATAGAGCAGTACGGCGAAGGTCAGCCCGGCGACGTACTTCAGCCCGCCCAGCCCGGGTTGCGCCCGGTCGACCGCTGGGGCCATGAAGATCGCGATCACGAGGGCGACCACGAACCAGGTCCGGGTGAGCAGCACGTCGGTCCCCGCGATCGTGCCCACCTTGAACGTGCCGGGTGGGCGCGAGACCGGCGGCGAGGCCCCCGGCGCGCGGTCGTTGCTCATGCTGCGAGGCTACCGGTCGGCCGCGCGGCGCGCGGCGTACCACGTGGTGTCGGTGGCCTCACCTAGATTCGGGTCATGTCCACCCCGTCGACCCCGCTCGCCTCGCCGGCCGAGCTCCGCTCGACCCCCGTCGACGGCGAGCAGGTGCTCGGGGCGCTCTCCCCGAGCCGCGCGTCCGACTTCATGACCTGCCCGCTGATGTACCGGTTCCGCACCATCGACCGACTGCCCGAGGAGCCGTCCGCCGATGCCCTCCGCGGCACCCTGGTCCACAAGGTGCTCGAGGACCTCTTCGATCTCCCGTCCGCGGACCGCACCCCCGAGCAGGCCCGAGCGCTGCTCACGCCGACATGGGAGGCGCTGCTCGCTGCCGAGCCCGCGATCGCGGAGCTGTTCACCGACGAGGGTCCCGACCTGGCCGAGTGGCTGGCCAGCGCTCGTGACGTCCTGGACCGCTACTTCACCCTCGAGGACCCTCGGCGCCTCGAGCCGGCCGAGCGGGAGCTCTACGTCGAGACCGTCCTGGAATCCAAGCTGCTGCTGCGCGGCTTCGTCGACCGTCTCGACGTCGCGCCCGACGGCGCGATGCGGGTGGTGGACTACAAGACCGGACGGTCCCCGAGCCAGCTGTTCGAGGCCAAGGCCCTGTTCCAGATGAAGTTCTACGCCCTGGTCCTCTGGCGCACCCGCGGCACCGTCCCGGCGATGCTGCAGCTGGTCTACCTCGGGAACGGCGAGATGCTCCGCTACCTCCCGGACGAGGCCGACCTGCGCGCCACCGAGCGCAAGGTCGAGGCCATCTGGCGGGCCATCCGGATCGCCGAGGAGTCCGGGAACTGGCGTCCCCACCGCAGCAAGCTGTGCGACTGGTGCTCGTTCCAGGCGTTGTGCCCCGAGTTCGGCGGCACCCCGCCGCCGCTGCCCGGACGCATCAGCGACCCCGGCACCCTCACCGTCGACGACATCGCCTGACCCGACCCCCGCTCACCGACCGTTCGCGGCGGCCGACATGTCGCCGTTTGGTCCCAAACCGCAGCATTTCGGACCGGAAAGTTGCGGTTTGGGACCAAACGGCACACATCCGCGCGGCCCGGCGGGGGGTCAGTCGAGGCCGTTGCGCTCAGCCCAGAGGGCGGCCTGGGTCCGGTCTACGACGCCGATGCGTTGGAACGCCGAGGTCAGGTGGGCCTTGACGGTGCGCTCGGAGATCCCGAGCCGCCGGGCGATCTGCTTGTTGGCCAGCCCCTGACGCACCAGGACCAGCACCTCGGTCTCGCGGGGCGTGAGCTCGGCGGCCGGCGTGGTACGACGGGCACCGAGCAGCTCGCGCGCGGCCCGGGGGTTGATCGGCGACTCTCCGCGGGCGACGGCCCGGATCCCGATCAGCACCTCGTCGGGCTCGGCATCCTTGAGCAGGTAGCCCATGGCGCCGGCATCCAGCGCGCCGACGATCCGCTCGGCGTCGGAGTACGACGTGAGCACGAGGACGTCGGCGAGCTTCTCGGCCACGATCTCCCGGGTGGCCGCGACCCCGTCCATGCCCGGCATCTGCAGGTCCATCAGCACCACGTCGGGCCGCAGCTCACGGACCAGCTCGATCGCCTCGCCGCCGGACGCGGCGGTCCCGACCACCTCGAGGTCGGCCTGCCCGGCCAGCAGCTGCTCCAGCCCGGCTCGCAGCACGGCGTGGTCGTCCACGATCACGACCCGGATCGTCGGCTCGCTCATCTGCGGTCCACCACCATTCGTACGGTCGTCCCGGCGTCCGGTGACGAGTCCACGTCCACCACTCCTCCGCCGTCCTCGACCAGGCTCTTGAGCCCGCGGAGCCCGTAGGAGGTGTCGGCGGAGCGCTGCGCCGGATCGAAGCCGACACCGTCATCCTTCACGACCAGCCGCACCTGGCGCTCGTCGCCGGTCACGTCCACGCTCAGGTGCTCGGCGTGAGCGTGCCGGACGGCGTTGCGGATGGACTCCTGCGCCGCTCGCCAGACCAGGGTGACGACGTGGTCGGGGGCACCCTCGATGCCGCTGACCGAGACCGTGGCCGCGGTGCCGGCGCTGACCGCGGGCGCGGTCAGGTCCTCCAGGGAGGCGGCCAGCGACCCGGCGTTGAGCCCCGGGGGGTGGATCTCCACCAGCAGCGAGCGCAGCTGCCGCAGGGAACGTCGTACGGCCTGGCCGGCCCGGTCGAGGTCACCCCGCAGCTCGGCGGAGAGCCCCGGCTCGCGCGCCGACCCCGACAGCGCGAACGCCGTCCCGGCGAGCTCCTGGACCACGCCGTCGTGGAGGTCGCGGGCGATCCTGCGCCGCTCCGCCTCGGAGGAGTCGATCGCCCGCAGCATCAGCCGCTCGCGCGCCTTCGACGCGCGGGTCAGCCGCAGCGTCAGGGCGCCGATCAGGGGTACGCCGAGGAGCAGGATCGCGAGCAGACCTCCGGCCGTGATCCGGCGGAACGGCGTGAGCACCTCGTGCGCGCGCTGCTGCACGGTGGTCAGGGAGTAGTAGGCCTCGAACAGCAGGGGCGTGCCCTCGGGCGAGTGGATCTGGGTGTAGACCTCCAGCAGGCCGCTCTGGTCGGTCTCGAACTTGTTCTCGCTGCGGCGCAGGTCGGAGACGCCCCCCTCGGTGTGGCCGCTCAGCAGCACCTGCCGCTGCTCGTCGTCGAGGGGGAAGCGCTGCCCGATCAGATCGGTCTCGTCGCTGTAGACGATCGTGCCGTCCGCACGCCAGATCTTGATCCGGCGCACGTCGCCGACCATCAGCCGCGAGAGCACGGCCCGGTCGAAGCGGTCGATCGCGCCGGGATCGGTCGCGACCAGCTTGCGTGGGATGGCCGGCTCGGCGACCGAGTGGGCCAGGAGCTCAGTCGTCACCTGGGCGTCGGCGACCGCCTCCGACCGGCCGGCTCGCTCCGACAGCATCCCGGTCGCCCACCACGTCGCCCCGAACAGCAGGAAGCTCGCCACGAGGAACTGCACCATGGGGTTGCGCAGCAGCCTCACCGCGAGGTTCCTTTCGTGTGGTCAGGCCGCGAGGCCGCTACCGGGGCTCAGAGTGAGATGGTCCCACGACACACGGCGCCGGTCGTACGACGCTCGGCCCGGAAGGCGAAGGTGTCGGTCCCGGCCAGGTCGGCCATCCGGCGGTTCACCGTGAACGAGCCGCTGGTGCCCGCCGTGGTGCTCGACCCCTTGGCGGACACGCTGCCGTCGTGCCGGACCTTCCAGTCCCAGACCTGTCCGCGGTGGTTGCTGTCGACCTCGCCCTCGAACTCGATCCGGCCGCTGTCCAGCTTGACCTTGAGCTTCCAGACCGCCCGGCCCTGACATCCGCCGTGGGTGCGGACGTCGTCTCCCCCACCGTGGCTGGCCAGGGCAGGCGCGACCGTGGTCAGCGGCAGCGCGAGCGCCGAACAGGTGGCGAGGGCAACGAGGGCGTGGCGGGCAGACATGGAAGGCTCCTGGAGTCGGTGTCCCTCCAGCATCGCGGGAGCCAGGTCGCGGTTCCCATTGGCCGGTGGTACTAGGACCTCGGGTCATCTCCGGACCGGGGGTCGCCGGTGCCGCCCTCCTCGGGATACAGGACGCACGCCACCTCGACACCCCCCGCGCGCCGGAGCCGAGGCGCCCCCGCCTCCCGGAACCGGACGGCGACGCCGTTGCCCTCGGGCTCGATCGACTCCACGCCGGCCCAGAGCGGCTCGTCGGGGTCCTCGCGCCGGATCCGGTCGAGCAGGGCGCGGACCGGTCCGCTGCCCCCGCTGCCGAACCGGGCCGTCGTCGTGGGCTTGTCCAGGTGCTCGAGGTCGCCCACCAGCGCTTGCTCCTCGTCGTACGACGCGTCCCCGCGGGTCCAGTGCTGCTCCAGCAGGGGCCGCAGGTCGCGCGACTCCCAGCCGCAGTCCGCCACCGCTGCGGGACACCGCGGGTGGAAGGAGCAGCCCAACGGCGGCTCGGCGGCGTCGGGGATCTCGCCCCGGGGCAGGTCCCGCGGCACCATCCGGTCGGGGTCCGGGTCGGGGATCGCCGCCAGCAGTGCCTTGGTGTACGGATGCCGGGGGTTGGCGAAGATCTCGTCGGTCGGCCCGATCTCGACGATCTTGCCGAGGTACATGATCGCGATCCGGTCACAGAAGAACTTGGCGGTGGCCAGGTCGTGGGTGATGTAGACGAACGTCAGGTTCAGCTCGCGCTTCAGCAGGAGCATCAGCTCGAGGATCTTGGCCCGCACGCTCATGTCGAGCATCGAGACCGGCTCGTCGGCGACCAGCACCTCGGGGTTCAGCACGATCGCGCGGGCGATCACCACCCGCTGCTTCTGCCCGCCGGACAGGTCGCGGGGGTACTTGGTCAGGAACAGCTCGACCGGGGACAGCCCGACCCGTTCGAGGGCGTCGACCACACTGCGACGGCGCTCGGTCGCCGACCTCATGCCGTGCACCCGCAGGGCGTCGCCCACGGCCTCCTCCACGGTCATCGACGGGTTGAGAGCGGCGTTCGGGTCCTGGAACACCATCTGGACGGTCCGGCGCAGGTTGCGCAGCCGGCGTCGGCTGAGGGACGCCACATCCGTGTCCCGCAGGTGGATCGAGCCGGCGGTCGCGGGTACCAGACCGAGGAGTGCCCGGCCCAGGGTGGACTTGCCGCTACCGCTCTCGCCGACGAGTCCGACGACCTCTCCCTGCCGCAGGGCGAGGTTGACCCCGTCGACCGCCTTGATCGTGCCCGAGTCGCGGCCGAGGAGCCGGGACAGGGTCCCTCCGCGCAGCTCGAAGTGCACCGAGAGGTCGCGGATCTCGACCAGGCTCGGCCCGGTCGTGCCTGTGGTCTGGGTGTCAGGCTTCGTCGGCAACGGTCAGCTCCTGCTGGTTGAGTGGCTGCTTCCCACCGGGTGGGATCTGCTCGTCCGGTCCGGCCAGCCAGCACTCGACCCGACCACCGCCCGGCCGCTCGATGTTCACCGGGTTCTGGCCGGCGCACACCGTCATGGCGTCCGGGCAGCGCGGGTGGAACCGGCAGCCGTCCGGCGGGTCGACGAGGTCGGGCGGCGCACCGTCGATCGAGTGCAGGCCGGTGGTGGTCAGCGAGATCGTCGACCGCAGGAGCTCCCGGGTGTAGGGGTGCTGCGGGTTGCGGAACACGTCGGTGACCTTGCCCTGCTCGACGATCCGGCCGGCGTACATCACCGCCACCCGGTCGCACGCCTCGGCGACGATGCCCACGTTGTGGGTGATCAGCAGCAGCGAAGTCGAGAAGTTGCGTCTCAGGTCGTTGAGGATCTGCACGATCTGCGCCTCGACCAGGACGTCGAGGGCCGTGGTCGGCTCGTCCGCCACCACGAACGCCGGGCGCAGCACGAGCGCCAGCGCGATCATCAGCCGCTGCCGCATCCCGCCGGAGAACTCGTGGGGGTAGGAGCGGTAGCGGGTCGGTGGGATCCCCATCAGGCGGAGCACGTCGAGCGCGCGGTCCCGGATCTCGTCCTTCGACAGGGACGGCTCGTGCTGCTTGATGGTCTCCTCGAAGTGCTGGGAGATCCGCATCAGCGGGTTCAGCCGGGTCAACGGCTCCTGGAAGATCATCCCGAGCTCGCTGCCCCGCAGCCGGTAGGACTCCTTGGCGCTGAGCGAGAAGATGTCGCGGCCACGGAACAGCACCTCGCCATCGCGCTTGGCCCCCTCCGGCAGCAGCCCCATCAGCCCGCGACCGAGGGTGGACTTCCCGCAGCCGGACTCGCCCACCAGCCCCAGGGTCTCGCCCGGAGCGAGGTCGAAGCTCACACCGTCGACGGCCCGGATGGCTCCGCGGGTGGTGCCGTACCAGACACGTACGTCACGGGCCGAGATCACGGCGTCCGTGGGCGACGCGACCGTCTCGTCCGTCAGGTCCAGTGCCATGTCAGCTCCGCTCCTCGGGCCGGGGCGCGGCGCTCGGCCGCGCCGGCATCACCACGGGAAGCAGGCGACGCCGCCGCAGCGTGGGGTTGAGTGTCTCGTTCAGCCCCTCGCCGACCAGGGTCAGCCCGGTCACCAGCAGCACGATGGCCAGCCCGGGATACAGGCCCGTCCACCAGACGCCACCGCCGGCGTCGGCCAGAGCGCGGTTCAGGTCGTGGCCCCACTCGGCGGCGTCCGTCGACTGGATCCCGAGCCCGAGGAAGCCCAGCCCGGCCAGGGTCAGGATCGCGTCCGCGGCGTTGAGCGTGCCCAGCACCGGCACGCTCTGGATCACGTTGCCGAACAGGTAGCGCCGCATGATGGTGAGGTCGGTCGCGCCGATCGCCCGGGCCGCCTCGACGTACGTCGCCTCCTTGGCGCTCAGCGTGGTGTTGCGGACCACCCGGAAGTACTGCGGCACGTAGATCACCGACAGGGAGAGCGACACGGCGACCACGGTGCCGCCCAGCAGGTTGGTCAGGAGGAACGAGAAGACGATCGCCAGCAGGAAGGACGGGAAGGCGTAGAGCGCGTCGGTGACCAGCACGAGGATCCGGTCCAGCCAGCCGCCGTAGTAGCCCGACACGATCCCCAGCGGGACGCCGATCACGACGCAGACGACGATCGAGAGGATCACCACCTCCAGGGCGGTGCGGGCCCCCCAGATCACCCGCGAGAAGACGTCGAAGAACAGCCGGTCCGTGCCGAACAGGTGCGCCGAGCTGGGCGGGGCCACCTTCGGGAAGGGGACGCCGCCGGACGACGACTGGGCGAAGCCGTACGGCGCGAGCCAGGGCGCGAAGACCGCGCAGATCACGAAGACGGAGGTCAGCAGCACCCCGATCACCAGCATCCAGCGGGCCAGGCCGGCGGTCTGCGTGAAGGGGGTGGCCAGGGTGCGGAGGATGCCGCGCATCAGAACCTCACTCGGGGGTCGATGAGCGCGTTGATGATGTCGACCAGCAGACTGATCAGCACCACCGCGATCGCGAACACCGTGACGATGCCCTGGACGGCTCCGTAGTCACGGTTGTTGATGTACAGCACCAGCTTCTGCCCCAGGCCCGGCCAGTTGAACGTCGTCTCGGTCAGCACCGCCCCGCCCAGCAGCAGCGCGAACTGGAGCCCGACCACAGTGATCACCGGCACCAGCGCGTTGCGGAAGGCGTGGCGCCAGGTCACGTTGCGGCGCCGGATGCCCCGGGCCTCGGCTGCCTCGACGTAGTCGGCCTGCATGGTCATCAGCATGTTGACCCGCACCAGCCGGATGAAGACTCCGCAGATCAGCAGGCCGAGGGTGACGGCCGGGAGGACCAGGTGCTTGAGCACGTCCTGGATCGCCGCGCCGTTCCCGCTCAGGAAGACGTCGATCAGGAGGATGTGGGTCTTCGGCTTGACCTCGAAGATCGTGATCGGGCTGGCGTCACCGGACGTCGGCAGCCCGAGCGGCGGGGCGACGTACAGCTGGAGCAGGAAGCCCACGAAGAAGATCGGCGCCGCATAGCTGACGATGCCGAACAGCCGGATCGCCACGTCCCCGACCGAGTCGCGGTAGCGCCCGGCGACCAGACCCAGCGGAATGCCGACGGCAAGGGCGATCACGAACGCCGCGAGGGTCAGGCTCAGGGTCGCTCCCCCGTTGTCACGGACCACCCGCAGCACCGGCTGGTTGTCGCTGAAGGTGGTCCCGAAGTCGAGGTGCGCCACCGAGGACAGGTAGTCCCAGTACTGCGCGATCAGCGGTCGGTTGAACCCGAGCCGCTCACGTGCCTGGGCGAGCGCCTGCGGGTTCAGCTTGGAGCCCAGGGCGGCCGAGACCGGGTCGCCCGGGGCGACCCGGAGCACGAAGAAGACGAGGGTGAGGATCACCCAGATCATCGGGATCACCAGGACGATGCGCTGAAAGATGTACCGGGGCAGGGATCCTGATCCAGCACGGGTCATGAGGGTGCCTCCTGGCACGAGTCATGGGGAGAGACCACTCAGGGTGGCCTCCCCCCACGACCGGGTGCGGTGGTGTGCTCAGCCGGCCTTGGTGACCAACCAGAACCGGAAGATGAACGACGGGTCCAGCGTGGACTCGACGCCGGACATGCCCGGGCCGTACACCGCGGTGTTCTGTCCGACCCATGACGGGATGAACGGCACGTCATGGGCCGCGATGTCCTGGAGCTGCCCGAAGATCTTCTCCCGGGTGGCGGTACTGCTGCTGCCCTGCTCCTTGCTGACGAGCTTGTCCACCTTGGCGTTCTTGTAGCCGTTCTGGAAGAACCCACCGTCGACCATGAACGGCGACAGGTAGTCGTCGGCGTCGGGGTAGTCGGGGAACCAGCCCAGGATGAACAGGTCGTAGGCACCCTGCTTGTAGACGGTCTGGTA
Source organism: Nocardioides cynanchi (assembly GCF_008761635.1). Lineage (NCBI taxonomy): Bacteria > Bacillati > Actinomycetota > Actinomycetes > Propionibacteriales > Nocardioidaceae > Nocardioides > Nocardioides cynanchi. The sequence continues at coordinate 1,067,249 of NZ_CP044344.1, forward strand.
GTTGTCCCACTCGGTGCTCTTCAGGGTCACCTTGAACAGCCCGCTGGCCTCGAGCTGACGCTGCAGCTCGTTCGCCTCGTCCTCGGTGCTCGGGCCGTAGTGCGTGGGCGTCCAGCCCACGGTCAGGTTCACCGGGGTGCTGATGCCGGCGGCCTGCAGGATCTGCTTGGCCTTGGCCGGGTCCGGGGATCCGTAGGCGTTCTTGTAGGAGTCCTTCTGACCGCCGTAGCCCGGGGGCACGATGGAGTAGAGCGGGTCGACGGTTCCGTCGTAGGCCTTCGTCGCGATCGCGTTGCGGTCGATCACCTGGGCGGCCGCCTGCCGGATCGCGAGCTGCTTGCCGACCTGGCCCGCGACGTTCCAGACCCAGTAGCGGATCTCCGAGCCCTTGCCCGTCGCCACGGTGACGCCGGAGTCCTTCTTCAGGTTGGCGACATCGGTCGGAGCCAGGCTGCGCCAGGCGACGTCGACCTCGTTGTTCTTCGCCGCGAGCGCGAGGGCAGTCGGGTCGGAGTAGTACTTCACGAAGACCTGGCCCGTCTTGCCCGGGTTCGGCCCGGTGTAGTCAGGGTTCAGCGACAGGGTGGCCTGGTCGGCGGCCTTGTACTGGTCCAGCTTGTAGGGCCCGGAGCCGATGACCTGGTCGTCGGGCAGCTTCTTGTCGGCGGGGAAGACGTCCTCATCGACGATCGCCGCCGCTCCGGGGTAGGTCAGGACGTACTGGAACGTCGTGTCCGGGTGGTCGAGGTGGAAGACCACCGTGGTGTCGTTCGGCGTCTCGATCGCGCCCTTGTTGAGGGTGACCTTGCCGTTCTTCGCGGTGTCGGTGATGCTGCCGAGGAGGTAGATCGCTGCGCCGTTGGCGTCCTGGATCTGGATCGCCCGCTCGAAGCTGTACTTCACGTCGGAGGAGGTCAGCGGGTCGCCGTTGGAGAACTTCTCACCCGGGTTGAGCGTGCAGGTCAGGGTCTGCGGGTCGTTGTAGGTGCACGACTTGGCGGCGTCGCCCACGATCTTGGTGGAGTTCGGCGGGACGGTCACCAGGGTCTGGTACAGGTTGTACTCGAGGGTGGAGGAGCCGAGGTCGTAGGACCCGGCCGGGTCGAGCGCGGTCACGGTGTCCGTGGTGCCGAGGATCCACGGGGAGCCGGTTCCGGCGTTGGTGCTGCCTCCGCTGCTGCTGTTGCTTCCGCCGCAGGCGCTCAGCATGGCCACGACGGCCGCCGTGCCTGCGACGGCGACGAGCTTCTTGGTCCGATCCACTGTCTCTGCCTCCCGATTCGGTCCCCCCGCGGACTCGCGAGGGTGATCAGTCCCGTGAACATAGCGGCTGGCTTCGCGCCGGTCCATCGCGCAGCGGCGCCCGGAGGTCGCGATCCGGCAACGATTAGAGGACGCCGACGGCGCCCAGGACCGAGGCCGCGTCGAGCCCCTCGAGGGAGTCGACGAAGACCCGGCCCGCTCCGCTCGGCACGCTCACGTGAAGGGGTGCGACCAGCACCGTGCACCCTGCGGCGGACGCCGACGCCGCACCCGTCGTGGAGTCCTCGATGGCCAGGCACTCGACCGCGGGGACCCCGAGTCCGCGCGCCGCCGCGAGGTAGGGCTCGGGATGCGGCTTGCCCCGGTCGACCGTGTCGCCGGTGATCACGACGTCGAAGGTCCCTGCCGGCAGGGCGGCCACGATCGGATCGGCGAACCGCGTGTACGACATGGTGACCAGCGCGCACGGGACGTCCGCCGTGCGCAGGGAGGCCAGCAGCTCGCGGGCTCCCGGGCGCCACGGCACCTCCCGGCGGACCCGGGCCACCACGTCGTCCAGCAGCTGCTCGACGATCTGCTCGGGTGCGAGGTCGATCCCCATCTGCGGGCGCATCAGCCGGGCGGCGTCGAGCAGGTCGAAGCCGACCACCTGGAGCGCCTGCTCGCGGCTCCACGTACCGCCGTACCTCTTGGCCAGGGCGAGCTCCGAGTCCATCCAGTAGGGCTCGGTGTCGACCAGCGTGCCGTCCATGTCCCACAGGACCGCGGCGAAGGAGTCCAGGCGTCGTCCGACGTCGGTCAGCGCTCAGTCCTCCGGGTCGTAGCCGAGGTTGGGCGAGAGCCAGCGCTCCGCCTCCGCGAGGGTCCAGCCCTTGCGCTCGGCATAGTCCGCGACCTGGTCGGGTGCGAGGCGGCCCACCACGAAGTACTGGGACTCCGGGTGGCTGAAGTAGACCCCCGACACCGACGCGCCCGGCCACATCGCCATCGACTCCGTCAGCTCCATGCCGGTGTGGGTGCCGACGTCGAGGAGGTCCCAGAGCACCTGCTTCTCGGTGTGGTCGGGGCTGGCCGGGTAGCCCGCGGCCGGGCGGATCCCGGCGTACTGCTCCTTGAGCAGCTGGTGCTGGTCGAGGTGCTCGTCGGGTGCGTACCCCCACAGCTCGCGGCGAACGCGCTCGTGGAGCCGCTCCGCGAGAGCCTCGGCGAGCCGATCGGCCAGCGACTCCAGGAGGATGCCGGAGTAGTCGTCGACCTCGGCCTTGAACCGCTCGATCCGCTCCGCGACGCCGAGCCCGGCGGTGACCGCGAACAGGCCGATGTAGTCCTTGAGCCCCGTCTCCTTGGGTGCGACGTAGTCGGCCAGGCAGCGGTTGGGCACCCCGGGCCGGTGGGCTCCCTGCTGCCGCAGGTGATGGAGTACGGCGTGCGGCTCGCCGCGGTCCTCGCCGAGATACACCTCGATGTCGTCACCCACGGAGTTGGCCGGGAACAGCCCGACCACGCCCTTGGCCGTCAGCCAGCCCTCGTCGACGATCCGGTCGAGCATCGCCTGCGCGTCCTCGTAGAGCCGGCGAGCGGTCTCGCCGGACTCGGCGTCGTCGAGGATCTCGGGGAACGACCCCTTCATCTCCCAGGCGTTGAAGAACGGCTGCCAGTCGATGTAGCGGCGCAGCTCGGCGAGGTCGACGCTCGGGAAGACCCGGACGTGCTGACCGGCACCGGGCAGCCCGACCGCCGAGGAGACCGCGTGGTCCTGCTGGAGCAGCAGGTGCGGCCGCGGCGGGCGGTAGCCGGTCCAGTCGATCGGGGTGCGCGCGGCCCGGGCATCCGCCAGCGTGGCCAGCGGCCGGTCGTTCTTGGCGGCGTGCCTGGTGCGCAGGGAGTCGTAGTCGGCGGTCACGCCCTCGAGCAGCTTGTCGCGCTGCTTGGGGTCGAGCAGCGCCGCGGTGACCGGCACCGAGCGGGAGGCGTCCTTGACCCAGACCACGGGCCCGTCGTACTTCTGGTCGACCTTGACCGCGGTGTGCGCCCGCGACGTCGTAGCACCGCCGATCAGCAACGGCAGCGTGAAGCCCTGGCGCTGCATCTCCGAGGCGACGTTGACCATCTCGTCCAGGCTCGGCGTGATCAGGCCGGACAGCCCGATCACGTCGGCACCCACCTCGCGCGCGGTCTCGAGGATCTTCTGGGCCGGCACCATCACCCCGAGGTCGATCACCTCGTAGTTGTTGCACTGGAGCACCACGCCGACGATGTTCTTGCCGATGTCGTGGACGTCGCCCTTGACGGTGGCCATCACGATCGTGCCGTTGGTGTCCTTGGCGGTGGCCAGCTCGGGCCGGTCCAGCTTCTCCTGCTCGATGAACGGGATCAGGTAGGCGACGGCCTTCTTCATCACCCGAGCGCTCTTGACCACCTGGGGCAGGAACATCTTGCCGCTGCCGAACAGGTCGCCGACGACGTTCATGCCGTCCATCAGCGGGCCCTCGATCACCTCGATCGGCCGGCCGCCGCGCTCGGCGATCAGGGCCCTGAGCTCCTCGGTGTCGGGCTCGACATGGGCGTCGATGCCCTTGACCAGCGCGTGGGTGATCCGCTCCTCGACCGGGAGCTCGCGCCACTCCTCGGTGGCGACCTCACCGACGCCGGCTGCGATGTTGAAGCGCTCGGCGATCTCGAGCAGGCGCTCGGCTGCGTCGGGACGCCGGTTGAGCACGACGTCCTCGATCCGCTCGCGCAGCTCGGGGTCGACCTGGTCGTAGACGACGAGGGCGCCCGCGTTGACGATTCCCATGTCGAGGCCGGCCGCGATCGCGTGGTAGAGGAAGACCGCGTGGATCGCCTCGCGGACCGGGTTGTTGCCCCGGAACGAGAAGCTCACGTTGGAGATGCCCCCGGAGACCAGGGCGCCGGGCAGGTTCTGCTTGATCCACCGGGTGGCCTCGATGAAGTCGTGGCCGTACGTCGCGTGCTCCTCGATGCCGGTCGCGACGGCGAACACGTTGGGGTCGAAGATGATGTCCTCGGCCGGGAAGCCCACCTGCTCGGTGAGGATCCGGTAGGCGCGCTCACAGATCTGCTGCCGGCGCTCGAGGCTGTCGGCCTGGCCGTTCTCGTCGAAGGCCATCACCACCGCGGCCGCACCGTAGCGCCGGCACAGGCGGGCGTGCTCGATGAACTTCTCCTCGCCCTCCTTCATCGAGATCGAGTTGACGATCGCCTTGCCCTGCACGCACTTCAGCCCGGCCTCGATCACCTCCCACTTGGAGGAGTCGACCATCACCGGCACGCGGGAGATGTCGGGCTCCGAGGCGATCAGCTTCAGGAAGCGGTCCATGGCGGCGACACCGTCGATCATGCCCTCGTCCATGTTGACGTCGATGACCTGCGCGCCGGCCTCCACCTGCTGGGCGGCGACGGTCAGCCCGGCGTCGTAGTCACCGTCCTTGATCAGCTTGCGGAAGCGGGCGGAGCCGGTGATGTTGGTGCGCTCGCCCACGTTGACGAAGAGGCTCTCCTCGGTGATGGTGACCGGCTCGAGGCCGGAGAGGCGGAGTGCCGGCCGGATCTCGGGGATGACCCGTGGGGTCACGCCCTTGGCCGAGTCCGCGATCGCGGCGATGTGCTCGGCGGTCGTGCCGCAGCAGCCGCCGACGATGTTGACCAGGCCGCTCGTGGCGAACTCCCCCAGGATGCCGGCCATGTGCTGCGGCGTCTCGTCGTACTCCCCGAAGGCGTTGGGCAGCCCGGCGTTGGGGTGGGCGGAGACGAACGTGTCGGCGACCCGCGACAGCTCGGCGACGTAGGGGCGGAGCTCCTCGGCGCCCAACGCGCAGTTCAGGCCGACGGCGAGCGGGCCGACGTGTCGCACGGAGTTCCAGAACGCCTCGGTCACTTGGCCGGACAGGGTCCGGCCGCTGGCGTCGGTGATGGTGCCGGAGATGATCACCGGCCAGCGGCGGCCGTGCTCGTCGAAGAGCGTCTCGAGGGCGAAGATCGCGGCCTTGGCGTTGAGGGTGTCGAAGATCGTCTCGACCAGGAGCAGGTCGGCACCGCCGTCGACCAGGCCGCGCGCCTCCTCCAGGTAGGCCTCGACCAGCTCGTCGAAGGTGACGTTGCGGGCGCCCGGGTCGTTGACGTCGGGTGAGATCGAGGCGGTCTTCGACGTCGGGCCGAGCGACCCGGCGACGTAGCGGGGCCGCTCGTGCGTGGTGACCGCGTCCACGGCCTCCCGCGCCAGCGACGCAGCGGCGGCGTTCATCTCGTAGGCGAGGTCCTGGAGGCCGTAGTCGGCCTGGGAGATCCGGGTGGCGTTGAAGGTGTTGGTACAGATGATGTCGGCGCCGGCCTCGAGGTAGGCCGTGTGGATGCTGCGGATCACGTCGGGGTTGCTCAGCGAGAGGAGGTCGTTGTCACCGCCGAGGTCTCCGTCGTACGACGCGAAGCGGTCGCCACGGTAGTCGGCCTCCGCGAGCTTGTGCGCCTGGATCATCGTGCCCATCGCGCCGTCGAGCACCAGGATCCGCTCGTGCAGGAGCTCGGTGAGCTCCCGGCTGGCATCCGGTCGGTGCGACGGCTGGGTCACGGTCAGAACTCCTCGGGTCGCGTGGGTCATCAGCCTAGGAACGACGTCCGACCCGTGGACGGCATTCCCGCATCGTGACACCGCCGCGAGCGGCGGGTGAAATCCTCGGGGCGCGCTCGGCGGCCCCGCTTCCGACGGTGGGGGAACTAGTGTTGCCGCGTGATCGAGATCGAGGAGATCGACGACCTGGTGGAACCCGTGGTGATCGCGGCGTTCGAGGGCTGGAACGACGCCGCCGACGCTGCGTCGTCCGTGGTCGACCACCTGATCCGGGTCTGGGACGCCCGGATCATCGGCGCGATCGACCCCGAGGAGTTCTACGACTTCCAGGTCAACCGTCCGGTGGTGGGTGCGGACGCGCTCGGACACCGCCGGATCACCTGGCCGAGCACCCAGATCGCCGTGGCCTCGCCACCGGACCTGGACCGCGACGTGATCCTGATCCGTGGCATCGAGCCGAACATGCGCTGGCGCCAGTTCTGCGCCGAGCTGCTGGCTGCCTGTGACGACCTCGGCGGCGAGCTGGTGATCACCCTCGGCGCGCTGCTGGCCGACACGCCGCACACCCGCCCGATCCCGGTCACCGGCACCGCGACCGAGCCGGACCTGGTGGACCGGCTCAACCTCGAGCAGTCCACCTACGAGGGCCCGACCGGCATCGTGGGGGTGTTCCAGGACGCCTGCGTGCGGCTCGACGTGCCGTCGGTCTCGTACTGGGCCGCGGTGCCGCACTACGTCGCGCAGCCGCCGTGCCCCAAGGCCACCCTGGCGCTGCTCGGACAGCTCGAGGAGCTGCTCGAGGTGAGCATCCCGCTCGGCGACCTGCCCGAGGACGCACGGGCCTGGGAGCGCGGCGTGGACGAGCTGGCCGACGAGGACGAGGACGTCCGCGACTACGTCCGTGCCCTCGAGGAGACCCGTGACACCGCCGACCTCCCGGAGGCCTCGGGCGAGGCGATCGCTCGGGAGTTCGAGCGCTACCTCAAACGGCGTACCGACGAGGGCTGACCCGGCTCCCCGGGCTTTCCGAGGTCAGAGCGCGATCCCGAGCGCCGCGTCGAGGACCGTCGCGATGCCGGCGGCCGCGTGCTCGTCGCCGGTCTCGGCCAGGCCGCCCACGCCCAGCGTGGCATCGACCCAGGCGTCCACCGCGGCCACGGCGGCAGGAGCGTCGAGGTCGGCGGCCAGCGCGGCGAGCACGGCGTCGACCACCGGCGCGGAGGGCGCTCCGGCACCCAGGGCGACCGCACGACGCCAACGCTCCAGCATGTCGACCGAGGTCCACAGGTCCTGGTCGGTCCACTCCCAGTCGCCGCGGTAGTGGTGACGCAGCAGGGTCAGCCGGATCGCCATCGGGTCGACGTCGCTGTTGCGCAACGCGGAGACGAAGACGAGGTTGCCCCGCGACTTGGACATCTTGGCGCCGTCGTACCCGACCATCCCGGCGTGCACGTAGGCCGCGGCGAACGGCGCCCCGGTCAGCACCTGCGCCTCGGAGGCGCACATCTCGTGGTGCGGGAAGACCAGGTCGGAGCCACCGCCCTGGACGTCGAACGTCGTCCCGAGCAGGTCCAGGGCCATCGCCGAGCACTCGACGTGCCATCCCGGGCGCCCGGGCCCGAAGGGGCTCTCCCAGGCCGGCTCGCCGGGTCGTTCGGCGCGCCAGACCAGGCAGTCCAGCGGGTCCTTCTTCCCGGCGCGGTCCGGGTCCCCGCCGCGGTCGGCGTACACCTCGAGCATCTGCTCGCGGGTCCAGCCGGACTCCTGCCCGAACGCCGGGTCGGCGGCGACGGAGAAGTAGAGGTCGTCGTCGACGGCGTACAGCGAACCCGTCTCCTGGAGCCGGCCGATCAGCTCGACGATCAGTGGGATGGACTCGACGGCGCCCCGGTAGTGCTCGGGGGTACGACGCGCAACGCGGTCATGTCCTGCCGGAACAGCTCGGTCTCCCGCTCGGCCAGGTCGCGCCAATCGATGCCCACCTTGGTCGCCCGCTCCAGCAGCGGGTCGTCCACGTCGGTCACGTTCAGCACGTAGGTCACGGCGTGGCCGGCGTTGCGCCAGGCCCGGTTCAGCAGGTCGAAGGCGACGTAGGTCGCGGCATGGCCCATGTGCGTGGCGTCGTACGGCGTGATCCCGCAGACGTACATGCGGGCGGCACCGGTGGGACGCGTCTCGAGGAGCCCACCGCTGGCGGTGTCGTGCACCCGCACCTCGGGGCCGCGCACGGGCAGGCCGGCGCGGGTGAGGGCAGGCAGATCCGGAGCTGGCCACGCACGCATGGGGCGAGACTACGGCAGCCCGCGGCCGCCTCGACGGGGTGTCAGAAGGGTGGCCACGGGATGGCGCGCCAGCCCTGGCCGGGCTCGGGAAGGGCCCCCACGCGGAGCAGCCGCTTCAGCCGCCGCCGGGTCGCCTCGACCTCGTGGTACGTGACCAGGTCGACCAGGCGCTCGCCGAGGTCGGCGTCCAGGCTGTCGGCCAGCAGCTCGAGAACGGCGCGGTCCTCGTCGCTCAGCAGCTCGCCGGCCCAGCCCCACAGCACGGTGCGGAGCTTGTGCTCGACGTGGAAGGTCAGGCCGTGGTCCACGCCGTACCGGTGGCCGCCCGGCATGGCGAGCACGTGCCCGCCCTTGCGGTCGGCGTTGTTGACGACGGCGTCGAACACCGCCATCCGGCGCAGCTCGGGGGTGTCCTCGTGGATCAGCGACACGACGTGGTCGCGGTCGTCGAGCCCGTCGAACACGTGCCGCCACCCGTCGGGCACGTCGTGGCCGGAGACGAGGGTGACCGCCTCCTGGACGGGGTCCGGCTCCTGCCAGAGCTGGACCATGCCGGGCCCGTGCGGCCCCTCGCGCTGGAAGGTCAGGGGCACGATGTCCCAGCCCGTCGCCACCGAGACGAGGTACGCCGCCTCCTCCCGCGCCGCGAGGGTGCCGTCGGGGAAGTCCCACAGCGGCCGCTCCCCCGCCACCGGCTTGTAGATCACCCGACGTCCGCCGATCTCGCCGACGAAGGTCGCGTTCGACGCCGGCATGACCCGGCCGTGCAAGGTGAGCTCGCCGGTCAGGAGGACGGGGTCCATCAGGTGGGGTCGCGCCTGCGGAAGCCGTTCGCGCGGACGCACAGGTGACCTTCCGGGTCGATCGGGTTGCCGCAGAAGGGACAGTCGGGCCGACCGGCCTCCACGACCAGCGCGGAACGGCGTACGAACGCACGGGCCGGGCCGGCCTCGAGCCGGACCAGGAAGACCTCCTCGGGCTCGGAGTCGTCCGGCTCGTCGTCGGCGGTGTCGGTGAGGGGGAACACCTCGATCACGACCCGCTGGATGGTCGGGTCCCAGGACAACGTCATCGTCCCGGCCCGGAACTGCTCCTCGATCGGCTGCTCCAGGGGCGCGGAGTCCTCCAGGCCCACGGGAGCGACGGCGGGGATCAGGACCTCGTTGTCGCCGCCGGCCATCACCTCGTCGAGGAGCTCGTCGACCCGCTCGGCCAGCACGACGACCTGCTGCTTCTCCAGGGCGACGCTGACCAGACGCGGTCCGGAGCGCGCCTGGAGGAAGAACGTCCGCGCTCCGGGCTCGCCCACGGTCCCCGCGACGAACCGCTCGGGTGGGTCGAACTCGTGGATCACCGGCATGGCTCAACCTTAGGCAAGAGCCGAAGCAGGTCCGGCGCCGCCGCCCACCTCGGCGCCCTGGGCGGGCTTGCGCCGACCCTTCTTGCCGTGCGGAGCCAGCCACGACAGGTCTCCCTCGTGGGTGTTGCTGGCCAGGACGTAGGGGCGGGCGTCGGTGTAGCGGATCACCGAGATCGACGCCGGGTCGACCTGGATCCGCTGGAAGAGGTCGAGGTGCATGCCCAGGGCGTCGGCGAGCACCGACTTGATGACGTCACCGTGGCTCACCGCGAGCCACACCGCGCCGTCCCCGTGCTCCGCCGCCACGGCGGCGTCGCGACGGCGTACGGCGTCCACGGCGCGCGCCTGCATCTGGGTCATCGACTCGCCGCCGGGGAAGGTGACCGCCGAGGGCTGGGCCTGGACGGTCCTCCAGAGCGCGAGCCGGGCCAGCTCCTTGAGCGGGCGGCCCTGCCACTCGCCGTAGTCACACTCCGTCAGGCCCTTGTCGGTGTGGACCCGGACGGCTCCGGTCTGCGCGGCCACGACCGGCCGCGCGGTCTCGCGACAGCGCTCCAGCGGGCTGCTGACCAGGTCGGCGAGCGGGACGGCGGCCAGCCGGGCGGCGGCCCGCTCGGCCTGGGCACGACCCAGGTCGTCGAGGTGGACCCCCTTGGTCCGCCCGGCCAGCGTGCCCGAGGCGTTCGCCGACGTACGCCCGTGCCGGAGCAGGATCAGGGTTGCCATGTCGCAGAGCCTAGAGGGACTAGCGTGGTCGCCGTGATCGTCGACAGCGCCGTCTACCGCGCGGGCCAGCGGATCGTCGACGACATCCCGCCCAGTGAGCTCGGGCGCCTCCGCAAGCTGGCCTGCGAGCCCGGCGACTTCGTGTGGGTCGGCCTGCACGAGCCGAGCGAGGCCGAGCTGGCCACGGTCGAGGAGGAGTTCGGGCTGCACCCCCTCGCCGTCGAGGACGCGTTCAACGCCCACCAGCGACCCAAGCTCGAGCGCTACGAGGACACGCTCTTCCTGACCCTCAAGTCGCTCTGGTACGTCGACGCGGACGACGCCGTCGAGACCGGCGAGATCAACATGTTCGTCGGCAGCGACTTCATCATCACCGTGCGGCACGGGTCCGGGTCCGAGCTCCACACCGCCCGCCGCGACCTCGAGGCCCGGGCCAAGGTACTCACGCACGGGCCGTCCGCGGTGGTGTACGCCGTGTGCGACCGGGTCGTGGACGCCTACCTGTCGGTGGTGGCCTCGCTCGAGGAGGACGTCGACGAGGTGGAGACCTCGGTCTTCTCCACCGAGCGCACCAACGACTCGGCCCGGATCTACACGCTCAAGCGCGAGATCGCGGAGACCCGCCGCGCCGTACTCCCCCTGCGCGAGCCGATGCGGCGCTTCGCCACCGGCGCCGTACCCGGAATCGCGGAGGAGTCGGCGCCGTTCTTCCGGGACGTCTCCGACCACCTGACCAAGGTCGCCGAGACCGTCGACGGTCTCGACGCGCTGCTCTCGACCGCCTTCGACGCCCACCTCGCCCAGATCTCGGTGCAGCAGAACGAGGACATGCGCAAGATCTCCGCCGGCGTCGGCCTGGTCGCCGCGCCGACCCTGATCGCCGGGGTCTACGGCATGAACTTCACCCACATGCCGGAGCTCAGCTGGCTGCTGGGCTACCCGTTCGCGCTGGCCCTGATGTTCCTCACCTCGGGCGGTCTGTGGTTCTTCTTCAAGCGCTCCGGCTGGCTCTAGGTCTCCCGACCACCCACTGCCCACCCCCACCGGAGGCGGGTCGTCGACCCGCCGATTGGTCCCAAACCGCAGGTTTTCGGCCCGGATTGTCGCCGTTTGGTCCCAAACCGCAGAGAAAATGTCGACCGCCGCGGCCTCCTGGAGGGTCAGGTGGCGGAGATGACGTTGCCGGCCAGGAGCGCGAGGAGTACGACGCCCAGGGTGACCCGGTAGGGCACGAACCAGGTGATCGGGTGGTGGGCGACGAAGCGCAGCAGCCAGGCCACCGTGGCGTAGGCGACCACGAAGGCGACGACCGTGCCGACGACGGTCTCCCCGACGCTGATCGAGCCGCCGAGCGCGTCCTTGAGCTCGAAGAGGCCCGCCGCCAGCAGCGCCGGGATGGACAGGAAGAACGACAGCCGGGTCGCGGTCACGCGGTCCAGGCCGCGGAACAGACCGGCCGAGATCGTCGCCCCGGAGCGGGAGACTCCGGGCACCAGGGACACGCACTGGACGATCCCGACCACCAGAGCATCGGTCAGGTTGAGCTGCCTCTCTCCGCGCTCCTGGCGAGCCGAGCGTTCGGCCGCCCACATCACCGCCGACCAGGCGATCAGGGCCACGGCCACCACCCAGAGGCTGCGCAGGTCGTTCTTGATCACGTCCTTGAGGAGGAGCCCGACGATGCCGACCGGGATCGTGCCGAGGATGACGTACCACCCCATCCGGAAGTCCCGGTGCCCGCGCCACTCGGGCTTGACCAGGCCCAGGCCCCAGGCCTTCACGATCTGCGCGATGTCGCGGACGAAGTAGAGGATCACCGCCGCGATCGCGCCCATCTGGATCACCGCGGTGAAGCCGGTGACGTCGGGGTCGTCGACGGTGAGCCCGAGCATCTTCTCGGCAATGGTCAGGTGCCCGGTGCTGGAGACGGGCAGGAACTCGGTGAGCCCCTCCACGATCCCGAGGATGACGGCGTCGAGGTAGTTCATGGCCAGCTTTCGACTTCGGGGACGGCGGGTCGGCCCCCAGGCTAGGGCCCTGCCCGCCTCCGCGAGCCGCAGGCTCCCCGGCGACCCGGGACCGGCTAGTTTGTCGCCATGGAACAGCGGGTGGTCGGAGCCACGGGCCTCTCGGTCTCGCGGCTCGGGCTGGGCACCATGACCTGGGGTCGGGACACCGACGAGCACGAGGCCCGCGACCAGCTGATCGCCTTCGCCGAGGCGGGCGGCACGCTGATCGACACCGCCGCCGGCTACGGCGACGGAGCCTCCGAGGAGCTCGTCGGCCGGCTGATCCGCGACGTGGTCTCGCGCGACGAGGTGGTGCTCGCGACCAAGGCCGGCATCTCCCGGCGCAGCGGGCGCCGCGAGACCTACGCCTCACGCGGGCGCCTGCTCAGCGAGCTCGACGCGTCCCTGCGCCGGCTCGGGGTCGACCACGTCGACCTCTGGCAGGTGCACACGTGGGTCGACGGTGTCCCCGTCGAGGAGACGCTGACCGCGCTCGACCTGGCGGTCACCTCCGGCAGGGCGTCGTACGTCGGGATCTCCAACTACACCGGATGGCAGACCGCCCAGGCCGCGACCTGGCAACGGGCGGTGCCGAGCCGCACGGTCCTCGCGTCGACCCAGATGGAGTACTCCCTGCTCAACCGGCGGATCGAGCTGGACGTCGTGCCGGCCGCCCAGGCGCTCGGGCTGGGGATCCTGCCGTGGTCGCCGCTGGGTGGCGGGGTGCTGACCGGCAAGTACCGCAGCGGTACGCCGTCGGACTCCCGGGGCGCGTCGCCCTTCTTCGCCGGCTTCATCGACCCCTACCTCGACGACCGCTCCAGCCGGGTCGTCGAGGGCGTGGCCAAGGCCGCCGAGGGGCTCGGGTGGTCGATGACCGAGGTGGCGCTCGCCTGGGTGCGTGACCGGCCGGGCGTCACCGCCCCGATCCTCGGCGCCCGCACCGCCAAGCAGCTGATCGACTCGCTCGGCGTCGAGGAGCTGACCCTGCCGCCGGAGATCGTCGCCGCACTCGACGACGTCTCGGAGGACTGACCGGTGCCCGACACCCTCCGCCGCCCGTCCACCCGCGGGGTGGAGTGGGAGTTCGAGAAGCTGACGATCGCGCGAGACTTCTCGCGCAACGTGGTGACCCGGATGCTGGTCGAGCGCGCCGAGCACGGCGGCTGGGAGCTCGACCGGGTCAGGATCTCTGCGGACGGCACCCGCCGCGTCGTCCTGCGCCGCAAGATCATCCGGATGCGGCCCACGCTGTACTGACCTCAGACCTGCTCGAGGAACCTGTCGAAGACCCGTGCCCCGAACTCCAGCGCGTCCACCGGCACCCGTTCGTCGACGCCGTGGAAGAGCGCGGTGAAGTCGAGGTCCGCCGGAAGCCGCAGCGGCGCGAAGCCGTAGCTGCGCATCCCGAGCTTGGTGAAGTGCTTGGCGTCCGTCCCGCCACTCATGAGGTACGGCGCCACCCGGGCGCCGGGATCCTCGGCCAGGAGGCTGCGGGTCATCGCCGCAACGAGGTCTCCGTCGTACGGCGTCTCCCAGGGCTGCTGGTGGGAGAGGAACGTCCGCTCGATCCCGGCGCCGCACAGCTCCGCGATCGTGTCGAAGAACTCGTCCTCGTAGCCCGGCAGGAAGCGGCCGTCGACGTGGGCGGTCGCCTCGGTCGGGATCACGTTCACCTTGTAGCCGGCCTGGGTCATGGTCGGGTTCGCGGTGTTGCGGATCACCGCCCCCATCATCCGGGCGGCGGGGCCGAACTCCTCCACCAGCTGCTCGGCGTTGTCGGGTGTCGCCTCGGTGCCGACCAGCTCGGCCACCGACGCGAGCAGCGTCTCCATCGTCGGGGTCAGCCGGACCGGCCACTCGTGGGTCCCGATCCGGGCGACCGCGGCAGCCAGCCGGGTCACCGCGTTGTCGTCGTTGATCATCGAGCCGTGGCCCGCCCGCCCGCGGGCGGTCAGCCTCATCCAGGCCATCCCCTTCTCCGCGGCCTCGATCAGGTACAGACGCCGTCCGCGGATCGTGGTGCTGAAGCCACCCACCTCGCCGACCGCTTCGGTGCAGTGCTCGAGCCGGTCGGCGTGGTCCTCCACCAGCACCTGTGCTCCGTGGTGACCACCGGCCTCCTCGTCGGCGGTGAAGCACAGGACGATCGGCCGGTCGGGCACGCACCCGGCCCGGGCCCGGGCGCGGACGACGGAGAGCAGAATCGCGTCGAAGTCCTTCATGTCGACCGCGCCGCGCCCCCAGACGCACCCGTCCTGGATCTCGCCCGCGAACGGGTCCACCTGCCAGTCCCGCGGCTCGGCCGGGACGACGTCGAGGTGGCCGTGCAGCAGCAGGCCTCCGCGCTCCTGGCCCGCCCCGGGCGCCGAGCCACCCCACTGCGCTACCACCGACGTACGACCGCTGTCGCGCTCGAACAGCTCACTCGAGATGCCCACCTCGTCGAGCAGCGCGGCGACGTGCTCGGCCGCCTTGCGCTCCCCCGGCCCCGTCTCGTCTCCGTAGTTGCTGGTGTCGATCCGGATCAGGTCGCGACAGAGGTCGACGACCTCGGCGGCAGGGTCGTACGAGGGGTCGTACGACGACCCGCCCGGCTGATCGGTCTGGTCCTGGGACATGCGACCATCCTGTCACCGCGCCGCCCGGTTCCCGATGTGAGGATCGGCCGCGCCGGTTGCTAGAGTTCCCTCCGCACTCGTCCGGGTGGCGGAATTGGCAGACGCGCTAGCTTGAGGTGCTAGTGCCCGTATTAGGGCGTGGGGGTTCAAGTCCCCCCTCGGACACAGAATCAGGGCGATCGCCGGGGACGGCCCGCTCGACCGGCCACGTCGTGGCCGACCCGGCCGTCACAGGTCCGACGCCTCGCCGGGGAGCAGCCGGGTGTCGACGATCAGTTGGGCCACGTCACGCAGCTTCGTGTTGGCGTTCTGCGAGTAGCGGCGCAGCACCTCGAAGGCCCGAGCGTCGTCGAGGTCGTAGCGCTCCATGAGGATGCCCTGAGCCTGGCCGATCAGCTTGCGCGCGTCGATCGCCTGCCGGAGGTTGGCAGACTCTTGGACGCGGGACAGGGCCAGTGCGGCATGACGGGCCAGGACGTGCGCGACTTGCAGGTCCTCGGCCGAGAAGCGGTCGGGCCGGTGGTCGTAGAGGTTGAGGCTGCCCAGGGTGCGCTGGCCGGTGTAGAGCCGCACCCCGATCATGCTGCGGAGCCCGCACTCCTCCGCGGCCGCGGCCCAGCCGGGCCAGCGACGCTCTCGGCGGGTGTCGTGCACCACCACGCTGGTGTGGTCGGGCGCGATCGAGAGGTCGGGGCCGTCCCCCAGCACCATCTCCCGGGCGTGCAGCGCGTCGACCCCCAGGTCGGTGCTGGCCACGCTCTCGATCCGACCCTTGGCGTGCACGAACACGACCCCTGCCTGGCTGCAGCCGACCGCCGAGCGCGCGAAGTCGAGCACCAGCTCGACCGTCTCGACGACCGACTCCTCCTCGTGGATGGCCAAGGCCATCTCGGCCAGGCTGGTGCGCGGATCCTCGGACCCGGTCACGGGCGGTCCGCCCCCGGACGCACGAGGCGGGTGGCGTCGCCCGGGCGACAGCGGGTGAGGAGCTCCGCGACGGCGGCCACCAGCTCGTCGCCCTGGATGCTCTTCAGCACCACCCGGGCCACACCGGCCTCCTGCGCCTCGCTCTCCTCCTCCGGGCTGGTCGTGCCGGTGTGGAGCACCAGGGCCGTCGTCGGGACGGCGGCCGACACCGCGCGGCAGAGGTCGACGCCACGTCCGTCGGGGAGCCGGCTGTCCACCACCGCCAGGTCCGGTCGGTGCGTGAGGATCGAGGTGACTCCGTCTCTGAAGGTGGCCGATGCCGAGCAGACCTCGACGCCCATGGCCTCCAGCCGCTCCGCGATCCAGCCACGCACCAGCTCGTGCTCGTCGACGACGCAGGCCCGAGGACGGACTGGCTGGGCGGGCGACGGCACGTGGGGCAAGGTAGGAGTGCCGGCGAAGCGTGCACAGGGGCTTAGGTCCCCTCCCCTCGAGCCGCCGCCGCCCGCGGTCCTTACACCCTGCGCGGGGCGCCTACCTCCCCACCGTCGGAGATTTTGCTCACCACGGGCCCCACCGGTCCCATCCATCTCACAACGTGACCCGTCGCATTGTCTTCCCTGCCCGCTGGCGTCACTCTGGCCCTGGGGGAATCTTTCGCCGGGGGGTGCGAAGAAATAATGAGCCAACGCGCGTTCAAGTCAGCGCCAGAACACACATCAGTGCCGGATCCTGAGGACGTGATCCCAGAGAGCCCAGGCACCCGCCTGCTCGACGCACTGCGTGCGGGTGACGACAAGGCCGTGGTCGCCGCTGTCAGCCAGTCCACGACGGTGACGGCCGAGAACATGCCGTGGGCCTGCCGCGGTCCGGACGAGATCGAGACCATGCTCCGCGAGGCCCGCGAACGCTTCCCCGGGCTGACCTTCGAGTCGTCGGCGCGACACGTCGGCTTCGGGATCGTGATCGAGGAGGCCCGGGTCCGCGATGCGGCAGCCGAGGCCGAAGCGGGGGCCGCCGCAGCGGGAGACACCGCACCGCAAGTCGGGGACGGCGACGGCGACGGCGAGTCGGGCACGCCGGAGCAGGACACCTCGCTGCACCCGATGTGGGACGCCCCAGCCAAGACCACGCACCTCGGTCTGTCGGTCTGGCGCGACCGGGTCGAGCCGGACGAGCCCGCGACCCCGCTCAACATGCCCGTGCGGTTGACGGTCAAGCACGACGACCTCCAGGTCCACGAGGTGACGCTGAGCTTCCCGGCCGCTCTGCTGAAGCGAGCGCTCGGCCTGCACGTCGACCCGTTCGAGATGTCGCTGAGCGAGATCCAGTCGGCGTTCATCGCCCCGGTGGGCGCCGGCTTCACGACCCACCGGCTGGCGCGTCCCGAGCTCGCCCTGGTGACGCCGCCCCCGGCGGAGGCGCCGGCTGCCGCCGCTCCGGTCGAGGAGCCCCCGCGCCGGCGTCGTCGGGTCCTGGTTCCGCTGCTCCTCGCACTGCTCGCCCTCGCCGCCGGTGGTGGCTGGTGGGTCGTCCAGGGCTCCACCGGCAACGACGTCGCCTCGCCGCCGGCAACCTCGACGACCCCGACGGCCCCGCCGACGACCCCCTCTGCCTCGCCCTCGGTGCAGGTCAGCCCGACGAAGGAACCGTCCCAGCCGGTGCGCTCGCGCAAGCCCAACGTGACCTTGAGGTCCGACCTCGCCTTCGGGTTCAACAGTGCGCTGCTGTCCGGGGCGGCCAAGGGCGCCATCGCCCAGGTCGCCGACCAGGTGCAGAAGGCGCACCTGCACGGCACGATCTACGTCGACGGCTACACCGACAACATCGGCTCGGCGTCGTACGGCAGGGTGCTGTCGCAGCAGCGCGCCGACGCCGTCGCGGCCTACCTCCGTAGCCGCCTGGGCAACGCCCCGGTCACGGTGGTGCCCGTCGGCCACGGCGAGACGCACCCGATCGCCAGCAACGCGACCACGGCGGGGCAGAAGCAGAACCGACGCGTCACGATCACCCTGCCCAAGCCCTGAGCACGGACCGGCCCGGACTCCGGCCTACCGTGTGGGCATGCGCGAGGAGCTGCGGGTCGGGTTCGTGACCGGCGCGACCCCCGACAAGTGGGCGCGCGCCTGGCGCGAACGCCGTCGCGAGCGGCTGGTCCTGGTCCCCTTGACCGAGGCCGAGCAGGAGGACGCCGTACGCCGTGGCGAGGTCGACATGGCCCTGGTCCGCCTGCCGGTCGAGACCGAGGGACTGCACTGCGTCCGGTTGTACGACGAGCGGCAGGTGGCCGTGGCCGGGCTCGAGCACCTGATCTCGGCGGCCGACGAGGTCAGCCTGGCCGACCTCGCCGACGAGCAGCTGGTCCTCCCCCACCGGTCGGGCTGGACGCCCTCGGCGCAGCAGCGTCCGTGGCCACCCATGACCGAGAAGGACGCGGTCGAGACCGTGGCCGCGGGCACCGGGGTCGCCGTCCTGCCGCTCTCGGTGGCCCGGCTCTTCCACCGCAAGGACGTCGTCCAGCGTGAGGTCACCGACCTGCCTCCCAGCACCATCGCCCTGGTCTGGCCACGCGCGTCGGACGGAGAGGTCACCCAGGCCTTCGTCGGTGTCGTCAAGGGCCGCTCGCCGAACTCCTCCCGCGGCTGACCGTAGGGTGGCCGCCATGCCTGCCGTCGTCGCCTCGGCACCCGGCCGGGTGAACCTGATCGGCGAGCACACCGACTACAACGGCGGGCTGTGCCTTCCGCTGGCCCTCCCGCAGCGGACGACGGTCCGGCTCGAGACCCGCTCGGACCCTCGCCTCCGGCTGCGCAGCCGTCAGGAGAGCGACGGGTGGGAGGGTGCGGTCGAGGACCGTCCCACCGGCTGGGCGGCGTACGTCGCCGGGGTCGTCGCCGCCCTGCGCGCGGACGGTGACGACGTCCCCGGCTTCGACGCGGAGATCGACTCCGACGTACCGCTCGGCGCCGGCCTGTCGAGCTCGGCGGCGCTCGAGTGCGCGACCGCCGTGGCGGTGGCCGCCCTGATCGGCCTCGACCTCGACGACCCAGGCCGTCGGCGGCTGGCCGCAGCCTGCATCCGGGCCGAGAACGACTACGTCGGGGCGCCGACCGGGGGCATGGACCAGACCGTGGCGATGCTCGCCCGGCCCGGGCACGCGCTGCTCCTCGACTTCGCCGGCGACGACGTCACGCAGGTGCCGGTCCCGCTGCCGCTCGAGGACGCCGGGTTGGTGCTGCTGGTGACCGACACCAGGGTCAGCCACACCCTCACCGACGGCTCGTACGGCGACCGGCGCACCGAGTGCCGGGCCGCCGCCGCAGCGCTCGGGGTGACCGAGCTCAGCCGGGCCGACCTCCGGCGGGTCGAGGCCATGGCCGACCTCGTGCTGCGTCGACGAGCCCGGCACGTCCTCACCGAGAACGACCGGGTCCGCAGCGCCGTCGCCCTGATCGGCGCGGGCGACTGGACGGGTCTGGGCCGGGTGCTCGATGCCTCGCACGTCTCGATGCGCGACGACTTCGAGATCTCGTGCCGAGAGCTGGACCTGGCGGTCACCGCCGCTCGCGGGGCCGGGGCACTCGGGGCCCGGATGACCGGTGGCGGCTTCGGCGGGTCGGCGGTCGCGCTGGTCCCGGCCTCGGCGCTGGACGACGTACGCCGTGCGGTCACCGCCGCCTTCGCCGAGGCGGGACTCGCGGAGCCCGCCCATCTGGTCGCGACCCCGGGCGAGGCCGCTCGGGTCGAGACCGTCAGCTGAGAGCGGCCGGCACCGCGAGGCCGCACTCCCGCAGCTCCAGGCTCGCGAGGGCGGTGACCACGTCCGGGTCCCGGGCCCGCCAGGCACCGGCCGGGTCGTCGCTGATCCTGGCGAGCACGTGCATCGGCTGCCGGGTCAGGGCCCGCAGGGCGAACAGGTCGAGGTCCTCCGCGGCGTCGATGAACCGCGACGCTGCCGTGGCCTCCCGCGCGAACCTCCACCGGCGGGGTACGACGAACACACCGACGCACAGCACCGGGATGGCCGCCAGCGACACCCCCAGCACCCACGACAGCCGGTGCACCGCCGTCACCTGGTCGCGCCCCGCCTGGGCCAGCGCCTGGGACGCCGACGACATCTGGTCGAACGGCGCCGACACGCCGCCGCCGACGACCGGGATGCCGCTGAGGGTGTCGCCGGCGCTGCTGAGCCCACCGGCGAGCTGGGTCGCGGAGGTGTCGGTCTGGCGACCGACACCGGCCAGCTCCATGGTCCCGTGCTGGACGACGTGGCCGATCCACAGCCACCCCACGATCCACACCAGGAAGATCAGATCGCCCGCCAGCTGTCGGGTGCGGCGGGCGGGGGCGTCGGCGTAGAGCTTCATGCCGCCATCCGACCAGCCCTGGACCGGCAGGTCGAGTGTGCGTACTCAGCCTGCTCTGGGTGCGGTGGCGGATCCGCGACCCTGCGGGCCCGCGCGACGATCCCGTCATGACGACTCCTGACAGCACCCAGAAGAACACCAGCGCCTTCTACCTGCAGGCCGCCGCCGCGTTCGGCGTCTCCCTGTTCGCGATGATCGCCGCGATCTACTACCTGCCCGCCGACGCGTGGGTGAAGGCCTTCCTGGCCCTCGGGACGATGTTCCTGACCACGTCGAGCTTCACCCTCGCCAAGTGCGTCCGTGACGCCCAGGAGGACCAGATGGTCGTCCGGCGCCTGGACCAGGCCCGCCTCGACCGCGCCCTGGCCAGCCACGACCCGTTCAAGAACGCAGGCTGACGCTGCCTGCCACAATCCGATCGTGACCCTGCCCGATCCCGCTGTCGTCGTACTCGTCGGCGCAGGGGGGTCGGGCAAGTCCACCTGGGCCGCCCAGCACTACCGCCGCGCCGAGATCGTCTCCTCCGACGAGCTGCGCGGCGTGGTCGGCTCCGGCCCGGCCGACCTCGACGCCTCGACCGACGCCTTCGACCTGCTGGAGCGGATCGTGGCCGCTCGGGTGGGTCGCGGCCTGACCACCGTCGTCGACACCCTCGGCCTCGATCCGGAACGACGTGAGCGCTGGCGCGCCGCGGCGCGGGCGGCCGGCCTCCCTGCCGTCGCCGTGGTCCTCGCCACCCCAGGGCCCGAGTGCCGCCGGCGCAACGCCGACCGTGACCGACCGGTGCCCGCGCCGGTCCTGACCGACCAGCTCCGCCGCGTCACCGCGCTCACCGCGTCCCTCGCGGACGAGGGATGGGACCACGTCGAGCTGGTCACCCCGGACGAGGGCGGTGACGAGGACACCCGGCGGTTGGTCCCCCACCGCAGTCCCGAGGGCCGAAATGTCGCGGTGGGGGACCACACGGCGACCTCCCGCCCGCCCACCGGGGTGCGGGTGGTGCTCCAGCTCTCGCGCTTCCCGTGGGGTGAGGACCCCGGCGGCTGGCTGCGCGGGATGGCCCTGGCCGCCGACGAGGCGGGCTTCTCCGGACTGGCGGTGATGGACCACCTCGTCCAGATCCCGCAGGTCGACAGTGCGTGGCAGCCGATCCCGGAGCCCTGGGTGACCCTCGGCCTGGTCGCCGGGCTCGACACCCGGCTGGCGCTGGGCACCCTGGTCACCCCGGTCTCGTTCCGCCCGGCCGGGATCACCGCCAAGGCCGCGGCCACCCTCGACACCCTGACCGGCGGCCGGGCTTTCCTCGGGATCGGCGCCGGCTGGTGGGAGCGCGAGCATCGGGGCCACGGGATCGGGTTCCCCTCGGCCCGCGAGCGGCTCGACCTGCTGGAGAGCTCCATCGAGACGATCCGGGCGCTGTGGGCGGCCGGCACCAAGGCGTACGACGGCGCCCGGGTCTCGCTGCCGGAGACCACGTCGTACCCACGCCCGGTGCACGACATCCCGCTGATCGTCGGTGGTGGCGGCGAGCGACGGACCCTCGACATCGCCGCCCGGCTGGGCGACGCGTGCAACCTCTCCTCCGACCCCGAGGTGCTCACCCACAAGCTGCGCGTGTTGGACCGCCACCTCGCCGCGGCCGGGCGCACCCGCGCCGACGTGGCGGTCACGGTGCTCGACCTGCCGGTGGTCGGCCGCGACCGCGAGGACGCCTGGGCCCGGGTCGAGCGGCTGCGCGGGCGTACCCCGGCGGCAGCCTTCGCGCGTCGTACCAACGCGGGCACCGCGCGGCAGCACCGAGACCGCTACGCCGAGCTGGCCGAGCTCGGCGTCAGCACGGTCTTCGTCGGCGTCCGGGGTCTGGAGTCGCCCGACGACGTCCTGGCCCTCGCCGAGCTCAACGGCTGAGCTACTTCAGCTCAGCGCTGGACAGGCCCAGGACCCGGCGGGCCACGATCAGCTGCTGGATCTGCTGGGTGCCCTCGAAGATGTCCAGGATCTTGGAGTCGCGCGCCCACTTCTCCAAGAGCTCGGACTCGCTGTAGCCGACCGCGCCGCACAGCTCCACGCACGACAAGGTGATGTCCGAGGCGACCCGGCCGGCCTTGGCCTTGGCCATCGAGGCCTCCATGGCGTTGGCCTTCCGGTTGTCGGCCATCCAGGCGGCCTGGAGCATCAGCAGCCGGGCGCCCTCCCAGTCCGCCTCCATCTGGAGGAACTTCGCGGCGGCGGCGCTCTGGACCAGACCGGGCCGGTCGTAGTCCACCGCGACGCCCGCCTGCTCGAGGAGGTCGCGGGTGAGGTCCAGCGAGGCCTTGGCGCAGCCGACGGCCATCGCCGCGACCAGCGGCCGGGTGTTGTCAAACGTCGCCATCGCGCCGGCGAAACCCTGGCCACCCGCGTCCACCTCCGGCGAGCCGAGCAGGTTGGCGGCCGGCACCCGGCAGTTGTCGAAACGGATCGCCGCGGTGTCGGAGGCGCGGATGCCGAGCTTGTGCTCGAGCCGCTCGACGGTCATCCCGGGCGTCCCCTTGGGTACGACGAACGACTTGATGGCCGCGCGACCCAACGAGCGGTCGAGGGTCGCCCACACCACGACGGCGTCGGAACGCTCGCCGGAGGTCACGTAGATCTTCTCGCCGTTGATGACGTACTCGTCGCCGTCGAGGGTCGCAGTGGTCCGGATGTTGGCCGAGTCAGATCCGGTGTCGGGCTCGGTGATCGCCATCGAGGCCCACAGCCCGCCGAACCGCTCCTGCTGCTCCGCGTCGGCCACCGAGGCGATCGCGGAGTTGCCCAGACCCTGTCGCGGCAGGGAGAGCAGCAGTGCGACGTCGCCCCAGCACATCTCGGCGATCGACATCACCGAGGCCAGGTTGGTGCCGTTCCTGACGCGGCCGTCGTCCTCGCTGTCGTCGCGCTTCACCCCGGAGGCACCGGCGCCGGAGCTCGCGCCCGACTCGGAGAGCCCGTCGATCATCGCGGCCAGCAGGTCGAGCTCCTGGGGGTACTCGTGCTCGGCGCGGTCGTACTTGCGGCTGATCGGCCGCAGCATGTTCATCGCGACCTGGTGCGCCTGGTCGCGCAGGGGCCGCAGCTTCTTCGGGTCGTCGAGGGAGATCATCAGACCAGCACCCCGCCTTCCATGATCGAGATGGCCCGGAGGTCGCGGTACCACCGCTCCACCGGGTGCTCCTTGACGAAGCCGTGTCCGCCGAGGAGCTGGACACCGTCGAGCCCGATCCGCATCCCCTTGGCCGAGCACAGCGAGCGGGCCAGCGCCACGTCGCGGGCGACGTCCTGGCCGGCCGCCGCCCGCGAGGCAGCCTTCCAGGTCAGCAGCCGCATCGCCTGGAGCTCGATCGCGATGTCGGCGACCATGAAGGCCACCGACTGGCGGTGGGCCACCGGTTCGCCGAAGGCCTCGCGCTCCTTGACGTACGGCGTCACGTAGTCGAGCACGGCCTGACCTACGCCGACCGCCAGCGCGCACCAGGCGATCCGAGACAGCCGCACGCACTCGGCGTACGACGTGCCGTCGGGGCTGCCGAGCAGCGCTGACTCGGGCACCCGGACTCCGTCGAGCGTCAAGGTGGACAGCGAGGCCGCGCGCACGCCCATCGACGGGTCGGCCTCGACGGTGAGCCCGGGGGCGCCGGACTCGACCAGGACCATCACGTTGGCGCCCTCGAGGCGCGCGCCGACCACGAACAGCTCGGCCTCCGCGCCACGGGGCACCATCGCCTTCACGCCGTCGAGGACGAAGCCGTCCTCGGTGCGCCGAGCGGTGGTCGCCGGCTCCAGGACGTCGAAGAGCGGGCGTGGCTCGGTCAGCGCGAGCGCCGCAGCCGGAACGTCGTCGCCGGTGAAGGCCGGGAGGTAGGTCTGCTGCTGCTCGTCGGTGCCCCAGGTCGCCACCGCGGTGGCGACCGCACCCGGTGCGAGCGTGGCCACGGCGAGCCCGAGGTCACCCGTCGCGAGCGCCTCGGCGACCAGCGCTCCCGCCATCACCGCCCGGTCCTCGAAGATCCCGCCCAGCGACTCCGGCACACCGAGCGTCGGCAGGCCGATGTCCAGGCTCCCCTTGAGGACCGCGTCGGGGGCCGCGCACGCCTCGTCGGCCTCCCCGGCCGTCGGCCGGAGCACCTCGGTCGCGAACTCGGTGACGACGTCGACCAGCATCTGCTCGTCGTCGGTCGGCGTCAGGTCGAAGACCCCTCGCTGGGTGGCCGGGTCCGCCCGGCGGCCGGCAGCACCTCGCTGTCCGGCCCGCTTGAAGGCGCGCCCGGCGCTCGTCGCGACCCGGAACCCACCACGCGTGGCGGTGAAGACGGTCTGCTCGGCCTGCTTGCGGAGGCCGAGCCGGTCGAGCAACGGACTCTGGGCGAGCCGGCTCAGGGCTGCGACGGCGTAGCCGATCGGGTCGCGGGTCTCCCCCGCGGCGACGCCGTGGCGACCGCCCGGACCGCGCTGCGGAAAGTTCTCGGGAAGGGACATGGCTCCAATGTAACTCCGAGTTACAGTTGCGGCCATCGGCTCGCAGCGTGCTCCGGCTCACAGGGACGGAGGCCTGTCGCTGACGTCGCGCACCCTAGGATCTGCCCATGTCCGCCGACCGCGACGCCGTCGTCCACGCGCCGTACGGCCTGCTCCCCGAGGGCGGCACGGTCCGCCCGATCACCCGCTGGGGCAGCGACGTCATGCACCACGCCAACCGGCCGGTGACGTCGTACGACGACGACCTGCGAGACCTGGTGGCCGACATGGTCGCCACCATGTACGCCGCTGACGGGGTCGGGCTCGCCGCCTGCCAGATCGGGGTGGACGCAGCGGTGTTCGTCTTCGACTGCCACGACACGTCGGGCGAGCGCACCGTCGGCGTCGTCTGCAACCCGGTGGTCACGCTGCCCGAGGGCCGCGACCGCCGGCTCGACGAGGACGACGAGGGCTGCCTTTCGCTTCCCGGCGCCTACGTGCCGCTGGCCCGGCCCGACACCGCGGAGGTCGCGGGCTTCGGCGTCGACGGCTCGCCCGTGGGCTTCACCGGTGACGGGATGCTGGCCCGCTGCCTCCAGCACGAGACCGACCACACCAACGGCACGGTCTTCGGCGACCGCCTGTCGACCCGCTGGCGCAAGAAGCTCCAGAAGGCCCACGACCGGACCGAGGAGTCCTACCCGGCGGACTGGCCGGTGGTTCCGCGAGCCGAGTGAGGTCGCGGCCACCCGGTAGCGGTCAGCGGCGCGCGGTGACGTAGCAGGCGACCGCGGTGGCGGCGGCGACGTTGAGGGAGTCGATGCCCGGCTCCATGGCGATCGTCGCGCGCCGGTCGGCGGACTGCTCCCAGCGCGCCGAGAGGCCGTGGCCCTCGGAGCCGAGCACCAGCGCCACCCGGCCCAGTCCGGCGACGGCCTCCTCCACCGCGGCCGCGTCCTCGGCGAGGGTGAGCGCCACCGTGGTGAAGCCGCGGGCCGCCAGGTCCGGCAGGGCGTCGTACCACTCGGGGAGGCGGGTCCAGGGCAGC
The DNA here is from genome assembly GCF_008761635.1 of Nocardioides cynanchi. Lineage (NCBI taxonomy): Bacteria > Bacillati > Actinomycetota > Actinomycetes > Propionibacteriales > Nocardioidaceae > Nocardioides > Nocardioides cynanchi. The sequence continues at coordinate 1,092,916 of NZ_CP044344.1, forward strand.
GTGAACACCGCACCCATGCCGACCTTGACCGATCGCCGGTAGAGCGGATCGGCACAGCGCGGCGCGAGCAGGACCGCGTCGAACCCGAAGGCCGCGCCGCACCGGAAGATGGCTCCGACGTTGGTGTGGTCGACCACGTCCTCGAGCACCAGCACCTGCCGGGCGTCGGCGAGCACCTCATCAAGGGTCGGCAGCGGCCGTCGCTCGAGGGACGCCAGGGCGCCGCGGTGGACGTGGAAGCCGGTGACGCGCTCGGCCAGGCGCTCGTCGAGCACGAAGCAGGGGGCGTCGCTGGTGGCCAGCACGTCGGACAGTCCGTCGAGCCAGCGCGGCGCCATCAGGAACGACCGCGGGGTGAAGCCGGCCTCGACGGCTCGGCGTACCACCTTCTCGCCCTCGGCGAGGAACAGGCCGTGCTCGGCCTCGAGGTGGGTGCGCAGCTGGACGTCGCGCAGGTCGCGGTAGTCGCCGAGCCGCGGGTCGTCCGGGTCGTCGACCTCGATCAGCTCAGCCATGCGCCTATGGTCTCGACTCCGCTCGACCGACGGGACTCCCCGCTCGACCGGCGAACGCACCGGGGTGCGCGACGGCGACGACCTCCCCGACCACGATGATCGCCGGTGGGCGTACGGCGTGCCGGTCCAGGTCCGCGGCGAGCTCACCGAGCCGGGAGAGAACGGTCCGCTCCCCCGGCATCGAGCCGTCGCACACGACCGCGACCGGGGTGTCGACCGGCCGGCCGGCGGCCAGCAGGGCCGCGGCGATCGCGGGTGCGTTCTCCACCGCCATCATCAGCAGCAGGGTGCCCCGGAGCCGGCCGAGGGCGTCCCAGTCGACCAGCGAGTCGGAATGGTCGGGCGGGACATGCCCGGAGACGACGGTGAAGTCGTGCGCGACGCCGCGGTGGGTGACGGGGATCCCGGCGAGAGCCGGGACCGCGAGGGGGCTGGAGAGACCGGGGATCACCTGCACCGCGACGCCGGCCGCCCGGCAGGCCTCGATCTCCTCGAAGCCGCGGCCGAAGACGAAGCTGTCGCCCCCCTTGAACCTCGCCACCCGCTGGCCGGCCAGGGCCCGCTCGACGATCAGCCGGTTGATCTCCTCCTGCCGCGCGGAGCGTCCGCGGGGCAGCTTCGCGACGTCCACCACCTCGGTGGTCGCGGGCAGGTCCCCCAGCAGCTCGCGCGGTGCGAGCCGGTCGGCCACGACGACGTCGGCCTCCATCAACGCCCGGCGACCCGCCACCGAGATCAGCTCCGGATGACCAGGCCCACCGCCGACCAGCGTCACCCCGGGCACCGACGGGCGGCGCTCGCTGGCCGCGATCGTGCCCTCGTGGAGCCCGGTCACGATCGCGTCGCGGACCGCGGCGGTCCGACGGGGCTCGCGACGGCCGAGCACGGCGACGGTCAGTCCGTCGTACCGCCCGACCGCGGGGGTCCAGGCCGTCGCGGTGCTGGCGTCGTCGGCGCGGACGCAGAAGATCCGGCCTGCCTCACACGCCTTGGAGACCTGCTCGTTGACCGCTGTGTCGTTGGTGGCGGCGATGACGTACCACGTGTCGGCGAGGTCGCCGTCGGCGAAGCCACGGGCCAGCCAGGCGACCTCGCCGGCCAGCACCTGTCCCTCGATCGCCGGGGTGACCTCCGGCGACACCACGACGACCTCGGCGCCGGTCGCCAGCAGCCCGGGGATCCGGCGCTGCGCCACGTGTCCGCCGCCGACCACCAGCACCCGGCGCCCGGACAGGCGCAGGCCGGAGGGGTACGGCGGGTGGTCGCTCACGCGTCCATCCTCCGCGTGCGCGGGGGCTCGTCGTACCAGCGCCCACGACTCGGACCTGCGCCGGTGGGTACGTTGGTCCCGACTCCGCTCGACCAGCGCGAGTTCCTGCTCGACCAGCGTCAAACCACCGACACCCAGGAGCGCCGATGAGCCTCGACCGACCCGTGAAGCCCGACCCGTACGACCTCCTGCCCCCGGTGCCGTCGTTCACCGTCACCAGCGACGACGTCACCGACGGCCAGCCGCTGAAGGACGACCAGGTGGCCGATGCCGGGAACACCTCCCCCCAGCTCTCGTGGAGCGGCGCCCCGGAGGGCACGAAGTCCTACACCGTCACCTGCTACGACCCCGACGCCCCGACCCCGAGCGGCTTCTGGCACTGGGCCGTGGTCGACCTGCCCGCCGACGTGACCTCGCTGGACGCCGGCGCGGGCGCTCCCGGCTCCGACCTGCCGGGAGGTGCGTTCATGCTGAAGAACGACGCCGGTGTGGTCGGCTTCATGGGGGCGGCGCCGCCGGAGGGCGACCAGGTGCACCGCTACTACTTCGTGGTGCACGCGGTGACCGAGGACAGCCTCGGCATCGACGCCGACACGTCGTTCGCGGTGATGAGCTTCAACCTCGCGTTCAAGACCGCCGCCCGGGCGATCGTGAAGGGCACCTACCAGCACTAGACTGGTCGCTTCACAGACCTCATAGCGCGCACCAGCGACCCCCGGATCGACGCGATCCGGGGGCGTTGGCGTGCGCCTGTCGCCCTCGGGAGGAGCCCCGTGCCGGACGCCGTGCAGGACGCCGGGCTGTACGCCGCCATCGCCCGGCGGTCCTTCCACCGCTACAGCACCTACCGGGCGGCGACCCTCGCCGGGATCTTCACCAACTGCGTCTTCGGGGTCATCTTCAGCTTCGCCTACCTCGCCCTGTGGGACCAGCGGCACCATGCCGGTGGGTACGACGCCAACGACGCCGTCACCTACGTGTGGATCGGGCAGGCCCTGCTGATGACGGTGGCGCTGTGGGGCGGCGGCACCACCGACGACCTGGCCGCGCGGATCCGCAGCGGCGACGTCGCGATCGACCTGTACCGACCGGTCGGGCTGATCGGCTGGTACCTCGCCGGCGACCTCGGCCGTGCGGGCTACCACTTCCTGTTCCGGGGCCTCGGGCCGACCGTGCTGGGCGTGATCCTGTTCCACATCGCGCTGCCCGCGACCCCGGTCGCGGCCGTGGGCTTCCTGGCCAGCCTGGTGCTGGCGGTCGTGACCAGCTTCGGCGTGCGGTTCCTGGTCGCGTGCTCGGCGTTCTGGCTGCTGGACCAGACCGGGGTGCGCACCATGTCGGGCGTCGTGGCGCTGTTCTGCAGCGGGATGGTCCTGCCCCTGGTGATCTTCCCCGAGCCGCTCAAGAGCATCCTGCTGGCGCTGCCGTGGGCGTCGTACCTCCAGACGCCGGCCGACATCTGGCTCGGCCACCGCACCGGCCTCGACGTGGTCGCCGGGCTCGGGCTCCAGGTCTTCTGGGTCCTGGTGCTGCTCGCGCTGTGCCACCTGGTGCTCGGGGCGGCGACCCGCAAGGTGGTGGTCCAGGGTGGCTGAGGTCGCCGGCGAGGTCACCGGACGCCTGGCCGAGCTGCGCCGCAGCCCGCGGCAGTTCGCCCAGATCGCCCGGATGTGGGTCCGGGCCGGCCTGGCCTACCGCACGTCGTTCTGGACCCTGACCGTGGCGAACGGGCTGATCACCGTGCTCGACTTCGTCGGCCTGGCCCTGATGTTCCACACCGTCGACCGCCTCGGCGGGTTCGGCCTGCGCGAGATCGCCTTGCTGTACGGCGTGAGCGGCTTCGGGATCGGGGTCGCGCACCTGTTCATCGGCACGGTCGAGGACATCGGCACCCATGTCCGTACCGGCACCCTCGACACGATGCTGACCCGCCCGGTCCCGCTGCTGGTCCAGGTCGGCGCCGACCAGTTCGCCTTCCGTCAGCTCGGGCGGGTGACGCAGAGCCTCGTCGTGCTCGGCTACGGCGCCGGAGCCGTCGACTGGACGCCGGGGCGGGTGCTGCTCGCGGTGGTGACGGCGGTGGCGGCGACCGGGATCTTCTTCTCCTTCTTCGTCGGCTTCTCGTGCCTCCAGTTCTGGACCGTCGACGCCGGAGAGACCTCGAACGCGTTCACCTATGGCGGCAACACGATGACCCAGTACCCGATGACGATCTTCCCGCGGGAGGTGCTGAAGTCACTGACCTTCGTGCTCCCGGTCGCCTTCGTGAACTGGTATCCCTGCCTGGCCCTGCTCGGCCGCCCGGACCCCTTCGGCATGCCGTCCTGGTTCGCCTACATCTCCCCCGTGGTCGCCGTGATCACCCTCTCGCTGGCCGGCCTCGCCTGGCGCAGCGGGCTCCGTCACTACACGTCGACCGGGAGCTGAGATGGTCACGACTGGACGCGGGTCAGGCTGCCCGTCCGAGGGCGGCCGCCGACGCGGCGCCGAGCAGTCCCCTCGCCTCCGCCGGCGGCATCGGCCGGACCGGGGCGCACACCGCGACCCTGAGCCCGTCGACAGTCGCCACCAGCAGGTCGAGGTCCGGCGTGGTGACCCTGAGCTCGTGCACCTCGGCCAGCAACCGGCGTTCCCGCGCCCGGAGCTCGCCCACGTCGTGGAGCAGCCACTCCTCGCTGCGCCAGAGCTCGCACCACGCCAGCCACGCCCGGGTCAGCAGCACCCCGTCGTCATCCCCGGGAAGGAAGGGGCCGACGCCGTGCAGCAGCGAGCCGGGGCTGATCCCGCTCTCGCGACCGATGCTGCCCAAGGTCAGCCCGAACACCCCCTGCTCGACGATCACGGTGTTGATCGTCGTCACCATCGCGCCGGTCCGAGTGTGGGGATCGATCAGCCTCGGCACCCGCCCAGTGCAGCACGGACGCCGCCACCTCGCCCGGGTCTGTCCACAGGGCCGCCCGCTCCCGGCGAGGGTCGTCGTCCCGGTTGGTCGAACCTTCGACCGACCGGCGTCGTGAACGAACGTTCGACCAACCGGCCGAACGACCTCTCGACCGAGGGAGACCGATGGTGAGCACACCCCTGATCGAGGTGGCCGACCTCGGCCGGACCTTCGTGGTGCGTCGGCGCGCCCGCGGACTGCGGCGGACGACGTCGCAGGTGCAGGCGGTGCGCGACCTGACGTTCTCCATCGACTCCGGGGAGATGGTCGGCTACATCGGGCCGAACGGCGCCGGCAAGTCCACGACGATCAAGATGCTCACCGGGATCCTGGTCCCGACAGCGGGTCGTCTGCGGGTGGCCGGACTGGAGCCGAGCCGGGAGCGCACCGAGCTGGCCCGCCGGATCGGGGTGGTCTTCGGGCAGCGCACCACGTTGTGGTGGGACCTACCACTGCGCGACAGCTTCGCGCTGCTCCAGAAGCTCTACCGGGTCGATCCCGAGCGGCACCGCCGCAACCTCGCGGAGTACGTCGAGCTGCTCGACCTCGGCGACCTGCTGGACACCCCCGTCCGCCAGCTGAGCCTGGGCCAGCGGATGCGCGGGGACATCACCGCGGCCCTGCTGCACGATCCCGAGATCCTGTATCTCGACGAGCCGACGATCGGGCTCGACGTGATCAGCAAGGGTCGGCTCCGGGACTTCCTGCGCACGCTCAACGCCGAGCGCGGCACCACGCTCCTGCTCACCACCCACGACCTCCAGGACATCGAGGCCCTGTGCCGGCGGGTGATCGTGATCGACCACGGCACCGCGGTCTTCGACGGCCCGCTGCCCGACCTGCAGCGGCGCGGGGGGTCCAGCCGGACGCTGGTCGTCGACCTGGTCGACGAGGCTCCCCCCATCGAGGTGCCCGGCGCCACCACCCGCAAGGTGGAGGGGCCGCGGCAGTGGCTGAGCTTCCCGGCCGACGCCAGCGCGGCGCCGATCGTGGCCGCCGTCGCCGCGTCGTACGACGTCGCCGACCTGTCCATCCAGGAGCCCGACATCGAGGACGTGATCCGCCAGATCTACGCCGGCGACTGATCTCGGCGTTCGAGCCACCTCGGTGGTCGAGCGAAGTCGAGACCACGCTCTCGGGGCTCCGAGCCTTTCTTGACTCGTTCCAGAAAGCGCGCAAGGGTGGGGGCGATGTCCCCCGCACCCGAACCGGCCCAGGCGCTGCGCGAGCACGGCCTGCGTGTGACCCGGCCGCGGGTCGCCGTCCTGGAGGCCCTGCACGCCGAGCCGCACCTGCGCGCCGAGCAGGTGATCACCGCCGTCCGCGCCGACGGCGAGGTGTCGGGCCAGGCGGTCTACGACGTGCTCAACGTGCTGAGCGCGCACGGCCTGGTCCGCCGGATCCAGCCCCGCGGCTCGGTCGCACGCTATGAGCTCGAGACCGGTGACAACCACCACCACGTCGTCTGCCGCGGTTGCGGCCGGGTCAGCGACGTCGAGTGCGCCACCGGCGAGGCACCGTGCCTCGACCTCCCCGAGACCACCTCGCTGCACGGGTTCTCCGTCGACGAGGCCGAAGTGACCTGGTGGGGCCACTGCCCCGCCTGCTCGCGCACCACCCCGACAACCGACTGACCCACCCACCGATCGAGAGGTTCCTTATGGCCACCGAGCACGATGCCGCCGTCGGCGACATGAACGTCGAGTCCACCGACGGACCCGTGAGCGCCCAGGACGCCGGAGGCTGTCCGGTCGGCCACGAGGGCGCGGTGTACCCCGTCGAGGGCGGGAACAGCAACCAGCGCTGGTGGCCGACCCGCCTCAACCTGAGGATCCTGGCGAAGAACCCGGCCGAGTCCGACCCGCTGGGCCAGGACTTCGACTACGCGCGGGCCTTCTCGAACCTCGACCTGGCCACGGTCAAGCAGGACATCGCCGAGGTGCTGACCACCTCGCAGGACTGGTGGCCGGCCGACTTCGGCCACTACGGACCGTTCATGATCCGGATGGCCTGGCACAGCGCCGGCACCTACCGGATCAGCGACGGGCGGGGCGGCGCCGGAGCCGGGCAGCAGCGGTTCGCTCCGCTGAACTCCTGGCCGGACAACGGCAACCTCGACAAGGCACGCCGCCTGCTGTGGCCGATCAAGAAGAAGTACGGCGCGAGCCTGTCCTGGGCCGACCTGATGGTGCTGACCGGCAACGTCGCCCTGGAGTCCATGGGCTTCGAGACCTTCGGCTTCGGCGGCGGACGCGCGGACGTCTGGGAGCCCGACGAGGACGTCTACTGGGGCCCGGAGCAGACCTGGCTCGGCGACGACCGCTACACCGGTGACCGCGAGCTGGAGAGCCCGCTGGCCGCGGTCCAGATGGGCCTGATCTACGTCAACCCCGAGGGCCCCAACGGCAACCCGGACCCGGTCGCCGCCGCCCGCGACATCCGCGAGACGTTCCTGCGGATGGCGATGAACGACGAGGAGACGGTCGCGCTGATCGCCGGCGGCCACACCTTCGGCAAGACCCACGGTGCCGCCGACCCCGAGCAGTACGTCGGTCCCGAGCCCGAGGGCGCGCCGCTCGAGCAGCAGGGCTTCGGCTGGAAGAACACCTTCCGCTCCGGCAAGGGCGAGGACGCCATCACCAGCGGGCTGGAGGTCACCTGGACCGCGACCCCGACCCAGTGGGGCAACGGCTTCTTCGACAACCTCTTCGGTTTCGAGTGGGAGCTCTCCAAGAGCCCCGCGGGAGCCAGCCAGTGGGTCGCCAAGGACGGCGCCGGAGCCGGCACGATCCCGGGCCCGGCCGCGTCGTCGGCGCCGCGTCCGCCCACGATGCTCACCACCGACCTGTCGCTGCGCTTCGACCCGGTCTACGAGCAGATCTCGCGCCGCTTCCACGAGCACCCCGACCAGTTCGCCGACGCCTTCGCCCGGGCCTGGTTCAAGCTGACCCACCGCGACATGGGCCCGATCCAGCGCTACCTCGGGCCCGAGGTCCCCTCCGAGGTGCTGATCTGGCAGGACCCCGTGCCGGCCGTCGACCATGCCCTGATCGGCGCGGACGAGATCGCCGACCTCAAGCGCCAGGTGCTCGACGCCGGCCTGAGCATCTCCCAGCTCGTCTCGACCGCCTGGGCGTCGGCCTCGACGTTCCGCGGTAGCGACAAGCGGGGCGGCGCCAACGGTGCCCGGATCCGGCTCGAGCCGCAGAGCGGCTGGGAGGTCAACGACCCCGAGCAGCTGGCCACCGTGCTGCGGACCCTGCAGGGTATCGCCGACGCGTTCAACGAGCAGGACGGTGAGACGCGGGTGTCCCTCGCCGACCTGATCGTCCTCGCCGGGAACGCCGCCGTCGAGAAGGCTGCGCAGACCGCGGGCGTCGAGCTCGAGGTGCCCTTCACCCCGGGCCGGACGGACGCGACCCAGGAGCAGACCGACGTCGAGTCCTTCGCCGCTCTGGAGCCGGACGCGGACGGCTTCCGCAACTACCTCGCCAAGGGGCACCGGTTGCCGGCCGAGTACCTCCTGGTCGACCGCGCCAACCTGCTGACCCTGACCGCCCCGGAGATGACCGTGCTGGTCGGGGGCCTGCGGGTGCTCGGCGCCAACAGCCAGGGGTCGTCGTACGGCGTGCTGACCGAGCGGCCCGGGACGCTGACCAACGACTTCTTCGTCAACCTCCTCGAGCTCGGTACGACGTGGCACCCCACGTCCGAGGACGCGGAGACCTTCGAGGGACGCGACGCCGACGGCGCGGTGCGCTGGACCGGGACGCGGGTCGACCTGGTGTTCGGTTCGAACTCCGAGCTGCGGGCCCTCGCCGAGGTCTACGCCAGCGACGACGCGCAGGAGAAGTTCGTGCACGACTTCGCCGCGGCCTGGGCCAAGGTGATGGACGCGGACCGGTTCGACCTCGACTGATCGGGGTACGCCCCTCGTAGACACTCGACGAGGGGAACCCACATGCCTGATCTGCCGAAGCCCGACACCGGCGAGTCGATCGCCACCGCCCCGTCCGAGGAGGCCCAGCAGGGCTCGCACACCGACACCGGCGCGCCGGCGCCGAGCGACCGCAACAGCCTGACGCTCGGCGCCGACGGGCCGATCCTGCTGCACGACACGCACTTCCTGAACCAGATGGCCCACTTCAACCGGGAGCGGGTGCCCGAGCGCAACGTGCACGCCAAGGGCTCCGGCGCGTTCGGCAGGTTCCAGACGACCGAGGACGTGTCGGCGTACACCAAGGCGGCGCTGTTCCAGCCGGGTACGACGACCGAGATGCTGGCGCGCTTCTCGACTGTGGCCGGGGAGCAGGGGTCGCCCGACACCTGGCGCGACCCGCGCGGCTTCTCGCTGAAGTTCTACACGACCGAGGGCAACTACGACCTGGTCGGCAACAACACCCCGGTGTTCTTCATCCGCGACACGATGAAGTTCCCGCACTTCATCCGCAGCCAGAAGCGGCGCGGAGGATCCGGGCTGCGCGACAACAACATGCAGTGGGACTTCTGGAGCCTCAACCCCGAGTCGGCGCACCAGGTCACCTACCTGATGGGCGACCGCGGCATCCCGAAGACCTACCGGCACATGAACGGCTACGGCTCACACACCTACCTGTGGGTCAACGCGGCGGGCGACAAGCACTGGGTGAAGTACCACTTCCACAGCGACCAGGGCGTCGAGGGGCTCACCGACGAGGCCGCCTCGAAGATCGCGGGCGAGGACGCCGACTTCCATCGCCGCGACCTCTACGACTCGATCGAGAACGGCGACTTCCCGTCGTGGACCCTCTCGGTGCAGCTGATGCCGTACGACGACGCACCGAGCTACCACCTCAACCCGTTCGACCTCACCAAGATCTGGCCGCACGCCGACTACCCGCTGGTCAAGGTGGGGACGATGACCCTGAACCGCAACCCGGAGAACTTCTTCGCCGAGATCGAGCAGGCGGCTTTCGAGCCGAGCGCGCTGGTGCCGGGCATCGGGTTCAGCCCCGACAAGATGCTGCTCGGCCGGGCCTTCGCGTACGCCGACACGCACCGCTACCGGATCGGCCCCAACTACCTCCAGCTGCCGGTCAACCGGCCCAAGGCGGTCGAGGGCCTGAACACCTACACCAAGGACGGCCCGATGGCCTACGACCACACCGGCGACGCGCCGGTCTACGCGCCGAACTCCTTCGGCCGCGGGTACGCCGACGAGGTGGGCGAGGTCGCCGAGGGCTGGGAGGCCGACGGCGCGATGGTGCGACAGGCGTACACCCTGCGGGAGGACGACGACGACTTCAGCCAGGCGGGCACCCTGGTCCGCGAGGTGTGGACCGACGAGATCCGTGAGGCCTTCGTGAGGACCGTCGCGGGTCACCTGCTCGGAGGCGTCACGGGAGATGTCCTGAATCGCGCGTTCGCCTACTGGAAGGCCGTCGACGCCGACTGCGGCAAGCAGATCGAGGAGCTCGTCCACGCCGGAGGGCCCAACCACAACCCCGGCGGACAGGCCGACGAGGCGCAGGCGGAGTCGGGTGACGCGATCAGGGAGTCAGCCACGCACGCCGGCAGCTGAGGCCGACGAGCAGATCCGGGGAACGGTCAGCCGGAGTGGCGGGTGAGGTTGGTGCGCATCTCCATGAGCCGACGGTCCGCGTAACGGGCCTCGGTCCAGGACCGTCGGACGGCCGCCGTCACGCGCGCGACCTTGGAGGTGCGGCTGGTGGACGACGCGGCGCTGTGGTGCAACATGATGGTTCCTTCGAACGTTCAGCGGGACCGTCCCGCTCTGCCTCCAGCGTGACAGATCCGACCCCTCGGAACCCAACTACCGAGCCCTCTGCCGACGTGACTCTCGTCTCCCCCCGCCGGGGTGCGCCAGACTCGTCGACCGAGGGGCAGTCGGCGACAGGAAAGGACGCATCGTGGACCAGGAGATGCTGGACCGGATCAGGACCGGTCGGGGCTTCATCGCCGCGCTCGACCAGAGCGGCGGCAGCACCCCCAAGGCGCTCGCGCTGTACGGCGTGCCGGAGTCCGCGTACTCGAGCGAGACCGAGATGTTCGACCTGATCCACGAGATGCGCACCCGGATCGTCACCAGCCCGGCCTTCACCGGCGAGCGGATCCTGGCCGCGATCCTGTTCGAGCAGACCATGGACCGCCAGATCGAGGGGCTCGGGTCCGCGGAGTACCTCTGGACGCGCAAGCACGTCGTCCCGTTCCTCAAGGTCGACAACGGGCTCGAGGACGAGGAGCACGGGGCCCAGGTGATGAAGGCGATCCCCGAGCTCGCCGACCGTCTCGGCCGGGCCACCGAGCACGGCGTGTTCGGGACCAAGATGCGCTCGGTCATCCATGACCCGGACCCCACCGGCGTGGACGCGGTGGTCGCCCAGCAGTTCGAGATCGCGGGCACGATCCTGGCGGCCGGGCTGGTGCCGATCATCGAGCCCGAGGTCGACATCCACAGCTCCGCGAAGGCGGAGACGGAGGCCCTGCTCAAGGACGCCCTGCTGTCGCACCTCGACGGGCTCGGCGACGGGCAGGAGGTGATGCTCAAGCTGACCCTCCCCGAGCAGGACGGCTTCCACCACGACCTGCTCGAGCACCCGCGTGTCCTGCGGGTGGCCGCTCTCTCGGGCGGCTACTCCCGCGACGAGGCGGACGCGCGGCTGGCTCGCAACCCGGGCGTGATCGCCAGCTTCTCCCGGGCGCTGAGCGAGGGACTGACCGCGCAGCTGAGCGACTCGGAGTTCGACGCCGCGCTGGACGCCGCCATCGCCGCGATCTACGCAGCATCGACCACCTGACGCCGACCTGAGCCGTGGCCCTGGACCGGCGGGGTCCACTGGCTCACACCGTCAGGCCAACGGGGCGCGCAGCGACACCCTGAGGCCGAGGCGCTCGCCGGCCAGGTCGACCTCCCACCTGGCCGCGGCCAGGTCGTCCTGACGGACCGGGCCGTCGGCACGCAGCAGTGCGAGGCCGACGCACGCACCGACGGTGGCGCCGTACGCCGTGCTGGTGACCTGGCCGGCCGGTGCACCGTCACGGAGCACCAGCTCGCCTCCCCAGAGCATCGCGTCGGGGTCGTCGCACACGAACGAGACGATCCGCCGGCGTGGGCCACCATCTGCCAGCCGGTCCCGGTGCGCCTCGAGCTCGGCCCGGCCGAGGAAGTCCTTATCGCCGGCGCCACGCCCGGCCACGGCGGTCGCGAACAGCAGCCCGGCCTCCACGGGGGTGAGGTCGGGGTTGAGCTCACGCGGGAACGCGCGGTAGCCCTTCTCCAGCCGGAGCGACTCGATCGCGTGGTAGCCGCCGTCGACCAGCCCGAGGTCGGCACCGGACCGGTGCAGGGCGTCGTACACGGCACCGGCGTCGGAGACCAGCGTCAGCAGCTCCCAGCCGAGCTCGCCGACGTAGGTCATCCGGGTGGCCCGGGCGAAGGCGCCGGCCACCACCACCTCGTGGCTGGTGGCGAAGGGAAACCCCTCGTCCGACCAGTCGGTGACCGGGTCGACCCGGCTCATCAGGTCGCGGGCCCGCGGCCCCATCACCCCGAGCACGGCGTACTCGTCGGTGACGTCCTCCACCGTGACGTCGCGGTCCGCGAGATGCCGTCGCAGCCAGTCGAGGTCACGGACCGTGGTCGCCGAGCTGCTCACCATCACGAAGGTGTCCGCTGCGGTGCGGGTGACGGTGAGGTCGGCCTCGTAGGTCGCGCGGGCGTTGAGCAGCGGCGTGTAGACACAGTGCCCGAGCGGGACCTCGACGTCGGCGGCGCACAGCCACTGGAGGCCGGCCAGGGCGTCCGGTCCGGAGACGACGTACTTGGAGAACGACGTCTGGTCGAAGACCGCGACGGCGGAGCGGCAGGCGACCTGCTCGGCCACGGAGGCGGCCAGCCACCAGGGCCTGCCCCAGGTGGACGGGGCGGGGGTCGCACCGAACACGTTGACCCGCTCCCAGCCCATCCGGGTGCCGAAGTGGGCGCCCTTGGCGACGAGCCGTTCGTGCAGCGGCGAGAGCCGCACTCCTCGGCCGGTCTCCGGCTCGCGGTCGGGCCACGGCACCGCGTAGTGGATGCCCAGGGTCTCCACGACCCGCTCGCGCAGCCACGCGTGGTCACCGGCGTACGGCGCGAAGCGGCGCAGGTCGACCGCGACCATGTCGCTGGTCGGCTCGCCGGCGACGACCCACTCGGCCAGCGCGCGACCGGCGCCACCGGCCGAGGCGATGCCCACCGAGTTGAAGCCGGCGCCGACGAAGAAGCCGCGCAGCCCCGGTGCCTCGCCCATCAGGAACTGGTTGTCGGGCGTGAAGCTCTCGGGGCCGTTGTAGAACTTGCGGATCCCGGTCCGCTCGAGCGCGGGGACGCGGCGCACCGCCTCGTCCATGAGCACCGAGAAGTGGTCCCAGTCCTCGTCGAGCAGGGCGAACTCGAAGGGGTGCGGGATCTGGTCGGGCGACACCCAGGGCTTGGCGTCCGGCTCGAAGCCGCCGACGACCAGGCCTCCGACCTCCTCCTTGAAGTAGGTCCAGCCGTCGGGGTCGCGCATGATCGGCAGGTCGGGCCGGGTCCCGTCGACGGAATCGGTGACCACGTAGAAGTGCTCGGCGGAGTGCAACGGAACGGTGACGCCGGCCAGGTCGCCGAGGGCCTTCGACCACTGGCCGGCACAGATCACGACGACCTCGGCCTCCACCTCTCCCCGGTCGGTGCTGACGCCCGTCACCCGACGGCCGGCCGGGCCGTCCGCGAGGTCGAATCCGGTGACCCGGACCCCCTCCACCACGGTCGCCCCGCCCTGGCGCGCCCCCTTGGCCAGCGACTGGGTGAGGTCGGTCGGGTTCACCTTGCCGTCGCCGGGCAGCCAGATCGCGCCGAGCAGGTCGTCGGTACACATCGGCGGCCAGAGCTCACCGGCCTCGTCGGCCGACAGCATCCGGCACTCGAGGTCGTACGCCGTCGCGTTGGCCGCGGTGCGACGCAGCTGGACCATCCGCTCCTCGGTCCGGGCGACGATCAGGCCGCCGACGTTGGCGTAGCCCGTGGCCAGCCCGGTCTCCGCCTCGAGCGACGCGTAGAGCTCGGCGGAGTACTGCACCAGCCGGGTCCCGGCCTCGCTCGCGCGCAGCGGCCCGACCAGCCCGGCCGCGTGCCACGTCGTACCACCGGAGAGGTGGCCCTGCTCCAGCAGCAGCACGTCGGTCCAGCCGAGCTTGGTCAGGTGGTACGCGGTGGAGCAGCCCACCACTCCCCCGCCGACCACCACGACCCGGGCGCGGGACGGGAGCTCAACCACCGGCGGACACCTGCTCGAGGAGACGCGGCAGCTCCGGCGAGGTGAAGGTGCGGGCGGCCTTCTCGAACCGGTGCATCCCCCAGCCGTGGAAGTCGAAGTCGAGGGCGCTCGAGCCGGCCTGGATGAAGCCCCAGAGGGACCAGCCGTACTCGCTGCACAGCGCCTGGAGCCGCACCCGGGCGAGCAGCCGGGGGTCGTCGCGCCCGGCGTAGGCGGCCGTCCAGGCCCGCGTCAGGTCGGCGTCGAACTCGCACTCGGTGGCGGTGTTGCCGAGCTCGAAGCACGGGTCGTTGTTGCCGGAGTAGTCGTAGTCGATCAGCCAGACCCGCGCCCCGTCGTCGATGAAGTTGCCGGCCAGAAGGTCGTTGTTGCACGGCACCGTCGCCCCGGCCGTGGCGGTCATGACGCGACGGACGTCGGCCCAGGCCGGAGCATGGTCGTCGTACGACGCCGGGAGCGGGAAGCCGTGCTCGGCGACCACCTGGCGGTAGCGCTCCTGCCGGGCGAACATGTCGAAGTCGTTGACGAACCGCGGCGCCGCATGCAGCCGACGTACGGCGTCGGCCGCGCGGTCCAGCACGGCAGGTTCGGCGAAGTCGGACTCCACGAGCGTGCGCCCGGGCAGGAACTCCAGCACCGTCGTCCCGAGCTCGGGTCGATGCTCCAGGACACCGGCGCCGACCCCGGCCTGCGCCGCGATCAGGGTGTTGGCGTGCTCGGCCTCCTGGTCGATGGCCAGCAGCCCGGCGTCGCTGCGCACGATCCGGACCACGACCTCGCGGTCGTCGAGGGTGACCCGGAGGTTGAGGTTGGTCAGGCCGCCGGGCAGCTCGGTGACCTGCCTCGACCGCCCCGCCAGGACGGCGAGGCGGTCGAGGTCGGAGTCGTTCAGGACTATCTCTCGTCGAAGGCGGCGACGACGTCCGGGTCGATCGTGTGCTTCGGACCGGTGAACCAGTGCTTCACCGACACCTCCCAGTAGATGGTCAGGAGGATCAGCGCGACCGGGACCACGATGATCGCGTAGTTGACGTACTTCCACGCGAAGCCGTCGTTCCACCAGATCCCGACACTCGCCGTGGGCAGCAGACCGACGATCGACATGACCACGATCTCCACGACGGCGATCGGGTTCATCCACTTGTACTTGTTGCCGTTGTTCCAGGCCCCGACCTGGAAGCTGTCACCGAGCTTCCAGCGCAGGTAGATCGGAATCCCGAAGGCCAGGTACAGCCCGATGACGCCGATCGAGACGACCGCGAAGAACGCGATCGGGACCGGGGCTCCGCCGATGTCGACCTTGATCAGCGCCGGCAGAGTCAGGATCAGGGCGATGATCGCCGCGGCGATCACGGCGTTGGACGGCACCCGGCTCGTGTTCAGCTTGGCGAAGTGCTTGGCGCCGGGCATGGCGCCGTCCCGGCTGAAGGCGAAGAACATCCGGCTGGTGCTGGTCATGCACGCCACCGTGCAGAAGAACTGCCCGGCGGCCGAGATGGCCACGACCAGACCTGCCACGTGGGGCGTCAGCGACTGGCTGAAGATCACGAACACGCTGCCACCCCCTGCCGTCACGCCGTTCTTGTCCTGGACCGCGAACAGGAACGAGAGCAGCAGGATCCAGCCCCCGATGCCGGAGTACAGGATCGACTGCCAGATCCCCTTGGCGGCACCGGTCGACGCGGACTGCGTCTCCTCCGAGAGGTGGGCGGAGGCGTCGTACCCGGTGATCGTGTACTGGGTGAGGATGCCGGAGAGCGGCAGGATGTAGAGGAAGAACCCGATCCCGCTGGTCTTCCCCCCGAACAGCCCGGTGTTGTTCACGCTGCCGGTGAAGACGTCGTGCACCGAGGCGTGGCTGGCGCCGTCCTTGAGGAGGAACCACAGGATCAGCACGATCAACGCCGCACCGATCACGTGCCACCACACCGAGATGTTGTTGAGCACGGCGAGCAGGTGGCTGGAGAAGATGTTGACCAACGCCGCCAGGCCCAGGATGATCACGAACTCGATGAACACCCGGGTCAGTGAGTAGTTCCCCGCCCACGACGAGCTGAACAGTCCGAGGGTGGCGTCGAAGAACGTCGCGCAGCCGTAGGCCACCGAGGCCACGATCGCGACCAGCCCGATCAGGTTCAGCCAGCCGGTGTAGAAGCCGGCCTTCGGGCCGCCCAGCTTGGAGGCCCACCAGTAGATGCCGCCCGACGTCGGGTACGCCGACACCAGCTCGGACATGCACATGCCGATGATCAGGATGAACACCGTGAGGATCGGCCAGCCCCAGGCGATGGCGGCCGGGCCGCCGTTGTTCCAGCCGAGCGCGAAGCTGGTGAAACAGCCCGCCAGGATGGAGATGATCGAGAAGGAGATGGCGAAGTTGGAGAACCCCGACCAGGAGCGGTGGAGCTCTTGGCTGTACCCGAGTCGTGCCAGTTGTTTCTCGTCGTCGCTGAGCTCGTGATAGGCGACGGGTTCGTGCGATTCGGGCATCGGTGCACCCTTTCAGAAGCGGAACCGGTTGGCCGGAGGCTAGACCCGTTCCGATTCCGTAGTCCATAGCAACACGTTAATTCGGTATGAAGCCAGACCATTGACACGTGGCCGGTCGGTGCCAGACTGACCCCGTGACCGCCCAGCCGCTCCCGCATCTCACGGAGTCCGTGCTGCGTCCGGTGCGCGGTCACCACGTCTTCGAGGCCTGCGTCGAGCAGGTGGCGACCGCGATCCGCCTGGGGGTCTACCCCCTCGGCACCAGCCTGCCGCCGGAGCGTGAGCTCTCCGAGCGGCTCGAGGTCTCGCGGGCCACCGTGCGCGAGGCCATCGCCGCGTTGCGGGCCGCGGGGCTGGTCGAGACCAGGCGCGGCCGCGGCGGCGGGACCGTCGTCACCATGAAGCCCCAGGGCCCCTCGGCCCGCACCGCGGACAACACCACGGCCGCCCAGCGGGCGGACTGGCTGGACGCGCTCGCCTACCGGCGCATCGTCGAGCCGGGCGCCGCCGCGATGGCCGCGGCTGCGGACCTCGACGACACGGCCCGGGCCACCCTCGAGGCGGCGCACCAAGCCGTCGCCAAGGCCACCAGCCGGGCCCGGCACCGCCAGGCCGACTCCCGCTTCCATCTCACCGTCGCGTCGCTGTCGGGGTCGGCGAGGGTGGTCGAGGCGGTCACGTCGGTCCAGGCCAGCCTGCACCAGATGCTCAGCGCGATCCCGGTGCTGGAGGCCAACATCTCCCACTCGGACACCCAGCACGCGACGCTGACCCGCGCCGTACTCGCAGGAGACGCCGACCGGGCCCGCCGGGTGATGGAAGAACACTGCGACGACACCGCCGCGCTGCTGCGCGGGCTGCTGGCCTAGGCCGACGACGAGGAGACCCATGCCACCCAACGATCGCTACCTCACCCTGGACGACCTCCGGAGCCGGATCGACCGGGGCGAGATCGACACCGTGGTGCTCGCCTTCACCGACATGCAGGGACGCCTGCAGGGGAAGCGCCTGCACGCGCGCTACTTCCTCGACGTCGCGCTCGAGTCGGGAACCGAGGGCTGCAACTACCTGCTCGCGGTCGACATCGACATGAACACCGTCGGCGGCTACGCCATCTCCTCCTGGGAGAGGGGCTACGGAGACATGGAGTTCGTCCCGGACTACGACACGATCCGCCTGCTCCCCCACCTGCCGGCCAGCGCGCTCGTGCAGTGCGACCTGGTCTGGCTCGACCACGCGCCGGTTCCGCAGTCGCCACGCACCATCCTGCGGACCCAGCTGGACCGGGTGGCGGAGAGGGGGATGGTGGCGCTGGCCGGTACCGAGCTGGAGTTCATCGCCTTCGACACGCCGTACGAGCAGGCCCACGACCTGCGCTGGCGCGACCTCACTCCCGTCAACCAGTACAACGTCGACTACTCGATCCTCGGCACCACCCGCGTCGAGCCCCTGCTGCGCGACCTGCGCAACCACATGTACGCCGCCGGCCTCGACGTCGAGGGCGCCAAGGGCGAGTGCAACTTCGGCCAGCACGAGGTCGGCTTCCTGTACGCCGACGCCATGGTCACCGCCGACAACCACTCGGTCTACAAGACGATGGCCAAGGAGATCGCCGCCCAGCACGGACAGTCGCTGACCTTCATGGCGAAGTACGACCAGCGCGAGGGCAACTCCTGCCACATCCACCTGTCCTTGCGGGGCGAGGACGGCACGGTCGTGTTCTGGGACGAGGACGGGCGATCCGCGCTCTACGACCAGTTCATCGCCGGGGTGCTGTCCACGATGCACGACTTCACGCTGCTCTACGCGCCGAACGTCAACTCCTACAAGCGGTTCGCGGCCGGCTCGTTCGCCCCGACCGCGATCGCGTGGGGCCTCGACAACCGCACCTGTGCCGTCCGCCTCGTGGGCCACGGACCCAGCGCACGCATGGAGAACCGGCTGCCGGGTGGCGACGTGAACCCCTATCTCGCGCTGGCCGCCATGCTCGCCGGCGGACTGCACGGCATCGAGCAGGAGCTGGACCTCGAGGACGAGCTGGTCGGCAACGCCTACGCCTCAGACAAGGAGCACGTGCCGCACACCCTCCGCGCGGCCCGCGACGCCTTCTCGGGCTCCGCCCTGGCCCGCGCGGCGTTCGGCGACGACGTCGTCGAGCACTACACCAACATGGCCGACGTCGAGCTGGCCGCCTTCGAGTCGGCGGTGACCGACTGGGAGCTCGCCCGCGGCTTCGAGCGGATGTGACGCGATGACGACGACCCTGATCAACCCCGTGACCGCCGAGGCGTTCACCGAGGTCCCGTCGGCCACCGAGGCCGAGACCGACGCCGCTATCGAGCGCGCCCACGAGGCCTTCCTCGGCTGGCGGGCGCTCGCCCCCGGCGAGCGGGCGCGCCTGCTCCGCGCCTTCGCGGCCGTCGTCGACGCGCACAACGAGGAGCTCGCGCAGCTCGAGGTGACCAACGCCGGGCACACGATCGGCAACGCGCGCTGGGAGGCGGGCAACGTCCGGGACTGCCTGAACTACTACTCCGCCGCACCCGAGCGGCTGTTCGGGCGGCAGATCCCGGTGCCCGGCGGTGTCGACCTCACCTTCCACGAGCCGCTGGGCGTGGTGGGCGTGATCGTGCCCTGGAACTTCCCGATGCCGATCGCCGGCTGGGGCTTCGCCCCGGCGCTGGCGGCCGGCAACGCGGTGGTGCTGAAGCCGGCCGAGATCACGCCCCTGACCGCGATCCGGATCGGCGAGCTCGCGCTGGAGGCCGGTCTGCCAGCCGGCGTGCTGACCGTCATCCCCGGCAAGGGCTCGGTCGTCGGACAGCGCTTCGTCACCCACCCGCTGGTGCGGAAGGTCTGCTTCACCGGGTCGACCGAGGTGGGCAGGCAGATCATGGCCGGCTGCGCCGACCAGGTGAAGAAGGTGACCCTGGAGCTCGGGGGCAAGAGCGCCAACATCGTCTTCGCAGACACCGACGTGGCCGCGGCCGCCGCCAGCGCGCCGTACGCCGTCTTCGACAACGCCGGGCAGGACTGCTGCGCGCGCTCGCGCATCCTGGTCGAGCGGACGGCGTACGACGAGTTCGTCGGCCGACTGGAGACCGCGGTGCAAGCGCTGCGGGTCAAGGACCCGGCCGCCGAGGACAGTGAGATGGGGCCGATGGTCTCTGCGGGGCAGCGCGCGTCGGTGCAGCGCTACCTCGACGGGGCGACCGTCGCGTTCTCCGGGTCCGCACCGGAGGGGCCGGGCTGGTGGCTGCCGCCGATGGTGGTCGAGTCGCACGACACCGCCGAGCCGATCTGGCGCGAGGAGGTGTTCGGGCCGGTCGTGGCGGTGATGCCCTTCGACGACGAGGAGCACGCGGTCGCCCTGGCCAACGACAGCGACTACGGGCTGTCCGGCTCGATCTTCACCGCCGACCTCGGGCGCGGGCTGCGGGTGGCACGGGGCGTCGAAGCCGGCAACCTCAGCGTGAACTCGCACTCCAGCGTGCGCTACTGGACACCCTTCGGCGGCTACAAGCAGTCGGGTCTGGGCCGCGAGCTCGGCCCGGACGCGCCGTTCGCCTTCACCGAGGAGAAGAACGTCTTCATCGCCCACTAGGTCCCGGTGGTCGACCATCAGTCGTCGAGGCCCCTCGGTGGTCGAGCGAAGTCGAGACCACACCACAACCAGCGAAACGGAAGGACTCTCCATGGCAGGACGCATCGACGGCAAGGTGGCCGTGGTGACCGGAGGTTGCTCGGGCATCGGCCTGGCCACCGTGCGCCGCTTCGTCGAGGAGGGCGCCCGGGTCGTCATCGGCGACATCGACGACGAGCGAGGCGCGGCTCTGGCCGACGAGCTCGGCGGCCCCGGCACCGCGACGTACGCCCATGTCGACGTGACCAGCAAGGAGGAGGTCGACGCCCTCTTCGCGCTGGCCAAGTCGACCTACGGCTCGGTCGACATCGCGTTCAACAACGCCGGCATCTCGCCTCCGGACGACGACTCGATCCTCGACACCGAGCTCGACGCCTGGCGCCGGGTGCAGGAGGTGAACCTGACCAGCGTCTACCTGTGCTGCAAGGCGGCCCTGCCCTACATGCTGGAGCAGAAGTCCGGCTCGATCATCAACACCGCGTCGTTCGTCGCGGTGATGGGTGCGGCGACGTCGCAGATCTCCTACTCGGCGTCGAAGGGCGGCGTGCTCTCGATGTCGCGTGAGCTCGGCGTGCAGTTCGCCCGCGAGGGGGTGCGGGTCAACGCGCTGTGTCCCGGCCCGGTCAACACTCCCCTGCTCAAGGAGCTGTTCGCCAAGGACGCCGAACGTGCGGCCCGGCGCCTCGTGCACGTGCCGATGGGCCGCTTCGCCGAGCCGGAGGAGATGGCCAACGCCGTGCTGTTCCTGGCCTCCGACGAGTCGTCGTTCATCACCGCCAACACGTTCCTGGTCGACGGCGGGATCTCCGGTGCCTATGTCACACCGCTCTGACCCGCCCCTGATCGGGATCACGACCTACCGCGAGCACGCGCGCTGGGGGGTGTGGGACACCCGCGCCGACGTGCTGCACGCGCAGTATGCCGACGCGGTCATCGCCGCCGGCGGCGTGCCCGTGCTGCTGCCGCCCGCCTCGGCGTCCGACGAGGTGGCCGCCGCCGTGGTCGCCCGGATCGACGGGCTGGTCGTCAGCGGCGGGGCCGACGTGGACCCTGGCCGGTACGGCGCGCAGCCGCACCCGTGCACGGGAGGCTGGCGCGAGGACCGCGACGCCTGGGAGACGGCCCTGCTCGGGGCCGCCGATGCCGCGGAACTGCCCACGCTCGGGGTGTGCCGCGGGATGCAGCTGATGGCAGTCGCGGCAGGAGGGTCGTTGCTCCAGCACACGCCCGAGCTGGTCGGGCACGAGGGCCACAACCCGGGCGGCGACGCGTTCGGCACGACCGAGGTCAGCACGGCGGAGGGTTCGCGGCTGCGCGGCCTGCTCGGCGCCCGGGTCGACGTCGGCTGCCACCATCACCAGACGGTGGCCGACCACCCCGGCTTCGAGCCCAGCGCCTGGGCCGCCGACGGCTCCCTGGAGGCGATGGAACGGTCCGGGGACCGCTTCTGCCTCGCCGTGCAGTGGCACCCGGAGGTCCGCGACGACCACAGTCTGTTCGCCGGACTGGTCGCCGCCGCGGCCGACCGGGCCGCTGCCAGGATGGGGGCATGACAGCTCCGGCCGGTTCCCCGGACGTCCTGGGGGCGCCGTACACGCTCGAGACGATCGCTCTGCCCGACGACGACGAGGGCGCCGTGGTCGCCAGCCTGGTCCACCGCCCGGCTGACGTGCCGAGCAGCCGGGCCGTCCTCCACGTGCACGGCTTCGCCGACTACTTCTTCCAGACGGCGTACGCCGAGTGGTGGACCGCGCGGGGCTACGACTTCTACGCCCTCGACCTGCGCAAGTACGGTCGCTCGTTGCTGCCCCATCAGACCCCCAACTTCACCACCGACCTGCACGACTACTTCCCCGAGCTGGACGAGGCGTGGGAGCGGGTCCACGGCGACCATCCGGACGTGGTCCTGAGCGGGCACTCGACCGGCGGGCTCACGGTGTCGCTGTGGGCCGCCGACCGGCGCACGCCTGCCGCGGGGGCCGTGCTCAACGCGCCGTGGCTCGACCTCCAGGGGTCGGCCGTGCTGCGACATGTCGTGACCCCGCTGGTCACCGGCCTGGCCCGGCGCACTCCCAAGCGGCCGATCCCGCGCACCGTGACCGGCTTCTACGCACGCAGCCTGCACCGCGACCACGACGGGGAGTGGGACTTCGACCTGGCCTGGAAGCCGATCGAGTCCTGGCCGGCGTACGCCGGCTGGCTGGCCGCGGTCCGCCGGGGCCATGCCGAGCTGCACCGGGGGCTCGACCTGCCGTTCCCGGTCCTGGTGCTGTCCAGCGCCGCCTCGGCGAGCCCGGCCGAGATGGGCGAGGACGTCCACGTCCACGACATCGTGCTCGACGTCGAGCAGATCCGGCGCTGGTCGCCGGCCCTGGGGAGGCACGTCACCTACGTGGGCATCCCCCACGCGCGGCACGACGTGTTCCTCTCCCGCGAGGCTCCGCGGACGGAGGCCTTCGCCGAGCTCGACGGCTGGCTCACGGCCTACGTCACCTGAGCAGGAACACCGCCAGTGCGACCAGGCCGACCACGACGATGACCACCCGGAGCACACCGGCCGGCAGCCGGCGACCGACGGTCGCTCCGACCTGACCACCGACCACCGAGCCCACGGCGAGCAGCAGTACGACGGTCCAGTCGACGTCGGCGACCAACGCGAAGATGAGCCCGGCGACGCCGTTGACCAGGCCGGCCAGCACGTTCTTCAGGCCGTTGAGGCGCTGCAGGGTCTCGGCGATGCCGATCCCGAGCACGCCCATGATGATCACGCCCTGCGCGGCGCCGAAGTAGCCGCCGTACACACCCGAGAGCAGCACCACGGGCCAGACCCACCAGGGGCCGTTCTCGGCGCGGGCGCCCTCGTGCCGGGCGTCGACCCACGTCGAGATCCGCGGCTGCAGCACGACCAGCACCAGCCCGACCACGATCAGGGCCGGCACGATCGCTGAGAACGCCGACTCGGGCAGGGACAGGAGCAGGGCGGCGCCGATCGCCCCACCGATCATCGAGGCACTGCCCAGGCGGATCGCCCGGCCGCGCTGCCCCTCCAGCTCGCGCCGGTAGCCCCACACCCCCGAGGCGACCCCGGGCACCAGGCCGATGGTGTTCGAGACGTTGGCGGTGACCGGTGGGACACCGAACGCCAGCAGGGTCGGGAACGTGATCAGCGTTCCCGACCCCACCACGGTGTTGATGGTGCCGGCGGCGAGCCCCGCGAGGAGGACCGCCGCCATCTGGAGGGCTGTCACTGGGCGGGCGCGGCTCCGGTGCCGTCGTCGGTGCCGGCGCCGGCGGCGGGATCGGTGCCCGCGCCCGGCAGCTCGGAGTTGCGACCCGGGTTGGCCGAGCGCTCGGCCTCCGCGATGGCGTCCTCGACGGCCCGGTTGGCCTTGGACAGCTCGCTGTCGAGGGCTCCCGAGCCGGCGAGCGACGCGGGCTCGGAGGAACCCATGTCGACCCGCTTGAGCGGTCCGTCCACCTTCTGCGGGATGCCGGCGACCTCGTGGACCGAGGAGCCGAGCCCCTCCAGCGCCTTGGTGATCTCCGAGGGGATGACCCACACCTTGTTGGCGTCGCCGGCGGCGATCTTGGGCATCATCTGGAGGTACTGGTAGGCGAGCAGGGCCTGGTCGGGCTGCCCGTCGTGGATCGCCTGGAACACCGTCTGGATCGCCTGTCCCTCACCCTGGGCCCTCAGGATCGCGGCCTCGCGGTCGGCCTGGGCACGCAGGATCAGCGACTCGCGGTCACCCTCGGCGTTCAGGATGGCGGATTGCTTGTTGCCCTCCGCGGAGAGGATCGCGGCCTGGCGCGAGCCCTCGGCGGTGAGGATCACGGCCCGCTTCTCGCGGTCGGCCCGCATCTGCTTCTCCATCGAGTCCTTGATCGAGGGCGGCGGGTCGATGCCCTTGAGCTCCACCCGGTTCACCCGGATGCCCCACTTGCCGGTGGCCTCGTCGAGCACGCCACGCAGACCGGAGTTGATCTGGTCGCGGCTGGTCAGGGTCGCCTCGAGGTCCATGCCACCGACGATGTTGCGCAGGGTGGTCATGGTCAGCTGCTCGATCGCCTGGATGTAGTTGGCGATCTCGTAGGTCGCCGCGATCGGGTCGGTCACCTGGAAGTAGATGACGGTGTCGATCGAGACCACCAGGTTGTCCTCGGTGATCACCGGCTGCGGCGGGAAGCTCACCACCTGCTCGCGCAGGTCGATCAGGTAGCGCACCTTGTCGATGAACGGAACGACGACGTTCAGCCCTGCGGGCAGCGTCTCCTTGTACTTCCCGAAGCGCTCCAGGATCCCGGCCCGCGCCTGCGGGATGATCCGCACGGTCCGGGCCAGGAGCACGACCACGAACAGCACGATCAGGATCAGAAGTGCGTACACGACTGTCATCGAACGGTTCCTCTCTCAGGGGTGCGGGCTACGGCAGGATCTCGTCCACCGGGTGGACGAAGGCCGTGGCTCCGCGGATGGCGAACACCTCGACGGTGGCGCCGGATGGAATGGTCAGGGAGTCGTCGTACGGCTGTGCGCTCCAGATCTCTCCACCGATCTTGACCCGGCCCGGCTGCTGGGTCGACAGGGCCTCGGTCACGACGCCCTGATGGCCGACCAGCTTGTCGTGTCCGGTCACCAAGGTCGGACCGTTGTGCAGCTTCGCGATCAGGTTGGGCCTGACGAGCGTCAGCATGGCTGCGGCTCCGCCACCGGCGAGCAGCACCTGGAGGACCACCGGGAACGACGCGAGGGCGGCCAGGGCGCCGACGACGGCGCCGACCGCCAGCATCAGCAGGACCAGGTCGAGGCTGAGCATCTCGGCCATGCCGAGGCCCACCGCCAGAACCATCCAGACGGCCCAGAGGTGATTCCCCAGCCACTCCACGCTTTCAGCCTAGTCGCTTCCGGGTCGTCAGCCTGCTCACTCGGCGGTGCGGCGCCTCGTGCGGCGCCGGGCGGCCCAGCGGCCGGCCTCGTGGGAGAGCACCAGCGGCATCCCGAAGGTCTCGGTCAGGTGCTCCTCGGTGACCACCTCGCGCAGCGGCCCGGCCGCGACGACGGTGCCTGACCGCAGCAGGAGGGCATGGGTGAAACCGGGCGGGATCTCCTCGACGTGGTGCGAGACCAGGACGGTGGCCGGCGAGGAGGGGTCGAGGGCCAGCGCGGACAGCGTCGAGACCAGGTCCTCGCGGCCACCGAGATCGAGCCCGGCCGCCGGCTCGTCGAGCAGCAGGAGCTCGGGGTCCGCCATCAGGGCCCGCGCGATCTGGACCCGCTTGCGCTCGCCCTCGCTGAGGGTCCCGAACGTCCGGTCGAGGAGGTGACCGGCCCCCACCGAGTCGAGCAGGTCACGGGCCCGGTCGTGGTCGAGGTCGTCGTAGGCCTCCCGCCAGCGCCCCACCACGGCGTACGACGCCGAGACGACGACGTCGCGGACCGGCTCCTCACGCGGGATCCGCTCGGCCAGCGCGGCGCTGGTCAGCCCGATCCGCGGGCGCAGCTCGAAGACGTCGACGGTGCCGAGCACCTCGTCCAGGATGCCCGCGACACCGTCGGTCGGGTGGATCTGGGCCGAGGCGACCTGGAGCAGGGTGGTCTTCCCGGCGCCGTTCGGCCCGAGCACCACCCATCGCTCACCCTCGGCGACGCGCCACGAGATCTTGTCCAGCAGCGTCGCCGATCCCCGTCGCACGGTCACCTCGGCGAACTCGATCACCGCGACCATGCGGCAACCCTAGCGACTTCCGGGCCGCTCCCGGGCGCGTAGGGTGACCGCCCGTGCCAGCCCGTCACCCGTCGCCGCTCCCGGTGTCGGGACGCCTCGCCTGGTGGGGTACGGCGTGGCTGCGCGGGCTCGTCGTCACCGACCTGGTGCTCGACGCCGTCCTCGGCGACGACGCCACCCACGTGGTCGCGGGCCTCCCCGGCGTCGACGGTCCGGTCCCGCTCGCCCGGGCGCTGGCCGAGCTGCGCCTGGCCGGTGCGACCGGGCTGGGGCTGGCCGTCCCGGCCCCGGGCGACCCGGTCGGTCTGGGTGGTCCGCCCGCGTTCAACACCGCCGCCCTCGAGTCGGGCCAGGCCGCCGTCTCGGTGGGTCTGGGGCTGGTCCCGCTCCGGGTCGGCGCCGCCGTCGAGTGGACGGCGTACGACGCCCTGCCGCGCCAGCTCAGTGATGTCGGCGAGTGCGACCGGGCGCTGCGACTGGCGCTCCAGGAGGCTGCGGGAACGCTGGCCGACCTCGACGTCGCCCGGTGGCGCCCGGAGGTGGCCGACGCGTTGCTCAACCTGCGGCACCGGCCCGAGCTCGCGCCGCCGCCCGGCACGCCGGGCCGGTGCGTGGAGCTGGCCGGGCGGTCACTCCAGTCGCTGGGCATCGTCGACCTCGCGCTGGAGGACGACGGCTCGTCCCTCGACGCCGGCCGCGCCGCGGCACGACGAGAGGCCCTGGCGCCGCTCGCCGCAGCGGCGCGCCGCGGCCTGGTGGCCGCCTGCTCGCCCGAGGTCTGGCCCGAGTGAGGTCGTTCTGCCCCGGCGGAGCCGGGGCAGAACGACCGAACGAGCGGCGAAGCGAACTCGTTCGCAAGCCGACCATCTGACGGGGCAGAACGACCGAGCGAGCGGCGCAGCGAGCCCGCTCGCAAGCCGACCAAGCGACGGGGCAGAACGACCGAACGAGCGGCGAAGCGAACTCGTTCGCAAGCCGACCATCTGACGGGGCAGAACGACCGAACGAGCGGCGCAGCGAGCCGGATCGCGTGCCGACCGGACGGCTCAGCCGTTGCCGCCGTACCCGTTGCCGCCGTACCCGTAGCCCCCGGGCCCTCCGCCGGTTGCTGCGCCGGCACCCTTCGGCGACGGTCCGTACTTGTTGTCGGCGTGGCTGTCGGTGCACCACCACACGATCAGGATGATCCAGCCGACGAGGATGACGATCCACAGCAGCTGCCACCAGCCCGAGCGCCCGGTGTCGTGCAGCCGCCGGGCGCCGACGGCCAGGGACGGCAGCAGCAGCGCGAGATTGGCCAGGGAGCCGACCAGACCGTTGCCACCGACCGTGGTGGTGCCGAGGACGGCGTCGATGACCCCCGCCACGAGGCCGACCATCACGGTGAACAGCACCCACCACCAGAACTCGGAGCGGCGCGCCCGGCCGTTGAAGTCGGCGTACTTGTTCAGGCAGAGCTTGACGGCATCGGGGAACTGCATGGGACCTCCCAGGTCTGGCAGCACCGTAGCGTCTCGTGACCTCAGGCGCGGGTCCAGACCGCGAGCTCGTTGCCGGCGGGGTCGGTGAAGTGGAAGCGCCGTCCGCCCGGGAACTCGAACGGCTCTTCGGTGACCCGGCCGCCCGCGGCTCGCACCCCGGCCAGGGTGGCGTCGAGGTCGTCGCTGTAGAGGATCACCAGGGGCAGCCCGGCCCCCGCCGGTCGGGCCGGGTTGAGGCCGCCCATCTCGTCGTCGCCCCCGGGTCGCTGGATGCCGGAGTAGTCGGGACCGTAGTCGTTGAAGGACCAGCCGAAGGCGTCGTCGTAGAAGCGCTGGGCGGCCGCCAGGTCGGGGGCCGCCAGCTCGATGTAGTCGAAGGTGTGGTGTCGCATGCCGGACACGCTACGGACAGGCACCGACAACCGTCAGCACCCGGATAACCTCGAGTCCTGATGACCGAGCACAAGCCGGAGACCCTCCTCCTGACCGTCTCCGGGAAGGACCGGCCGGGCGTCACGTCGGCCATGTTCACCACCCTGACCAGGGCCGGCGTCGAGGTCCTCGACATCGAGCAGATCGTGCTGCGGCGACGGCTGATCCTCGGCATCCTGGTCACGGCTCCCCGGGACTGGAAGCGGTTGCGCGCCGCGATCGAGGAGACCGCCGCCGCCCTCGGCATGAGCGTCGAGGTGGACCGGGGCATCGGCGACAACAAGGTACGACGCGAGGGCCGCTCCCACGTCACCGTGATCGGTGCGCCGCTCAAGGCCGCGGCGATGGCGGCGGTCGCCGGCCGGATCGCCGACAGCGGCGCGAACATCGACCGGATCGAGCGGATGGCGCGCTACCCGGTCACCGCCATCGACCTCCACGTCTCCGGCACCGACCCCGACCGGCTCCGGGCGCTGCTCAGCGCCGAGGCGGCCGCCCAGGGCGTCGACATCGCGGTCCAGTCGGCCAACCTGCTCCGCCGGGCGATGCGGCTGATCGTGATGGACGTCGACTCGACGCTGATCCAGGGCGAGGTGATCGAGCTGCTGGCCGCCCACAGCGGGCACCGGGCGGAGGTCGCGGCGGTGACCGAGCGTGCGATGCGGGGCGAGCTCGACTTCGAGGAGTCGCTCCGGGCCCGGGTCTCGTTGCTCGCCGGGATCCCCAGCACCGCGCTCGACGAGGTGTACGACGAGCTGGTCCTCGCCCCGGGCGCCCGCACCCTGGTCCGCACCCTGCGGCGCCTCAACTACCGCTTCGCCCTGGTCTCCGGCGGCTTCAGCCAGATCACCGACCGGCTGGCCGACGATCTCGGCATCCACTACACACGCGCCAACGAGCTCGAGATCGTGGACGGCGTCCTCACCGGCCGCATCGTCGGCGACGTCGTGGACCGGGCCGGCAAGGCCAGCGCCTTGCGCTACTTCGCCGAGCAGGTCGGCGTCCCCCTCGAGGCCGTGGTCGCGATCGGCGACGGCGCCAACGACCTCGACATGCTGGGCATCGCCGGCCTCGGCATCGCCTACAACGCCAAGCAGCTCGTGCAGGACGCCGCCGACACCACGGTGAACGTCCCCTACCTCGACGCGATCATCTACCTGCTCGGCATC
Source organism: Nocardioides cynanchi (assembly GCF_008761635.1). Classification (NCBI taxonomy): domain Bacteria; kingdom Bacillati; phylum Actinomycetota; class Actinomycetes; order Propionibacteriales; family Nocardioidaceae; genus Nocardioides; species Nocardioides cynanchi. The sequence continues at coordinate 1,121,879 of NZ_CP044344.1, forward strand.
TCCCGCGAGGAGGTCGAGGCGTTCGACGCCGAGTACGGCGTGGTCACCCCCGCCCCCCCGCTCTGAGCGGAGAGGTCAGCCACGTCCGACGTGGAAGGCGACCAGGCGGGCCGAGGCGAGATCGAGGTCGCGCCAGGTGCCGGCCACCTCGAAGCGCGCAAGCGCCGAGGTGGGGAAGCCGGTCGCCATCTCGTTCCCGGCCTCGACGTCGCCGGTGCCGTCGTCGAGCAGCTGGGCGAGATAGGCAGCGGTGGGGTTGTGCCCGACCACGATCAGCGACGTCACGTCGGACGGCGTCTCGCGGACCAGGTCGAGCGCGGTCTCGGGTCCGGCGAGGTAGAGGCTCTCCGACAGCGTCACCGCCGCCTCGAACGAGCCTCCCTCGGCGACCGCCAGCCAGGTGGTCGCGGTCCGTCTCGCCGAGGAGACCAGGGCGGCATCGGGGAGGAAGTCGCGGTCGGCCAGCCAGCGCCCGGCCTCGAGTGCGTCGGCGTACCCCTTGGCGGCGAGCTCCCGTTCGGCGTCACTGTCACCGTGCGGCTCCGCCTTGGCATGCCGCATCACCACCAGCTCGCGCACCTGCTCCCTCACAGGCGAACTCTCGCACCGGCTAGCCTTCCCTGTCATGCCCGACACCGACGCGCCAACCCACACGTCGGAGCGCAGCGGGCGCCTGATGATCATCGGCGGAGCCGAGGACAAGCTGCGCCAGCGCACGATCCTGCGCGACTTCGTGAGCGCCAGCGGTGGCGCCCAGGCCCGGATCGTGGTGGTCCCGACCGCCTCCAGCCTCGGTGAGGAGGTCGTCGAGGTGTACGACGCCCTGTTCCGCAAGCTGGGCGCCGGCGACGTCGTGGCCTGCCGCCCCGAGAGCCGCAGCGAGTCCCACGACCCGGCACGGGTCGCCCTGATCGACCAGGCCACGGGTGTCTTCATGACCGGCGGCAACCAGCTCAAGCTGTCGGCCGTCATCTGCGGCACTCCGGTCGGCGACGCGATCGTACGGGCGCACGCCCGCGGCGCGGTGGTCGGCGGGACCTCGGCAGGCGCCAGCATCCAGTCGTCGCACATGGTGGCGTTCGGTGTTCCCGGAGCGACCCCCAAGCAGCGGATGACGCAGGTCGCGGCCGGGCTCGGGCTGCTGGACACCACGGTCATCGACCAGCACTTCGACCAGCGCAACCGCTACGGCCGGCTGCTGATGATCGTCTCCCAGTCGCCGCAGCTGCTGGGCATCGGTGTCGACGAGGACACCTGCGCCACCGTCACCGTCGAGGAGAGCCACGAGGTGCTGCGGGTCACCGGGCGAGGTGCGGTGACGATCCTCGACCCGGCGCACCTGGTGACCAACTCGTACGAGGCGAAGCGCTCCAGCCCCCTGCTCGCCAGCGGCATCGTCCTGCACGTGCTGCCGGCCGGCGCGGCGTACGACCTGACCTCGCGCACTCTGGTGCCGCACGCCCCGCGCGTGTCCCGCCAGGACGCCGCTGAGCTGGCGGAGGCCCAGGCCGACATGCGCCGGCTGGCCCGCGACATCGCCGCCGACGACATCTCGCCGGCCACCCTGCGGCGGCGGCTGGCCCGCGCCCGTACGACCCGCAAGACTGTCCCGACCGAGCACCAGCAGGACGGAGCCCCCCGGTGACCGAGCGCCCCACCCCGGACCTGACGATCGAGGAGACCCGCGTCTACCGCGGGCCCAACGTGTGGTCCTACGACAAGGCGATCCACCTGGTGGTGGATCTCGGCTCGCTGGAGCAGTTCCCCACCGACAAGCTGCCCGGGTTCACCGAGCACCTCCTCGAGGCGCTCCCGGGCCTGTCCCACCACTCCTGCTCCCGAGGCCGCAAGGGTGGCTTCGTGGAGCGCCTCCACGAGGGCACCTGGCTCGGGCACGTCACCGAGCACGCCGCGCTCGCGTTGCAGCAGGTCGTCGGGCACGACATCCGGCGCGGCAAGACGCGGGGCATCAAGGGCGAGACCGGTCGCTACAACGTGATCTACGGCTACATCGACGAGAACGTCGGGCTCGCGGCCGGCACCCTGGCCGCCCGCCTGGTCAACCACCTCATCCAGGCCGACCCGTCGTTCGACTGGGAGGAGGAGCTGGAGACCTTCATCCTCCGCGCCGAACGCACGGCGTTCGGACCTTCCACCCAGGCCATCCTCGACGAGGCGGTCAGCCGCGACATCCCGTGGATCCGGCTCAACCAGTACTCCCTGGTGCAGCTCGGCCAGGGGGTCCACGCCAAGCGGATCCGGGCCACGATGACCTCGGAGACCAGCTCGATCGCGGTCGACATCGCCTCCGACAAGGACCTCACCACCAAGCTGCTCGGCGCGGCCGGGCTGCCGGTCCCCAAGCAGGAGTCGGTCCGCTCGGCCGACCAGGCGGTCTCCGCGGCCCGGCGGATCGGGTTCCCGGTCGTGGTCAAGCCGCTCGACGGCAACCACGGGCGAGGCGTCTGCCTCAACCTGGCGAACGACGACGACGTGCGCGAGGCCTTCCCGGTCGCCGAGGAGCAGTCGCGCCGGGGCGTGTGCATCGTGGAGTCCTTCGTGACCGGCAAGGACTACCGCTGCCTGATCATCGACGGCCGGATGGCCGCGATCGCCGAGCGGGTGCCCGCCTCGGTCACCGGCGACGGCCGGTCCACGGTGCGCGAGCTGGTCGACCTGACCAACGCCGACCCGCGCCGCGGGGTGGGCCACGAGAAGGTGCTGACCCGGATCAAGGTCGACGCCGCGGCCGAGGAGGTCCTGGCCGGTCAGGGCCACTCGCTGGACTCGGTGCCCGCCGACGGCGAGACCGTGAAGCTGGCCCTGACCGGCAACATGTCGACCGGCGGCATCTCGATCGACCGCACCTTCGAGGCCCACCCGGAGAACGTCGAGATCGCCGAGGAGGCGGCCCGGATGATCGGGCTCGACATCGCGGGCATCGACTTCATCTGCCCCGACATCACCGAGCCGGTCCGCGAGACCGGTGGTGCCATCTGCGAGGTCAACGCCGCGCCCGGCTTCCGGATGCACACGCACCCGACCATCGGGGAGCCGCAGTTCATCTCCAAGCCCGTCGTCGACATGCTGTTCCCGCCGGGTGCTGCCTCGCGGATCCCGATCGTCGCGGTCACCGGCACCAACGGAAAGACCACGACGTCGCGGATGATCAGCCACATCTTCAAGGGGATGGGCCGCAAGGTCGGCATGACGTCGACCGACGGCGTCGTGATCGACGAGCGCCTGCTGATCCGCGCCGACGCCTCCGGACCGCGCAGCGCCCGGATGGTCCTGCAGAACCCCCGCGTCGACTTCGCGGTCTTCGAGGTCGCCCGCGGCGGCATCCTCCGGGAGGGCCTGGGCTACGAGCGCAACGACGTCGCGGTGGTCCTCAACGTCCAGCCCGACCACCTCGGCCTGCGCGGCATCGACACCGTCGAGCAGCTGGCCGACGTGAAGGCCGTGATCGTCGAGGCCGTCCCGCGAGACGGGCACGCCGTACTCAACGCCGACGACCCCCTGGTGCGGGAGATGCGGCGCCGGTGCTCGGGACAGGTCGTCTGGTTCTCGATGGACGAGCCCGGGTCGGAGATCCGGGAGATGATCGAGGCCCACTGCCGACGCGGCGGCAAGGCGCTGGTGCTCAACCCGTCCGAGCGTGGCGAGATGATCGTGGTCAAGCACGGGCGCCGCGAGATGCAGCTCGCCTGGACCCACCTGCTCCCGGCGACGTTCAACGGCCGGGCCCGGATGAACGTGCAGAACACCCTGGCCGCGGCTGCGGCCGCGTTCGCCGCCGGCGCCCCGCTGCACGACATCCGGCAGGGCCTGCGCACCTTCTCGACCAGCTACTACCTCTCCCCCGGCCGTCTCAACGAGGTCGACGTGAACGGCGTGAACGTGATCGTCGACTACTGCCACAACGCCCCTGGCATGCGGATGCTCGGCGACTTCGTGGACCGGGTCGGCGAGACCCTGACCAGCACCTCCGAGCTCGGCAAGCCGTCCCGGATCGGCGTCATCGCCACCGCCGGCGACCGGCGCGACGAGGACATGCGCGAGCTGGGTCAGGTCGCGGCCCAGCACTTCGACGTCGTGATCGTCCGCGAGGACGTGGCCCTGCGCCGGCGCCAGCGAGGCGAGACCGCTGCCCTGGTCGCCGAGGGCGTCAAGGCGGCGATGGCCGACGGCGCCCGTTGCAAGCAGGTGGAGCTGGAGCTCGACGAGATCGCGGCCGTGCGCAACGCTTTGGTGCGGGCCAACCCCGGTGACCTGATGGTGATCTGCGTCGACAAGCACGCCGAGGTGATGAGCGAGCTGGAGAACTGGTCGAAGCAGGCCCAGGCCGGCTCGAGCGCCCACCCGGACGCACCGTCGGCGGACCCCGACTACACGCCCGCGGAGCCGGTCGAGGTCTCCTGACGGACGCCCGGCCGGACGACCTCGACGAGGCGGCGCAGGGCGTCGGGGATCGCCTGGGCGTCGACCCCGCCGAACCCGAGCACCAGGCCCGCTCGCGGCGGCTGCTCGCGGAAGTGCGTCGACAGCGCCTCGACCCGCACACCGCGAGCCGCCGCCCGCGCGACCACCGCCCGGTCGTCGGTCTGCGGATCGCGGAACAGCGCACATACGTGAAGTCCCGCCACGGACGGTACGACGCGCAGGACGTCGTCCAGCTCGCCCAGCCCGGCCAGCATCAGGCCTCTCCGCTCGGCGTACACGCGACCGGCGCGTCGTACGTGTGCGGCGTGGTGACCCTCGGCGAGGAACTCGGCGAGTGCCCCCTGGGTGGTCGCATCGCCCTCCCACGTGGTCACCCGCTTGGCCTCGCGCAGGCCGGGCTGCAAGGACCGCGGTGCGACCAGGAAGCCGGTCCGCAGCGCCGGCAGGAGTGACTTGGAGAACGTGCCGACGTAGACGACCCGCCCCTCGCGGTCCAGGCTCTGGAGGGGCTCGACCGGCTGGTCGGAGAAGCGGAACTCGCTGTCGTAGTCGTCCTCGACGACGACAGCGTCGTGCTCGACCGCCCAGCTCAGCAGCGCGACCCGCCGGCGCAAGGACATCGGGATCCCGGTCGGAAACTGGTGTGACGGGGTGACGTACACCAGCCGGGCGTCCGGCGGCAGGGCGTCGACCACCAGCCCCTCGGCGTCGACGGGGATCCCGCGCACGTCCGCTCGGTGGGTCTCCAGCAGGCGGCCGACGGCGGCGTAGCCCGGATCCTCGACCGCGACCGTGGCACCGGGCTCGAGGAGCACGCGCGCCACCAGGTCGACCGCCTGCTGAGCGCCGGCGGTGACGATGACGTCCTCTCCCGCCGCCGCCACCGAGCGGGTCAGGCCGAGGAGTCGGGCGATCTCGGCCTGCAGCCGCCAGACCCCGCGACCGGCGTACGTCGCCTCCGCCAGGCGCGAGCGCCGCAGCTGCCGGGCGACCTCGCGACGCCACTGGGCGAGCGGGAAGAGCGCGGGGTCGGGCAGCCCGATGCCGAGGTCGTGCAGGACGCGTCCGCGCCCCTGCGGCGGCGCGGGTGGCCGGTCCCACAGGTCGAGCGGCTGGACGGCGCCCGGGCGGGCTCGACGCTCCCGGCCGTCCGGTGCGGTGAGCGGGACCGTGGTGACGAAGGTGCCGGCGCCCGGGCGACTCTCGAGGAAGCCCTCGGCGACGAGCCGGTCGTAGGCGACGCTCACAGTGCCCCGAGCGACGCCGAGCTGGACCGCCAGGTCTCGGGTCGACGGCACCCGGTCCCCGGCGACGAGCCGGCCGTCGAGCACGGCGGCACGCAGGGTGAGGTAGATCCGGGCGGTCCGGTCGCCCCGGCCGCCCACGCTCACGTGGAGATCCACGGAGCCACCCTGCCATGTGGACCAGTCAAATGGACCACAACTGGCTCATCCCACTGGTCCGCACCTCACCTAGGTTCGTGCCATGACCACCTCAACGCTGACCACCGATCTCCACCGTGTTCCGGCCCGCCTCGACGTCGACGCGACCGTGCCGTCCTACAGCAAGGCGATGAGCCACCTGGACACCACCGCGACGCGCGAGCTCGACCGCGTGGGCTTCCCCGCCGGCCTGCGCGAGCTGGTGCGGCTCCGCGCCTCCCAGATCAACGGCTGTGCCTACTGCGTCGACACCCACGCCACCGACGCGGCGTCGGCCGGCGAGAGCCCCCAGCGGGTCAACGCGGTCGCCGTCTGGGCCGAGTCGCCCTTCTTCACCGAGCGCGAGCGTGCCGCGCTGGCCTTCACCGAGTCCGTCACCCGGGTCGCCACGACGCACGTCCCGGCCACCGACTACGAGGCCGTCGCGGCCCACTGGTCGCCCGACGAGGTCGGTGCCCTGCTCTCCCTGATCGTCACCATCAACGCCTGGAACGCCCTCGCCGTCGCGACCCGGGCCTGGGAGCCGGTCCTGACCGGCGGATCCTGAGCACGCAGGCGTCACCCGGGGGCGGGTGGGCGAACGCGGAGCGCGGCACCCGTGGTCCCATCTCGAGGGCGGCCGGGCCGCCGGCACGACGGAGCAGCCCGCGCGCGGCGCCCTCCGCCACCACGAGGTCCGCCGACAGCAGGTGCGGCTCGCGCAGCAGCCTTCTCACCAGGGCGTTGACCCCGTCGTACGGCGGGTTGGCGACCACGCGGAACGGGTGCCCCGGCCAGCGGAAGGCGTCGATCGCCACCTCGACCACCGCGACGCGGGATCCCGCGACGACCGTCCGTAGCCCCGCGGCGCGGCCGGCATGGAGCTCGACCGCCAGCACCCGGGCTCCGGTCCGGGCCAGGGGCAGGGTCAGCGCCCCTCGCCCCGCACCGAGATCGACGACCACGTCGCCGCGGCGCACCGGCGACTCGGCCACGATCCGATCCGCCCACTCAGGCAGGAGAGGGTGCCACCCCCAGCGCCGGGCGCCGGGCCCGGCCACGGCGGACCATCAGCAGGTACGTCACCATGCTCCGCACCCTAGGCAACCGCCCCCTCCGGGCGCGACCGGGTTTCAGGCTCGGGCGGAGTCGGCGGCCTTGCAGCCGGCGGACGGCCACCGCGGACGCCCGCCGGCCACCCGTCGCGTCTACGGCAGGATCACGCCCATGCGGATCCTCGTGCTCTCGGACCTGCACTACCGGCTCCCCCACTACGACTGGCTCGTGCGGGCCAGCGAGCGGGTGGACGCCGTGGCGATCGTCGGAGACCTGGTCGACGTGGTCAGCCCGGTCCCGCACGAGGTGCAGGCGGTCGTGGTGACGACGTACCTCGGGAAGCTCGCCGAGCGCACCCGGGTGCTCGCCGCCTCGGGCAACCACGACCTCGACGGCCCCGGCGCGCACGGTGAGCAGGTGGCGGCCTGGCTGCAGCGGACGAGTCATCCCACGCTGCTCGTGGACGGCATGTCGGTCGACGTCGGCGACACCCGCCTCACGGTCTGCCCGTGGTGGGACGGCCCGGTGACGCGGGCCGAGGTCTCCGCCCAGCTCGCCGCCGCCGCCGTGGACCGGCCGGCCCGCTGGGTGTGGCTCTACCACGCACCACCGGCCGGCACCCCGCTCTGCCACGACGGGCGGCGCACCTTCCCCGACCAGGACCTCGCCGACTGGATCGCCGAGCACCAGCCCGACGCCGTGCTCTGCGGGCACATCCACCAGTCGCCGTGGGCCGACGGGGGCTCGTGGCACGCCCGGCTCGGCCGGACGTGGGTGTTCAACGCCGGCAAGCAGATCGGCCCGGTGCCGGCACACATCACGCTCGACACGGACGCCTGGACGGCCGACTGGTACGGCGTGTTCGAGTCAGAGACCCTGGCCCTGGCCTGAACCGTCGGCCTCGTGGTCGTGGTCGCCCTCGGGGTCGCGGGCCGAGCCGGTGCTGGCGGCCGGGCCCTGATGGTGCAGCAACGAGTCGAGGATCTGGTCGACCAGACCGAGATGGCCACCGGAGTCGGCGAGCTGCCGCTTGACGTCGACCAGGTAGCGGGTCATCCCGTCCAGGCGTGAGGCGGTGGTCCGGAGCACCGTCAGCGCCGCAGCCGGGTGGTCGGTCAGGAACGCGACGGGGTCGTCGGCCACCCGCACCCGGACCGCACCGTCCGCGCGTACGGTCGCGGTGGCCGGTCGGTCCAGCACCGCCGACATCTCCCCGAACACCGCACCCGGAGCGTCGATCCGGGCGAACGGGACCCCGTCGTGCTCGACCACGACCTGCCCGGTCACGAGCACCAGCAGACGGCCTGGCGGAGCGCCCTCCTCGATCAGCAGCTCGCCGTCCGACGCGTCGTGGAGCGGCAGGTCGGAGCAGAGCGCCAGCAGGTCGGTCACCCGTGCAGTGTGGAGGATCCCTCAGTCGCCCGAAGCGGCGTTCCGTACCTTGGCACCCAGCTCCTCCGGGGTGTCGGGCGTGCCGCCGTGAGCGGAGATCCAGTCGTAGACGGCCTGCCGCTCCGCGTGGCACATCAGCCCGACCACGTCGTCGGGCTGCGCCTGCGCGACCATCCCGGCCAGGCACTCGACCTCCGTGCCGTACGACGTCACCTCGGTGACGCCCACCCGCTCGGCACCCTCGCGGAGCAGGTGGTCCAGCTCCTCCAGCGACCGGCCGCGGAGGTACTGCTGCTTGTGACCGATGGCGACCACGTCGGCCCCCATCGCCCCGATCTCGCCGAGCCGGCCGATCAGCTCGTCGGTGCGGTCGCCGACCGCGCCGAGGCCCAGCAACAGGCGCCGGCCCGGCGGCCGCACGCCGTTCATGATCTCGAGCAGGGCCTCGAGCCCGACCTCGTTGTGCGCGAGGTCCATCACCACCGAGGCGGTCCCGCCCTCGACCGGCACCGTGAAGAAGTTCATCCGGCCCGGGTTGTGCTCGGCGTCGGGCCGGAAGTCGCGCAGCCCCTCGATCACCGACTCGCGCGGGATCCCGATCGCCAGGGCGGCCGAGGTGGAGGCCAGGGTGTTCTCCACGTTGAAGCGGGACAGGCCGGCCAGGGTCATCGGCACGTCGGTGAGCACGATCACCGGGTCCGGGTCGCGGCCCGGAGCCAGCACCGCGACCCAGCCGTCGATCACCGTGGTCGCCCGGCCTCCCTCGTTCAGGGTCTCGCGGACCGCGGGCGAGTCCGGGTCTCGGGAGAACACCCAGGGCCGGGCCTTGATCACGCCGCGCATCGCGAACACCCGGGGGTCGTCGCCGTTGAGCACGGCCCAGCCGCGACGACGGGTGATCCGCGGCACCACGGCCTTGACCTCGGCGAGCTGGTCGAGGGTGTCGATCCCCTGGAGGCCCAGGTGGTCGGCGCTGACGTTGGTCACCACCGACACGTCGTTGCGGGTCAGGCCGATCCCCTTGAGCAGGATCCCGCCCCGTGCGGTCTCGGTCACCGCGAGCTGCACGCCCGGCAGTGCCAGCACCCGACCGGCGCCGCTCGGTCCGGAGTAGTCACCGCCCTCGACGAGGTCGCCGTCCAGATAGATGCCGTCGGTGTTGGACCAGCCCACCACCCGCCCGTCCACCCGTGCGATGTGGGCGATCATCCGGCTCGTGGTGGTCTTGCCGTTGGTGCCGGTCACCGCCACCACCGGGATCGTGGGGGTGACCGTCTGCGGCTCAGGGCCGTTCTCGGCCGCGGCCACCCGCTCGGCGGCGCGGCTGACCGCCGCCACCACGTCGTCACCGGGGACGGCGTCCAGCACCGAGGCCACGGCCCGGCCCATCTCCTGGGCCCGCTCGCGGTGCCGCCAGGGGTAGGCGACCACGATCTGGTGCGGGTCGCTGGTGGTCCGGACCCGGACTGCCAGCCGCGACGTGCCGGACTCGTGGGCGATCGCCCGCACCAGCCGGGTCACCGCGCGCACCGCGAACCGCTGACGGAACCCCGTGTCGGGCTCGCCGGGAAGCGCGTTGGCCAGCCCGATCCGCCGGGCCAGCCGGGTCGCCGTCACCGTCGGCGCCGAGGCCAGCGGCGTGATGTCGAGCGTCAGCTTGATCGCGGCCCGGGGGAAGTAGAGGTTCGGGCCCTCCAGCACCCGCACCTCCAGGAGCGACGTCACTCAGGCACCCATCGCGTGGAAGCCGCCGTCCACGTGCACGATCTCGCCGGTGGTGGCCGGGAAGAAGTCCGACAGGAGGGCGCACACCGCGCGGGCGGTGGGGTCCTGGTCCTTCTCGTCCCAGCCGAGCGGCGCCCGGTCGCTCCACATCGACTCCAGCTGCTCGAACCCGGGGATCGCCTTGGCGGCCAGGCTCTTCAGCGGGCCGGCGCTGACCAGGTTGCAGCGGATGCCCTCGGGCCCGAGGTTGCGGGCCAGGTAGCGCGAGGTGGACTCGAGCCCGGCCTTGGCCACGCCCATCCAGTCGTACGCCGGCCAGGCCACGGTGGCGTCGAAGGTCATGCCGACCACCGAGCCACCCGGGCCCATCAGCGGACGGCAGGCCTCGGTCAGCGACATCAGGGAGTACGCCGAGACCCGCACCGCCTGGGCGACGTCCTCCCACGGTCCGCCGAGGAACTTGCCGCCCAGGATCGTCTCCGGGTTGCCGAAGGCGATCGAGTGCACCACGCCGTCCAGCCCGTCGACGTGCTCACGGACGGCGTCGGCGAGGCCGGCCAGGTGCGCGTCGTCGGTCACGTCGAGCTCCAGCACCGGCGGCTCGGTCGGCAGCCGCTTGGCGATCCGCCTGGTGATGCCCAGGGCCCGGCCGAAGTTGGAGATCAGCACGGTCGCGCCCTGCTCCTGGGCCACCTTGGCCACGGAGAAGCCGATGGAGGAGTCCATGGTCACTCCCGCGACCAGGATCCGCTTGCCCTCGAGGATGCCCATGTGCTGCCTTTCGTTCGAGTGGTGATGTCGACTTCGCTCGGCCACCGGACTGCTTCGCGCGGAGGTCGTCTGGTGGGTCAGTGGCCCATGCCGAGGCCGCCGTCGACCGGGATCACGGCTCCGGTGACGTACCCCGCACCGGCCGATGCCAGCCAGATCACCGCGGAGGCCACCTCGTCCGGGGACGCGTAGCGCTGGAGCGGCACGCGGTCCTTGATGGTGGCGCGCTGCTCGTCGGTGAGCACGGCCGTCATGTCGGTCTCGACGAAGCCCGGGGCCACGACGTTCGTCGTGATCGAGCGGGAGCCGAGCTCGCGGGCCAGGGAGCGGGCGATCCCGACCAGACCGGCCTTCGAGGCCGCGTAGTTCACCTGACCGGCCGAGCCGAGCAGGCCCACGACCGAGGAGATCAGGATGATCCGGCCGCGGCGCAGCCGGAGCATGCCCTTCGCCGCGCGCTTGGTGAGCCGGTAGGTGCCGGTCAGGTTCGTGTCGATCACCGACGACCAGTCCTCCTCCGACATCCGCAGCAGCAGCGTGTCGGCGGTGATCCCGGCGTTGGCCACCAGCACCTCGACCGGGCCGTGCGCCGCCTCGATCTCGGCGAACGCCGCCTCCACGGCCGCGGGATCGGTGACGTCGCAGCGCAGGTCCAGGGCACCGTCGGGACCTCCGCCGGAGCGCGAGGTCACCGCGACCTTGTCCCCGAGGGCCAGGAAGGCCTCCGCGATGGCGCGGCCGATGCCACGGTTGCCGCCGGTGACGAGCACGGAGCGGGGCTCAGCAGCGTTGTCTGGGGCGTCGTCCACGGCCACGACGCTAGTGACTACCGGTCGGTACCCACAACCGCGGGGGTCGGCCCCCGGTCCGGTGGCCCGCTCACTCGTCCTCGAGGCGGAAACCGATCTTCAGCCCGACCTGGAAGTGCTCCACCTCGCCGTCCTGGATCTGACCGCGCACCTGGGTCACCTCGAACCAGTCCACGTGTCGCAGCGTCGCGCTCGCCCGTCGTACGGCGTTGCGGATGGCCGCGTCGATCCCGTCGGACGAGGTCCCGACGATCTCCGTGACACGGTAGGTGCGGTCTGACATGGCGAACCTCTTCGGTGGTCGGGGCGGGGGCTCCTCGATGTTACTGACGGGGAAGGTCCGACGTAGGGTGAGGGCATGGCCCGCGGGGCGCACGGGGGCGAGACTCCGATCCGGATCACCACGGCTGCCACGAGCCCGCACGAGGACATCGCAGCGCGGCAGCGGCGCTACCTGATCGCCATGGGCGTGCGGACCCTCTGCTTCGTGATGGTCGCCCTGCTCGCGATCACGCACGCCGGACCGTCGTGGCTGCCGTGGATCTTCGTGGGCGGCGCGATCGTGCTGCCCTACGTCGCCGTGGTGATGGCCAACGTGTCCGACACGAAATCTGATGCTTTTGAGCTCCGGGACGGGTCATTGCACGACCGGGAGCTGCCTCCGGGCGCGCATTCCGACTGATTTACGGCGGTTCGGACTTGGAACCGGTCCGACGCCCGTGCAACAATCGCGGCCGTGTCGCCGGGTTCCCCGAGCCGGTCGACACCGACGAGTGCCGGAAAGCTTCCCCCGTGGCTGTCTGGCACTCGTCGTCATTTCACGAGCCCGTGGACCGAGCGAAGCTCGGGCCACGCCAGGCTCGGGAGGTCGAGGAGCGCCGGCTGAGACCCGAGCGCAGCGAGGGACTCAGCGGCGCGTCTCGAGACCCACGTGGCGGTGGTCTCGACTCCGCCCGACCACCGAGGGGCGGGGAGCTCAGCCGCCGATCGCCGACATCGGGCGGTCGGGCTGGAGGAACGACGGGTCGTTGATGCCGTGGCCGGGCAGCTTCCCGGCCATCGCGGTCACCCAGCGGTCGGCCAGCTCGTCGTCGTCGGCCCCGGCCCGGAGCGCGGCGCGCAGGTCGGACTCCTCGCGGGCGAACAGGCAGTTGCGCACCTGGCCGTCAGCGGTGAGCCGGACCCGGTCGCAGTCGCCGCAGAACGGGCGGGTCACCGAGGCGATCACGCCGACCGTGGCCGGCCCGCCGTCGACGAGGAACAGCTCGGCCGGGGCGCTCCCCCGCGGCTCGGTGGCCGGGCTGAGCGTGAACTCGGCGGCCAGCTTCGCGAAGATCTCGTCGGCGGTCACCATCTGCTCGCGGTGCCAGTCGTGCTGGGCGTCGAGCGGCATCTGCTCGATGAAGCGCAGCTCGTACTGGTGGTCGATGGCCCAGGCGAGCAGCTCGCAGGCGTCGTCGTCGTTGACCCCGCGCAGCAGCACCGCGTTGATCTTCACCGGGGTGAGCCCGGCGTCGTGGGCGGCCTTGGCCCCGCGGAGCACGTCGTCGAGGCGGTCGCGCCGCGTGATCGTGTGGAAGCGCTCGGGGTCGAGGGTGTCGAGGCTGATGTTGACCCGGTCGAGGCCGGCCTCGGCCAGCGCCCGGGCGTTGCGCTCGAGCCCGAGCGCGTTGGTGGTCACCGACAGCTGGAGCTCGGAGCCGAGGGCGCGGGTGCGGCGGACGATGTCGACCAGGCCGCGGCGTACGAGGGGCTCGCCGCCGGTGAAGCGCACCTCGCGCACACCCAGGCGCTCGACGCCGATCGTGATCAGGCGGACGACCTCGTCGTCGGTCAGCGTCTCGTCGTGCGGCAGCCAGTCGAGACCCTCGGCCGGCATGCAGTAGGAACAGCGCAGGTTGCAGCGGTCGGTCAGCGACACCCGGAGGTCGGTCGCCACACGGCCGTACGCGTCGGCCAGCGGTCGCTGCTTGATCATCGTCGTCAGTGTAGGTGGAGGCACCCCCGAAACCTCACCTCCGTCCGGATAGCCTCGTCGGGTGGGCGGTCTGCGGTTCCTGGTCAGCAGGCGCTGGCTGCTCTTCTTCGCCATCGTCGTGCTGCTCGCCTACGCTTGTCTGCTGCTCGGTCAGTGGCAGTGGCACCGGCTCACCTCGACCAAGTCCAACAACGCGATCATCCGGGCCAACGAGAGCGCCGACCCGCTGCCGGTCGACCAGGTGCTGCACCCGGGCCAGGACCCGACCTCCGCCGACCAGTACCGCCCGGTCACCGCGACCGGCCGGTACGACGTCAGCCACACCATCATCGTCCGCTACCAGACCGACGCCGACGGCCACTCCGGCGTCGACGTGGTCGTCCCGCTCGTCACGGCTGGCGGCACCGCGCTCCTGGTGGACCGGGGCTGGCTCTCCACCACCAACCAGGGACTGACCGACCCCTCACAGGTCCCGCCCCCGCCGACCGGCACCGTCACGGTGACCGGCAGTGTGCGGCGTGACGCCAGTGGCGGTGCCGCCGCCGTCGTCGACGCCTCGACCCGGGCGATCTCCAGCGCGCAGATCCAGCCGGCGATCGGGATCCCGGTCTACGGGGGCTTCGTCGACCTCACCCACGAGAGCCCGGCCCCCTCCACACCGCTGGAGCCCGCCGAGCTCCCCGACCTGAGCAACGGGCCACACTTCTTCTACGCGCTCCAGTGGTGGTTCTTCGGGCTCCTCGCGCTCTTCGGCTTCGGCTACCTCGCGTGGGAGGAGAAGACCGGCCGGGCGGCGCAGCGCCGCGCCCAGCAGCCGGCGAAGAAGCCGGGAAGCGCGCCGCCACTCGCGCCGAGCCGGTCAGAGGGCACGCATCACGCCGCCGTCGACGGGCAGCATCACCCCGGTGACGAACGACGCGGCGGGGCTGAGCAGGAACGTCGCGGCCCGGCCGAACTCTGACGGCTCGCCGTCCCGGCGCAGCGGGATGGTCAGCGCGGCCCTGGCCTTCGCCGCCACCGGGTCGTCCTGGAGGGCGTCCAGCTCGGCGACCCGCTCGGTGCCGACGCGCCCCGGCAGGAGGCCGTTCACCCGGATGCCGCGCGGGCCCAGCTCGTCGGCCAGCTGCTTGGCGACCATGGCGAGCCCGGGCCGCAGGCCGTTGGAGATCGCCATCCCCGTCAGCGGTGCCTTGACGCTGGTCGACAGGACGAACGCGATCGCACCGCCGGCGTCGAGCTCGGCCGACACCTCGCGGGCCAACCGGACCCCACCCAGGAACACCGACTCGAAGGCGGTGGTCCACTGCTCGTCGGTGGTCGAGGCCACGCTGCCGGCGGGCGGCCCGCCGACGCTGATCAGGGCTCCGTCGAGCCGACCCCACCTGTCGCGCGCCGCCGCCACGAGGCGGGCCGGGAGCCCGGGCTCGGCGTTGTCCCCCACGACGTACGTCGCGTGGTCGCCCAGTGTCTCGACGGCGGCGGCCAGCGTCGCCTCGGTCCGCCCCGAGAGCACCACCCGGGCTCCCTCGGCGACCAGCACGTCGGCGGTGGCCCGGCCCAGCCCGCGCGCTCCACCGGTGACGACGTAGACCCGGTCGGTCAGCCCCAGGTCCATGTCAGGAGGTCGCCGCGAGGTCGGGCAGGAACTGGGTGCGGTAGAGGTCGGCGTACAGGCCGCCCTCGGCCAGCAGCCCGGCATGGGTGCCGCGCTGCACGATCCGGCCCGACTCGAGGACCAGGATCAGGTCGGCGTTGCGCACCGTGGACAGCCGGTGGGCGATCACCAGCGAGGTGCGGCCCTCGAGAGCCGCGTCGAGCGCCCGCTGCACCGCTGCCTCGGACTCGCTGTCGAGGTGGGCCGTCGCCTCGTCGAGCACCACGATCGCCGGAGCCTTGAGCAGCAGCCGGGCGATCGCCAGCCGCTGACGCTCGCCCCCGGAGAGCCGGTAGCCACGGTCGCCGACCACGGTGTCGAGGCCGTCGGGCAGGGACCGGATCAGCTGGGCGATCTGTCCGGCTTCCAGGGCCGCCCAGATCTCCTCGTCGGAGGCGCCGGGCCGGGCGTAGAGCAGGTTGGCCCGGATCGTGTCGTGGAACATGTGGGCGTCCTGGGTGACGTAGCCGACGACGTCCTCGAGCGACTGCAGGGTCACCTCGCGCACGTCGTGGCCCCCGACCCGCACCGCGCCCGTGACGGCGTCGTACAGGCGAGCGACGAGGTGGGTGACTGTGGTCTTGCCTGCCCCGGAGGGGCCGACCAGGGCCACCATCTGCCCGGGCTCGGCCGAGAACGAGATCTCGTGGAGCACCTCGCCGCTGTCGCGGGACTCGACCCCGGCCACGGTCTCCAACGACGCCAGGGAGATGTCCTCGGCCCGCGGGTAGCCGAAGGAGACCTCGTCGAACTCCAGCGACGAGGCGGTGGGCGGCAGCACGATCGCGTCCGGCTGCTCCTGGATCAGCGACGGGAGGTCGAGCACCTCGAAGACCCGGTCGAAGCTGACCAGAGCGGTCATCACGTCGACGCGGACGTTGGACAGGCCCTGGAGCGGGCCGAGCAGGCGCAGCAGCAGGGTGCCGAGGGCGATCACGGTGCCGACCGAGAGGTGACCGTGCACGGCGAAGTAGCCGCCGACGCCGTACACGAGCGCGGTGGCCAGAGACGGCACCAGCGTCATCACGGCGAAGAAGATGCGGCTCAGCACCGAGATGCGCACCCCGAGGTCGCGCACGGTGGCGGCCTTGCCGGCGAACATCGTGTCCTCGGTCTCGCGCTGCCCGAAGAGCTTCAGCAGCATCGCACCACCGACGTTGAACCGCTCGGTCATCGCGTTGCCCATGTCGGCGTTGCCGTTCATCCGGTCGCGGGTCAGCACGGCCATCCGGGCGCTCACCCAGCGCGAGGCGAGCAGCAGGATCGGGAAGAGCAGGAGCGGGAGGACCGTCACCTGCCAGCTCAGCGCCAGCATGGTGACCCCGACGACCAGCACCGAGATGATGTTGGAGACGGTGCCGGACAGCGTGGACGTGAAGGCGCTCTGGGCTCCGATCACGTCGTTGTTGAGCCGGCTGACCAGGGCACCGGTCTGGGTCCGGGTGAAGAACGCCAGGGACTGGCGCTGCACATGGGCGAACACCTTGATCCGGAGGTCGTAGATCAGCCCCTCCCCGATCAGGCTGGAGAGCCAGCCGCTGGCGAAGCCGAGTGCGGAGTCGGCGATCGCGGTCAGGGCCATGCCGACCGCGAGCCAGACCACGAGGGTCGCGTCGTGGCCGTAGATGCCGTGGTCGATGAGGCGCTGGATCAGCAGCGGGGTCACCACGACCAGCCCCGCGTCGAACACGGTGACCACCAGGAACCAGCTGATCAGGCGGCGGTGGGGTCGCGCGAAACGGAGCACGCGGCGCAGGGTGTCGCGTTCGATCTTGTTCTCCACGACGCTGCGGTCGCGGTGGATGCTGCGGTACGCAGCCGGGCTGAAGCCGGACACGCGCCACCTCCTCCTGCGGCCTAGCCGCTGCTCATCAGCTGCGCCAGCTCCCGGAACCTCCGGACCTGGGCCTCTCGTTCGTGTCGTCGCTGCTCGTCGAGCGTCCGTGAGGACGCGGCCAGCAGCAGGGTCTTGGTCTCGCGGACCGCTCCGGGCAACGGCGCGGTCAGGGCCGCCACGAGGTCTGCCACGGTCTCGTCGAGCTCAGCCAGCGGGCAGACCACCGTGGCCAGCCCGATCGCCGCAGCCTCCGCTGCCCCGACCTCGCGAGCCGTGGCACAGATCTCCAGTGCCCGCGCGTACCCAACGCTCTCGACCAGCGGCTTTGTTCCCGTCAGGTCGGGCACCAGCCCGAGCGCCGACTCCTTCATGGAGAAGCGCGCATCGTCGGCGACGACGCGGAGGTCGCACGAGAGGGCGAGCTGGAAACCGGCGCCCACGGCGTGCCCCTGGACCACGGCGATGGAGACGAACCTCGGGTCGCGCAGGAACGTGAAGCCGCGCTGGAACGCGTCGATGGTCGCCGACATCTCGTCGTCGGGCTGCGACAGCATCGCGGCGACCGACTCGACGCCCTCACCGGCGCCGGCCGGGTCGAGCATCGCGCGGTCGAGCCCGGCCGAGAAGCTCCGCCCCGAGCCCCGCACCAGCACCACCCGCACCTCGTCGGAGATCTCTTCGCCGATGGTGGCCAGGCTGCGCCACATCAGCGGGGTCTGGGCGTTGCGCACCTCGGGCCGGTCGAGCGTGATCGTGGCGACCGGTCCGGCCACGTCGTACCTCAGGCCGGCGGCGGCGAGCTCCTCGGGCGTCATGGGCTCACTGTAGGAGCGGGCACCGACGGGTCGAGTGGGCGGCTCGCGCCCACGCGCGTCGCCCTTCGTCGCGGTCGCTCAGGCGAGGGACACGAGGTCGGCGTAGGAGTCGTTCCAGAGGTCCTCGACGCCGTCGGGGAGGATCAGGACGCGGTCGGGGTCCAGTGCGCGGACGGCGCCCTCGTCGTGGGTGACCAGGACGATCGCCCCCTGGTAGCTGCGGATCGCGCCCAGCACCTCCTCGCGGGAGGCCGGATCGAGGTTGTTGGTCGGCTCGTCGAGAAGCAGGACGTTGGCGCTGGAGACGACCAGGCTGGCCAGGGCCAGCCGGGTCTTCTCACCGCCCGAGAGCACGCTCGCCGGCTTGGCGACATCGTCACCGGAGAACAGGAACGAGCCCAGCACCGACCGGGTCTCGGTGTCGGTGAGCCCGGGTGCCGCGGTCCGCATGTTCTCCAGGACGGTGCGCGAGGTGTCGAGGGTCTCGTGCTCCTGGGCGTAGTAGCCCAGCTTGAGACCGTGGCCGGGGGTCACCACTCCGGTGTCGGCGCGGTCCACACCGGCCAGGATCCGGAGCAGGGTGGTCTTGCCAGCGCCGTTCAGGCCGAGGATGACCACCCGCGAGCCCTTGTCGATGGCGAGGTCGACGTCGGTGAACACCTCGAGCGAGCCGTAGGACTTCGACAGCTCCGACGCCGTCAGCGGCGTCTTCCCGCACGGGGCGGGGTCTGGGAAGGCGATCTTGGCGACGCGGTCGCTGCGACGCTCGCCCTCGAGTCCGCTCATCATCCGCTCGGCCCGCTTGATCATCGACTGCGCCGCCTGGGCCTTGGTCGCCTTGGCCCGCATCTTGCCGGCCTGCTCCATCAGCGCGTCGGCCTTGCGCTCGGTGTTCAGCCGCTCGCGCTTGCGACGCCGCTCGTCGGTCTCGCGCTGGGCGAGGTACGCCGTCCAGCCCAGGTTGTAGACGTCGATCTCGGCCCGGTTGGCGTCGAGGTGGAACACCTTGGTCACCGTCTGCTCGAGCAGGGCCGTGTCGTGGCTGATCACGACCAGGCCGCCCTTGTGGCCGCGGAGGAACTCGCGCAGCCAGACCACCGAGTCGGCGTCCAGGTGGTTGGTCGGCTCGTCGAGCAGGAGGGTCTCGGCGCCCGAGAAGAGGATCCGGGCCAGCTCGACCCGCCGCCGCTGGCCACCGGACAGGGTGCGCAGTGGCTGGGTCAGCAGCCGGTCCTCGATGCCCAGCGAGGCTGCGATCTGGGCGGCCTCGGCCTCGGCGGCGTACCCACCGCCTGCGTGGAGGTCGGCGTCGGCGCGCTCGTAGCGGCGCATCGCCCGCTCGGCGATCTCGGGGTCGTCGCTGCCCATCTCCGTCTCGGCCGCACGCAGGCGGCGTACGACGTCTCCGAGGCCACGCGCGGACAGGATCCGCTCGCGGACCGGGACGTCGGGGTCGCCGGTGCGGGGGTCCTGCGGGAGGTAGCCGACCGAGCCGGTCGAATGGACCTCACCGGACGCGGGCAGGGCCTCGCCTGCCAGGACGCGGGTGAGGGTGGTCTTTCCGGCACCGTTGCGACCGACGAGTCCCACCTTGTCTCCGGGACCCACCCGGAACGAGACGTCGTGCATCAGCAACCGGGCCCCGGCTCGGACCTCGAGTCGTTGGGCACTGATCATCAGGCTGGTTAGTCTAGGGCGGCCCGGCGCCCCGCCACGCCCCGGCCCACAGCCCCACAGAGGAGTCGACGATGCGGTTCAACCCCAAGGCCAGGCTCGACAACAGCCGGATGCGGAACAGCGGCGGTGGCGGCGGCGGGATGGGTGGCGGCATGGGCGGCGGGGGTGGAACCCGGATCCCCTTGCCCGGTGGCACGAAGGCCGGGGGCGGCATCGGCTTCGTGCTGATCGTGGTGGTGATCCTCCTGCTCAAGGCCTGCGGCGGGGTCGACCTGACCGGCGCCATCGGTGCGGGCGGCGCCAGCGGTTACACGACCAGCCGGTTCAGCGGCGACACCGGGCTCTACCAGGGCTGCAGCACCGGACAGGACGCCAACGACCACCCGACGACCTGCGGCGTGGTCGCGGTGGAGAACTCCCTCAACGACTACTGGAAGAACACCCTGGCCCAGCAGGCCCCCAAGGCCACCTGGGCGCCGGAGGCCGCGATCAACACCTTCAGTGGCCAGACCTCGAGCGGCTGTGGGACCGCCCAGTCGGGAATGGGGCCGTTCTACTGCCCGCCCGACCAGACCATCTACTTCGACCCGACGTTCTTCAAGGACATCCTCCAGGGCCAGCTGAACGGTCCGTCGGGCGCGTTCGTCGAGCCCTACGTGATCGCCCACGAGTACGGCCATCACGTGCAGAACCTCCTCGGCACCATGAGCAAGGTGAAGACGCAGCAGGGCCCCAACAGCGACTCGGTGCGGCTCGAGCTCCAGGCCGACTGCTACGCCGGGATGTGGGCCAAGAGCGCCACCACCACCGAGGACTCCCAGGGCAACGTGCTGATCCAGGACCTCACCCAGCAGGACATCCAGGACGGCATCGCCGCCGCGAAGTCGGTCGGCGACGACACCATCCAGAAGGAGACGACCGGCAAGGTGAGCCCCGAGCAGTGGACGCACGGATCGTCGGCGGCCCGCGTCAAGTGGTTCATGACCGGATACCAGAACGGCAGCCTCGACGCCTGCAACACCTTCAACGGGCAGACCGTCGAGTAGGACACCCACCGCGCCCCCTACCTGGTCGGCGGTCCCGGCACCCTGTGCAGATCCGCCGGGCGTCCGGCGGCGCCATCATGGTCCGTTGCTCGACGGGTGTGTCGCAGGCTCCTGGGCCCTCTGCCGCAGGTGCAGCTTCCCGGGTGACCGGGTCAGAGCAGCTCCTCGATCAGGGGGAACTGCCGCTGGAGCGCCCGGAGGTACGGCGCGACGGCCGGGTGCCGGTACTTGCCGGCGAGCGCGCCCTGACCACCGGCGACCCGGGCCAGGGCCCACTCGGCACGTGAGAGCGAGGTGTACGCCGCGCTGACGCGGAGCCCGAGGGTGACCTCCTCGCGGGTGGCCAGCCCGTCGGGCAGTCCCATCAGGTAGGCGTCCAGGAGCGGCTCGGCCTCCTCGCGCGCGTTCTGGAGGAACAGCCCGAGATCGGCCCCGACCGGCCCGTGCCCGAGGGTGGCCCAGTCGATCGCGATGACCTCGTCGCCCTCCCGGCCGGGCAGGTTGGCCGCCGCCGGGTCTCCGTGCTGTGGCACCTGCGGCAGCGCGTCGAGCTCCTGGACCAGGGTCTCGCGACGCGACCAGAGCCGGTCGGCGACGTCGGCGACCGTGGTCCGGGCCAGGGTCGGCCAGCCACCACGTCGTTCGACGCGGGTCAGCCGGTCCCGGAGCTGGTCGACCGCGAGCCACCGGCTCCGGCCGAGGTCGGCGCCGGCGAAGCGGCCCAGCGCGTGGGCGACGTACAGACCGTTCAGCGCGGCGTCCTCGACCCACTCACGGGTCAGGGTGATGCCCTCGTCGTCCTCGTCGACGTCGAGCACCCGGGCCTGCAGCCCGGGAGTGTTCTCCACGACCCGACTGATCGCGACGTCGGCCTCACGCCGCCAGTAGGCGAAGTGGTGGGGCATGGAGAGCTCCGGGGGATCGTCCGGACCGGGTACGGCGAGCCGTTTGACGACCAGCGGGCTGCCCTCGCGCTGGGTGCGCCACACCCCGACCGTGGACATGCCGGTCCCTCCGGGCACGAGGTGCCAGGCGGGGTCGGGTTCCCACATGGCCCGGACGCTATCCGATGTCACGCTCCTGATAGCGCCACCAGGCCGTGGCGACCAGCGTGGCGGCGATCGCGGCCAGCACCAGCTCGGGGGTCCAGCCGAACCCCTCGGCGGGCACCCGGGAGACGTGGGAGTACGGCGAGAGGCCGGCCACCCAGCCCGGCAGCTTCAGCAGCTCGGCGACGGGACCGACCAGGAAGAAGGCGACGACGACCGCCCAGCCGAGCAGGGCGTACCGGCTCCCGGCGGCCAGCGCGAGCAGCGCCAGCCCGGCGACGACGGCGACGGCGGGCAGCTGCACCAACACTCCGGCCAGCGTGCCGGCGAAGCTCACCTGGGACCCGGAGGCGCCCACGCCCATCGCCAGCCCGGTCACCAGCAGCAGCCACGCGGCCCCGAGCACGGCGACCAGCGCGACGGCCAGGAAGGCGGCCGACCGCTCGGTCGCGGTCGCCAGGACCTCCTCGGTCCGGCCGTCGTGCTCCTCACCGCCACCGTGAGTGACCACGGCCACTGCGAAGCAGGAGATCGCCACCGCTCCGATCGAAGCGAAGGCGGCGACCAGGGTCTCCTGGAGCGCCCCCACTCCGCCGAGCCGCTCGAACATCTCGCGGGCACCGACGGAGTCGAGCATCGAGCCGATGTTGGGGATGATCGCGGCCATCAGGGCCCCCATCACGGCGCAGGCGACCGTCCACACGGCCAGGGCGGCGGTGTGGACGCGCAGGTTGAGCGCCAGGGCGTCGGAGAGCCGGGGCGAGCCGGTGGGCGGTCCGGGGCGCTCGGGAAGCAGTCCCGAGCCCAGGTCGCGGCGGCGCCGCAGGACCAGGGCGCCGGCGACCAGGGCCGCGGCGAGGACCAGGTCGAGCAGCAACAGCCAGCCGCGCGGGTCGGACCAGGCCCGCAGCTGCGTCGCCCACCCCAGCGGCGAGAGCCAGCTCAGCCAGGAGGCCGAGGTGGTGTCGCCGACCGCCCGGAGGACGAAGAGCACGGCGAGGGCCATCGCCGAGATCGCCCCGCAGGTACGCGCACTGGCCGAGAGCTGCGAGGCCACGGCGCCGATGCCGGTGCCGACCAGGCCCAGCCCCAGCCACGAGCCACCGAACCACAGGGAGCCCGCCATCGGCAGACCACCGGCGATGTCGGCGACGGCGACCAGGGCCGCGACCACCAACGAGCCGACGGCACCCACCAGCACCGCGCTGACGAGCGGTGCCGACTGGTCCAGAGCGAGCCCCCCGAGGAGCTCGGCCCGGCCGGACTCCTCCTCGACCCTGGTGTGGCGACGTACCAGCGTCACGGCGAACGCCATCAGGAACACGGCGTACGTCACGGTCATCTTGGTCATCGCCAGCTCGCCGAGGCTGTGCGGGTCCAGGACCGGCCCGTAGAGCGCGACCAGGGCCGGGCTGTCGTTGATCGCCCGCGCCGCGGACACCCTGTCCGCGACGGTGACGTACAGACTGCCGGTGGCCGCGGCCGAGGCGTAGGCCATCACCACCAGCACCGCGGTCCAGACCAGCACGAGCACCCGGCTGCGCCTCAGGGAGAACCGGGTGAGCCCCACGACTCCGGTCATCGCGGGCTCCGGTCCTCCGGACGCCGGTAGGCGTCGAGGAAGAGCTCCTCCAGGGTGGGCGGCGTGCTGGTCAGCGTCCGTACGCCGGCCTCGGTGAGCGCGGTCAGCACCGCCGGCAGCCCGTCCGGGTCGACCGTCAGGGTCACCACGGCTCCCTCGGCGCTCAGGTCGTGGACCCCGGCCACCCTGTGCAGGTCGGGGAGCGACCCGACCACCTCGGCGCGGACCCGCGTGCGATGCAGGTGCCGCATCTGCGCCAGGCTGCCCGACTCGACGACCCGACCCTCCCGGATGATCGTGACCCGGTCGGCGAGCCGCTCGACCTCGCTGAGGATGTGGCTGGACAGCAGCACGGTCGTGCCCGCGGCACGGACCACGTCCACCGCCTCGGCGAAGACCTGCTCCATCAGGGGGTCCAGGCCCGAGGTCGGCTCGTCGAGCACGAGCAGGTCGGTGGGAGCCGCGAACGCGGCGACCAGGGCGACCTTCTGCCGGTTGCCCTTGGAGTACGCGCGTCCCTTCTTGGTCGGGTCGAGGTCGAACCGCTCGAGCATCTCGGCCCGCAGCGGGTGGTCGGCCGGCGCCCCACGCATCCGCAGCAGCATGTCGATCACCTCGCCGCCGCTCAGGTTGGGCCACAGGCTGACGTCGCCCGGCACGTAGGCCAGCCGACGGTGCAGGTCGGCGGCCACCGTCCAGGGATCCGCGTCGAAGAGCCGCACCTCGCCGGCGTCCTTGCGGACCAGGCCGAGCAGGATCCGCAGCGTGGTGGACTTGCCGGCGCCGTTGGGGCCCAGGAAGCCATGTACCTCACCGGGCCGGACCGAGAGGTCGAGGCCGTCCAGCGCCCGGGTGGGACCGAAGGTCTTGACCAGGCCGGAGATGTCGATGACCGAGTCCGCCATGACTGCCACCCTGCCACGGTTGCCGGACGTGGGTCAGGGTCCTTGGCCATGTCTGCCCGGGTCTCGTCCGGCTCGCCAGGGGCCGCTAGTTTCGGGGCATGAGCCAGCTCCTGGACACGACGACGCGCCACCTGCACCGGACCGCACTCTCCCGCCAGCGCGAGGGCCGGGTGCCCGGGCTCTACGCCGGGGTCTGCCGTGGCGGGCAGCTGGTCTGGGGTGAGGGCATCGGCGCCGTCGAGATCGGCTCGGACCGCTCCCCGGCGGCCGACGACCAGTTCCTGATCGCCTCCAACACCAAGACGTTCGTCGCGGTGATGGTGATGCAGCTGCGCGACGAGGGCCGGCTCACCCTCGACGACCTGCTCGGCGACCACGTGCCCGAGGTCTCGCACCCGGTCACGATCCGGCAGTGCCTGGCGCACGTGTCGGGGATGGCGCGGGAGCCGCTGGGTGACGTCTGGGACACCCTCGAGCAGCCGGACCAGAAGACCCTGCGACGGGACTTCGACGACGTCGAGCGGGTAGGGCGGCCGCACGACCACTGGCACTACTCCAACGTGGTGTTCGCGATGCTCGGCCAGCTGGTCGAGGAGCTCGACGGCCGGTCGTGGGAGGAGTCGCTCCGGACCCGGCTCCTGCTGCCGCTGGAGATGCGTCGTACGACGGTGGGCTTCGACGGCGGGCCGCACGTGAGCGGCTACTACGTCGGCCCGTACGACGACGTACCCCGGCCCGAGCCGGTGCTCGACCTCAAGGCGATGGCGCCGTGCGGGGGCCTGGCCAGCACCGCCGAGGACCTGGCCCGGTGGTCGGCGTTCGTCGCGGACCCGGGCTCGCTGCTGTCCGCCGACACCATGGAGGAGATGTGCCAGCCGCAGGTGCTGCTCGACCCCGACCGCTGGAACGGCGCGATGGGCCTGGGCTTCTTCCTGATCCGGTCGGCGAGCGGCCGCACCTGGGTCGGTCACACCGGCGGGATGCCCGGGCACATCACCGGCGTCTTCACCCACCGCGAGTCCGGTACTGGCGGGATCGCGCTGATGGGCTCCACCGCGTCGCCCGCGCCGGACGCGTTCGCGATCGACCTCGCCGACCACGTGGTGACCTCCGACCCGGTCGAGGACCCGCCCTGGACGCCCGGCACGGACGTCCCGGTCGAGCTCCGACCTGTGCTCGGACGCTGGTTCTCGGAGGGCCAGCCCTTCGTCTTCTGGGTCGAGCAGGGCGAGCTCCGGGCCCGCATCGACAAGGCGGGTGCGGAGAAGCTGACGTCCTCGCGCTTCGAGAAGGTCAGCGACGACGTCTACCGCGACGTCGCCGGCCGCGAGCGCGGCGAGCTGTTGCGGGTCACCCGGGCACCCGACGGCACGGTCACCCAGCTGAACTGGGCGACCTACCTGTTCACCCGCGAGCCCCTGGCGTTCGGCGAGCACCTCACGCGTTGACGACCTCGACGCCGATCGCCGCCGCATCGAGGACGGCCGCGTCGAGCACCGCCCGGCGGGGGTCGGGGACGGCGAGCCACGGGCCGACGACGGTGACCCTGCGCAGCCGTGGGTCGGCCAGGACGTCGTCGACGGCGGTGTGGTCCCCGCCGGTGACCACGGGTAGGGCGCCCGGGCCCAGGATCCGGGCGGCATGCTCGGCGGCGGCCTCGTAGGCCTGTCGCGCCTGGTTGTCACGACGACGCGCGAAGCGCTGCTGGCTCTGGCCACCGGCCTTGGTCCGGCCCTGCACGTGGCGTTGCCCGATCTTGTGGTCCGCCAGGGTCAGACCGCGCAGCCGGGCCACCGCGAAGCCCCCCTTGCGGACCAAGAGGACGCCCCACTCCCCCGGCGGCTCGGCCCGGGCGAGGAAGGCACCGACCTCCGCCGGCCCGTCGTACGACGCGTCGAACGGCAGGGAGGCCGCGAAGGTGGAGCCGTCCCCGGCCACGCCGGTGAGGTGTCCGGCGACGACGCCGAGGGTCGCCCCGTCGTGGCGCTCCCCGAAGTTCTGCACCCACCGCGCGAGGCGCGCCGGCGGCACCCGGACCTGGCTCGCGCCACTCACGGGACGGTCACGACCACGACACGCGGGCCCCGTCGGCCCACAGGCCGAACCCGTCGGCCTCCACCTCGTCGCTGCGGTTCCACAGGGTGAGGTACAGCGCGACCGCGGAGCCGCGGAGCACCACGTCGGCGCCGTCGTCGCCGGCGCCGCGCTCGGTCGTCGGCGGCCGCTCCGTGACCGTGACCAGCCAACGCTCGGCCGCGTCGTCGGGCAGCACGGCCACGGTCGTGGGCTCGGGGGTCCGCAGCCGCGAGCGCGGCCGCGGCAGGAAACCGGTGAGCAGCTCGTCGATCCCGTCCAGCGCCAGGTCGGGCTCGAGCCAGGTGTCGGCCGCCCGGGGGTACCGGCCGAGGGCCGCGGCCAGGGCGTCGACCGCGTGGATCGTGGTCTCGTGGCACTGACGGCGCGCCCAGAACTCCCGCGGGGCCGGGGCGTCGGCCAGGAACACCAGCGCCTGGAGGTCGTCGGGCGCGTCCGCGAGGGTCTCGACCAGCCGCTCCGCGCCCGCGCGCAGCCAGGCGACCGGATCCTCGGCGTCCATCCCCTCACGCTCGATGGCCTCGTCGTCGATGGTCTCGCCGACAACGGTCGCCGTCGCCCAGCGGTGCACCAGGCCCTGGTGCGCGACCAGACGTCGTACGTCCCAGTCGGGCGTCGTGGGCACGCTCGCCGCCAGCCCCGCCTCCGCGACCGCGGCGGCGAAGGCATCGACGGCCCGGCGTACGCCGGCCAGGTGGCGCTCCACATCCATGCCGGCAGTCTGGCAGCCGGTGACCGTCCACGGCCTGCCGTTATCGGCCGGCCCGGCCCGGCCGGGGTTCGGCGGTATAGATTCCGTTTCAACCAGCTCGACGACAGGAGACACCCGATGGCTGAACCCGAAGGCGCGGAGCTCGAGGCGATCCGGGCCCACCGCGACGAGCTGCGCGAGACCTACCTTCGCCCGCTGGCCGACCGGCCGCCCAGCAAGGTCCGCGGCGTCCACCACCTGGCCCTGGTCTGCCAGGACGTCGAGGAGACCATCCGCTTCTACCAGGACTTCCTGGGCTTCCCCCTGGTCGAGCTGGTCGAGAACCGCGACTACGCAGGCTCCAGCCACTTCTTCTTCGACATCGGCAACCGCAACCTGCTCGGCTTCTTCGACTTCCCCGGACTCGGCAACCCGCCGTACGAGGAGACCATCGGCGCGGTCCAGCACCTCGCCCTGTCGATCGACCGCGAGCAGTTCGACGAGGCCAAGGCCAAGCTCGACGCGGCCGGGGTCGACTACCTCGGCCCGGACCGGGGTGCCGACGACAGCATCTACCTGCGCGACCCGAACGGCGTGGGACTCGAGCTCTACCGCGAGGATCTCGGCGTCTTCGAGGGCACGCCGCTGATCAACGAGTGAAGGATCTGCGTTGCTCGATGTGATGGATCTCGAGACGCGTCACCCGTCCCGCCGCTGACGCGTCGGTTCGGGTCGACACTCCTCGATCTTTTCGCTCCTCTGCGAGCTCGCAGGCTCGCTCGCAGCGCTCAAACGTTGAAGCCGAGGGCGCGCAGCTGGTCGCGACCGTCGTCGGTGATCTTGTCCGGGCCCCACGGCGGCATCCACACCCAGTTGATCAGCACGTCGTTGACCAGACCCTCGAGAGCCTGGTTGGTCTGGTCCTGGATCACGTCGGTCAGCGGACAGGCGGCCGACGTGAGCGTCATGTCGATCACGGCGTTGGTGTCGTCGTCGAGGTGCACGCCGTACACGAGGCCGAGGTCGACGACGTTGATGCCCAGCTCGGGGTCGACCACGTCCTTCATCGCCTCGGTGACGTCGTCGACGGTCGTGGCGGTGCCGGCCACCGAGCCGGACGGCGCACCGGCCTCCGGGACCTCGGGCAGGTCGGTGTGGTCCACGGGGTTGGTGGTCACTTCGTCTCCTCCATCTGAGCGGTCGTGGTCGCGTCCTTCCAGGCCATCCAGGACAGCAGGGCGCACTTGATCCGGGCCGGGAACTTGGCGACCCCGGCGAAGGCGATGCCGTCCTCCAGGACGTCCTCGTCGGGCTCGACCTGGCCCTTGCCCTGCATCAGGGTCAGGAACTCCTGGTGGATCGCCATCGCCTCGGCGACCGGCTTGCCGATCACCAGGTCGGTCATCACCGAGGCCGACGCCTGCGAGATCGAGCAGCCGAGGGCGTCGTACGACACGTCCTCGACCACCGGTCCGTCCGGGCCCTCGGCGACGTGGACGCGTAGCGTCACCTCGTCTCCGCAGGTCGGGTTGACGTGGTGCACCTCGGCCTCGTAGGGCTCCCGCAGGCCCCGGTGGTGGGGGTTTCGGTAGTGGTCCAGGATGATCTCCTGGTAGAGGGAATCGAGCTCAGTGGACATCGTGCTCAACCCAACTTGAAGTAGTTGCGGGTGTATTCCAGACCCTCGACGAGCGCGTCGATCTCGGCCGGCGTCGTGTAGAGGTACGACGACATCCGGGTCGAGCTCTGCACCCCGAAGCGGGCATGGGCCGGCTTCGCGCAGTGGTGCCCGGCCCGGACGGCGATCCCGCGGGTGTCGAGCACCGTGGCGATGTCGTGGGGGTGGATCCCCGGGATCTCGAAGGAGATCGCTCCCCCGCGCTGGCTCGCGTCCAGGGGGCCGAGCACGGTCAGGCCGGGCACCGTCGCCAGACCCTCGAGGGCGTAGGCGGTCACCGCCTGCTCGTGCGCGTGCACGGCGTCCATGCCGAGCTCGGTGAGATAGCTGACGGCCGCCCCGAGACCGACCGCCTCGACGATCGGCGGGGTCCCCGCCTCGAACTTGTGCGGGACCGGGGCGTAGGTCGAGCCCGCCATGGTCACGGTCTCGATCATCTCCCCGCCACCGAGGAACGGCGGCAGCTCGTCGAGCACAGTGCGTCGACCCCACAGGACCCCGATGCCGGTCGGCCCGACCACCTTGTGCCCGGTGAAGGCCAGCAGGTCGGGCCGCTCGTCGTCGGCCATCGCGGCCAGGTCGATCGGCAGCTGCGGTGCCGCCTGCGAGGCGTCCACGACCACGAGCGCACCGACCTGGTGGGCACGACGGGCGATGTCGGCGATCGGGTTGATCGTGCCGAGCATGTTGGAGACCCAGGTCAGGGAGACCACCTTGGTCCGGTCGGTGACCAGGTCGTCGAGCTGCGAGAGGTCCAGCCGGCCGTCCTCGGTGATGCCGAACCAGCGCAGCGTGGCACCCGTGCGCTCGCACAGCAGCTGCCACGGCACGATGTTGGAGTGGTGCTCCATCTCGGTGATCACGATCTCGTCGCCGGGTCCGACCTGACGCGGGCCGGCCCAGGCCAGGGTGCTCGCGGCCAGGTTGAGCGCCTCGGTGGCGTTCTTGGTGAACACCACCTCGTCGCGGTCCGGGGCGCCGATGAACGACGCGACCTTGTCACGCGCGGACTCGAACGCCTCGGTCGACTCCGCCCCGAGCTGGTGCATGGCCCGGGCGATGTTGGCGTTGTGCCGCTCCAGGTGGTCGACCATCGTGTCGATCACGACCTGAGGCTTCTGCGAGGTGTTGGCGGAGTCCAGGTAGACCAGCGACTGCCCGTTCGCCAGGACGCGCGACAGGATCGGGAAGTCCTTGCGGACGACTTCCAGGTCCGGGAGCAGTCCTTCGATCATCAGTTCCTCCTCGCGTGGTCTCGACTCCGCTCGACCATGGAATGTCAGACGGCGGCGGCCTTGACGTACTTGTCGTAGCCCTCGGCCTCGAGGGCGTCGGCGAGCTCCGGTCCACCCTGCTCGGCGATCCGGCCCGCGACGAAGACGTGGACGAAGTCGGGCTCGATGTAGCGCAGGATGCGGGTGTAGTGGGTGATCAGCAGGACACCCTTGCCCTCCTGCGCGCGGAACCGGTTCACCCCCTCGGCGACGACCTTGAGCGCGTCGATGTCGAGGCCCGAGTCGGTCTCGTCGAGCACCGCCACCTTGGGGCTGAGCAGCTCGAGCTGGGCGATCTCGTGGCGCTTCTTCTCGCCGCCGGAGAAGCCCTCGTTGACCGAGCGGGTGCCGAAGCTGGGGTCGAGGTCGAGCTGCTGGAGCGCGCTGTTGACGTCCTTGACCCACGTGCGGAGCTTGGGCGCCTCGCCGTCGATCGCGGTCTTGGCGGTCCGCAGGAAGTTCGAGACCGAGACGCCGGGCACCTCGACGGGGTACTGCATGGCCAGGAAGAGGCCGGCCCGGGCCCGCTCGTCGACGCTCATCGCGAGCACGTCCTGGCCGTCGAGCGTGACCGTGCCCGAGGTGACGGTGTACTTCGGGTGGCCGGCGATCGAGTAGGCCAGCGTCGACTTGCCGGAGCCGTTCGGGCCCATGATCGCGTGGGTCTCGCCGTCGCGGATCGTCAGCGTGACGCCCTTGAGGATCTCCTTGTCCTCGTCGTCGGTCTTGACCGACACGTGCAGGTCCGTGATCTCGAGGGTGCTCATGAGGGTGACACTCCGTTCAGGGTGGTGGTGACGTCGACGTACACACCATCGGTGCGGACCTCGACCGGGAAGGTGGCCACCGGCTCGGTGGCGGGCAGGCCGGTCGGCTTGCCGGTGCGCAGGTCGAAGCGGGAGCCGTGCAGCCAGCACTCGATGGTGCAGTCCTCGACGTCGCCCTCGCTCAGCGCGACCTCGGCGTGGGAGCAGAGGTCCTGGATCGCGAAGAACTCCTCACCCTGGCGGGCGACGGCGATCTCCATGTCGTCGACCGTGACGCCGAGCGGCTGGTCCTCCCGGACCTCGTCGGCGGCGCAGGCGCGTTCGAAACTCATCTCAGAAGGCCCCGTCCAGGACGTTCTTCGCGAGCTCCGCCTCCACGGTGGCCGCCAGCTGCTCCTCGAGCTCGGGTACGGCGATCCGGCGGATCAGGTCGTTGAAGAAGCCGTGCACGACGAGCCGACGGGCTTCGTCCTCGGCGATGCCGCGCGAGCGGAGGTAGAACAGCTGCTCGTCGTCGAAGCGGCCGGTCGCCGACGCGTGACCGGCGCCGGCGATCTCGCCGGTCTCGATCTCGAGGTTGGGCACCGAGTCGGCCTGACAGCCGTCGGTGAGCACGAGGTTGCGGTTCTCCTCGTAGGTCTCGATGCCCTCGGCCACCTTGCGGATCAGGACGTTGCCGATCCAGACCGTGTGCGCGCCCTCGCCCTGGAGCGCACCCTTGTAGGTCACGTGGCTCTTGGTCTTCGGCGCGGTGTGGTCGACGAACAGCCGGTGCTCGATGTGCTGGCCCGCGTCGGCGAAGTAGAGGCCGAGCATCTCCACGTTGCCGCCGGGGCCGGCGTACTCAGCGGTGGTGTCGTGCCGCACGACGCTGCCGCCGAAGGTGACGTCGACATGCTTGAAGCGCGCGTCGCGGCCGACCCGGGCGTGCCGGTGGCCCACGTGGACCGCGTCGTCGGCCCAGTCGTCGATGCTGACCAGCGTCAGGTCGGCGCCGTCGCCGACCACGATCTCGACGTTGTCGGCCAGCGTCGCCGAGCCGACGAACCGCAGCACGACGGTCGCCTTGCTGTGGGCGCCGGCCGTGATCACGGCGTGGGTCGCGGTCGCGGTCTCGGTGTCGGTGCCGGTCAGGGTGACGAAGACCGGGCGGTCGAGCTCGGTGTCGCTCGGGACCGTGATCGCGAAGCGACGGCCGCTCTCGTGCCAGACCCGGGCCGCGATCCGGTCGGTGGGCACGAAGCCGCTGCTGCCGAGCAGTGCGTTGCCGGCCTCCAGCGACTCGACCACGACCGCCTCGGGAGCGTCGTACTCGGCGCCGACGCCGGAGCCGGCCAGCGAGGCGTCGGCGTGGAGGCCGCGCAGCCGCTTCAGCGGGGTGAACCGCCAGATCTCTTCACGGCCCGTGGGCACCGGGTGGTCGTCGACATCGAACGACCCGAGCGGGTGCAGGTGGGAGTCCACGCGCTCGATCTCGAGCGCGTCCAGGAGTTGGGACATCAGCCGACTGCGCCTTCCATCTGGAGCTCGATGAGCCGGTTCAGCTCGAGCGCGTACTCCATCGGGAGCTCCTTGGCGATCGGCTCCACGAAGCCGCGCACGATCATCGCCATCGCCTCGTCCTGGCCCATGCCGCGCGACATCAGGTAGAAGAGCTGGTCGTCGGAGACCTTGGAGACGCTGGCCTCGTGCCCCATCGAGACGTCGTCCTCGCGGATGTCGACGTACGGGTAGGTGTCGCTGCGGCTGATCTGGTCCACCAGCAGCGCGTCGCACAGGACGTTGGACTTCGAGCCGTGGGCGCCCTCGTTGATCTGGATCAGCCCGCGGTACGACGTGCGGCCACCGCCGCGAGCCACCGACTTGCTCAGGATGCTCGACGAGGTGTTCGGCGCCGCGTGGACCATCTTGGCGCCGGCGTCCTGGTGCTGGCCCTCGCCCGCGAACGCGATGGACAGGGTCTCGCCCTTGGCGTGCTCGCCCATCAGGTAGATCGCGGGGTACTTCATGGTCACCTTGGAGCCGATGTTGCCGTCGACCCACTCCATGGTCGCGCCGGCCTCGCAGGTGGCCCGCTTGGTCACCAGGTTGTAGACGTTGTTCGACCAGTTCTGGATCGTCGTGTAGCGGCAGCGGCCGCCCTTCTTCACGATGATCTCGACCACCGCGGAGTGCAGCGAGTCGCTGCTGTAGATCGGCGCGGTGCAGCCCTCGACGTAGTGCACGTAGGCGTCCTCGTCGACGATGATCAGGGTCCGCTCGAACTGGCCCATGTTCTCGGTGTTGATCCGGAAGTAGGCCTGCAGCGGGATGTCGACGTGCACGCCCTTCGGCACGTAGATGAAGGAGCCGCCCGACCACACGGAGGTGTTGAGCGCGGCGAACTTGTTGTCGCCGACCGGGATCACGGTGTTGAAGTACTCCTGGAAGAGCTCGGGGTGCTCCTTGAGCGCGGTGTCGGTGTCCTTGAAGATCACACCCTGCGCCTCGAGGTCCTCGCGGATCGAGTGGTAGACGACCTCCGACTCGTACTGCGCGGCGACGCCGGCGACCAGGCGCTGCTTCTCGGCCTCGGGGATGCCGAGCCGGTCGTAGGTGTTCTTGATGTCCTCGGGGAGGTCCTCCCACGAGGCGGCCTGCTTCTCGCTGGACCGGACGAAGTACTTGATGTTGTCGAAGTCGATGCCCGACAGGTCGGAGCCCCACGTCGGCATCGGCTTGCGGTGGAAGAGCTTGAGGCCCTTCAGGCGCAGGTCGAGCATCCACTGCGGCTCGGACTTCTTCGAGGAGATGTCGCGGACGACCTCCTCGCTGAGACCGCGCTTGGCCACCGCTCCGGCGTCGTCGCGGTCGGACCAGCCGAACTGGTAGCGGCCGATGCCCTGGAGTTCGGGGTTCAGCTCTTCGATGGACGTCACGTCTACTCCTCGGTGGTCGAGCTGGTCGAGACCAATGGGTTGGGGATGCAGGTGGTGCAGACACCGTCGCCGTGGGCGATGGTGGCCAGGCGCTGGACGTGCCGGCCGAGGACCTGGCCGATGGCCTCGGTCTCGGCCTCGCACAGCTGCGGGAACTCGTGCGCCACGTGGGAGACGGGGCAGTGCTGCTGGCACAGCTGCTCGGCCGCCGACAGCCCGTCGAGCAGCGGCAGCGACCGCACGGAGGCGGCGTACCCCTCGGCCGAGAACACCCGGGCCAGCGCCTCGGCCGGCGACAGCTCCGGGTGGGCTGCGGTGACGGTCGCGTAGTCGCGCTCGATGAACGCCACCCGGCGCCGCGCGAACTCCATCACGGCCTCGTCGCCGCCGGTCTCGGACAGGTAGCGGAGAGCCTGCACCGCGAGGTCGTCGTACTGCTGGTCGAAGCTCTCCCGACCACTGTCGGTGATCGCGAAGACCTTCGCCGGCCGGCCGCGACCCCGGGTCGCCGAGGGCCGCGCGTCCCGTGACTCGAGCGCCCCCAGGGTCAGCAGGTGCTCGAGGTGACGGCGTACGGCGGCGGGCGTGAGGTCGAGCCGTTCGGCCAGCGCCGCGGCGGTCGAGGGACCGTTGACCAGGATCGACCGGACGACGCGCTCACGCGTCGGCTGGTCGCCGGAGTCGTTCCGCTCGAATTCCACAACACCAGTGTGCCGTTAATACCGAGGCTGCTTCAAGTAAGGGTCCCCTAAACGCCCCGTGCCCATGCCTGACCACCACCTGACTGAAATCCGGCGAACCGCCCCGCAGCGGCCCGTTGCTTGCTTCACTCGTGGCAACGACCCCCCGTCCGGCACAGCCCCGAGGTGCCCCATGCAGCTGCGTTCCCTGGCCCAGTCGAGGCCCGTGGTCCTCGTCGGCGTCGTGGTGAGCGTGCTGGTGCCCGCCCTGACCCTTCCGCACCTGCCGTCGGTCAACCCCTGGCCCCTGGCGATCGGGGTGGTGCCGTGGGTGGTGGGCAAGTACGTCCTCTGCCCGCTCCGCTGGCGGGCCCTGACCCCGGTGCCGCAGAGCCGGCGGTGGCACCTGCGGGCCTTCGCCGAGGGCGAGCTCCTCGGGCTCCTGACTCCGGGCCACATCGGCTCCGACGTGTGGCGGGTCCGCCGGCTCACCGGCACCGGCCTCGGCCGGGGCGACGCCGTGCTCAGTGTCACCGCCGACCGCCTGGTCGGTGCCCTGGGCCTGGCCGCCTTCGTCGTGTTCGCCGGCACCGCCCTCCCCGGGCAGCTGGTCGCAGTCGCGCTGGGGGTGGTGGCGGTCGCCGCACTCTTGATGCTCGTCGTACGACGCCTGCGGCCCGACCTGCTGCCGCACGGTCCGCTTCCCCCGCCCCGCCAGCTGGCGCGGGCTCTGGTCCTCTCGGCCGGCTACCAGCTGTCCATCGCGGCCCTGCTCCTGGGCACGATCGACGCAACCGGTCACGACCTGTCGCCGCTGGCGGTGCTCGGCGCCTTCGGAGCCAGCCAGCTCGCCGCCGTGGTCCCCGGCCCCAACGGGGCGAGCCCGCGGGACGGAGCCCTGGTCGCCGCCCTCGTGGGCCTGGGCATCCCCTGGCCCGCGGCCCTGGCGGCGGTCAGCCTCAAGGCGGCCGTGGCCTGGCTGCCGGCCCTCGCCTTCGGCGGCGTGAGCCTCGTGCTGGCCCGGCGCGCGCTGCGCCGGTCGACCGCCCTGACCGGCGTCCCCGCCTGAACCCGAGCGCCGGGAACGGGCTAGCGGAGAGGGCTTCCGCTATGCGTAGGCTGAGCGCATGCCCGGATCGATCCTTGGAACCGAAGTCCGCCGCGTCGAAGACCTGGAGCTGCTGCTGGGGCAGGGCTCCTTCGTCGACAACCTGGACGACGAGGGCGTGGCGCACGCGATCTTCGTGCGCAGCCCCTTCGCGCACGCCCGGATCTCCGGGATCGACACCGCGGAGGCCGCGGCCGCACCTGGCGTCCTCGCCGTCC
The DNA here is from genome assembly GCF_008761635.1 of Nocardioides cynanchi. Classification (NCBI taxonomy): domain Bacteria; kingdom Bacillati; phylum Actinomycetota; class Actinomycetes; order Propionibacteriales; family Nocardioidaceae; genus Nocardioides; species Nocardioides cynanchi. The sequence goes on from NZ_CP044344.1 coordinate 1,157,467, forward strand.
TGACCGCCGACGACCTGGGCCGCGCGCCGCTCTCCGGCTTCGCCGACGTCAACGACAAGGCCGGTCGGGCCGCGCTGGCCGTGGACAAGGTCCGCTTCGTCGGCGACCCGGTCGCCCTGGTCGTCGCCGAGACCCGCGCCCAGGCGATGGACGCCGCCGAGCTCGTCGACGTCGACTACGACGACCTGCCGGCGGTCAGCGACATCGAGGACGCGCTGGCCGACGACGCTCCGCTGCAGTTCGAGGCGATCGGCTCCAACATCGCGACCAGCCGGTCCGCCAAGGACCCGCAGGACGTCCTCGACGACGCCGACCACGTCACCCGGGTCCGGATGGTCAACCAGCGGATCGCGACCGCCCCGATCGAGGGCAACGCGATCCTGGCCCGTCCTACCGACGAGGGCGGGATGGCGATCTGGGTCTCCACCCAGCACCCGCACATGGCGCGCGACCTCCTGGCCAAGGCGCTGGGCCTCGATGCCGCTCAGGTCCGCGTGGTCGCTCCCCACGTCGGCGGAGCCTTCGGCGGGAAGGCCGGCAGCGGCCCCGACCACGCGGCGGTCGCCCTGGCCGCTCAGAAGCTGGGCGTCCCGGTCAAGTGGTCGGAGACCCGCAGCGAGGCGATGCTCTCGATGCAGGGCCGCGGCCAGGTGCAGTACGCCGAGCTCGGGCTGAAGGAGGACGGCACGATCACCGGGCTCCGGATGCGGGTCCTCGGCGAGTGCGGCGCCTACGCCGGCTTCGGGGGCGCCCTGGCCGTCGGGCCGACGTACATGATGGCGCAGGGTCCCTACGTCATCCCGCGCCTGCGCTTCGACGCCATCGGCGTGATGACCAACACCGCCCCGGTGGGCGCGTTCCGGGGCGCCGGCCGCCCCGAGGCCAGCGCCGCCCTGGACCGGATCCTCGACGTGGCGGCGAGCGAGCTCGGCATCGCCCCCGAGGAGATCCGTCGCCGCAACCTGATTCCGGCCGACGAGTTCCCCTACCTGACCCAGACCGGTGTCACCTACGACAACGGTGACTACCTCGTGCCGCTCGAGCAGGCCCTGCGCATCGCCGACGTCGAGGAGGCCCGCAAGGAGCAGCAGCGCCGGATCGACGCCGGTGAGTCGAAGCTGCTCGGGATCGGGGTGGCCACCTACGTCGAGATCACCGGCTTCGGCGGCTCGGAGTTCGGCTCGGTGCAGGTGCATGCGGACGGCTCGGCCACGGTGATGTCCGGCACCTCCGCGCACGGGCAGGGCCACGCCACGTCGTTCTCGATGATCGTCGCGGACCGGCTCGGCATCCCGCTCGACAAGATCACCTACCGCCAGTCCGACACCGCGATGGTACGCACCGGCGGCGGCACCGGAGGCTCCCGGTCGCTCCAGCTCGGTGGGAACGCCGTCAGCAAGGCCGCCGAGGAGCTGCACGAGAAGGCGGTCGCGGTCGCGGCCCGGATGCTGGAGGCCAACGCCGACGACGTCACCCTCGACGAGCAGGGGTTCGGCGTCGCGGGCGTGCCCGACACCCGGGTCTCGTGGCCCGAGCTGGCGGCCTACGCCCATGAGCACGACGGCGGGCTCGGCGTCGACACCGACTTCACGCAGAAGGGCGCCACCTTCCCGTTCGGCGCGCACGTCGCGATCGTCGAGGTCGACGTGGAGACCGGGCAGGCCAAGCCGCTCCGGCACATCGCGGTCGACGACTGCGGCCGGATCCTGAACCCGTTGATCGTGGCCGGCCAGCAGCACGGCGGCGCGATCCAGGGCATCAGCCAGGCGTTGTGGGAGGAGATGGTCTACGACGCCGACGGCACCCCGATCACCAGCTCCTTCGCCGACTACGCCATCCCGACGGCGGCCGACGGGATCCCCCTCGAGACCTCCAACACCGAGACCCCGACCCCGGTCAACCCGATGGGCGCCAAGGGCATCGGCGAGTCCGCGACGATCGGGTCGACGCCCGCGGTGCAGAACGCCGTCGTGGACGCGCTCAAGCACCTCGGGGTCAAGCACATCGACCTGCCGTGCACCCCGCAACGGGTCTGGCGCGAGATCCAGCACCCGCGCTCCGAGGTGTGGCGCGAGCCGCCCGCGGCGTTCGACCGGCTGGTCGACGACGGCACCGAGCCCGACGTCGTGGAGGCCTAGCCCGGGTCCGGGTCGCGGTCCCTCCCTCCGGGAGAGGCCTCAGGGGCTCCGTAAGCGGGGTCCCTGGCGCTCGCGGGATGGCGCTCCGGGTGCTGGAAGGCGAGCTCCCGCATGCCGGGCTCCCGACCGATCACGACCCAGTGCGGCTCATCGGTGATCCGCTGCATGTCGAGCAGGGTGGCGTAGAACTCCGCCAGCACCCGGGGCTCGGCACACTCGATCACGGTCTTCTCCAGACGCGCCCCCGTCAGCGCCGGCCCGGACGACCCGTGAGGTCGCGCTGCGTGACGCTGACTGACCGGCATCCCCGCACCCTCGCTCATCGACTGAGAGAGCGCCCCTCAACGCCCACCGCCCGCCGACCGGCGTGAGCCGCGCCGTTCCTACACTGGAGGCGTGTCCGCGCCGCCCGTCCGTCCCGACGACCCGGCCGCGGACCCGGCTGTCGCGATCGACGGGCTGGTGATGCGGTACGGCGAGAAGGTCGCCGTCGACGACCTGAGCCTGACGGTCGGCCGGGCCACGATCACCGCGGTCCTGGGGCCCAACGGGGCCGGCAAGACCACCACTCTCGAGACCGCCGAGGGCTACCGCAGGCCGCAGGCCGGCTCGGTCCGGGTGCTCGGCCTCGACCCGGTGCGCCAACGACGTGACCTGCTCCCCCGCATCGGGGTCATGCTCCAGGGCGGGGGCGCCTGGAGCGGCGTCCACGCCGACGAGATGCTGCGCCACGTCGCCCGGCTGCACGCCCACCCCCTCGACCTGCCCACCCTCTCGGACCGGCTCGGGCTCGGCGACTGCGGGCGCACGCCGTACCGACGCCTGTCCGGCGGCCAGCAGCAGCGGCTCGGGCTGGCCCTGGCCATCGTCGGCCGACCCGAGATCGTGTTCGTCGACGAGCCGACCGCCGGCATGGACCCCGCCGCCCGCCGGACCACGTGGGAGCTGCTCGAGGAGCTGCGCAGCTCGGGGGTGACCGTCGTGCTCACCACGCACTACATGGACGAGGCCGAGCGCCTCGCCGACCACATCCACATCATCGACCACGGCCGCCTGATCGCCAGCGGCTCGCCGCTCGAGCTCACCCGCGGTGGCACCTCGACCATCCGGCTGGTGGTCACCAAGCCGTTCCCCGACGACGCCCCCGAGTCGCTGCGCGCGGCCCTCGGCGCGGCGATGGAGCTCACCCTGCTCGGCTCCACCAGCCTGCTGCTCACCGGGCCGGCCGACGCGTCGACCCTGGCCGTGGTGTCCCACTGGTGCGAGGCCAACGACGTGCTGCCCGAGTCGCTCGCGCTGGGGCAGCGCACCCTCGAGGACGTTTTCCTCGAGCTCACCGGGCGGGAGCTGACGGCATGAGCCTCGACCTCACCCCTCGCCCCGGGGCCGCGCCGTTCCCGCGCATGGTCGTCGCCCAGGCCGGCATGGAGGCGCGGCTGATGCTGCGCAACGGTGAGCAGCTGCTGCTCGCCGTCGTGATCCCGGTGCTCGTCCTCGTCGGTGGCGTCAACGGCGCCCACCACATCGGGATCCACTTCACGCATCCGGCCGTCGACGTCTTCACCCCCGGCGTGCTCGCCCTCGCGATCATGTCGACGTCGTTCACGTCGCTGGCGATCGCGACCGGCTTCGAGCGACGGTACGGCGTGATCAAGCGCCTGGGTGCGTCCCCGCTCCCCCGTTCCGGTCTGCTCGCCGGGAAGGCCGGCGGCCTGCTGCTGATCGAGGTCCTCCAGGTGCTGGTGATCGGCATCGTCGGCGCGCTGCTCGGATGGAACCCGCACGTCGACGTCCCGGGAGCGGTGCTCGCCTTCGCGTTCGGCACCGCAGCCTTCGCCGGGCTCGGTCTGTTCGTGGCCGGCGTGCTCCGGGCCGAGGCGACGCTCGCTGCCGCCAACCTGGTCTACCTCCTGCTGATGGCGGGCGGCGCCGTGGTCCTCCCGAGCTCGTCGTACGGCGCGTTCGGCCACGTCACCGCGTTCCTGCCCTCGGGCGCCCTGGGCGACGCCCTGCGGCACGCCCTGATCGACGGCACCACGGCCTGGCGCAACCTCGGCGTGCTCCTCGTGTGGGCCGCGCTCGGCACGGTGCTCACGGCCCGGACGTTCCGATGGGAGTGAGCACCTGGCTGAGGCGCCTGGCGTGGGCGACCCTCGTGGCCAACATCGCCCTCGTGGTCACCGGGGGCGCCGTCCGCCTGACCGGCTCGGGCCTCGGCTGCCCGACCTGGCCACGCTGCGACGAGGGCTCGTTCGTCCCGCACGGCGCCTACGACATCCATCGGCTCATCGAGTTCGGCAACCGCACCCTGACCTTCGTGCTGGTCGCGGTCGCCGTCGCGACCTACGTCGCCGCACGCGCCAGCGGACGCCGCGACCTGACCCGGATGGCGCTCCTCCTCGCCCTGGCGATCCCCGCGCAGGCCGTGCTCGGCGGGGTCACCGTGCTCACCGACCTCAACCCGTGGGTCGTCTCGCTTCACCTGGTGATCTCGCTGGCGATCGTGTCGGCCGCGGTGCTCTTCCTCCACCGGCTCGACCACCCGGCCCGGCCGCCGGCGAACGGCACCCTCCCGGCGCTGGCCTGGTCGACGTACGCCGTGACCTGGCTCGTGCTGTACGCCGGCACCGTGGTCACCGGCTCGGGCCCGCACGCCGGCGACGCCAAGGCGCCGCGCAACGGGCTGGACCCGCTCCAGGTCAGCCAGCTCCACGCCGACCTGGTGTTCCTGCTGATCGGTCTGTCGGCGGGCCTCTGGTTCGCGGTCCGCGCCGCGGGCGCCGACCCGCGACCCGTCAACGCGTTGCTGGGGGTCGAGGCACTCCAGGCGGCGATCGGCTTCGTGCAGTACTTCGCGGGGCTGCCGGTCGTCGTGGTGATGCTGCACATGCTGGGAGCGGCCCTCGTCATCGCCACCGTCACCTGGCTGCTGGTCACCGTGCTGGAGCCGGAGGTCGCCACGAACCGCGACGAGACGCGAACGACGGTTGGCCTACACCCCCGTGGGCAGGCCAACCGTCGTACAGAGTGAGACGCATCCAGCCGCACTTTGGTTGCCTCCGACGGCCGACTTTCTGTGACCGGTCGCGATCTCGCACCCCGCGTCAGCGGGTCAGCAGCGGATCGAGCGCCACCGCGACGAAGAGCAGCGACAGGTAGAGGTTGGAGGCGTGGAAGAGCACCATCGGCCGGATCTCGGAGAGGTCCTCGGTGCCGCGGGTGCGCGCCCACATCCGGTGCGCCTGCACGAGGAAGACCGCGCCGAGCCCCACGGCGACGACGGGGTAGACCCAGCCGGTGTCCGCGACCGGCCACAGCAGCAGTGAGGTCAGCACCATCACCCAGCTGTAGAGCACGATCTGCCGGCCCACCGTCTCCGCGGGCGCGACCACGGGGAGCATCGGGACGTCGACCCCGGCGTAGTCCTCGCGGTAGCGCAGCGCCAGCGCCCAGGTGTGCGGCGGCGTCCAGAAGAAGACGACCGCGAACAGCACCACGGGTGCCCAGGCGAGCTGGTCGGTCACGGCGGTCCAGCCGATCAGGGCCGGGAAGCAGCCCGCGAGACCGCCCCAGACGATGTTCTGCGTCGTACGACGCTTGAGCAGCATCGTGTAGACGAACAGGTAGAAGCACTCCGCGACCAGGGACAGCACAGCGGACAGCGGGTTGACCCAGACCGCGAGGATGACGGTGGCCAGCACCCCGAGAGACACCCCGAAGACCAGGGCGCTGCGAGTCGAGACGATGTGGCGCGGCAGGGCGCGTCGGCGGGTGCGTCGCATCTGCTCGTCGATGTCGCGGTCGTAGACACAGTTCAGCGCCGAGGCCGACCCGGCCGACAGGCTGCCGCCGATCACGGTCGCCACGACCAGGCCTAGGTCGGGGACGCCCCGGGCGGCGAAGAACATCACCGGAACGGTGGTCAGCAGGAGCAGCTCGATGACCCGTGGCTTGGTCAGCCCGAGGTAGGCGCCCGCGACGTCCTTCCACCGGGAGGACCCGCTCGTCCGCGGTGCGTCCGGCTCGGAACGGGCCGGGGCCGACTGGCCGACGTATGTCACGGAGTTCCTCGGGTACGGGGACAGATGAGAGGGGACGACGTGCCTCGCAGTCTATCGCCCGGGGTGGGTAGGCTCGGAGACGGCTGAGGCGCCGCCCGGACGACCACCCCGCGTACCCGAGTTGGAAGGGAACCACCGCGTGAGCAACACACCCGCGAAGCTGGACTGGACCGAGCTGGACGAGAAGGCCGTCGACACCGCCAGGGTGCTCGCCATGGACTCGGTGCAGAAGGTCGGCAACGGTCATCCCGGCACCGCCATGAGCCTGGCTCCCGCGGCGTACCTCCTGTTCCAGAAGGTGATGCGGCACAACCCCGCCGACCCGCACTGGCCGGGCCGCGACCGCTTCGTGCTCTCCTGCGGCCACTCGAGCCTGACCCTCTACATCCAGCTCTTCCTCGGCGGCTGGGGCCTCGAGCTCGACGACCTCAAGGCGCTGCGCACCTGGGGCAGCAAGACCCCGGGCCACCCCGAGTTCGGCCACACCGCCGGCGTCGAGACCACCACCGGCCCGCTCGGCCAGGGCATCGGCAACGCCGTCGGCATGGCCATGGCCGCACGTCGCGAGCACGGCCTGCTCGACCCCAACGCCGCCCTGGGCGACTCGCCGTTCGACCACCAGATCTATGCGATGTGCTCCGACGGCGACATCGAGGAGGGCGTCTCCGCGGAGGCGTCGGCGATCGCCGGCGTGCAGGAGCTCGGCAACCTCACCGTGATCTACGACCACAACCGGATCTCGATCGAGGACAACACCGACATCGCCCTCGGCGAGGACGTCGGCGCCCGCTACGAGGCCTACGGCTGGCACGTGCAGCACGTCGACTGGACCAACGACGGCACGAAGTACGTCGAGGACGTCCCCGCGCTCTACGACGCGATCCGCAAGGCGCAGGCGGTCACCGACAAGCCCAGCTTCATCGTCCTGCACACGATCATCGCCTGGCCGGCACCCGACGCCCAGAACACCGGGAAGGCGCACGGCTCCGCACTCGGCGACGACGAGGTCGCGGCCACCAAGCGGGTGCTCGGCTTCGACCCCGCCCTGAACTTCGAGGTACCCACCGGGGTCCTCGAGCACACGCGGCAGGCCGTCGAGCGCGGCAAGGCCGCCCAGGCCAAGTGGAGCACGGCGTACGACGCGTGGGCGCGCAAGCCGTCCGCCGACACCGCGCTCTTCGACCGGCTCCAGACCCGCACCCTGCCCGAGGGCTGGGCCGCCCGGCTGCCGAGCTTCCCCGCCGACGAGAAGGGCGTGGCCACCCGGGTCGCCTCCGGCAAGGTGATCAACGCCCTCGCCGGCACCCTGCCCGAGCTCTGGGGCGGCTCGGCCGACCTGGCCGGCTCCAACAACACCACCATCGACGGCGTCCCGTCGTTCCTCCCCGGCAACCGCGCCACCAAGATGTGGAAGGCCGACCCGCTGGCCGGCCGGGTGCTGCACTTCGGGATCCGCGAGCACGGCATGGGCGCGATCATGAACGGCATCGCCGTGCACGGCGGCACCCGCGTCTTCGGCGGCACCTTCCTGACGTTCTCCGACTACATGCGCGGCGCGGTCCGCCTGGCGGCCCTGATGGGGCTGCCGGTCACCTACGTGTGGACCCACGACTCGATCGGCCTCGGCGAGGACGGCCCGACCCACCAGCCGGTCGAGCACCTCGCCGCCCTGCGGGCGATCCCCGGGCTCGACGTCGTACGCCCCGCCGACGCCAACGAGACGGCTGCCTGCTGGCAGACCATTCTCGAGCAGACCGACCGGCCGGCCGGGCTGGTGCTGTCGCGGCAGAACCTCCCGGTCTTCCCTCGCGGCAAGGACGGCTACTCCGACACCAGCAACGTCCACCGCGGTGGCTACGTCCTGCTCGACGTCGACGGCGGCCAGCCCGATGTGGTCCTGGTCGGCACCGGCTCCGAGGTCCAGCTCGCCGTCCGGGCGCGCGAGCTCCTCGCGGCCGACGGGGTGCGGGCCCGGGTCGTCTCGATGCCGTGCCGGGAATGGTTCGACGCGCAGGAGACCTCCTACCGCGAGACGGTCATCCCGCCGATCGTGAAGGCCCGGGTCTCGGTCGAGGCCGGGGTCGCCCAGGGCTGGCGCGAGGTCGTCGGTGACCACGGCCGCATCGTCTCGCTCGACCACTACGGCGCCTCGGCCGACTTCGAGCGTCTTTACCGCGAGTTCGGCATCACCGCGGAGGCCGTCGCGGCCGCCGCCCAGGACAGCATCCGGAGCGCTACCAACTAGGAGCAGAAACCATGACCGACCGCCTACAGCAGCTCTCCGACGCGGGAGTGTCCATCTGGCTCGACGACCTCTCCCGCGAGCGTCTCGAGACCGGCAACCTCGCCGACCTGGTCGAGCACTCACACGTGGTCGGCGTGACGTCCAACCCGTCGATCTTCCAGGCGGCACTGAGCAAGGGCGAGCGCTACGACGCCCAGATCCGTGAGCTGGCGGCCCTCGGCTCCGACACCGACCAGACCGTGCGGGTGCTGACCACCGACGACGTGCGTGAGGCGTGCAAGGTGCTCCGCCCGGTGTTCGACGCCACCGACGGCGTGGACGGACGGGTGTCCATCGAGGTGTCGCCGGGCCTGGCGCACGACACCGAGCAGACCGTCGCCGAGGCCGCCGACCTCTGGAAGACCGTCGACCAGCCCAACCTGATGATCAAGATCCCCGGTACGGTGGAGGGCGGCCCGGCCATCACGGAGACCCTGGCCGCCGGGATCAGCGTCAACGTCACCTTGATCTTCGGCCTCGACCAGTACCGCAACGTCATGGACGCCCACCTCGCCGGCCTCGAGCAGGCCCGCGAGAACGGCCACGACCTGACCACCATCCACTCGGTCGCCTCGTTCTTCGTCTCCCGGGTCGACACCGAGATCGACAAGCGGCTCGACGGCACGACGTCCGGCCCCGGCACCGATGCGGGCCTCAAGGGCAAGGCGGGCGTCGCCAACGCCCGGCTCGCCTACCAGGCCTACGAGGAGACCCTGGCCAGCGAGCGCTGGGCCTCCCTCGAGGCCGACGGAGCCCGGCGGCAGCGTCCGCTGTGGGCATCCACCGGGGTGAAGAACCCCGACTACCGCGACACCATGTACGTCGACGACCTCGTCGTGGAGGACACGGTCAACACGATGCCCGAGGCGACCATGCACGCGGTCGCCGACCACGGGGAGATCAGGGGCGACCAGGTCCGGCCGCACTACGAGGACGCCGCGGCTCACATGGCGGCGCTGGCGGAGGCCGGCATCGACTACGACGACGTCATCGAGGTCCTGATCAAGGAGGGTGTCGAGAAGTTCGTGACCGCGTGGGACGAGCTCGGCGCAACGGTGACCACCCAGCTCGAGCAGGCCAAGGGACAGCAGTGACCGAAGGGGCCGTCGACCCGGCGTCGACCGCGGCCTGGTCACGACTCACGACGCTGGCCGAGGGGTTCGAGCCGGACCTCCGGGCGTGGTTCGCCGACGACCCGGGCCGGGTGGAGCGGCTGAGCTTCACCGCCGCGGACCTGCACGTCGACCTGTCCAAGTCCTTCCTGGGCGAGGAGCTGCTCGACGCGCTGCTGGCGCTGGCCGAGGAGGTCGGGCTGACCCGCCGGCGCGACGCGATGTTCGCCGGCGAGCACATCAACGTCACCGAGGACCGCGCGGTCCTGCACACGGCCCTCCGACTCCCGGCCGACGCGACCCTCGAGGTCGACGGGCAGAACGTCGTGGCCGACGTCCACGAGGTGCTGGAGCGCGTCTACGCGTTCGCCGACCAGGTGCGCAGCGGCGCCTGGACCGGCGTCACCGGCGAGCGGATCCGGACGGTGGTCAACATCGGGATCGGCGGCTCCGACCTCGGCCCGGTGATGGCCTACGAAGCCCTGGCTCCCTACCGCCAGGACGGGCTCGAGTGCCGCTTCATCTCCAACATCGACCCGACCGATGCCGCCACCAAGCTCGCCGGCCTCGACCCCGCCTCGACCCTGTTCATCGTGTCCAGCAAGACGTTCGGCACGCTGGAGACGCTGACCAACGCCCGGCTCTGCAAGGCGTGGCTGCTCGACGGCCTGACCGGCTCCGACCAGACCGAGGCGGTCAAGCGGCACTTCGTGGCAGTCTCGACCGCCCTGGACAAGGTCGAGGCCTTCGGGATCGACCCCGACAACGCCTTCGGCTTCTGGGACTGGGTCGGCGGGCGCTACTCCCTGGACTCCGCCATCGGCACCTCCCTGGTCGTCGCGATCGGTCCCCAGCGGTTCGCCGAGCTGCTGGCCGGGTTCCACGCGATGGACGAGCACTTCCGGACCACCGACCTCGCCACCAACGTGCCGGTGCTGATGGGCCTGCTCAACGTCTGGTACTCCTCGTTCCTCGGTGCCCAGAGCCACGCCGTACTCCCGTACGCCCAGCTGCTGCACCGGTTCCCGGCGTACCTTCAGCAGCTGACCATGGAGTCCAACGGCAAGGGCGTGCGCTGGGACGGCACCCCGGTCACCACCGACACCGGTGAGGTGTTCTGGGGCGAGCCGGGCACCAACGGCCAGCACGCGTTCTACCAGCTGATCCACCAGGGCACCCGGCTGATCCCCGCCGACTTCATCGCGGTCGCGAACCCGGCACACGCGCTGCGCGACACCCACGACGGCGAGACCGTGGACGTGCACGAGCTCTTCCTGGCCAACTTCTTCGCCCAGACCCGGGCCCTGGCGTTCGGCAAGACCGCCGACGAGGTCCGAGCCGAGGGCACCGCGGAGGCGATCGTCCCGGCCCGGGTGTTCACCGGCAACCGGCCCACCGCCTCGGTGATGGCGCCGGAGCTGAGCCCCTCGGTGCTCGGTCAGCTGGTCGCGCTCTACGAGCACATCACCTTCACCCAGGGTGCGGTCTGGGGCATCGACAGCTTCGACCAGTGGGGCGTCGAGCTCGGCAAGCAGCTGGCCCAGCAGGTCGGACCCGCCATCTCCGGCGACGACGACGCCCTCGCCGCGCAGGATGCGTCGACGCGGGCCCTGATCTCCTACTACCGGAAGCAGCGGGTGCGATGAACGACTGGGTGAACCCGCTCCGGGACCCCGAGGACCGACGCCTCCCCCGGATCGCGGGTCCGTGCGGGATGGTGCTCTTCGGGGTGACCGGCGACCTGTCCCGCAAGAAGGTGATGCCGGCGATCTACGACCTCGCCAACCGCGGGCTCCTGCCGCCGGGCTTCAGCCTGACCGGTTTCGCCCGCCGCGACTGGGCCGACGAGGACTTCGCGCAGGTGGTGCACGACTCGGTCAAGCAGCACGCCCGCACGGAGTTCCGCGAGGAGGTCTGGAAGCAGCTCGCCGAGGGCTTCCGCTTCGTGCCGGGCAACTTCGACGACGACGTCGCCTTCAACACGCTGCGCCGGACCATCGAGGAGCTCGACGAGGTGCGCGGCACCGGCGGCAACCACGCGTTCTACCTGGCCATCCCGCCCGGCTTCTTCGGCGACGTGGTCGGCCAGCTCAAGGAGCACGGCCTGGCCCAGCCCGCCGCGGGCTCCTGGCGGCGGGTGGTCGTGGAGAAGCCGTTCGGGCACGACCTGGAGTCGGCGCGCGAGCTGAACGGGATCCTGGCCGACGTCTTCCCGTCCGGCTCGATCTTTCGGATCGACCACTACCTCGGCAAGGAGACGGTCCAGAACATCCTGGCGCTGCGCTTCGCCAACGCGATGTTCGAGCCGATCTGGAACTCCAACTACGTCGACCACGTGCAGATCACGATGGCCGAGGACATCGGCATCGGTGGCCGGGCCGGCTACTACGACGGCATCGGCGCGGCCCGTGACGTCATCCAGAACCACCTGATGCAGCTGATGTCCCTGGTCGCGATGGAGGAGCCGACGTCGTTCGACGCCGAGAGCCTGCGGGTCGAGAAGCTGAAGCTGCTCTCCAGCGTCACCCTCCCCCGCCGGCTCGACCTCGCCACCGCCCGCGGGCAGTACGCCGCGGGCTGGCAGGGCGGCGACCAGGTCGTCGGGTTCCTCGAGGAGGAGGGCGTCCGCAAGACGTCACACACCGAGACGTATGCGGCGGTCACCCTGCACGTCGACAACCGCCGCTGGGCGGGGGTGCCGTTCTACCTGCGCACCGGCAAGCGGCTCGGGCGCCGGGTGACGGAGGTGGCCGTGGTGTTCAAGCCCGCGCCGCACCTGCCCTTCAACAAGACCGCGACCGAGGAGCTCACCCACAACGCCCTGGTGATCCGGATCCAGCCCGACGAGGGCATGACCATCCGGTTCGGCTCCAAGGTGCCGGGCACCGCGATGGAGATCCGCGACGTGAACATGGACTTCGCGTACGGCGGCTCGTTCACCGAGTCCAGCGCCGAGGCCTACGAGCGGCTGATCCTCGACGTGCTCCTCGGCGACCCGCCGCTGTTCCCCCGCCACGCCGAGGTCGAGAAGTCCTGGCAGATCCTGGACCCGGTCCTCGACCACTGGGCGAAGAAGGGCCGGCCCGACCAGTACGAAGCCGGCACGTGGGGTCCGCCCTCCGCGGACAAGATGATGGCCCGCGACGGACGCGTCTGGAGACGACCTTGATTGAGCTCATCGACACCAACGCGTCCGGCATCGCGGCCGAGTTCGTGGCTGCCCGGGTGCGCGCCGGCAGCCCGGCCATGGGGATGGTGATGACGCTGGTCATCGTCGTGGACGAGGACGGCGCCCCGGACGCGATGCGGGTCGCCCGGCAGGCCTCGCACGAGCATCCGGCCCGGGTGCTCGGTGTGATCCTCGGCGACGCCCGCGGGACCGGCCAGGTCAACGCCCAGGTCGGCACCGGTGACGGCTGGACCGGCGAGACGGCGCTGATCCGGCTCAAGGGCGAAGTGGTCAAGCACCCCGAGTCGGTCGTGCTGCCCCTGCTGCTTCCCGACTCCCCGGTCTCGATGTGGTGGCCCTCGGACCCGCCGCCGGAGCCCTCCACCGATCCGCTCGGGCGGCTGGCCCAGCGTCGGATCACCGACGCCGCGGCTGCGGTGCGGGGCAAGGGGAAGGCGATCCACGCCCAGTGCGCGTCGTACTCCCCCGGCAACACCGACCTCGCCTGGACCCGGATCACCCCCTGGCGCGCCCTGCTCGCCGCCGCGCTCGACCAGCACCCGCTCAAGATCAGCCGCGGCTCGGTGACGGCCGAGCGGATCAGCCCGAGTGCCGAGCTGCTCGTGGCCTGGCTCGCCGACCGGCTGAAGGTGACCATCGAGCGGAAGACCTCGAAGGGCCCCGGCATCACCGAGGTCGTGCTCGAGACCAGGGAGGGTCCGATCCGGATCTCGCGAGGCGACGGGCGGCTGGCCACCTTCTCCTCGCCCGGGCGGCCGGACCGGCCGGTCGCGCTCAAGCGTCGGCAGCTGCCCGAGCTGCTCGCCGAGGAGCTGCGCCGGCTCGACGAGGACGACGTGTACGCCGCCACCACCCGCAAGCTCGCCCGGATGCACGTCTCGTGACCCACCCACCCACGCCTCGGGTCGAGGTGCACGAGTCCGCCGACGACCTCGCCATCACCGTCGCCGGCGCCTTCGTCCGGCTGCTGGCCGACCGCCAGGCCACCGGCGAGATCCCCCGCGTGGCCCTGACCGGCGGCACCATCGCCGAGGCCATCCACCGCGAGATCGCGCGGCTGGCGCCCGACAGCGACGTGGACTGGTCGAGGGTCGACTTCTTCTGGGGCGACGAACGCTACGTCGCCCCCGACTCGCCCGACCGCAACGCTGGCCAGGCCCGAGCCTCGTTCCTCGACGTCGTCGGTGCCGACCCGGCGCGGATCCACGAGATGCCCTCCACCGCCGAGGCGGACACGGTCGAGGCCGCCGCCACGGCGTACGCCGAGGTCGTGCGGTCCGTCGGCGCCGAGCGGTTCCACCTCACCATGCTCGGCGTTGGTCCGGACGGACACGTCGCCTCCCTCTTCCCGGGCTTCCCCCAGCTCGACGTGGTCGACGAGGTCGCGGTGCCGGTGACCGACTCCCCCAAGCCACCGCCGGAGCGGGTCAGCCTGACCTTGAGCGCGCTCAACCGGTCCGACGAGGTGTGGTTCGTGGCCAGCGGCGGCGGCAAGGCGGCGGCCGTGGGCCGCGGCCTCACCACGCCACCCCCCGACCCGCACGAGATCCCGGCAGCCGGGGTGCAAGGCGTCACCGCCACGATCTGGTTCCTCGACCGCGACTCGGCCAGCCAGGTCCCCTAGCCTCGGCGGACCTGTTCCCTTCAGCCAGCGGGCGGCAGCGCGAAGGCCGAGAGGTCGATCGCGCTCGCGCCGGAGGTCACCAGCTGGGCCAGCGACTCGCCGATCGCCGCGGAGTGCTTGAAACCGTGGCCGGAGCACGGCGAGGCGACCACCACGTTCGGTGCGGACGGGAGCCGGTCGATCAGGAAGCGGCTGTCCTCGGTCACGGTGTAGAGGCACACCGCCGTCCGGAGGCACCGTCCCGACAGCGCGGGCAGTCGCGGCCGCACGCACCGCTCGTACATCTCCTCGATCTCGTCGGCGCCGACGACCCGGTCCACCTCGTCGGGGGTGGTGACAACGTCGTACTGCTCGCGCGCGACCTTGGCCCCGCCTGCCGGCCCGTCGACCATCGGGAAGCCGTAGATCATCTCGCTCGGGTCTCCGCCGGGCCACCAGATGTAGACCGGGCCGTTGCGCATCAGCGGGTACGACGCGGGGTCGCGGAGGTCGAACCAGAACAGCACCTGCCGGTGGATCGTGACCGCGGGCGCCAGCTCGGGGACCACCTCGGGCAGCCAGGGGCCGGCCGTGACGATCAGCTGGGCCGCCTCCACGGTCCGGGTCGGGGTGCGGACCGTGACGTGGCTCCCGTGGTCGGCGAAGCCCAGCACCTGCTCCCCCGTCGCGAGGGTGGCCCCGAGGTCGCGAGCCAGCCGGAGCTGGAGCTCGACGGCCAGCTCGGGTCGGACGAGCCCGGCGCCGGGCTCGAGGCAGCCGTGCTCCTCGCCGGCCAGGGCGAACTGGGGGAACCGCGCCGCCAGCCCGGCCGGGTCGAGCGCCTGGTGCTCCACGTCGTACGCCTGCGCGGCGGCGACCGTGTCGGCCAGGAAGCTGGAGGTGCCGTGCATGTCGAAGCCCCGCGCGGCCGGCGCCAGCACGAGGCCGCCGCACCGGGTCAGGATCTGCGTGCCGGTCTGCTGCTCGAGCTCGCGCCAGATCTCGTGCGAGCGCCGGACCAGCGGGACGTACGCCAGCCCCTCGCCGACCGCCACCCGCGTGATCCGGGTGTCCCCGTGGGTCGAGCCGAGGTTGTGCGGAGGCCGGTGCCGATCCAGACCGAGCACCCGCACGCCGGCCTTCGCCAGCTGGTAGGTCGCGGCGCTGCCCATCGCGCCGAGCCCGACCACCACGACGTCGTAGCGCATCAGACCCGCCCTGAACGCGGACGTCGCAAGCTCGGTCCGCGGGCCGTGGTCAGAAGATGATGTCGCCGGACTTGCGACGGCTGCGGAGCAGCTGGATCGCCTCGTCCAGGATCTGGGTGGCCTCGGCGTCGGAGCGGCGCTCCTTCACGTAGGCCAGATGGGTCTTGTAGGGCTCGATCTTGGGCGCCGGAGGTGGGTTCTCCGAGTCCAGGCTCGCCGGCAGACCGCACTTGGGGCAGTCCCACGACTCGGGCACCACCGCCTCGACGGCGAAGGTCACCACCGAACGATGCTCGTGCGAGCAGAAGTAGGTGACGGCCTGCCGTGGGGCAGCCTCACCGCGTTCGGCCTCGCCCATGGGACCTGCGCCGACCCGGCTACCCCGGATCGCATTTCCTCCACCAGCCACGTGCAATGAACCTTTCTCAGTTCTGGTAGGCCAGAAGAAGGCCCAGGGCAACGACGCAAGCGAACCAGATGACTCCGATACCTACGGTGAAGCGATCGAGGTTGCGCTCCGCCACGGATGAACCCCCGAGCGAGCTGGACACACCGCCGCCGAACATGTCCGAGAGACCGCCCCCGCGGCCTTTGTGGAGCAGGACGAGCAACACCAGTATGCAACTGGTGAGAACGAGCAGAATCGTGAAGACGGTGGTCACAGCGACATAGCCTACGTCACCCCTGGGGGTGCGCCGAACCGGCCCGCGGGCCGGTCCAGACCGGTGCTGCGCCCGACGTCATGCAGGCGCCGCTCCGCCGTCACAGGGCCGGCATCGAGTAGTACCGGCAGATGCCGCCGAACTCCTCGGCCTGCAGGCTGGCGCCCCCGACCAGGGCGCCGTCGACATCGGGCTCGGCCATGATCCCGGCGATGTTCGCGGCCTTCACGGAGCCGCCGTACAGGATCCGGCAGGAGTCCGCGGCCTCGTCACCCGCGGTCTCGCGCAGGCGCTGCCGGATCGCCGCGCACACCTCCTGCGCGTCATCCGGAGTGGCGACCTCACCGGTCCCGATCGCCCAGACCGGCTCGTAGGCGATCACCAGCCCGGCGATCTCCTTCGGCGAGAAGCCGGCCAGCGAGCCGTCGACCTGGGCGAGCGTGTAGGGGACCTGCTCCCCGGCCTTGCGCACGTCGAGCCCCTCACCCACACACACGATCGGGGCCATGGTGGCGCCGAGCGCCGCCCGGGCCTTGGCGTTGACCTGCTCGTCCGTCTCGTGGTGGTACTCACGCCGCTCGGAGTGGCCGACGACGACGTAGGAGCAGCCGAGCCGGGCCAGCATGCCGGCCGAGATCTCGCCGGTGTAGGCGCCGGACTCGTGCGCGGAGACGTCCTGGGCGGCGTACTTCACGGAGAGATGGTCACCGTCGACGACGGTCTGCACCGACCGGAGGTCGGTGAACGGGGGTACGACGACCACCTCGGTGCGCGCGAAGTCGTGCTTCTTGTCGGTGAGGATCCAGGCCAGCTTCTGGACCAGGACCACCGCCTCGGCGTGGTTGAGGTTCATCTTCCAGTTGCCGGCCATCAGCGGGATGCGCGAGCTCATCGGGGTCCTTTCGACGTACGGCGATGGTGGTCGCGACTGCACTCGACCACCGAGGGGAGGAGACGGTCAGCGTTCGAGCACGGCGATCCCGGGCAGCTCCCTGCCCTCGAGGAACTCCAGGCTGGCGCCGCCGCCGGTGGAGATGTGGCCGAACGCGCCCTCGTCGAACCCGAGCTGACGCACGGCGGCCGCGGAGTCGCCGCCACCGACCACGGACAGCCCGTCGACCTCGGTCAGGGCCTGGGCCACCGCCCGGGTGCCCTCGGCGAACGCAGCGGTCTCGAACACGCCCATGGGGCCGTTCCAGAACACCGTCCTCGCCTCCGCGATCGCCGCGGCGAAGGCCCGGGCCGAGTCCGGCCCGATGTCGAGGCCGAGGCTGTCCGACGGGATCTCTCCTGCCGGTACGACGTGCGGCTGGGGCTCGCGGTCACCGGACGGGAACTCGGTGTCGACCACGATGTCCGTCGGCAGCAGGATCTCGACGCCCGACTGCTCGGCACGCTGGAGGTACTCCCGGCAGATGTCGAGCTGGTCGGCCTCGAGCAGGCTCTTACCGACCTCGTGTCCCTGGGCCGCGAGGAACGTGAAGACCATCCCGCCGCCGATCAGGAGCCGATCGGCCTTGCCGAGCAGGTTGTCGATCACCCCGAGCTTGTCGGAGACCTTCGACCCGCCGAGCACCACGACGTAGGGCCGGGCCGGGTCCACGGTGAGCCGGCGCAGGACGTCGATCTCCCGGGCCACCAGACCCCCCATCGCGGAGGGCAGTCGCAGGGCCACGTCGTACACACTGGCCTGCTTGCGGTGGACGACACCGAAGCCGTCGGAGACGAAGCAGTCGGCCAGGTTGGACAGCTGGTCGGCGAACGCGCCGCGCAGGTCGTCGTCCTTGCTGGTCTCGCCGGCGTTGAAGCGGACGTTCTCCAGGAGCGCCACCTCGCCGTCGGCCAGTGCGTCCACGGTCTCCTGGGCCGACGGCCCGACCGTGTCGTGGGCGAACGCCACCGGCCGGCCGAGCAGCTGCCCGAGCCGTTCGGCGACCGGTGCCAGCGAGAAACGGTCCTCGGGCTCTCCCTTGGGCCGGCCGAGGTGCGCGACCACGATCACCCGCGCACCCGCCTCGGCGAGCTCCTTGATGGTCGGGACGCTGGCGCGCACCCGCCCGTCGTCGGTGATCGTCGTACCGTCCAGGGGCACGTTGAGGTCCGAGCGCACCAGGACCCGCTTGCCCCGGACGTCGCCGAGGGCTTCGAGCGTCGCAGTCACTGTGGGGGGACCGTCAGAGGGACGCGCCGACGAGGGCCGACAGGTCGATCAGGCGGTTGGAGTAGCCCCACTCGTTGTCGTACCAGCCGACGACCTTGACCTGGTTGCCGTTGGCCAGCGTGAGCCCGGCGTCGATCGTGCAGGAGGCCGGCCAGGTGACGATGTCGGCACTGACGATCTCGTCCTCGGTGTACTCGAGGTACGGCGAGAGCGGGCCCGACTCGGAGGCCGCCTTGAACGCGGCGTTCACCTCGTCCTTGGTCACCTCGGCACCCAGGGTCACGGTCAGGTCGGTCACCGAGCCGGTCGGGACCGGCACCCGCAGCGCGTAGCCGTCCAGCTTGCCCTTGAGCTCGGGCAGCACCAGGGAGATCGCCTTCGCCGC
The DNA here is from genome assembly GCF_008761635.1 of Nocardioides cynanchi. Lineage (NCBI taxonomy): Bacteria > Bacillati > Actinomycetota > Actinomycetes > Propionibacteriales > Nocardioidaceae > Nocardioides > Nocardioides cynanchi. The sequence goes on from NZ_CP044344.1 coordinate 1,176,271, forward strand.
GCCGGTCGTGGTCGGGATGATGCTCGTGGCGCCGCCGCGGGCCCGACGCAGGTTGATCTGACCCTTGCGGTTCAGCGAGATCTGGTCGAGCAGCTGCTGCTCGGTGGTGTAGGCGTGGACCGTGGTCATGAACCCCTTGTCGATGCCCCAGTTGTCGAGCAGCACCTTGGCCATCGGGCCGAGGCAGTTGGTCGTGCAGCTCGCGTTGGAGATGACGTGGTGGCTGGCCGGGTCGTAGTCGCCGTCGTTGATGCCCATCACGATCGTGATGTCCTCGTCGCTGGCGGGCGCGGAGATGATGACCTTCTTGGCACCGGCCTCGATGTGCTTGTGGGCGTCCGCGGCCTTGGTGAACAGCCCGGTCGACTCGATCACGATGTCGGCGCCGATGTCGCCCCACGCCAGGGCGGCCGGGTCTCGCTCGGCGCTGGCCCGGATCTTCTTGCCGTCGACGGTCAGCGTGGTCTCGTCGGACTCGATGACGCCCGGGAAACGACCCAGGATCGAGTCGTAGCGCAGGAAGTGGGCCAGGACGTCGTTGGGGGCGAGGTCGTTGACGCCCACGATCTCGACGTCTGCGCCGGACGCCGCCACGGCGCGGAGGAAGTTGCGGCCGATCCGGCCGAACCCGTTGATGCCTACCCGAACGGTCACTGCTGCTCCTTCATCGGTACTGGTCCCGGGCGCGTGACGCACCCGGTACGTCGACCCTATCCTCCGCTCGCGGGGCTGCGGAGGGACGTTCGTCCTACGTGCGAGTAACCACGGACCCGGCCGGTGCTCCGTGGCCCGCGCCGCCGTGCCGGACCGGGGTCAGTCCTCGTCGGCCAGCATCTCGGGGGTCAGCGACGCCTCGGTGTCGGGGATGCCGAGCTCCTCGGCGCGCTTGTCCGCCATCGCGAGGAGGCGACGGATCCGGCCGGCGATGGCGTCCTTGGTCAGGACCGGCTCATGAAGCTGGCCGAGCTCCTCGAGCGAGGCCTGCTTGTGCTCCAGCCGCAGGCCGCCGGCCATCTTGAGGTGGTCGGGCACCTCGTCGCCGAGGATCTCCAGGGCTCGGTCCACGCGGGCGCCGGCCGCGACCGCGGCCCGGGCCGAGCGGCGCAGGTTGGCGTCGTCGAAGTTGGCCAGGCGGTTGGCGGTGGCCCGCACCTCGCGCCGCATCCGGCGCTCCTCCCAGGCCATCAGGGCCTCGTGGGCGCCGAGCCGGGTCAGCAGCTGGGAGATCGCGTCGCCGTCCCGGATGACGACCCGGTCGACCCCGCGCACCTCACGGGCCTTCGCGGGGATGCTCAGCCGGCGGGCGACACCGACGAGAGCCAGCGCCGCCTCGGGGCCGGGGCAGGTCACCTCGAGGGAGGACGAGCGGCCCGGCTCGGTCAGCGAGCCGTGAGCCAGGAAGGCACCGCGCCAAGCGGCAACCGCGTCGCAGGCTCCGCCCGAGACCACCGCCGGCGGCAGGCCGCGCACCGGACGGCCGCGGGCGTCCAGCAGACCGGTCTGCCGGGCCAGCGCCTCGCCGTCCTTGGTCACCCGGACCAGGTAGCGGCTGCCCTTACGGATGCCGTTGCCCTGCACCATCGCGACGTCGCTCTGGTGGCCGAAGACCTCCGAGATGTCCTTGCGGAGCCGACGGGCGGCAGCGCCGGTGTCCAGCTCGGCCTCGACGACGATCTTGCCGCTGACGATGTGGAGGCCGCCGGCGAAGCGCAACATCGTCGACACCTCGGACTTGCGGCAGCAGGTCTTGGTGATGTGGGTGTTGGCGATCTCCGCCTTCACCTGAGCCGTCATCGCCATGGCGCCGATCCTGCCACGCGCGTCAACAACCCTCGTCTCGAGCGGAGCCGAGATACACGGTGGCCACCCGTCACACGTCCAGCAGGCGGGCGTAGGCACCGGCCAGCTTCGCGGGGTCGTGGCGCGGGGACCCGTCCCCCGTCGCCACGTCGTCGACCACGAGCCGGGCTCCGCAGCCCTTCACGAGCCGCTCCAGGTCGGAGAGGTCACCGGCCTCACGATGGTCGACCAGCACGCTGCCGATGGGCAGGTCGGGCGCGTGGTCGAGGAGTGCGGCGAGATGGTCGGCGGCGGCGTACCCGTCGGTCTCGCCGTCCTGGGCCTCCAGGTTGAGCACCACGACGAGGTGGCCCTCGCTCTCCAGAAGCGCCTCGCGCAGATCGGGCACGACCAGGTGGGGCAGCACCGAGGTGAACCACGAGCCCGGGCCGAGCACGACCGCGTCGGCGGCCCGCACGGCGGCGACGGCCTCCGGGCAGGGACGCAGGTCGGGCGGGATCAGCGAGATCGACTCGATCGAGCCCTCCGAGGTGGCGACGGCGACCTGGCCACGCACCGTGGTCAGGGCGTCGGGACGGTCGTGGTCCACACCCCGGACCTCGGCGCTGATGTCGAGCGGGGTCAGCGCCATCGGCAGGACCCGCCCACGGGCACCGAGCAGCCGGCCGACCCAGTCGAGCGCCTGCACATGGTCGCCCAGCTGCTCCCACAGGCTCACGATCAGGAGGTTGCCGACCACGTGGCCGTTCATCTCGCCGGTGCCCGCGAACCGGTGCTGGAGCACCCTGGCCCAGGTCTCGCCCCACTCGTCGTCACCGCAGAGGGCGGCAAGAGCCATCCGCAGGTCGCCCGGGGGCAGCACCCCGAACTCCGAGCGAAGCCGCCCGGAGGAGCCACCGTCGTCGGCGACGGTCACCACGGCGGTCAGGTCGACCGGCAGCCGGCGGAGCGCGGACAGGGACGCGAAGAGCCCGTGGCCGCCTCCGAGTGCGGTCACCCGACGGGGGTGAGCGGTCACGTCACTCCCGCCCGAGGTCGCGGTGCACCACGCCGACGCTGTGCCCGAGCTCGCGGAGCCGGCCGGCGATCTCCTCGGTCATCGCCACGCTGCGGTGCTTGCCGCCGGTGCAGCCGATCGCCACCGACATGAAGCGCTTGCCCTCGGTGAGGTAGCCACCGGCGACCCCCGTCAGGAGCTCGACGTAGCTGTCGACGAACTCGCGGGCGCCCATCTGCCCGAGCACGAAGTCGCTGACGTCCTGGGACCGTCCGGTCTTGCCGCGCAGCTCGGGCACCCAGAAGGGGTTCGGCAGGAAGCGCATGTCGGCGACGAAGTCGGCGTCGATCGGGATGCCGTACTTGAACCCGAAGCTGATCATCGTCACCTGGAGCCGCATCTGGTCGGGCGTGCCGAACGAGTCGGCGATCCGGTCGGTCAGCTGGTGCACGTTGAGATCGGACGTGTCGATGACCAGGTCGGCGTCGGCGCGGAGATCGGCCAGCACCGAGCGCTCGCGGCGCAGGCCCTCGATCAGCCGCCCGCTCCCCTGGAGGGGGTGAGGTCGCCGCGCGGCCTCCTGGCGGCGGACCAGCACGTCGTCGGTGGCGTCGAGGAAGAGCAGGGTCGTCCGGCGGCCCACGGCGTGGTGGGCGAGGTTGGACTGGAGGGAGTCGAAGAACGAGCCGGAGCGGACGTCGACGACGACCGCGATCGGCTGGTCGTGACCCCGGCTCTCGTCGACCAGCTGCACCACCTCGCGCAGGAGCGACGGCGGCAGGTTGTCGACGACGTAGTAGCCGAGGTCCTCGAGCTCCTTGGCCGCGGTGCTGCGACCGGCTCCGGTCATCCCGGTCACGATCACGACCTCGCCGGCGTGGTCCCGGCTCCGCTCGACCCAGGGCCCGGTGGGCGTGTCGGTCATGAGTCCTCCAGGAGCTCGCCGGTGGCGGTGTTCACCGTCTGCGCGCCAGTGTGACCGCTGGCAGCGCTGACCGCATCCTTGATCGCCGAAGCCGTCCGCGGCCCGATCCCCGGCACCTGCGCGATCTCGTCGAGCTCGGCCAGCCGCAGCTTCTTCAGGGAGCCGAAGTGCTTGACCAGGGTCTTGCGGCGCACCTCGCCGAGACCGGGGACGTCGTCGAGGACGCTCTCGACCATCGTCTTGGAGCGCCGTGAGCGGTGGTGGGTGATCGCGAAGCGGTGAGCCTCGTCGCGCACCCGCTGGAGGAGGTAGAGGCCCTCCGACGAGCGGGCCATGATCACGGGATCCTCCTGGTCCGGCAGCCAGACCTCCTCGAGCCGCTTGGCCAGGCCGCAGACCGGGATGTCGACGACTCCGAGCTCGCGCAGGGCGGCCTGCGCCGCCGCGACCTGGGGCGGGCCGCCGTCGACGACCACGAGGCCCGGCGCGTAGGCGAACTTGCGTGGCCGACCCGTCTCCGGGTCCACCAGCATCGGGCCGGACTCGGTGGCGATCTCGGTCGACCTGGCCTGCTCGTCGAGCAGCCGCCGGAAGCGCCGGGTGATCACCTCGTGCATCGACGCGACGTCGTTCTGGCCCTGGACGCTCTTGATCACGAAGCGGCGGTACTCGCTCTTGCGGGCCAGGCCGTCCTCGAAGACGACCATGCTGGCCACCACCTCGGTGCCCTGGAGGTTGGAGATGTCGTAGCACTCGATGCGCAGCGGCGCCTCGTCGAGGCCGAGGGCCTTCTGGATCTCCTCCAGCGCCTGGTTGCGGGCGGTCAGGTCGGTGCCGCGCTTGGTCTTGTGCAGCATCAGCGCCTGGCCGGCGTTGCGGGCGACGGTCTCCTGCAGCGTCTTCTTGTCACCGCGCTGCGGCACCCGGATCCGGACCCGGCTGCCGCGACGCTCGGAGAGCAGCTCCTCGAAGGTCTCCGGCTCCGGCGGCAGGGTCGGCACCAGGATCTCGCGGGGGACGGCGTCGTCGTCCTCGCCGCCGGCGTACAGCTGGAGCAGGAAGTCCTCGACCAGCTCGGCGGTGCCGCCCTCCTCGACCCGGTCGGCCACCCACCCGCGCTGGCCGCGGATCCGGCCGCCGCGCACGTAGAAGATCTGCACCGCGACCTCGAGGGGGTCCTCGGCGAGGGCGATCACGTCCGCGTCGGTGCCGTCGGCGAGCACCACCGCCTGCTTCTCCAGCGCCTTCTGGATCGCACCGAGGTCGTCGCGGAGCCGGGCCGCCTTCTCGAAGTCGAGCGCCTCGGACGCGGCGTACATCTCGGAGCGGATCCGCTTGACGAAGGTGTTGGTGTTGCCGGCCATGAAGTCGCAGAAGTCGTCGACGATGTCGCGGTGGTCGTCGGCGCTGATGTTGTCGACGCACGGCGCGGAGCACTTGTCGATGTAGCCGAGCAGGCACGGTCGCCCGATCTGGCCGGACCGCTTGAACACGCCGTTGGAGCACGAGCGCATCGGGAAGACCCGGAGCAGCTGGTCGACGGTCTCGCGGATCGCCCAGGCGTGGCTGTAGGGCCCGAAGTAGCGGGTGCCCTTCTTCTTGGCGCCGCGCCCGACCATCACCCGGGGGTACTCCTCGCCGACGGTGACCGCCAGCCAGGGGTAGGACTTGTCGTCGCGGTACTTCACGTTGAAGCGCGGGTCGAACTCCTTGATCCAGCTGTATTCCAGCTGGAGGGCCTCGACCTCGGTGTTGACCGTCGTCCACTCGACGCTCGCGCCGGTGGTCACCATCGCCGCCGTGCGGGCGTGCAGGTTGCCGACGTCCTGGAAGTACGACGACAGCCGGGCCCGCAGGTTCTTCGCCTTGCCGACGTAGATCACCCGGCCACGCGCGTCGCGGAACCGGTAGACCCCCGGCTGGGTCGGGATCTCCCCCGCCTTGGGACGGTACGACGCGGGGTTGGTCACGCTTCAAGCCTACGGGCAGGCGGGGACACCGTTGCGTCTGCAGGGAGCCGGATCAGCCGGCGACGATGTCCTTGCCCTGGAGCTTGACCGCGACCCTCGGCAGGGCCGGCACCGAGCCCGGCGGGCTGCCCAGCGGGCCCGCGACGTTGCTGCCGTCCTTGATCGAGAACTGGCTGCCGTGGCAGCCGCAGTTGATGGTGCCCGCCGACACCGACGCGAGGATGCAGCCCGCGTGGGTGCAGGTGGCACCGAACCCCTCGAACTGACCCTGGGTCGGCTGGGTCACCACGACGTTCTGCTGGCCGAGGATCACCCCGCCGCCCACGGGCACCGCCGAGGCGGTCGTCAGGAGGGTGCTGGAGGACCCCGAAGGAGTCTTGCCGCCCGACTGGCCACCCTGCTGCCCGCCCGGCTGGGCAGCGGGCTTGCTCGAGCCGCCGCAGGCAGCCAACAGCGGCAGGCTCAGGCCACCCACGGCGGCTCCCGCGAGGGCGCGGCGTCGGGTCAGTGCTGGGTCGGTCACGGAGGCTCCTGGCGGGGTCTGGGCGGGGGGTCGTTGCTGTCAACGCTAGCTGCGAAGGCTGAGATTGCGCTGTGGGACGTTGGTACTACGACCAGACCCGTCAGGCGGTTCGGCCGGTGGTCAGCAGCGGCGCCAGGAACTGCCCGGTATAGCTCTCGGTGTCGGCTGCCACCTGCTCGGGAGTGCCTTCGGAGATCACCATCCCGCCGCGGGACCCGCCCTCGGGGCCCATGTCGATCACCCAGTCGGAGGTCTTGATCACGTCGAGGTTGTGCTCGATCACCAGCACGGTGTTGCCCTTGTCGACCAGGCTCGAGAGCACCCCGAGGAGCTTGCGGATGTCCTCGAAGTGCAGCCCGGTGGTCGGCTCGTCGAGGACGTAGACGGTGCGGCCGGTCGATCGCTTCTGGAGCTCGCTGGACAGCTTGACCCGCTGGGCCTCTCCTCCCGACAGGGTCGTCGCGGGCTGGCCGAGCCGGACGTAGCCCAGCCCGACCTCGCACAGGGTGACCATGTGCCGCGCGATCGCGGGCACCGCGGCGAAGAAGTCCGCGGCCTCCTCGATCGGCATGTCGAGCACCTCGGCGATGGTCTTCCCCTTGTAGTGGACCTCGAGCGTCTCGCGGTTGTAGCGGGCACCGTGGCAGACCTCGCACGGGACGTAGACGTCCGGCAGGAAGTTCATCTCGATCTTGATCGTGCCGTCGCCGGCGCAGGCCTCGCAGCGCCCGCCCTTGACGTTGAACGAGAACCGCCCCTGGAGGTAGCCGCGCACCTTGGCCTCGGGCGTCGACGCGAAGAGCTTGCGGATGTGGTCGAACACTCCCGTGTAGGTGGCGGGGTTGCTGCGGGGGGTGCGCCCGATCGGCGACTGGTCCACGTGGATCACCTTGTCGACCTGGTCGACGCCGTTGATCCGCTTGTGCCGGCCGGGCACGGCCCGGGCGTTGTAGATCTGCTTGGCCAGGCTGGTGTAGAGGATGTCGTTGACCAGGGTGGACTTGCCCGAGCCGGACACGCCGGTCACCGAGACGAAGAGCCCCAGCGGGAAGCTGACGTCGATGTCGCGGAGGTTGTGCTCGACCGCGCCGACCACCTTGAGCTCGCGGCCCTTGGTGCGCGGACGGCGTACGGCGGGCACCGGGATCTCGCGGCGCCCCGAGAGGTACATCCCGGTCAGGGAGTCGCGGTGCTTGAGCAGCCCCTTCACCGAGCCCGAGTGGACAACCTGGCCGCCGTGCTCGCCGGCACCCGGGCCGATGTCGACCACCCAGTCGGCGGTGCGGATGGTCTCCTCGTCGTGCTCGACCACGATCAGGGTGTTGCCGAGGTCCTTGAGCCGGACCAGGGTCTCGATCAGGCGCTGGTTGTCGCGCTGGTGGAGACCGATCGAGGGCTCGTCGAGGACGTAGAGGACCCCGACCAGGCCGGCACCGATCTGCGTGGCGAGCCGGATCCGCTGCGCCTCGCCGCCGCTCAGCGAGCCGCTGGGACGGTCGAGCGAGAGGTAGTCGAGCCCGACGTCGAGCAGGAAGTTGAGCCGCTCCTGGATCTCCTTGAGCACCCGCTCGGCGATCTGCTTCTCACGGGTGGAGAGCTCGAGCTCGCGCAGGAACGCGGCACTCTCGTTGATCGGCAGGGCGCAGACCTCGGCGATCGACTTGCCGCCCATGGTCACGGCCAGGCTGACCGGCTTCAGCCGGCTGCCGTGGCAGGCCGGGCAGGGCACCTCGCGCATGAAGCCCTCGAAGCGCTCCCGGCTGGTGTCGGACTCGGCCTCGTGGTGGCGGCGCTCGACGTAGGTGCGGACGCCCTCGAACTCGGCGTAGTAGGCGCGCTGGCGGCCGTAGCGGTTGGTGGTGACGACGTGCACCTTGGTCGGGTGGCCGTCGAGCAGGGAGGCGCGGGCCTTCTTGGAGAGCTTCTCCCACGGGGTGTTGAGGTCGAAGCCCAGCTCCTCGCCGAGCGCACCCATCAGCCGCAGGAAGTAGTCGGCGACGTGGGCCTGGCTCCACGGCTGGATCGCGCCCTCGCCCAGGGTCGCCTGGGGGTCGGGGACGACCAGGTCGGGGTCGACCTCCATCCGGGTGCCCAGACCGTGGCACTCGGGGCAGGCGCCGAACGGTGAGTTGAAGGAGAACGACCGGGGCTCGAGCTCGTCGGTGTCGATCGTGTGGTCGTTGGGGCACGACATCTTCTCGGAGAACTTCAGCTCGCGACCGGGGTCCTTCGCCGGGAGGTCGACGAAGTCGAAGACCACCAGCCCGGCGGCGAGCCGCAGGGCGGTCTCGACCGAGTCGGTCAGCCGGCGCTTCGACGACGGCTTGACCGCCAGCCGGTCGATCACGACCTCGATCGTGTGCTTCTTCTGCTTGTCGAGCTTCGGGGGGTCGTCGAGCGTGTGGATCTCGCCGTTGACCCGCACCCGCGAGAAGCCGTCGGTCTGGAGCTGCCGGAACAGCTCGACGTACTCCCCCTTGCGGCCACGGATCACCGGGGCCAGCACCTGGAAGCGGCGACGCTCCTCGAGCGCCAGGACGCGGTCGACGATCTGCTGGGGTGTCTGCCGCTCGATCGGGGCGCCGCAGACCGGGCAGTGGGCGCGGCCGGCGCGGGCATAGAGCAGGCGGAGGTAGTCGTAGACCTCGGTGATCGTGCCGACGGTGGAGCGGGGGTTCTTCGAGGTGGACTTCTGGTCGATGGACACCGCGGGCGAGAGGCCCTCGATGAAGTCGACGTCGGGCTTGTCCATCTGGCCGAGGAACTGGCGCGCGTACGCCGACAGCGACTCGACGTAGCGGCGCTGCCCCTCGGCGAAGATGGTGTCGAACGCCAGGCTCGACTTGCCCGAGCCCGAGAGGCCGGTGAACACGATCAGGGCGTCGCGCGGCAGGTCGAGCGAGATGTCCTTGAGGTTGTGCTCCCGGGCACCCCGGATGATGAGCTGGTCGGCCACGAACTTCCCTAGCTGGTCGTCGGACGGCGTTCGAACACATGTTCGTCCACGCTGGTGGTCAGCGCAAGCGTGCCACGCCCCACCGACAGTCCGATCCTACGTGGCGGGGCGAGGTACCCCTTCGGGTGTCGGCGGGGTGTTAGATGGCGCCATGACCTCGGCTCCCGACCACTCGGCGCAGCACTCGGCCCAGCGGGTGGCCGAACTCCTGGGCGAGGCCGCGCAGCGGCTGACGCGCACCGTCGACGGCCTCGGCGACGAGGACTGGTCGGCCCCGTCGCTGCTCCCCGGCTGGACACGCGCGCACGTCGTCGCACACCTCGCCCTCAACGCCGAGGGCATGGCCCGGGCCCTGCGCGGGGTGGTCGCCGACGAGTCCGACGCCGACGAGGCGCGCACCATGTACGACTCCGACGAGCAGCGCGACTCCGACATCTCCGACCTTGCCACCGCCGACGCGAGTGAGCTCCGTGACCGGCTGCTGGCCGGCACCAGCGCGATCAACGACGCGATCACCGCGGTGCCCCCGACCGGCTGGCAGGGGCGGATCGAGCGCACGCCGGGCGGACGCACCATGCAGACCGCCAGCCTGCCGGGCATGCGGCTCCGCGAGGTGGAGATCCACCATGTCGACCTGGGAGCTGGCTACACCACCGCCGACTGGTCGCCCGAGTTCGCCGAGCTGCTCCTCGACGCGATGTCCAGGCGCGACGCCACCACGGCCTTCGAGGTCAAGCCGCTCGACTCCGACCGCACCTGGCTGTTCGGCGACGCGGAGCCGGACGCGGAGCACCCGGTCCCGGTCGTGACCGGCCCAGCGGCCGACCTGGGCTGGTGGCTGACCGGCCGCCCCGCCCCCGAGACTGTGTCCTGCTCGCACGGCGAGCTTCCCGAGATCGGAGCGTGGTGACCCCATGACCCAGCAGGCTGACTACACCGGCGAGGTGTCCCCCGGCGGCGCCCCGGACCGTCGTACGGCGGGGGCCCTCGAGATCACCAAGCTCGCGGTCGACCCGGAGATGCACAACAACTGCTACCTCCTGCGCTGCACCGACACCGGCGACCAGGTGCTGATCGACGCGGCCGACGAGGCCCACCGGCTGCTGGAGCTGATCGGGGACGGTGGGCTCACCGCGGTGGTCACGACCCACCAGCACTGGGACCACCACCGCGCCCTCGCCGAGGTCGTGGCCGGCACCGGCGCGACCGTCATCGCCGGCACGCCCGACGCCGACGCGATCACCGAGCAGACCGGGGTGACCGTCGACCAGCGGGTCGGCGCCGACGACCGGATCCAGGTGGGCACCTGCTCACTCGTCGTGATCCCGGTCGCAGGCCACACCCCCGGCTCGATCTGCCTGTTGTACGACGACGGGTCGGGCCGGCCGCACCTCTGGACCGGGGACTGTCTGTTCCCCGGTGGTGTCGGAAACACGCAGGGCGACGCCGAGCGCTTCACCCAGCTGATCGGTGACGTCTCGACCCGGATCTTCGACGCGCTCCCCGACGAGACGTGGTTCTACCCCGGCCACGGCAACGACTCGACGCTCGGCGTCGAGCGCCCCCATGTCGAGGAGTGGCGCGAGCGCGGCTGGTAGGCCGCACCGACGCACCTGCCGGGAGAGCCGAGACGCTCTGGTAGAACGGAGGATGCCCTCCGGAGGACCAGCGCGGCGCCGCACGCGACCTGCCGTCGCCGTACTCCCTGCCCTCCTCGCCACGGTTCTGATCGGGCTGCTCGGCACCTCCCCGGCCGTTCACGCGGCACCCGGTGGGCCGGCGTCGCGGGCCGGGACGGTCCCGGTCGAGCAGAAGCCCAACATCGTGGTGATCCTGACCGACGACATGCGGGCCGACGAGCTGCAGTTCCTGCCCGCCGTCCAGCGCCTCCAGAGCTCGGGGGTCACGTTCACCCGAGCCCTGAGCCCGGACTCGCTGTGTTGTCCGGCCCGCGCGACCCTGCTCACCGGCAAGCTCGCGCACAACCACCTGACGCTGGGCAACGACCCCTCCAGCGACGGCGGCTACGGAGTGTTCGCCCTGCACAACGACATCGAGCGACTCCTGCCCCAGTGGCTGGACAACCAGGGCTACCGGACGGCCTGGATCGGGAAGTACCTCAACGGGATCCCGCCCTTCGACACCTTCGACCAACCGGACTGGACGGACTTCGAGGTGCCGGTCAGGGGGATCTACGACTACCGCTTCAGCAAGTTCGCGGTCAACGGCCGGCTGGTCACCGACGACCGCTACCGCGAGGTCTACACCCGTCAGCTGCTGCTCTCGCGGGTGCGCGCGTGGTCGTCCCGGACGCGTCCGTTCTTCGTGCTCTACAGCGCCCTGGCACCCCACAAGAGCAGGTCGGCGCTCGGGGGCGCGGCTCCCCCGCAGGTGCAGGGCATCCACCGCGACTTCGACCCCGGCCGCCTGGTGCCGGCGCCGTCGGTGACCGAGACCGACCTCACCGACAAGCCCCTCTGGCTCCAGGGCTACGCCGCCAAGGTCGGGCCGCAGCCCTACCCCTTGCGCCTCGAGACCCACCGGGTCGAGGCTCTGCTCAGCGTCGACGACACGGTCGACGCTCTCGTCACCACCCTCCACGACCTGCACGAGACGAAGCGGACCATCGTGATCTTCACCTCCGACAACGGCTTCATGCTGCGCGAGCACGACCTGGCCGACAAGAACAAGGCGTACGACGAGTCCGTGCACGTGCCGCTCGTGGTGCGCGGGCCCGGCTTCCGCGGCGGGATCGAGGCCGGCCAGACCGTGAGCCTGGCCGACGTGACCGCGACCATCCGGCGCGCGGCCGGCGTCACCCGGGCGCACCGCGCCGACGGCACCGCACTCCAGGACGTGCTCGGCTTCCCCGCGTCGTTCGACCAGAGGCCGGTGGAGATCGAGGGCTCGGACGCGCTCTACCCGAACCGCCCCGCCCTCCCCACCGACCCGATCGGACGCTTCTACTCCGGAGCGGTGTGGGGCCCCTACTCCTACATCACCTACCAGACCGGGGACCGCGAGTTCTACGACCGGAGCACCGACCCGTGGCAGCTGGACAACACCTACTCCGCCCACCCGGTGCCCGGGAGCCCGCAGGCGCTGCTCCAGGCCTGGTTCGCCGCCCACGTCGACTGCCAGGGCCTGGCCTGCAACGACCGGATCACCGGGCCATGAGCGAGTTCCCGCCCACCCGGGGCTTCACCGGTCGGCCGCGGGGCGGACGACCCGACCGGCTGCCACCGGGCCAGTACGACACCGGAGCCGACTGGCCCACCCTGACCGCCGAGGTCACCCCGCATCTCGTCCCGGACCGGTGGACGATGACCGTCGACGGGCTCGTCGACTCGCCGACCACCTGGACCTGGAGGGAGCTGCACGCGCTGCCCGGGTCGTCGTACTTCGGCGACATCCACTGCGTGACCACGTGGTCGAAGCTCGACACGACCTTCGCCGGGGTCAGCGTCGACACCCTCCTCGCCGCGGCCCGTCCGGCCGGGGACGCGGCGTACGTGATGGCGCACTCCACGACCGGCTACACCACCAACCTCCCCCTTTCTGACGTCACCGGCGGCAAGGCCTGGGTGGTCTGGGAGTACGACGGGCGGCCGCTGCCGGTCGAGCACGGCGGCCCGGCCCGGCTGCTGGTGCCGCACCTCTACTTCTGGAAGTCCGCCAAGTGGGTGACCCGGCTGGAGCTGATGGAGCGCGACCGGCCCGGCTTCTGGGAGCAGAACGGCTACCACGACCGTGGCGACCCCTGGCTGGAGCAGCGCTACCAGGGCGACCCGTGACCAGCGCGACCAGCGTGCACGACACGGCCTGGACCAGCGGCCGGGTCGACGAGGTCGAGCGGGTCGGCGACCACCTGGTCCGGCTGCGGCTGGAGCTGGCCGAGCGCAGCGAGCACCTGCCCGGCCAGCACTGCGTGGTCCGGCTCCGTGCCGAGGACGGCTACACCGCGCAACGGTCCTACTCGATCGCCTCCGACCCGGCGGACCCACTGCTGGAGCTGATGGTCGAGTGCCTGCCCGGCGGCGAGGTGTCGGGCTTCCTGCACGACGAGGTGCGGGCCGGCGACGTGCTGGAGGTGCGCAGCCCGATCGGCGGCTGGTTCACCTGGGCCGGCGACACCACGGCGATCTGCGTCGGCGGCGGCACCGGCGTCGTACCCCTGGTCTCCATGCAGCGGCACGCCGCCCGCCTGGGGCTGGCGGACCGGCTGCGGATCGTCGCGGTCGCCCGCACCTTCGCCGCCCTTCCCTACGCCGGTGAGCTGCTGGCGGGCGGGGCCTTCGTCGCGCTGACCCGCGAGAACCTCGGCGACCGCGTCGCCCACCCGCCGTACCCCGACGAGATCGAGCGGCTCGCGGCGGGCGTCGAGCGCGCGTACGTCTGCGGCTCGGTCGGCTTCGCGTCGTTCGCCACCCGACTGCTCGGCGAGGTGGGCGTGCGCTCGGACGCGATCCGGGTCGAGCAGTTCGGCGCCACCGGCTGATCGGTCATCTGCTGGCTGCCCACCGCGACCGGACGCGGATCGTCCGGAACGCCTTGTAGCGTGCCCGACATGGCCATCGCCCGGTTTCCCAGCCTCGTCCTCGACTGCCCCGACCCCGCTGCCCTCGCCGCGTTCTACGGAGCGATGCTCGACTGGTTGGTCGAGTCGCGCCCGGGCTGGGCGGAGGTGCGGGCCGACTACGGCCAGTGCATCTGCTTCCAGCAGGTGGCCGACTACACAGCGCCCGCGTGGCCGGGGCAGGCGGTGCCGCAGCAGATGCACCTCGACGTGATCGTCGACGACCTCGACACCGGTGAGGCCGCGGTGCTCGAGCTCGGCGCGACGAAGCACCAGCACCAGCCGGGTACGACGTTCCGGGTCTTCCTCGACCCGGCCGGGCACCCGTTCTGCCTTTGCGTGGACTGAGCCGAGCGGGACGCCGTCCTACGGTCCGCGCCAGCCACGGTCGGTCGTCGGGTCGTGTGCCTGAGGGCGCGCTCCGGCGCGGTCTCGGGCACACGACCCGAAGTCCCCCACCGGTGCTCCGCGGCTCCGCCTGTCGTCGTACGACGTGCCCGTCTCCTGCCGGCGCCACCCTTCTGGCTACGGTGGGCGGGGGCCGCCTCAGCGACGGCCCGGCGTCACGAGCCGAGTTCCTCAGCCTGACCCGAGACAGGAGTTCCCGATGAGTGCACCGATCGTCGTGGTGGGCGGCGGCCTGGCCGCCGGCACCGTCGTCACCCAGCTGCGCGAGCACGGCCACGAGGGCCCGGTCGTGCTGCTCGCCGCCGAGACCCACGCGCCGTACGAGCGGCCGCCGCTGTCCAAGGACCTCCTGCTCGGCAAGGGTGAGCCGGCGGACGCCGAGGTGCACGAGCGCGCGTGGTACGCCGGGCACGACATCGACCTGCGCACCGGCACGGCCGCCACCGCGATCGACCGCGAGGCGCGGCGAGTGCAGGCGGGTGGCGAGTGGATCGACTACGACACCCTGGTGCTGGCAACCGGAGCGCGCCCCCGGCACCTGGCGATGGCCGACGACAGCGGAGTCCCCGTGGTCTACCTGCGGACGCTCGACGACTCGCTCGCCCTGCGCGAGCACCTCACCGAGGGTCGGCGGATCGGGATCATCGGGGGCGGCTGGATCGGGCTGGAGGTGGCCTCGGCGGCACGCCAGCAGGGGGCCGACGTCACGGTGCTGGAGTCGCTCGACCTGCCCCTGCTCCGGGTGCTCGGCCCGGAGGTCGCCCAGGTCTTCGCGGACCTCCACCGCGAGCACGGCGTCGACCTGCGCACCAGCACCGAAGTCACCGCGATCACCACGAACGGCGCGGGAGCCACCATCGCGCTCGGCGACGGCAGCGCCCTCGACGTGGATCTCCTCGTGGTCGGGGTCGGTGTCGAGCCGGTCACCGACCTGGCCGAAGCCGCCGGTCTGGCCGTCGACAACGGCATCCGCACCGACAGCCACCTGCGCACCGCGGACGAGCACGTCTATGCGATCGGAGACGTCGCCAACATCGACCACCCGGTGCTCGGGCACCCGTTGCGGGTCGAGCACTGGGACACCGCGATCCAGCACGGCAAGGCCCTGGCAGGCACCCTGACCGGCACGCCGACCGAGGCCTCCGCACTCCCCTACTTCTTCACCGACCAGTACGACCTGGGCATGGAGTACGTCGGGAACCCTGGACCCGAGGGCTACGACCGGGTCGTGCTGACCGGCGACGTGCCCGGCCGCGTGTTCCGGGCCTGGTGGCTTCGCGGCCCGCGGGTCGTCGCGGGGATGCACGTCAACGACTGGGACGCCATCGACGAGATCCGCCGGGTCGTCGGCACCGACGAGGTCCCGCCCGGAACGTGACCAAGTCGGTACGAACGAGGGTTACCCTCGGCGGGACGGTCAGGGGAGAGTACGTAGGCCGCCGTCCACGCCCAGCCGAGGGAGACACATGATCGAGCATTTCCTGCCCAGCCGCCGTCGGGCGGGCTACGCCGTGGCCTCGGTCGCGGCGCTGGCCGTGGCCGGCCTGGCGGGCAGCACGTCGTACGCCGCTGGTGCCGGCGCCGGCGGCCCTCGTGCCTCCATCACGACCTCCCACGTCCGCGCGACCGGCGGCGAGCAGCGCGGCTTCTACGACGCCCGCAGCCAGGCGCCGAACGCCCGGCAGGTCGCGGCGGTCACGGCGGAGCAGCCGGCCGTGACGACGTTCAAGGCCACGCTTCCGGGCCAGAGCGTCCTCGATCTCGACCCGACGACCGGGACCGTGCGGATGCTGACCCGCCTCGACGGCTTCCTGACCGGGGCCAGCCACCGCGGTGCACCCCGAGTCGCGCGCCACTACGTCGCCCAGCACCACGCCGCCCTGGGTCTGACCAGGACCGACCTCAGGACCCTCCACCTCAGGCGCAACTACGTCGACATCGCGGGCACCCACCATCTGTACTGGACCCAGCGCATCGGTGGGCGACAGGTGATCAGCAACGGCCTGACCGCCGCGGTCGACAAGCGCGGCCACCTGCTCACCGTCGGCGGGTCACCGATCAGCAAGTCGCGCGCGGGCAAGGTGCCCACCGGCACCGGCCGGATCGCGACCGCGAGCCAGGCGCTCACCGCGGCCCGGCAGGCCGGTCAGGTGTCCGCCGGGGCCGACCTCGGCAACGACTTCGCCGAGCGCGGCCTGTTCCTCACCCCGAGCGGGCTGCATCTCGCGTGGCGCACGGTCGCCCTGTCAGCCAGCCGACCGGCCGAGCGGGTCGTCGACGCCACCACCGGGCAGCTGCTGCTCCAGCACCCGCTGACCAACTTCGAGAACAGCAACGACAGCACCGGCAAGGTCTTCCGCTTCTTCCCGAAGGCCAAGCACGGGGGTCGGCAGGTCCGGGTCGACTTCACCCGCCACGGCTGGCTGGGCCGCAGGGCCACCGTGCTGAAGGGCAACAACTCCCACGCCTACTCCGACGTCAACGACGACAACCGCCCGGAGAAGTCCGAGGAGGTCAAGGCTCAGAGCGGTCACGCCTGGAGCTATCTGCTCAAGCCGTTCCACCCCTCACTGCCCGGCGCCGGCAAGTTCTGCAGCAACCCGTGGCCCTGCTCCTGGGACCCCGACACCCGGCGGTCCTGGCAGACCAACCGCGCGCAGAACGCCACGCAGGTCTTCTACTTCGTCAACAACTGGCACGACCACCTGAAGAAGGCGCCGATCGGCTTCACCAACGCCGCCGGCAACTTCCAGGCCAGCAACGGCGGTACCCAGGGCAAGGGTGGCGACGCGGTCGCCACCGAGACCGACGACGGCGCCAACACCGCAGGCGGACTGCCCGACAGCTCCCACATCGACAACGCCAACATGTCGACGCCGCCGGACGGTCACGCGCCGACCATGCAGATGTACCTCCAGCACGAGCCCGGTACGTCGTACCCCACCGAGGACCCCTTCTCACCGACCAACGTCGGGGACGAGGCGGACACCGTCTACCACGAGTACACCCACGGGCTCTCCAACCGGCTCGACGTCGACGTCCAGGGCTTCTCGACGCTCGGCAACGTGCAGGCCGGCGCGATGGGCGAGGCGTGGAGCGACTGGTACGCCATGGACTACCTCGTCAAGCAGGGCCTGCAGAAGGACCGGCCCGGCAAGGTCGACGTCCGGCTCTTCCGCTACGACGGGGTCGGCGTGAACTTCGACCGGACCGAGCCGATCGACTGTGCCGTCAGCTCGAAGGCCCACCTCTGCAACGGCGGCCGCACCGGCCACCGGGGCGGCTACACGTACGCCGACTACGGCAAGGTGGTCGGCGGGCCCGAGGTGCACAGCGACGGGGAGATCTGGGCCCAGACGCTCTGGAGCCTGCGCCACAAGCTGGGTTCGCGGAAGACCGAGTCGTTGGTGACCCGGGCGATGGAGCTCGCGCCGTACAACCCGTCGTTCCTCGACATGCGCAACGCGATCCTGGTCGCCGACACCTCGTTGTACAAGGGCGTGGGTCGCGCCAACATCTGGCGGGTCTTCGCCAGCCGCGGCATGGGCTTCTTCGCCGGCTCGCTCGGTGGCAACGACTCCGCACCCGGCGCCAGCTTCGCGACACCTCCGAAGCAGCTCGCCCTGCGCACCGTCCAGGGCACCGTGACCGACAGCAGCACCCACGCGCCGCTCGCCGGCGTGCCGGTCACCCTGGCCTTCCAGGGCAAGGGTGTCGTCAACCCGACGGCGGTGACCGACGCGACCGGGCACTACGCCATCCACGGCGTGCCCGAGGGCGTCTACCGCAAGCTGCAGGTGACCGGCGGCGGCTTCGAGCCGACGCGGGTCACCGTCAGGGTCGGCCCCTCGGGCGCCACCAGCAACCTGTCCGCACGTCGCGACTGGGCCGCGGCCAGCGGCGGAGCCACGGTGCAGCACGCCGACGGTGTCGACTACAGCGTCTTCGGCTGCGGCCCGCGCGGCGCCATCGACCTGAGCCAGGCCACCGGCTGGAGCACCAATGCCGGGCCGGGCACCAACGACAGCCCGACCAGCACCTTCCATGCCAAGCAGATCGTGATCAACCTGCACCACGCGGTGAACGTGACCGGGTTCGGGGTGGACCCCGAGGCCACCTGCAGCGACGGAGCGAGCGCGTCCACGGGGCAGTACGAGATCGACACCTCGCCGGACAACGTGAGCTGGACGCCCGAGCACTCCGGCACGTTCACCGCCGCCGACAACGGTCGGATCAACGCCGTGCCCGCCGACACCAGCCCGACCGGGGTGCAGTACGTCCGCTTCACCATCGTCACCAACCAGGTCCCGGACTTCGCTCAGGACTGCCCGGCGGGTGGGTTCGACGGTTGCCAGTTCGCCGATCTCACCGAGCTCGAGGTCTTCGGGACGCCCGGGCCCTAGCTCCCCTGCCCGGCCCCGGCGAGGTTGGCCTGGGTCACCACCTGGGCGGGCAGCAGCAAGGCCTCGAGCCGGTGCCCGTCCGACTGCGGGTCGGGGAAGGGTCGCAGGCTCAGGCCGGCGGACTCCGGGCTCTGGCCCCGGGCCAGCGCCGAGACCAGCTGCGCGGCGGCGCGAGCCTCGAGCGCGCCGTCCTCGACGACCGTCAGGGTCTGCCGCCCGTCCCGGACCTGACGCAGACCCGGAACACCCGAGCCCTGCCCTGCGATCATCACCCGGCTCTTACGGCCGAGCCCGTTCAGGACGCCGAGCACCGTCTCGGCGAGGTGGTCGTCCGCGGCGAGCACGCCGTCCACCTTCCCGCCTGCGGCGGTGAGCGCCTGCTGGAAGGACGCGGCGGCATCGGCGAGCGTCCAGCTCGTCACCTCCGCCTCCACGACGGTGGCCCGGCCGGCGCTCACCAGGGGGTCGAGCACCTCGTGCACCCCCATGGCGAACAGCACCGCGTTCTGGTCGATGTCGAGCCCGCCGTCGAGCATGATCAGCTTCGGGTCGGTGACGCCCTGGGCGGTCAGGCAGTCGACCAGCGACTGGGCCTGGAGCCGCCCGGCTCCCTCCTCGTCGTACGACACGAGGTACGGCGCCGTACCGCCCGGCACCGGGTGGTCGAAGTCGACCACGGTCACACCCGCGCGGGCCGCGATCCGCTCGACCCGGGCACCGGTCCGGGCGTCCAGCGTGTCGAGGACGAGGAACCGCGCCCCCGACCCGATCACCGCCCGGGCCCCGCTCAGCAACGCCGTCGGGTCGGCCGCCGTGACCCGCACGCGGGGGCGCAGCCCCGCTTGCCTCAGTGCGCTGTCGAGGTCGTTCGCCACGGTCTGCGGGTCGCTCGTCACGGCCGTCGAGCTGTCGACGACGACGGCGACCGCACCCGAGGCCCGCCCCGCGTCGGATCCGGGCGGCGGCACCGTACTGGTGGGCGGGTCGGCCAGGGAGCAGGCGGCGTCGGTCCCGGCGGATGCGCTGGACTCGTCGACGCCCGGGTTGCTGCCGCTCCCGGAGTCGCAGGCAGCCAGCCCGAGCACCATCGTGGCACCGAGGGCCGCGATCGAGGCGGTGGTCCTGCGCACGCTGCGAACCTATCGGCCCCCGCAGCGCTCAGGCCGCGCCGGGGCTGTCGGGCCTCGAGGCTGCCTGGCCGCCGGCGGCCCCCGCTGCTGGAACGGAGGCACGGTCGCCGAGGCGGGCCGTCATCACGGCGACGGGGTCCGCGAGAAGGGGCGCGAAGGCAGCCTCGGCGGCGCCGAGGAGGGGCCCGTCCGAGCCCAGGCCTCCGGCACAGACCGAGACGTTCTGGGCGAAGTCGACGCCGTCGCGCTCGTGCAGGACCTCCATCACCCCGGTACGCCGGGCCTCGAGCACCTGTCCGAGGGTGCCCCCGAGGACCACCACCTCGGGGTTGAACAGCCGGACCAGGGCCCGCAGCCCGAAGCCCAGCCAGTACGCCGCGTCGTCGAGGGCGCGACCGGCGAGGGCATCGCCGTTCGCGGCGGCCTGGACGACCTCGTCGACGGCCGCGAGGCCGCCACCGGTGAGTCGGCCGGCCGAGCTCAGCAGCCGGTTGGCGCCGATCTTGGTCTCCCAGCAGCCACGGGAGCCGCACCGGCAGAGGGCGCCCTGGCTGTCGACGATCAGGTGTCCCACCTCGCCGGCGTAGCCCTCGACCCCTCGCAGCGGCTGGCCACGGACCAGGAAGCCGCCACCGATCCCGACGGTGCCGCCGACGTAGGCGACCTCCGAGGCGCCGACGGCCGCGCCGTACAGATGCTCGGCCAGGACGCCGAGGTCGGCGTCGTTGCCGACGACGACCGGGAGATCCATCTCGTCGCGGAACACGTCGGCGAACTGGACGTCGGTCCAGCCCAGGTTGGGGGCGAAGTGCACCAGGCCGTCCTCGGAGCGGACCAGGCCGGGGATCGAGACCCCGATGCCGAGCACCACTGTCTCGGGCGCGGCCCGCAGCACCTCGCGGCACATCTGGGCCGCGGAGTCCACGACGTGCTGCAGGTCGTGGGCACCGGGCTGGTGGAGCCGCTCACGACGGTGCCGCATCTCGCCGCCCAGGCCGACGACGCAGACCCCGATCCGGTCGACGTCCAGCATCAGTGCCAGCACCCCGACCTCGATCCGGGGCGAGACGACCAGCGACGGCCGGCCCGAGCGCCTGGCCGTGACCCGGTCCGTGGCGACGACCTGGTCGGGCCGCAGCTCCTCCACCAGCCCGTTCTCACTGAGCAGGGAGGTGAGGTCGCCGATCGTGCTCCGGTTCAGGCCCAGCTCACGGGTCAGCCGGGCCCGCGTGGTCGGGCCGTTGTGGTGCACCCACGTGAGCAGGGCGCTGGTGTTGACGCGCCGGAGCTCCTCATGGCTGATCCCGGTCTTGGCTGGCATCTCCGTGGCCTTCGCGCAGGGTGCCGGTCAGGCCCGCCCGGAGGCCGAGGCCCGGCGGCGGCTGATCGCGTCGACCGACGCGGCCAGCAGGAGCACGGCTCCGGTGATGATGTAGACCCGACCCTGAGACTGGCCCTGCAAGGTCATGCCGTTGATGATCACCGCGATCACCGAGGCGCCGAGCAGCCCGTCGAGCGGGCGGCCCTTGCCCCCGAAGAGGCTGGTGCCGCCGATGACCGCAGCACCGACGCCGTACAGCAGGGTCTCGGCACCACCGGTCTGCGGGTTGACGGAGTTGGTGCGGCTCGCGAGCAGCACGCCGCCGACCGTGGCCAGGGTGGAGCAGAGCATGAAGCACGAGATCTTGACCCAGGCGACGCTGATGCCGGCACGTCGGGCGGCCTCGGCGTTGCCGCCGACGGCGTACACGTGGCGTCCCCAGGCCGTGCGGGTGAGCAGGAAGGTGAGGAACACCAGCAACGCCCCCACGATCGGCACCACGATCGGCACGCCCTTGAGCGAGGCCAGGAGCACGTTGCGGCTGCGCTCCTTGGACAGGTAAGCCGTGGCCGCCAGCAGGATCGCGGCGAAGATGACCGACTTGAACACCCAGACGACGAGCGGCGGGGTCGGAAGTCCGGCGCCGGCCCGGGACAGCTGCCGCCTGAGCGACAGGCCGGCGTACGCCGCGACCGTGAGGACGGCCAGAACCCAACCGAGCCAGAGCGGCATGTTGTTGTTCATGATCGCCAGGATCGCGTTGTTGCGATAGGCGATGGTGCCGCCGGCGCCGGTCTCGATCAGCAGCACCCCCTGGAGAGCCAGGAAGTAGGACAGGGTGACCACGAAGGACGGGATGCCGAGCTTGGCGACCAGGAGGCCGATGCTCAGGCCGATCGCCGTGCCGCAGAGCAGGGCGATGATCAGAGCTGGCACCCACGGCCAGCCGTGGTTGGTCATCAGGATGCCGAGCACACCGGCCGTGACACCACCTGCATAGCCCGCCGACAGGTCGATCTCGCCGAGCAGCAGCACGAAGACCAGGCCCATCGCGAACACCGCGATCGCCGAGCCCTGGAGGATCAGGTTGGCGAAGTTGAACGCGTTCGTGAAGGTCTTTCCGGACAGGAAGGTGAAGACGATGACCAGGGCGACCAGCCCGGCGATGGCGGGCAGCGCGCCCACGTCGCCGCCACGGAGCCGGACGATGTAGTCGTCGAACGTGCCCTGGAGGGACTGTCTCTGGGGCGTCTCCGCCGCGTTGGAGGTGTCGCTCATGCCTCGGTCCCCTTCGCTTCGGACTCGTAGCCGGTTGCCCGACCGGTGGTGATCAGCTCGACCACCTGGTTCTGCTTGACCTCCGAGGAGGAGACCTGCGCGACCATCTCGCCCAGGTAGAGCACCGCGATCTCGTCGGCGACCTGGAAGACGTCGTTCAGGTTGTGACTGATCAGGAGGACGCCGAGACCGCGGTCGGCCAGTCGGCGGACCAGAGCGAGCACCTGCTCGGTCTGGGCCACGCCCAGCGCGGCGGTCGGCTCGTCGAGGATCACGACCTTGGAGTTCCAGAGGACGGCGCGGGCGATGGCGACGGTCTGGCGCTGGCCACCGGAGAGCGACGCGACGGGGGTCCGGACCGACTGGAGGGTGCGCACGGACAGTCCGTCCAGGGTGGTCCGCGCCCGCTGCTCCATCGTGCCCTCGTCGAGGAGCTTGGCCTTGAGGATCTCGCGGCCGAGGAACATGTTGTGGACCACGTCGAGGTTGTCGCACAGCGCGAGATCCTGGTAGACGATCTCGATCCCGAGGCCGTTGGCGTCCCGGGGGCTGTGCACGTGCACCGGCTTGCCCTCGAAGGAGAACTCCCCCTCGTCGAAGGCGTGGATGCCGGCGATGCCCTTGATCAGTGTGCTCTTGCCGGCGCCGTTGTCGCCGACGAGGGCAGTGACCTTGCCGGGGAAGACGTCGAGGTCCACCCCGCGGAGCACGTGGACGGCTCCGAAGCTCTTCTCGATGCCGCGCAGGCTCAACAGCGGAGATCCGGTGTCGGCAGCGGGGCGCTCGGTGTCGGTGACAGTCATGCGGGCGGGACCTCCCGGAGCAGGGGAACGAGGCGGTGGGACAGCAGGACGAGGGTGCCGGCCCGTAGGCCGGCACCCTCGTCACGGGGTCAGCTGATGCCGGCCTGCGTGCAGAGCTTGGCGTACGGTCCGGTGCAGACGTCGGACGCCTTCTGGAACCCGTCGTCGATGACCTTCTTCACGTTGTTCTTGAAGATGGCCTCCGGCGTCGCCAGCGCCGACTTCACGGGCTGGTTGGTGGTCGGGTCCGTGACCGAACCGGTCGCCAGGGCGTCCGCACCGGCGGTGTCGCCCTTGATCAGGTCGATCGCCAGCTTCGAGGCGAGGCCCGCCTCGAGGTCGGTGTTCTTGTAGACGGTCATGCACTGGTTGCCGGCAAGGATCTGCTGCAGACCGCCGACGCTGGCGTCCTGACCCGTGATCGGGACCTTGCCCGCGAGCCCGTTGGCCTTCAGCCGGGCGATGATGCCGCCGGCCATGGTGTCGTTGGCGGAGACGATGCCGTCGATGTTGCCGTTGTTCTTGGTGTACAGACCGTCGAACGCGTTGGCCGCCTTGTTGGCGTCCCACTCACCGCTGACGTCACCGACCAGCTTGTAGTCGCCCGAGTCGAGCTTGGGCTTGAGCGCCTTGGCGTAGCCCTCCTTGAACAGGGAGGCGTTGTTGTCGGTCTCGGCGCCGTTGATGTAGATGATGTTGGCGGTGTTCTTGCCCTCGGCCGTCAGGCACTTCTGGAGGCCCTCACCCATCAGCTGGCCGACCACGACGTTGTCGAAGGACACGTAGTACGACGCCCCACCGCCCGGCGTGAGCCGGTCGTAGTCGATGCTGGTGATGCCGGCAGCGGTCGCCTTCTTGAGGCAGGCCGAGCCCGACTCCGGGTCGAGGTTGACGATCATCAGGACCTTGACGCCCTCGTTGATCATCGAGTCGCAGATGGTGCCGAACTTCGCGGTGTCACCACCGGCGTTCTGGATGTCCGAGCCCACTCCGGCGGCCTTGAAGGCGGCGGTGAGGCTGGGACGGTCGTTGTTCTCCCAGCGAGGCGAGGTGGTCGCGTCCGGAAGAATCACGCCTACCGTCCCTGCCGAGGTGCCGCTCGAACCCGGCGCGCCGGCGGTGCTGCTGTTGCTGCTGCCGCAGGCGGTGAGCGCAAGCGTTGCCACTGCCCCCACGGCCGCCAGACTTGCCCACTTCGATGTTGCCATCGACTGTCCCTACTTTCTTGCTCGGACGTGCTCCTGGCGCAGTCACACCTGCCGTGACCACCCTCACGCCGTATGTTGTGGACCACAACTTAACCGGCTACGTTGGGCCTGCCAACCCCCTGGAACGGCAAGTTTGTTGGATCAATCACCGAATTGGTCACAATTCGGTCACGACAGAGGCTTCCGGGCCCATCGGAACGAGAGGTGCGTCATGACGGAGCTGTCCCCGACCCCCACCGACAAGTTCTCCTTCGGTCTGTGGACCGTGGGCTGGCAGGGGGTCGACGTCTTCGGGGGTGCGATCCGGCCACCGATGGACCCGGCGTACGCCGTCCACCGCCTGGCCGAGCTGGGGGCCTACGGGATCAGCTTCCACGACAACGACGTCTTCGCCTTCGACGCCGACGCCGCCGAGAAGAAGACCGCGATCGACTCCCTGCGGCGGGCCCTGGACGAGACCGGCCTCGGCGTACCGATGGTCACCACCAACCTGTTCTCCCACCCGGTCTTCCGCGACGGCGGGTTCACCAACAACGACCGCGACGTCCGGCGCTTCGCCCTCCGCAAGGCCGCCGACAACATCGACCTGGCGGTCTCCCTCGGCGCCAAGGTGTTCGTGGCCTGGGGCGGGCGCGAGGGAGCCGAGTCCGGCGCTAGCAAGGACATCCGGGCCGCGCTCGACCGCTACGCCGAGGCCTTCAACATCCTGGGCCAGTACGTCCTGGACCAGGGCTACGACCTCCGCTTCGCCATCGAGCCCAAACCCAACGAGCCACGCGGTGACATCCTCCTCCCCACGGTGGGCAGCGCCCTGGCGTTCATCGCGGAGCTGGACCACCCCGAGCTGGTCGGGGTCAACCCGGAGGTCGGGCACGAGGAGATGGCGGGCCTCAACTTCGCGCACAGCCTCGCCCAGGCCCTCTGGCACGGCAAGCTCTACCACGTCGACCTGAACGGTCAGAACGGTCCCCGCTTCGACCAGGACCTGCGGTTCGGCGCCGGCAACGTGCGCGGCGCCTTCTGGACCGTCGACATCCTGGAGACGGGCGGCTACCAGGGCCCCCGCCACTTCGACTTCAAGCCTCCCCGGACCGAGGACGAGTCCGGGGTCTGGGCCTCGGCCTCGGCCTGCATCCGCAACTACCTCATCCTGCGTGAGAAGTCGCGAGCCTTCCGGGCAGACCCGGAGGTGCAGCAGGCCCTGGCCGCGGCCCGTGTCGACCAGCTGTCGGTCGCCACCCTGGCCCAAGGCGAGTCCCTGGCCGACCTCCGCGCCGAGTCGTTCGACCCGGACGAGGCCGCCGCTCGCGGCATGGCCTTCGAGGCCCTCGACCAGCTCGCGCTGGAGCACCTGTACGGCGTGCGGGGCTGAGCGTGGCCTTGGTCGCGGGGATCGACTCCTCGACCCAGTCCTGCAAGGTGCTCGTTGTCGACGCCGACACGGGCGCGGTGGTCCGCCGCGGCCGGGCCGGTCATCCCGACGGCACGGAAGTCGACCCCCGGCACTGGTGGGAGGCCCTGCAGTCTGCCGTCCACGACGCCGGCGGCCTCGACGACGTGGCCGCGGTCTCGGTGGGTGGTCAGCAGCACGGCATGGTGGCCCTCGACGACGCGCGGGCGGTGGTCCGCCCGGCCCTGCTCTGGAACGACACGCGCTCGGCCGCTGCTGCGGCCGACCTCACCGACGAGCTCGGCGGCCCCCAGGTGTGGGCCGACGAGGTCGGGCTCGTGCCGGTCGCGTCGTTCACGATCACCAAGCTGCGCTGGCTCGCCCAGCACGAGCCCGAGGCCGCGGCCCGCACCAGCGCGGTCTGCCTGCCGCACGACTGGCTCACCTGGCTGCTGGCCGGACGCCCCGACGACCTGGTGACCGACCGCAGCGACGCCAGCGGCACCGGCTACTGGTCGGCCTCGACCGGCACCTACCGGCCCGACCTCCTCGAGCGCGCGCTCGGCCATCCGGCCGCCACGCCGCGGGTGGCGGCTCCCGACGAGGTGGTCGGGCACGGTGCCAGCGGCGGTTGGGTCCTGGCTCCCGGCTGCGGCGACAACGCCGGTGCCGCTCTCGGGCTCGGGGCAGCCCCCGGCGACGCGGTCGTGTCGCTGGGCACCTCGGGCGTGGTCTCCGCCGTGTCGCTGGTCCCGGCGGCCGACGCCAGCGGTGCCGTGGCGGGCTTCGCCGACGCCACCGGCCGCTACCTCCCGCTGGTCGCGACGCTGAACGCGGCCCAGGTGCTCGACGCCTCCGCCGGGCTCCTCGGCGTCGACCACGCCGGGCTCAGCGACCTGGCCCGTTCCGCGCCGTCCGGCGCCGGCGGGCTGGTGCTGGTCCCTTACTTCCAGGGCGAGCGCACGCCCAACCGCCCCGACGCCACCGGCTCGCTGCTCGGCCTGACCCTCGCCGGCACCACCGCGGCGAACCTCGCCCGGGCCGCGGTCGAGGGGCTGTGGTGCGGCCTCGCCGACGCGCTCGACGCGCTGCGCGACCAGGGTGCCGAGGTCCGGCGCGTGCTCCTCGTCGGCGGCGCGGCGGCCTCGCCCGCCGTACGCGAGATCGGGGCCGAGGTCCTCGGGCTGCCGATCGACGTCCCACCGGCCGAGGAGTACGTCGCCCTCGGGGCAGCCCGTCAGGCCGCCTGGGTGCTGGACGCGGCGGCCGGTGCCCCGGACTGGGCCGGCAGCGCCGACGGCTGGTCGCGGCACGAGCCGCTCACGGCTGGGGGCCCGGCCGTCCGGGCCCGCTACGCCGAGGCCCGCGACCTCACCCTGACCCGCGCGTAGGCGTCCTCCCTCACTCAGCCTCGGCCGGCGCCGGCGGCCAGCTCACGCACCGCCAGTGCTGGTCGTCGACGGTGAGCTCGACGACGGCGCAGTTCGCGAGCCGGGCCGGCGGGTCGGCCGGCTCCTGGGTCAGGATCAGCGGCAGGGCCAGTCTCATCAGGCCACCGTGGCTGACGGCCAGGACCGTCTGGCCACGGTGCCGGTCGGCGATCTCGTGGAGCACGTGGTGCATCCGGAGCCGCAACTGGGCCCCGGTCTCGCCGCCGGGCAGCCGTCGCTCCAGGTCACCGGACAGCCAGGCGGCATAGGTCTCGGCGAACGGGTCGTCGGCACGGGAGCCGCTGAAGGATCCGACCGAGAACTCCCGGAGCGCCTCGCGGGTCGTGACCGCGACCCCGAGGGCGGCCGCTGCGATCTCCGCGGTCTGGACCGCACGCGCGTAGGTGCTCGTCCAGACGTGGGCCACGTCGCGGCCGGCGAGCCGGTGGCCCAGGTCATGTGCCTGCGCGCGTCCGGTGTCGGTCAGGGAGCCGCCCTCGTCGGCCCAGTGGTGGCTCTCGTACTCGGCGTCCGCATGACGCGCGACCAGGATCGTCGCCGCTGCCGTCACTCCGCGGCGGCCTCGGCCGTCGGACGGTACGGCGTCAGGACGCAGAACTCGTTGCCCTCGGGGTCGGCCAGCACCGCCCACCCGCGATCGCCGTCGCGGAGGTCGTCGACCAGCGTCGCGCCCAGGCCCAGCACCCGGTCGATCTCCTCGTCGCGGCTGCGATCGGTGGGCCGCAGGCACAGGTGCATGCGGTTCTTCACCGACTTGGGCTCGGGCACCTTGAGGAACAGGAGGTAGCGGTCGTCGGGTCCGGTCAGCCCGCACTCCTCGTCCTCGGGCTTCATCTCCCAGGTCTCGTCGACCGTGAAGTCCTCGAGGACCTGCGCCCACCACATGGTCTGGGCGTAGGGATCGGCGGCGTCGATGCAGAAGTTGGATGCGCGAGAAGCCATGGCGCGAGCCTAGACCGCGGCCCTCCCCGCGGGCCCCGGGTTTTCCGCCCGCGACACCGACGTCGTACGCCGTGGGCCGGCGAGGGGGTGCGGCAGACTGACCGCATGAGCCTGCTCGACTCCTGGACCCGCGACCTGCACGAGGCGGAGGACGGCACCATTCGGCCGACCTACCGGAAGGGCACCGGGCCCGGTGTGATCGTGATCCACGAGCTGCCGGGCCTGACCCCCGCCGTGATCGACTTCGCGGACGAGGTCGTCGAGGCCGGCTTCACGGTCGTCCTGCCGCACTTCTTCGGTCACCCCGAGGCGCGGAGCAACCCCGGCACCCTGACCGGCGCCCTCGTCCAGGTCTGCACCTCCTCGGAGTTCACCAAGCTGGCCACGGGGGTCACGGCTCCCCTGGCGGACTGGCTGCGCAGCCTGGCCCGGACCCTGCACGCGGAGCTCGGCGGCCCCGGCGTCGGGGCGCTCGGGATGTGCTTCACCGGAGGCTTCGCCCTCGCCACGATGGTCGACGAGTCCGTCGCGGCGGCCGTCGTGGCCCAACCCTCGGTGCCGTTCGCGATCGGCAAGAAGCGCGCCGCCGACCTCAACCTCTCCCCCGCCGACACCGACGCCGTGGTGGCCCGGGCCGCGGCCGGCTGCCAGGTGCTCGGACTGCGCTACCGCAAGGACCGTGCCACCGGGACGCGTTTCGACACCCTCCGCGAGCTGCTCGGTGACAACTTCGTCGGGGTCGAGTTCGAGGGCAAGGGCCACGCCACGCTGACCGAGCACCGGCAGCAGGAGGCGGTCGACCGGGTGCTCGAGTTCTTCGAGGAGAAGCTCAAGGGCTGAAGGGCCCGCACGGTCGCCGGCCACGCGAACTAGCATCGACGGGTGTCCTTCCTGCGTCGCCAGCTCCTCACCGCCGCCCTCACCGCCAACGCGCTGTGGCCGTCGTCGCGCAGCGCCCGGGCCGGCCTGGCGTCGTTCGTGCTCGGCTGGCCGACCGGCGAGCTGGCGCCGCAGCTGCTGGCCCTGACCGCCGCGGACACCGTGGCCCACCTGGCCGTCCCGCACCGACGGCCCCGGAGCCGGACCGGGCTCCTCCTGGCCGCCTTCAGCGCGGCCGGGCTCGCGCAGATCGTGCGCCAGAGCCGGCAGGTGCAGGTCCTGGCTGAGCAGTCGCTGGTCGACTCCCTCGGCGAGGAGTACGCCGACAGGCCCGGCGAGCGACCGACCACGGTCGACCTGGCCACCCCGTGGCGCAAGCTGCTGAACCCGTTCGGCCGCCGCAACCCGGCGGTCCGCGTCGACCGCGACGTGCGCTACTCCGACGCCGGCAAGCGGGGGCTGCTCGACGTGTACCGACCGTCCGATCGCGAGGTCACCGGAGCTCCAGTGCTGCTCCAGGTGCACGGCGGCGGCTGGACGCTCGGCTCCAAGGACCAGCAGGGCATCCCGTTGATGCAGCGGATGGCGGAGCGGGGCTGGGTCTGCGTGGCGATCAACTACCGGCTCGCGCCCCGAGACCCCTTCCCCGCGCAGATCGTCGACGTGAAGCGGGCGATCGCCTGGATCAGGGAGCACATCGAGGACTACGGCGGGGACCCGTCGTACGTCGTGATCACCGGGGGGTCAGCGGGCGGCCACCTGACCGCCCTGGCCGCGCTCACGCCCAACGACCCGGACTACCAGCCGGGCTTCGAGGGCGCCGACACCCAGGTGCAGGCGGCCGTGCCCTTCTACGGCGTCTACGACTTCGCCGGGGCCACCGGCCTGCGCAGCGCCCTGCGGATGCGCGACGACTATCTCGCCCCGCGGATCCTCCAGCGGACCTGGGCCGATGACCCCGAGGCGTTCGAGAACGCGTCGCCGATCCTGCGGATCACCCAGGACGCCCCGGACTTCTTCGTGATCCACGGCGCCCGCGACTCCCTGGTGTCGGTCGAGCAGGCCCGTCTGTTCGTGGCCGCGCTGCGAGAGACCTCCAAGCACAGCGTCGCCTACGCCGAGTTCCCCGGCACCCAGCACGCCTTCGACGTCTTCCCGTCGATCCGCTCCGAGCACGTGGTCCGCGCCGTGGAGCGCTACCTGACGTGGCACCACGGCCGCCGGTGAGCGACCGCCGCACCGCCTTCGAACGGTCCACCTATCGTGCAGGCGTGCCGATGCCCGAACGCCTCCTGGTCGTGGCCCGGGCGGCCAAGGGGTTCATGCCCGACGACGAGGGGCTGGCACTCCACCGTCTCGCCCGCGACCGGCTCCCCCACGGCCCGGCCCTGGAGGTCGGCAGCTACTGCGGCAAGTCCGCGGTGTACCTCGGCGCCGCCGCACGTGAGGTCGGCGGCGTCGTCTTCAGCGTCGACCACCACCACGGCTCGGAGGAGAACCAGGCGGGTTGGGAGCACCACGACCCCTCGCTGGTCGACCCGCTCACCGGCCGGATGGACACCCTCCCGGCCTTCCGCGCCACCCTCGCCGCCGCCGGCCTCGAGCGGGTCGTGGTGGGCGTGGTCGGGGAGTCCACGACCGTGGCCCGGCACTGGCGCACCCCGCTGTCCCTGCTCTTCATCGACGGCGGCCACGGCACCGAGCCCGCGCACGCCGACTACCACGGGTGGGCCCGCTGGGTGATGCCCGGAGGGCTGCTCGCCATCCACGACGTGTTCCCCGACCCGGCCGACGGTGGGCGGCCGCCGTACGAGATCTACCTGCGGGCGCTGGACGGCGGGGCGTTCGACGAGGTCGAGGACGTCGGCTCGCTGCGGGTGCTGCGCCGGGTCTCAGGCGCGGCCGGCGAGGGCGTCGGCTGAGGCGCAGCCACACTCCAGGCCCAACGGCTCCGGGTCGGCGACCATCGTGGTGTCACGGAACAGCCCGGCACCCGGCGTGGAGTCGGTGAGGGCGTCGTGGGCGAGCAGCACCGCGGCCGCCGTGTACGTCGTGTGCTCACCCGGCCAGTGGGCGTCGTCGGGGTAGACGTAGCCGGTCCAGTAGCCCCCGTCGAGGTCGCGCAGGTGCTGGGCGTCGGCGAACAGCCGGACCGCCCGCTCACGGTCGCCGAGTGCGTCGAGCGCCAGCACCAGCTCGCAGGTCTCGGCGCCGGTCACCCACGGGTTGGCATCGACGCAGCGGACCCCGAGACCGGGCACCACGAAGGTGTCCCACCGCGAGGCCAGCAGGTCGAGGGCCTCCCGGCCGCGGACCGCGCCGCCGAGCACCGGGTAGTACCAGTCCATCGAGAACGACGACTTGTCGAGGAACTCCGCGCGGTGCCGCCGCAGGGCGTGACCGAGGCGGCCGGCGGCGAGCTCCCAGTCCGGCTGGGGGTCGTCGAGCAGGTCGGCCAGGGACAGCCCGGCCCGCAGCGCCTGATGGATGCTCGACGACCCGGCCAGCAGCGCCTCGGCGTTGACCCGGGCCGGCCGGGCGTCGGACCACTCCTGGGACCACGCGATCCCGCCGAACGGGAGCTGCAGCCCGCACACGAAGTCGAGGGCGCGGCGCACCGTCGGCCAGAGGCTGTGGACGAATCCGGCATCCCGGCGGACCAGCCAGTGGTGCCAGACGCCGACGGCGACGTAGGCCGCCATGTTGGTCTCGCCGCTGGCGTCCTCGATCTCGCCGGCGACGTACTTCATCGCCCAGGACCCGTCGTCGCGCTGGGTACGGCGTACCCACTCCCAGGCGCGGTCGACCGCGTTGCTGCGGCCGGCGACGAGGAGGGCCATCGCGGCCTCGACGTGGTTCCACACGTCGGTGTGCTGCCCGGTCGTCCACGGGACGGCTCCGTCGCCCTCCTGCATCGCCTCGATCGCCCGCCCGGTGCGGTCGACCTGCTCGGCGGTGAGCGCCTCAGGAGGCATCGGCGACGCTCTGGTCCAGGTCGGCCGACTCCGACGCGGCCGGCTTGTGCAGGTAGACCACCAGGCTCTTGCCGATCAGCGGGTTCAGCACGCGCTCGGCCCAGCGGGTCGCGCGGGGGCGCTTCATGATGTCCCAGACCAGGAGCCGGTGGTAGGCCTTCGCGACCGGGTGGTCGTCGTTGTGCACCCCGACCGCGCACTTGATCCACCAGTACGGCGCGTGCAGGCCGTGCGCGTAGTGCTTGCCGTCGTAGGCCAGGCCGGCGTTGGTCGCCTTGGTGATCAGCTCTGCGTCGGAGTAGATCCGGATGTGCCCGCCGGGGGTGTTGTGGTAGTCGTCGGAGAGCTTCCAGCACACCAGCTCGGGCAGCCAGCGCGGCACGGTCAGCGCGATCGTGCCGCCCGGCCGCAGCACCCGGACCAGCTCCTCGATGGCCGCGATGTCGGCCGGTACGTGCTCGAGGATCTCCGCGGCCACGATCCGGTCGAACTCGCCGTCGGCGAACGGGAGGGAGAGAGCGTCGCCCTCCTCGACGTCCGCCTCGGCGCCCAGCGGCACCTCGCCGGCCTCCGCCATCGCCACGAAGAGGTCGCGCACGTGGGCGAGCTCCTCGGCGTCCTGGTCGAAGGCGACCACGTCGGCGCCCCGGCGGTACATCTCGAAGGCGTGCCGGCCGGCGCCGCAGCCCAGGTCGAGCACCCGCTCCCCCGGCTGGAGCCCGAGCCGGTCGAAGTCGACGGTCAGCACGTCTGCTCCTCGGTCGCGGTGCGGGGTCGGGGCTCGGTGGCGGAGCGCTGTCGTGACTCCTGGGCGAAGGCGACGATGGCATCGTCGTAGGCCTGCGCGGTCGCAGCAGCGACGGCGTGCCAGCTGAACAGCTCCTCGACCCGCCGGCGTCCGGCCGCGCCGTACCGCGCCCGGCGCTCGGGGTCGTCGAGCAGCTCACCGATCGCGGTCACCAGCTCACCGACGTCGCCGGGCGTGACCAGGTCGGCGCAGAGACCGTCGGGGCCCACGACCTCGGGGATCGCGCCGGCCCGGGAGACCACCAGCGGGGTGGCCGTCGCCATCAGCTCGGCGGTCGGCAGGGAGAAGCCCTCGTAGAGGCTGGGCACGCAGGCGAGCTCGGCGGAGCCCATCAGCTCGACCAGCTCGGCGTCGCTGATGCCGTGCACGAACCGGACGTGGTCCCGGATGGCCAGCTGGTCGAGGAGCTGCTCGGTGCGGCCGCCGGGTGACGGGCGGGTGACCAGCATCAGCTCGAGCTCCGGTCGCTCGGTGCGCAGCTTGGCGAACGCCTCGAGCAGGGTCGCGATGCCCTTGACCGGGGCGTCGGCGCTGGCCATCGCGATGATCCGGCCGGGCATCCGTGGGCTGGTCGGCGGCACGAACGACTCCTCGACCCCGAGCAGCACCACCCTGGTCCGGGCCGGGTCGACGCCGAACTCACGGACGACGTCACGGCGGGACGACTCCGACGGCACCAGCACCATCCGCATCCGGCGGGCGACCCGCGCCTGCATCCGGACGAAGCCGTACCAGCGGCGCAGGGTCAGCCGCTTGCGTCGGGTCGGCGCGGAGGCGATGTCGATGCGCCGGTCGATGCTGATCGGGTGGTGGATGGTCGTCACCAGGGGCAGCCCGACCCGCTCCTCGAGGTCGAGCAGGGCCGAGCCGAGCACCTGGTTGTCGTGGACCACGTCGAAGTCGGCGGACCGCTGCTCCAGGAGCCGCAGCACGCGCTTGCTGAACGTCCGCGGCTCGGGGAACCCGGCCGTCCACATGGTCAGCACCTCCTCGACGTCGATCCGGTCGCGGATCTCCGACGGGCGGGGCGTGCGGAACGGGTCGGGCTCGCGGTAGAGGTCCAGGCTGGGCACCTCGGTCAGCCGGACGCCCTCGTCGAGCACCGGGTAGGGCTGGCCGGAGAACACCTCGACCTCATGGCCCAGCCGGACCAGCTCCCGGCTCAGGTGGCGGACGTAGACGCCCTGGCCACCGCAGTGCGGCTTGCTGCGGTAGGACACGAGGGCCACGCGCACGAGGTCCGCCTCTCCGGCTCGGGTCGACCGGAGCACGGAGGTTGCTACCGACCGGTAGGGGACGAGCCTAACCGGGCCTCAGGAGGCTCGGATCAGGTGCCCTCGCTGGAGTGACCGGGGAACACGTGCGCACTGGGATCGACCACGACGGCGGCGTTGTTGACCGCGGTCGCCGCCTCGCCGAAGCCGACCGCGATCAGCCGGACCTTGCCGGGGTACTCGGTGATGTCGCCGGCGGCGAAGACCCGCTCGAGGTTGGTGCGCATCGCCGCGTTCACCACCACATGGCGCTTCTGCACCTCGATCCCCCAGTGCTGGAGCGGTCCGAGGTCCGCGACGAAGCCGAGGGCGGCCACCACGGCCTGCGCCGGGCGGCGTACCGGCTCCTGGCCGTCGACGGTGATCTCCACCTCGGCGACGGTGGGCTCTCCGAACATCCCCGTGACCTGCGCCTTGGTGATGATGTCGACGTCGAGGTCACGCACCTGCTGGACCGACCGCTCGTGGGCGCGGAAGGCGTCGCGCCGGTGCACCAGCGCCACCGACCGGGCGATCGGCTCGAGGTGGATCGCCCAGTCGAACGCCGAGTCGCCGCCGCCGACGATCACGACGTCCTTGCCGGCGTACGGCGCGAAGCTGGGCACGAAGAACTCCATGCCCCGCCCGAGCCACCCGTCCCCGGCCGGCAGCGGGCGCGGACTGAACTTGCCGATGCCCGCGGTGATCAGCGCCGCCTTGGCGGTCACCGTGGTGCCGTCGTCGAGGGAGACCGTCACGTCGTCGTCGGTGTGCTCCAGCCCGGTGGCGGTGCGGTCGAGGAGGTACTCCGGCTGGGCGGTGTTCGCCTGCTCGACCAGGCCCTCGACGAGGTCGCGGCCCTTGACCGACGGGAAGCCGGCGACGTCGAGGATCTGCTTCTCGGGGTACATCGCGGTGATCTGCCCGCCCAGCTCCGGCAGCGAGTCGACCACGGCCACCCGCAGCTGGCGGAAGCCCGCGTAGTAGGCGGCGTACAGGCCGGTGGGACCGGCCCCGATGATCACCAGGTCCACGTCGAGGTGTGCCACGTCGTTCCTTCCATCAGGGATGTTCATCGGGTCTGCACGTTGGCCACGAGCCAGCCACGGTCGGTGTGGACCATGGTGACCAGCGCCCGCCGGGCGTCGTACGACGGGGGGTTGCCGCCGCTGGTCGTGCGCTGGTCGAGGAAGAGCAGCACGAGCAGCCGGTCGGACGTCGCGCTCACGACCCCGGAGGCTGCCACCTTGGTGCTGGTGCTCGTGCGCGAGGCCACCATCCGGGCACGCACCGGGGCGGCGCTGCTGCGGTACTGCGCGGCGAAGGTGTCGGTCATCAGCCCGCTGACCTGGGTCAGGTGGGAGTCGTACGAGCGCCAGGACGTCGTGAAGATCCGGGCGGCGTCGAGGGCCGCCGTCTGGGTCGCGGTGCTGGCCGCGATGTCGCCGATCACGACCGGGCGCTCGGCCGACGCGGTCGGCGCCGGTACCCCCCAGAGGTACCACGCCTCGGCCGCCAGGGCCGTGACCGGCACCAGCAGGGCGGCCGCCAGCACCGGGGTCAGCCGGCCGCTCACGAGGTGCCCCCGACGAACTGGACGTTGGAGGTCAGCCAGCGGCCGTCCTCGGCGACCAGGCTGAGCCGGAGCCGGTAGCTCCGCTCCACGGGCCGGCCACCGGTGCGGTCGTTGGCGACGGTGCCGGCCGTCGCGACGATCACCGTCGCGTTGGTCGGGTCGACCTGGACCACACCGGACCAGACGACGTGGCCCACCATCGAGGAGCGGTGGCGTTGCAGCACCCGGACCACGCGCCCCGACGCGCTCGCGTAGTGGGCGCGGAAGCTGCCGGTGGCGCCGGCCGCGACCGCTCCCACCGTCTGCTCGGCCCGGTCGTAGCGGAGGTTGACGAAGGCGGTCGCCTCGGCGTTCGCGGCGGCCAGCACCGCGCCGTACCGCTCCTGGGCGACGCGGGCGTCGAGGCGGTCCTGGTGGGTGCGGCGGACGAGGGCGGCACCGAGCACGGCCAGCACCACGAGCAGTGCGAGGAGCCCGGCCAGCCATCGGTTGGTGACGCTCACGACGGCACGCCGCAACCGCCAGCCGCGACCTCCACGGAGTCCCTCCCAGGCTCAATCGATCACCCGCCGTCCGCATCGTACGGCGCGGTGCCCCCGCGCCGACGCGCTCGCCACGCGGCGGTTGCCTACGATGCCGGTGTGGCTGTCCAGAGCGTGGTCCGCGGGCCCGGGCTCGGCACGCTGCGGCGCAACCCCTCCGCAGTGCTCCTCGCGGCTCAGCTGCTGTCGATCCTGGCCTACCCCTTCCTGGACTCCTCGACCGCCGGGCGCGCCGCGATCGGGGTCTTCGGCCTGGTCGTGGTGGCCGCGGCCCTGTGGGCGGTGCGGAGCACACCGGCACTCACCTGGGTGGCCCTGCTCCTCGGCGGGCCGGCCATGGTGCTCACCGTGCTCGAGGCGACCTCGCCCGACAACCATGCCGTCGTGCTGGTCTCGGCGCTCTTCCACGCGCCGTTCTACTTCTTCATCTCCTACGGCATGATCCGCTACGTCTTCGCCGACGAGCGGGTCAGCTCCGACGAGATCTACGCGACCGGCGCCGCGTTCACGGTGGTGGCCTGGGGCTTCGCCTACGTCTACGCCGCTGCCCAGGTGGTCTGGCCGGGCTCGTTCACCGGCTCCGGCGGCGTGGGCGACCGTAGCTGGTTCGAGCTGTTGTTCCTGTCGTTCACCACCCTGACCAGCACCGGCCTCTCCGACGTGACACCGGTGCTCGGGCACGCCCGGTCGCTGTCGATGGTCGAGCAGGTGACCGGCGTCTTCTACATCGCGTTCGTGGTCGCCCGGATGGTGGCCCTGACCGTGGCTCGTCGCCGGCCCGAGGACGCGACCTGAGCGGGTCTGCGGCGCTCCCGGAGGCGTTGGAGGCGGCCGTCACCGGCGTACGACGCGGGTCGGGCACGGTGTCCGTGGTGCTGCGGGTCTCGGGTGAGGAGGCCCCACGGCTGGCGATCGATCCGGAGGCGCAGCACTACGCCGCCAGCACGATGAAGCTCCCGGTGCTCGTCGCCGCCCTGCGCCGGGCCGAGCGGGGTGAGCTCGACCTCGACCGGCGGGTGGTGGTGCACGACGACTTCGACTCCGTGGTGCCGGGCCAGCGCTTCACGATGGACCCCGACCAGGACTCCGACCCCGAGACCTGGGCGGCCCTCGGCGACGCCGTGGCCCTGCGGGACCTGGTCGGACGCATGGTCACCGTCTCCGGCAACCTCGCCACCGACCTGGTGCTCGAGCAGGTGGGCCCGGCCGAGGTCGCCACCGTGCTGGACCTGGCCGGCTGCTCGCCGGGCACCACGCTCCCCCGCGGCATCGAGGACTACCCGGCGCGCGACGCGCGCCTGGACAACCTGGTCACGGCCGACGACCTGGCCCGGGTGATGGTCGCCCTGGCCGAGGGCCGGCTGGCCGGGCCGGCCGCCACTGCGGAGTGCGAGCGGGTCCTGCGCGCCCAGACCTACCGCGGCGGCATCCCCGCCGGCCTGCCGCCCCGCCTGGTCATCGGCAACAAGACCGGCTGGATCGACGGCGTCAACCACGACGTCGCGCTGGTCCGGGCTGCCGGTCTGCCGCCGGTCGGCCTGGCCGTGCTGGTCTCCGCGCCGGGCACCCCGGAGGAGCGTGAGGCCGGGATCGCCCGGGTCGCGGCTGCGGCGTGGGACCTTACGATGTCCCGGTGAGCGCGGGGAGCATCTGGCGGGAGTTCGAGCACGACCCGCGCGACCCGTCGTACGCCGGCATGCGGGCCTCCGACCGCGACCGTGCCGTCGTCAACGACCTCCTGGCCTCGGCGTACGCGGACGGCCGCCTGGACCGCGACGAGCTCGACGAACGGTCCGGCGCGGTCAGCTCGGCCAAGACCTACGCCGAGCTGCTGCCGCCGATCCGCGACCTCACCGCCGACGCGGTGCCGGCCCGCTTCGCCACGGTCGCCCCGACCGACGTACGACGCAGCGCGGAGGTCTACTTCGCCGGCCAGCGGCGGGACGCGCTGATGGGGTTCCTGGTGCCCAACCTGATCTGCTGGGCGATCTGGCTCATGACCGGTCACAGCGGCTTCCTCTGGCCGCTCTTCGTCGCCATCCCGACCGGGATCAACCTGCTGCGGGTGCTGGCGAGCCGGCAGGAGATCGTCGAGAAGCGGGTCGAGAAGCTCCAGCGCCGCCAGGCCAAGGCCCTCGAGACCCCCGAGGCGCAGCAGTCCGGACCGATCGTCGGCGAGGCGGAGCGGTCGCCGGTGCGCGAGACCGACGACGACTGATCCGGGCCGCAGGACGCTGGCGGTGAGCCAGGACCGGTCTCGAGCCCGCGAAACGGTCCCAGCTCACCGCTCAGGCGTCCCAGCCGTCGGGGCGGAGCTTCTGCGGGAGCTTCTCGACGACCAGCCGGTAGGACTCGTCGACCGCCTCGAGCAGCTCGTCGTCGGGGATGCCCTCGAAGGCCAGGTCGTTCCAGCCGGAGCGACCGATGTAGGCCATCGTGGTCGCGCGGCCGGGGTAGCGGTGCAGCCACTCGTCGGCCACCTCACGGGTGGTCGCGGCCTTGATGCCGACCCCGGAGCCGCCGAGGAAGGCGAAGATCTTGCCGCGCTCCCCCGGCCCCACCTTGAACACCGGGTGCTCGTGCCCCCAGGGGTTGTCGGCCCAGGCGCCGGGCTTGGCCGCGCAGTACGCCGTCATCCGGGTCACGTCCATCAGGAGATTGTCGCGCACTCAGCGCTGCCGGCCCGGGGCCGGCAGCGGGGACCAGGTCCGGCCCTGGTCGGTGGTCACCCTGAGCACCGGCTGGATGAAGCGACGGTCGGGGGTCGTCAGGGCGACCAGACGGCCGTGCGCACTGCTGAGCGAGACGGGCCGGATGCCGGGCACCACGTCGACGGGGCGGCCGGGCCGGGCCCGGAGCAGCTGACCCGGGCCGGTGGAGACGAACGCCGTTCCCGAGG
Organism: Nocardioides cynanchi; assembly: GCF_008761635.1. Lineage (NCBI taxonomy): Bacteria > Bacillati > Actinomycetota > Actinomycetes > Propionibacteriales > Nocardioidaceae > Nocardioides > Nocardioides cynanchi. The sequence goes on from NZ_CP044344.1 coordinate 1,215,284, forward strand.
GCAGCACCACCGCACTCAGCGCCTCGACCACGCCCGAGGGTGCCGGCTCGGTGCGCCAGGTGCGACCGGCGTCGTCGGAGACCGCCAGCCCGGCCACGCCGGTGGCGTCGATGCCGTTGCCCAGAGCCCGGCCCAAGACGACGACGACGTGGTCACCGGCTCCGACCACGACGTCCGCCACCTGCCCCAGCGGCCAGGCCCCGGTCGTCCACCGATGCCCGGCCAGCGTGGCCCAGACCGGGGACCCGTCGGCGCTGCCCGCGACGACCAGTGCCCCGGAGGCGGTGACGTAGCCGCCGGACGGATGCGCCAGCGGCGGCTTGGGTACGTCGTACGCGCGACCTGTCGACGGCCGGTACACCACCAGCCGGGCTCCGCGACGCACCAGCACGTCTCCCGGTCGCGGGCGCTCCGACACATCGGACACGGCCAGCGGGTGGGCGACGGCATCGACCCCGATCCGGACCAGGTCCATCCCGTGCCGACCCCTCGACGAGACGATCCACCCGTGGGTCAGTGCGGCCTGCACGAAGCTCGCGGTGGGTGCCCCCCGGACCGCGACCTCCCCCGTGGCGGTCCGGACCGCGAACGCCTGGCGCGGGTGCCGGCCCGAGCCGGCCGACCAGATGCCGAGCAGGTCGCCCCGGGCATCGGCGGCCCAGCTGTAGAGGTGCGAGCCTGGCGCCGCGACCACGGAACGCGCGGACCGCTCACGGCCCGAGCCGGGCTCGGCGCTCGGCTGGTCGGGCCGCAGGTTCGCGGGCGGTGCGGGGTGCCGCACGGCAGAGCCGGGTGTGCCGGGATGGCAGCCACCCAGGACCAGGAGCAGCAGCACAGCGGGAAGCGCTCGTGACCTCACGGTCCTGAGACCCGTCAGACGGTCAGTTGGTTGCGCTCACTTCGTCGCCTCCATCATCTGACGGAGCTCCTTCTTGAGGTCGTTGACCTCGTCGCGCAGCCGGGCGGCGAGCTCGAACTGGAGCTCGCCCGCGGCTGCCTTCATCTGGTCGGTGAGCTCCTGGATCAGTGAGGCGAGCTCGGCCGACGGCAGGCCGGCGAGGTCCTTGGCGTGGCCGCTGGAGTTCAGCTGGCCCAGCGCCGGCACCGGCTGGCCGACCTTGAGCTTGACGCCACCCGCGCGACCCTTGGCCTCGGTGCCGGCCCAGGTCTGGAGCAGGGCCTGGGTGTCCTCACCCTCGCGGGCCAGCATCTCGGTGATGTCGGCGATCTTCTTGCGCAGCGGCATCGGGTCGACGCCGCGCTCCTTGTTGTAGGCGACCTGCTTGGCCCGGCGCCGGTTGGTCTCGTCGATCGCCGAGGCCATGGACGGCGTGATCTTGTCGGCGTACATGTGCACCTGGCCCGACACGTTGCGCGCCGCGCGGCCGATGGTCTGGATCAACGACTTGTCGGAGCGCAGGAAGCCCTCCTTGTCGGCGTCGAGGATCGACACCAGCGACACCTCGGGCAGGTCGAGGCCCTCGCGGAGGAGGTTGATGCCGACCAGGACGTCGTAGTCGCCCAGGCGCAGGTCGCGCAGCAGCTCGATCCGCTTGAGGGTGTCGACCTCGGAGTGGAGGTAGCGGGTGCGAACGCCGGCGTCGAGCAGGTAGTCGGTGAGGTCCTCGGACATCTTCTTGGTCAAGGTGGTGACCAGGATCCGCTCGTTCTTCTCAGTGCGGACCCGGATCTCGTGGATCAGGTCGTCGATCTGGCCCTTGGTCGGCTTCACCACGACCTCGGGGTCGATCAGCCCGGTCGGCCGGATGATCTGCTCGACCACGTCACCGCCGACCTTGTCGAGCTCGTAGTTGCCCGGGGTCGCGGAGAGGTAGATCGTCTGGCCGATCCGCTCCAGGAACTCCTCCCACTTCAGCGGGCGGTTGTCCATCGCGCTGGGCAGCCGGAAGCCGTGGTCGACCAGGTTGCGCTTGCGCGACATGTCGCCCTCGTACATCCCCCCGACCTGCGGCACCGCGACGTGGGACTCGTCGATGACGAGGAGGAAGTCCTCCGGGAAGTAGTCGAGCAGGCAGTTGGGCGCGCTGCCGGGGCTCCGGCCGTCGATGTGCATCGAGTAGTTCTCGATGCCGGCGCAGGACCCGACCTGCCGCATCATCTCCACGTCGTACGTCGTGCGCATCCGCAGGCGCTGTGCCTCCAGCAGCTTGCCCTGCTGCTCGAACGTGGCGAGCCGATCCTCGAGCTCGGTCTCGATGCCGCGGATCGCCCGCTCCATGCGCTGCGGGCCCGCGACGTAGTGGGTGGCCGGGAAGACGTAGAGCTCCGGGTCGTCGGTGATCACCTCGCCGGTCACCGGGTGCAGCGTCATCAGCCGCTCGACCTCGTCTCCGAAGAACTCCACCCGGACCGCGTGCTCCTCGTAGACCGGGAAGATCTCCAGGGTGTCGCCGCGCACGCGGAAGGTGCCGCGGGTGAAGGTCATGTCGTTGCGGGTGTACTGGATCTCGACCAGCCGGCGCAGGATCGTGTCGCGGTCGTGGGTCTCGCCGACCTTGAGCCGGAGCATCCGGTCGACGTACTCCTGCGGGGTGCCGAGGCCGTAGATGCAGGAGACCGTCGACACCACGATCACGTCGCGCCGGGTGAGCAGCGAGTTGGTCGCGGAGTGCCGCAGCCGCTCGACCTCCTCGTTGATCGAGGAGTCCTTCTCGATGTAGGTGTCGGTCTGGGGGACGTAGGCCTCGGGCTGGTAGTAGTCGTAGTAGGAGACGAAGTACTCGATCGCGTTGTTGGGGAACAGCTGGCGCAGCTCGTTGGCGAACTGCGCGGCCAGCGTCTTGTTGGGCTGGAGCACCAGCATCGGCCGCTGCACCTGCTCGGCCACCCACGCGATCGAGGCCGTCTTGCCGGTGCCGGTCGCGCCGAGCAGGACGACGTCCTGCTCACCGCCCTTGACCCGGCGCACGATCTCCTCGATCGCGGCCGGCTGGTCGCCCGAGGGCGTGTAGTCCGAGATCACCTCGAACGGCGCCACCCGGCGCTCCAGGTCGGTCACTGGTCGCATGCGGCCAGCCTACGGGCGGCCACCGACAGCCCGGGGTTCGTGGCCCGGCACCGGCCGAATCGCGGTCCTCAGCGGAGCGGGACGAACGCGCTGTTCGCGGTCGTGCTGCGTCGCCGCCGGCTCTGGACCTGCCTCCTGCTCCTCGCCCTCGTCGATGGGGTCGCGATCCGGGGGTCCGGATCGTCGCTCCTCGGTGCCGTGGTCTTCGCCCCGGGCTGGACCGCCCTCGTCGCCGGAGCCACGCTGGCGCTCCTGTACGCCGTCACCCGGTCGTGGAACCACCAGGCGCCGTACCGGTCCCCGGCACGCGTCGCCCGGAGCAGCACCGGACCCTCCCAGGACGTGTGCCCGGCCGCCCAGGGATGGGGCCCGTGCGGATGGTCGTGGAAGGTGAACGGCGTCCCGGGACGCAGGAGCGTGACCAGCTCGTGCCCGTCGTCGGCGACGACGGTCTCCGGGTGGGTCAGCCAGTCCTGCCCGTGCAGCACTCGTGGAGGACGATCGTCGACCCCGGCTCGCAGATCCGGTCACCGTAGCGATCGGAGGGCATCCGTGCTCCAATGCCGCGCATGGACGACCTCGGCGCGACCAACCGCTGGACCGCCGACCGGTCGTCGGCACGGAGCGCGGCCACGGCGCTGCTGGTCCAGGAGCTGCGCCGCGGCCGCATCCTCGTCCTCGGCGGTGTGCTCACCGTGGGGCTGATGCTGGCGCTGCTGACCGCCGGTCGAACCGACGAGGACCACGACCCGCTCCTCGCGCTCCTCTTCTCGGTGGCACTGATCGGCGCGCTCGTCCTGTGTGCCGTCGGCTTCGCCCACTGGCAGCGACTGCGGGTGATGCACCGGCAGCTGCCTTGCGGGCTCGAGTTCGAGTCGCAGTTCGGTCCGGACTTCGTGGTGGTCCGACGGCAGTGGTCGGAGTCCACGCTCGCGTTCGACGGGTTCTCCGACGTCCACGTCGTGCACGGCTGGGTGCTGCTGCGCAACCGGCAGACCCGGGTGCAGGCGATGCTCCCCCAGGAGCTGTTCCCGCCCCACGACCTGGCCCGCTTGCGCGTGGTGATCGCGGGGTACCAGCCGCGCGAGGCGGAGGCGGAGGACTAGCCGCGACGACGGCTGGCCGTGGCCGCGCCGCGGCTCCCGCCGAGGACGCTGCCGAAGACGAACGAGGCGCCGAGGACGAAGCCGGTGTCGTACCAGCCGCCGTTGTTGTGCACCTCGTAGATGCCCACGCTGCTGTTGAACCACGAGATGATCAGGCTGACCGGCAGGATGAAGCCGTGCCACAGGCCGGGCCAGAAGCCCGCCAGGTCCTGCCCCGTGCCGGCCACGTCGTTGCTGCCGGCACACCCCGTGAGCACCACCAGCAGGGCCACGGTCAGGGCGGCCACGGCCGGTCGGCGGAGCGAGCGCCAGGGTTTCGGTTCGGTCATGTGTCCATCAGATCGCCGTCCCGGTCCGCCGACCAGATCGGAAGGTCCCGGCCTTGTGGGTAGCGTGGCGCCGTGCACACCCCCACCGCGAGCGATCGCTGGATCACCGCGGCTCGCCGTACCGCGGTCGGGGTGGCCGCGGCGCCGTTCGCGCTGGCGACCGCGATGACGCTGGTCGACTCCTACCGCCGGCGGGGCAAGCGCCGCGCGGTCTCGTTCCCCACCGACCCGCCTGCCACCGTGCCGGTCGGCGACGGCGACGTCACGACGTACACGTTCGGCACCGACCTGTACGACGACATGCTCGCGGCCATCGACGGCGCCCGGCGCCAGGTCCTGTTCGAGACCTACATCTGGAAGGGCGACACCACCGGGCAGCGGTTCAAGACCGCTCTGGAGGCCGCTGCGGAGCGGGGGGTCGAGGTCTACTGCATCTACGACAGCTTCGCCAACCTCGTGGTGTCGCCGAGGTTCAAGCGCTTCCCACCGACGATCAAGGTGCTGCGCTACCCCGTGTACGCCGCGGGGTGGCGGCCGTTCGACCTGCGCCGCTACGGCCGCGACCACCGCAAGATCCTGGTGGTCGACGACGCGGTCGGCTTCCTCGGCGGCTACAACATCGGTGACGCCTACGCGACCGAGTGGCGCGACACCCACGTCCGGATCACCGGGCCAGGGGTCTGGGACCTCAAGCGGGCGTTCGCCGACTTCTGGAACCTCAACCGGCGGCGCAGGATCCGGGCCAGCGAGCGGCCCTTGCTGCTCGAGACGGCCTCCACCTGGGAGCCCACGATCCGGATCCACCGCAACGTGCCGCGGCTGTGGATGTTCCCGATCCGGTCGATGTACCTCGAGGCGTTCGCCCGGGCCAGCCGCAACATCTGGATGACCACGGCCTACTTCCTGCCCGACCAGGACTTCGTCGACGCGCTGACCCAGGCCGCCGAGCGTGGGGTCGACGTCCGTCTCCTGATCCCGGCCAAGTCCAACCACGTGGTCGCCGACTGGATCTCGCGCGGCTACTTCTCGCAGCTGCTGCGGTCCGGCGTGCGGATCCTGCGCTACCGCGACGCCATGGTGCACGCCAAGACCGCCACCATCGACGGCCGGTGGGCGACCGTCGGCACCGCGAACGTCGACCGGCTGAGCCTCCAGGGCAACTTCGAGATCAACGTGGAGATCATCGACCCGGGCCTCGCCTCGGCGCTCGAGGACGTCTTCCGGCTCGACGAGTCCAACTCCCTAGAGCTGACCCGGTCCGAGTGGGAGGCGCGCGACATCTACCGCCGCTTCACCGAGTTCGTGCTCAACCCGCTGCGCCCGCTGCTGTAGCCGCCGCCCGACCGCTGAGCCTCAGGGGGCGTGCGGGATGTCGATGATCGAGCTCAGCTGGAGTGCCTTGGCCTTGTCGCCCTTGACCTTGAGCCGTCCCTTGAGCACCCCCAGCACCGGGTTGAGGTGACCGGTGGCCAACCGCAGGTAGTCGTGACCCTCGCAGGTGATCGTGGCGTCACGCTCGCCGCCGGCGTCGCCGGTCTCGACCGTGGCCACGCCCTCGTGCACGCGGACGACGTACCGCTCGATCTCGCCGCTCGGGTTGCCCAGCAGCCGGAACCCGATGGTCAGGTCGACCCCCCTGGCCTTGCGCTCGTTCACGAACTCCGGCAGCCGCCGGAAGATCTCATCGAGCACCACGTGCCGGAAGCCCGAGCGCATCACGCTGCGCAGGTGAGCAGCAGGCACGCTGCCCAGCGCGGTCGCGACGTCGACGGGGTCCAGCAGCCGCGGGTCGACCGCCACCCGGCCGGTGCCCGGAACCCGGAAGATGCCGCCGATCCCGAGGGCGAGGTCGGCGTCGCCCTCGATGTCGAGGTGACCGGCGAGGTAGAGGAGGCCGGCGTTGGCCTCACCGCTGACCAGCCGGAGGAACCGCACGAGGCTCGTGGTCATCACCACGTCGACGGGCAGGTCGGCCCCCAGGTGCGGCCGCGGGGTCATCGCGCCGTTCACGAACTCCAGACCGTGCCGCTCCAGCACCTGCCGCCCCCGCACCAGGTCGAACCGGACGACGCCGTGCAGGCCGGCCAGTCGCTCGGGTACGGCGTACTCGTGCAGGCGCTCGACGATGCCCTCGACCGCGGCGGTGCGGACCTCGTCGCGGCCGACGAGGGCGAGCAGGACGTCGTCGGCGGTGGCATGGAGCGCGGCCACGAGGTCCTCGGGACCGACCGTCGCGAAGAAACGCCGGGCTGCGGACTCGTCGGCGTCGCGGAGTCCCACCAGAGCGGTCAACGCCGGCCCGCCTCTCCTCGCTCGACCGGAGCCGAGATCTGTAACTCGGAGTTACACCTTATCCGGCGGGCAGGTGGGTGCGCGGCGCCATCCGGGGGCCATGTCGCGGCCGACCGCCGGCCAGGCCGTGGATCAGGAGCACGGCGCGGTTGCGCTGCGGCCGCCACGGCTCGAGGAACTCGCGGAGCTGGTCGTCGTCGAAGGCCTCGCCGGTCACGGCCCAGCCGATGTCCTTGGCGACGTGGTAGTCGCCGAAGCTGACGGCGTCGGGGTCGCCGAACGCCCGGGACCGGACCTCGGCCGACGTCCACTCCCCCACCCCGGGCAGGCTGCGCAGCCTGGTGTCGGCGTCGTCAGGGGTCAGCCGCTCGAGGCTGTCGGCCACGGCGGCCGCGCGCACGAGGGTCCGCGAGCGGGCCGGGTCGACGTGCATCCTCAGCCACTCCCAGGACGGGACCAGCCGGATCGTCGCGGCGTCGGGCTGGACCCGGAGCCGCAGGTCGCCACCCGGGCCGGGTGCCGGCTCGCCGTACCGCCTGACCAGGGCCCGGAAGCCGGCGAAGGCCTCCTGGCCGGTCACCTTCTGCTCGAGGATCGCCGGCACCAGCGCCTCCCAGAGCCGATGGGTGGCCCCGAAGCGCACCCGGCGTCGGCGCCAGGCCTCGGCGACCAGGGGGTGCCGGTCGGCGTCGAAGCCGGTGTCGTCGTCGTCGGCCCCGAGCAGGGCGGGGACGTGCTCGAGCGCCCACTCCGCGCCCGGGCCCCACGCCCGGGCCAGGACGTCCGCGTCGGCTGTCCGCGCCGCGATCCGCAGGGTGACCGGCCCGGCCGGGGTGCGGATGCCGCGCCACACCTCACCACCCTCGGACCGGTAGGTCGGGTCGCCGGGCCCGCGCCGGAGCGGGCCGAGCAGCGCGGCGACCGAGAGCGGGAACCCGGGTCGCCACACCCGCTCTCCGGACTCCACGCGGTCAGGCTAGTCGGCGAGGCCGACATCCCGGCCGGACCGGGACCGCAGCCGTCGCGGCGCGACTAGGGTCGGCACCGTGAGCGACTCCAGCAACCAACGCGGGCTCGAGGAGGGCATCGAGCGCGACTTCAGCCGCCAGATGTCGTACGGCGACTACCTCCGGCTCGACCTGCTGCTGTCAGCGCAGCGTCCGCTGAGCGACCCGCCCCAGCACGACGAGCTGCTCTTCATCATCCAGCACCAGACCTCCGAGCTATGGCTGAAGCTGCTGGTCCACGAGCTCCGCTCGGCGAGGGCACTGCTGGCCACCGACGACCTCTCGCCCGCGCTGAAACGGCTGGCCCGGGTCAAGCACGTCCAGCACGTGCTCACCGACCAGTGGTCGGTGCTGGCGACCCTGACCCCGTCGGAGTACGCCCTGATCCGCCCCTTCCTGGCGACCTCGTCGGGCTTCCAGTCGGCGCAGTACCGCGAGGTCGAGTTCCTGCTCGGCAACAAGAGCGCCGACATGGTCAAGGTCTTCTCCCACGACCCCGAGGCGCACGCAGCACTGACCACGCTGCTCTTCCAGCCGTCGCTGTACGACGAGCTCCTGGCCTACCTGTCGCGCCAGGGGTACGCCGTACCGGAGGAGTCGCTGCACCGCGACTGGTCCCGGCCCTACGTCTCGCAGCCGGCCCTGGTCGACATGTTCGCGGGGGTCTACGCCGCGCCCGAGGAGCACTGGGGCGTCTACGAGACCTGCGAGGAGCTGGTCGACGTCGAGGACAACTTCCAGGAGTGGCGGTTCCGGCACCTCCAGGTCGTGCAGCGCACGATCGGCCACAAGCAGGGCACCGGCGGCTCGTCCGGCGTCGACTTCCTGCGCCGGGCGCTCGACCTGACCTTCTTCCCCGAGCTGTACGCCGTCCGGTCGCGGATCGGCGACTGACCGCTCGGAGGCCAGTGTCGGAGGCCTCCGGCAGGATGGCTCCATGCTGCTGCGCGACCTGGTCGAGACCTCGGGTGCCGTCGCCGGGACCCGCTCCCGGAAGGCCAAGGTCGCCGCGATCGCCGAGCGACTCGAGCGAGCCGGAGTCGACGAGCTGCCGGTGGTCACGGCCTACCTCGGCGGCACGATCCTCCAGCGCCGCACCGGGGTCGGCTTCCGCGGTCTCAGCGCTCTGCCTGCGCCGGCCTCCGACCCGACCCTGACCGCCCTGGCCGTGCACGAGACGCTCGACGAGCTCGCTGCGCTGGCCGGGCCCGGCTCCCAGGAGGCCCGGGCGTCGGGGGTCCGTGACCTGTTCGCGCGAGCCATGGCCGACGAGCAGCGCTGGCTGCGCGGGGTGATCACCGGCAACGTCCGCCAGGGTGCCCTCGACGCGCTGGTGCAGGAGGCCGTCGCGGCCGCATCCGGCGTGCGGCTGACGGCCGTGCGCCGAGCCGCGATGCTCGCGGGCGGCACGGTGCCGATCGTGGTCGCCGCGATGACCGGCGGCGAGGAGGCCCTGGCCGAGGTGGGCCTCGAGGTGGGCCGGCCGGTGCTGCCGATGCTGGCCTCCAGCGCCCCCGACGTCACGGCCGCGATGACCAAGGCGGGTGGCGGCCGGGTGGCCGTCGACGTGAAGCTCGACGGCATCCGGATCCAGGTCCACCGTCGGGGCGACGACGTGCAGATCGCGACCCGCAGCCTCGACGACATCACCGACCGGCTGCCCGAGGTGGTGGCCGTCGCGAGGTCACTGCCGGCGCGGGAGTTCGTGCTCGACGGCGAGGCCATCGCGCTCGACGATCGCGGCCGGCCGCGACCCTTCCAGGAGACCGCGTCCCGCACCGCCCAGCCCGACCGCGAGGGCGGTGTCGCGGTCACGCCGTACTTCTTCGATGTGCTCACCGTCGACGGCCGGGCACTGCTGGACGCACCGGCGACCGAGCGGCTCGCCGCCCTCGACGCCCTGGTTCCCGAGCAGCACCGGGTGCCCCGTCTCGTCACCGACGACCCCGCCGCAGCCGAGGCCTTCGCCCGCGAGGCGATCGCGGCCGGCCACGAGGGCGTGGTCGTCAAGGGCCTCGACCTCGGCTATGCCGCCGGGCGCAGGGGCTCCGGCTGGGTCAAGGTCAAGCCGGTGCACACGCTCGACCTGGTGGTGCTCGCCGTCGAGTGGGGCAGCGGGCGCCGCGAGGGCTGGCTGTCCAACATCCACCTCGGCGCCCGCGACCCGTCGGGCGACGGCGGCGCGGGCGGGTTCGTGATGCTGGGCAAGACCTTCAAGGGGATGACCGACGAGATGCTGGCCTGGCAGACCGAGCGGTTCACCGACCTCGCCCTGGAGCCGAGCGAGATCCGGGCCCACTACGTCGTGAAGGTGCGACCCGAGCAGGTCGTCGAGATCGCCTTCGACGGTCTCCAGCGGTCCACCCGCTACCCCGGAGGGCTGGCGCTGCGCTTCGCCCGCGTCGTCCGCTACCGCGACGACAAGGGGCCGGACGAGGCCGACACCATCGAGACCGTCCGCGGCCTCGCCGGCGATGCCACACTGCCCACGTGACCACCTTCGAGATGGCCCTGCGCACCGGCAACTGGGGACCCCTCCTCTACGAGCTCGCCCCGCACTCGCAGGCGGTGGTCGAGCTCGCACCCCAGGACCACCCGGGCGTCCTGGTCCGGTTCGTCGACGGGCTCCCCGCCGTGCCCCGCGAGCTCCTGGCCGACGACGTCCTCGACATCGTCGTGGTCGCCCCGAGCGGGAAGGTGTGCCTGCGGGTGACTCCGCCGGACGGGGCCGCCGAGGTGCCCCGTGGGCGTTCCGGGGAGGGATCCTGGGAGCTCCGGATCGAGTGCACGGGTCAACGGTCCCTCCACCTCTACTCGCTGACCGGTACGCCGTTCCCCACCGACGCCGAGCTGGAGGCGCTGGCAGCCTCGGTCGGCCCGACAGGCTGACCGGCGCTCAGTCGCGTGCGGCGTTCCGCTCGCGGACGTAGGCGTCGGCCCACCGCTCGAGCCGCCACACGGCGTACAGACCGACGACGATGCCGAGCGGGGTCAGCCAGAGCGAGACCGACACGATCGCATAGATCGCGCCGAGCAGCAGGAACGGCACCAGCCAGATCGGCGGCACGTCGTACCGCCGGCTCTCCCGCAGGGGCGTCGAGGCCATGACCGGAATGCTCGCACGGCCGCACGGAGGTGTCAGGTGCCCCGATAGATTCGGCGGCACGAGCGAGGAGGACGACAGTGATCGAGCTGACCAGGGGCCAGGAGCTGGCGCTGGAGACCGACGACGGGCAGCCGCTGGTCCGGCTCCAGATGGGGCTGGGCTGGGACAAGGAGCGCGGCGCCGGCTTCATCGGCACTGGCAAGCCCGACGTCGACCTCGACGCCACGGCCATCCAGTTCGCGGACGGCCGGCTCTTCGACATCGCGTTCTACAACCACCTGGAGACCCGCGACGGCTCGGTGGTCCACCTCGGTGACAACATCAGCGGCCGCGGCGAGGGCGACGACGAGCGGCTCACCGTCGACCTGGGGCGGGTCTACGCCAAGGTCGACACGATCCTCTTCCTGGTCAGCAGCTACCAGGGGCACACCCTGGACTGGATCGACAACGCCTACTGCAGGCTTCTCGACGAGCGCGACGTCGAGCTGGCGCGGCTCACTCTGACCGACGGCACCCCGCGGACCGGCCTGGCGATGGCGAAGCTGTTCCGCGACGGCGACGGGTGGCGGCTGCGCGCGATCGGCGAGGGTGTGGCGGTCACCGTGCCGACCGAGTCGCTGGACCGGCTGACCCGCTTCCTCTGAGCGACCTCGCAGCGACACGCGTGCAACTCGCAGTTGCACGGTCGTACGATGCCGCCATGCCGAGCACCGCGCAGCGCCCCAGCAGCACCGCCGTACGACGCCGGGCCCGGGAGTCGGCAATCCTGGCCGCGACCCGGACGCTGTTCGACGAGCGTGGCGTCGCCGACGCGCAGATCGAGGACATCGCCCGTGCCGTGGGGATCAACCGGGCGATCGTCTACCGGCACTTCACCGGCAAGGAGGAGCTCTTCGCCCTGGCCCTGGTGGGCTACCTCGACGAGCTCGCGGCAGCGCTCACCGACGCAGCCGCCGAGAGCACCTCACCGCCGGACCAGCTGGCGGCCCTCGTGTCGACCTTCGTGGACTACGGCGTCGCCCACCCGGCGTTCGTGGACTGCGCCCACAGCCTGATGCGACGTACGGGTCACGAGCTCTTCGACGAGATCTCCGAGGGAGCGATGCTCCGGCTCGGCCGGGCGATCGCGGCCTGCCTGGCGAGCCTGCGCCGGACCCTGGAGGCCGGCGTGTCCGCGGGCGACTTCGAGATCGACGACCCGGTCCTGCTGGCCAACACGCTGTACGCCACCGGGCTCGGTGGCCTCCAGCTCGCCCGGGTCGGCCTGGTCATCGACGAGGTGTCGCCCGGCGTACCCCAGGTCGGCCGGATCGGCGCCGAGCAGGTCAAGGCGCTGCTGCTCACCTCGGCCCTGGCCATGGCCCACGGCTGAGCCCACCGGCGAACTCTCCGGCCGAGCGTCAACGCTCGAGGATCGCGGTGACGCCCTGGCCGCCGGCGGCACAGATGGAGATCAGGGCGCGCCCGGACCCCTTCTCGGCGAGCAGCTTGGCCGCGACGTTGAGGATCCGTCCGCCGGTGGCGGCGAACGGATGGCCCGCGGCCAGCGACGAGCCGTTGACGTTGAGCTTCGACCGGTCGATCTCCCCCAGCGGCGCGTCGAGCCCGAGGCGCTCCTTGGTGAAGACCGGGTCGTCCCAGGCCTTCAGCGTGGCCAGCACCTGGGAGGCGAACGCCTCGTGGATCTCGTAGAAGTCGAAGTCCTGCAGCGTCAGGCCGTTGCGCGCCAGCAGCCGGGGTACGGCGTACGCCGGCGCCATCAGCAGCCCCTCGTTGCCGTGCACGAAGTCCACGGCCGCGGTCTCGTGGTCGACCAGGAAGGCCAGGGGCTCCAGCCCGTGCGCGGTCGCCCACTCCTCGGAGGAGAGCAGCACCGCCGACGCGCCGTCGGTCAGCGGCGTCGAGTTGCCGGCGGTCATGGTGGCGCCCTCGCCGCGGCCGAAGACCGGCTTCAGCCTCGCCAGCGACTCGACCGTGGAGTCCGGGCGAAGGTTCTGGTCGCGCTCCAGGCCCCGGAAGGGCGTGACCTGGTCGTCGAGGAACCCGGCGTCGTACGCCGCGGCGAGGTGCTGGTGCGACAGTGCGGCCAGCTCGTCCTGCTCCTCGCGACCGACGCGCCACTCCAGCGCGGTCAGGGCGGCGTGCTCGCCCATCGACAGCTTGGTCCGGGCCTCGCCGTTCTGCGGGATGGCCAGACCGATGTCCGTCGGGCGGATCCGGGCCAGCGCGGTCAGCTTCCCCTTCGTGTCGCGGGCCGCGTTGACCTTCATCAGCTTCTTGCGCAGCTTGTCGCTGATCGCGACCGGGGCGTCGGAGGTCGTGTCGGTGCCGCCCGCGATGCCGACGTCGATCGTGCCGAGGGTGATCTTGTCGGCCACGATCGCCGCGGCCTGGAGCCCGGTGCCGCAGGCCTGCTGGATGTCGGTCGCCGGGGTCTCAGGGGCCAGCTTCGAGCCGAGCACAGACTCGCGGGTCAGGTTGAAGTCGCGCGCGTGCTTGAGCACGGCTCCGGCGACGACCTCGCCGACCCGCTCCCCCTCGAGCCCGAACCGGGTGACGAGACCGTCGATGGCCGCGGTGAGCATCTCCTGGTTGGAGGCGTCGGCGTAGACGCTGTTGGAGCGGGCGAAGGGCAGGCGGTTGCCGCCGAGCACGGCGACCCGGCGGGTCTTCGGGTTCATGGCACATATCCTTGTGCCTCGGGCCGCGTCATCCAATGCAATGAGCGCCACATCACGAAATATGGACCCGGAGTTACACATCGGGTTACATGTTGGTGGCCGACCGGCCAGACCCGTGGCACGCCCAGGAGACGACCCATGACCGACCGCTACCAGGACTTCGTGTCCTCCCCCGTCGGCAGGCTGATGGTGAAGAACCTCGGTCTGCCCAACCCGGTCGAGCTCGACCGGTACGCCGCGGGGTCGCCGCTGGTCGACGGCACCGTTGTCGTCGGAGGCACGGGTCGGCTGGTGGAGTCACTGCCGGGGCTGCTCGACACCCGGGGCATCACCTCGGTGGCGGTCACCGATGGGGAGGCCCGCTACAAGGGTCTGGTCTTCGACGCCACCGGACTGACCGACCCGGGCGCCCTGGTGGCGCTCCGGGACTTCTTCGCGCCGCTGATGCGCAACGTGCAGACCTGCGCTCGCCTGGTCGTGATCGGCACCCCGCCGGAGCAGCTGAAGGGCGAGGAGCGGATCGCGCAGCGCGCCCTCGAGGGCTTCACCCGGAGCCTGGCCAAGGAGGTCGGCCGTGGCGGCACGGCCCAGCTGGTCTACGTCGCCGACGGCGCGGAGGGTGGGGTCGCCTCCACGCTCGGCTTCCTGCTCTCGCCGAAGTCGGCCTACGTCTCGGGCCAGGTGATCCGGATCGGCAACACTGCCACCGAGCCCGCCGAGGAGCCCGACTGGCAGCGCCCGCTGGCCGGCAAGGTCGCGCTGGTGACCGGCGCCGCCCGCGGCATCGGCGAGCAGATCGCCCGCGTGCTGGCGCGCGACGGCGCCACGGTCGTCGGCGTCGACGTACCCCAGGCGGCCAGCGACCTGATCACCCTGACCAAGGAGCTGGACGGCGACTACCTGACCCTCGACATCACCGCCAAGGACGCCCCGAAGCGGATCGCGCAGCACCTGTCCACCGCGCACGGCGGCGTCGACGTCGTGGTGCACAACGCCGGGATCACCCGCGACAAGCGGCTCGCCAACCTCGACGAGGCCCGCTGGAGCTCGGTGATCGACGTCAACCTCGTGGCACCCGAGCGGATCACCGCCGAGCTCCTCGCCCAGGGCCTGGTCCACGACAACGGACGGATCATCGGGGTCGCGTCGATCGCCGGGATCGCGGGCAACCTGGGCCAGACCAACTACGCCACCTCCAAGGCCGGGGTGATCGGCCTGGTGGACTCCCTGGCCGGCGAGCTCACGCACGGGATCACCGTGAACGCGGTGGCCCCCGGTTTCATCGAGACCAAGATGACCGCGGCGGTGCCGTTCGCCACCCGCGAGGTCGGACGTCGGCTCAACTCGCTGAGCCAGGGCGGCCAGCCGGTCGACGTCGCCGAGGCGATCGCGTGGTACGCCGACCCGGCCTCCACCGCGGTCAACGGCAACGTGGTGCGGGTCTGCGGCCAGATGATGCTGGGCGCCTGATGGTCTCGACAGGCTCGACCAACGAGGGGACCGGCTCGACCAACGAGGGGACCGGCTCGGCCAACGAAGCGACCGGCTCGACCACCGAGGTCCGGATCGTCCACGGCGAGCCCGGCGGCGTCACGACCCTGCTCCGGGCCGCCCTGCCGTCGATCCCGCTGGTCAACCAGCTGCCCGGGGTCCGCAGGTCCGGCGGCTTCGAGGGGCTGGCTTTCGCGCGGCCGGCGGTGACGATCGAGCGGGCGCCGGTCTCGGCGTACGCACAGGTCTGCGGCTTCCCGGTCAAGGACACGGTGCCCCTGACCTACCCCCACGTGCTGGCGTTCCCGCTGCACCTGGCGATCCTGAGCGACCCGAGCTTCCCCTTCCCGGCCGTCGGTGCCGTGCACGTCGCCAACGTCATCACCGCACACCGGCCGGTCGCGATCGGCGAGACGGTCACGGTGACCGTGCGGGCCGACGAGGTGCGACCGCATCCCAAGGGCCGCACCGTCGACGTGGTCGCGCGCATCGACGCCGGGGGCGAGGTGGTCTGGGAGAGCACGTCGACCTACCTCCGCCGCGGCCGCGGGGACTCCGAGGCGCACGTGCCGGACGGCCCGACGGACGTACCGACCGGCCGGGTCACCTGGCCGCTCCCGGCCGACCTCGGTCGCCGCTACGCCGGGGTGTCGGGAGACCACAACCCGATCCATCTCTACCCGTTGACCGCCAAGGCGCTGGGCTTCCCGCGCCAGATCGCGCACGGCATGTGGAGCCTGGCCCGCTGCGTCGCGGCCGTGGAGAACCGGCTGCCCGACGCGGTGACCGTCGAGGCCGCGTTCAAGAAGCCGATCCTGCTGCCCGGCTCGGTGGGGTTCGGGGTGGAGCCCGGGTCCGACGGCGGCCTCGCCTTCGCGCTGACCTCACCGAAGGACGGCGCCCCGCACCTCGTCGGCCGCACCCGCTCCGCCTGACCACCGGGACGTCATACGTACGGGTTGTCGCGCGGGGTCAGCGGGTACGACGCCTGATCAGGCCCTCCTGGGCCACCGTCGCGACCAGCCGGCCGTCCTGGGTGAACACCCGCGCCAGGGACAGCCCGCGTCCACCGCTGGCCGAGGGCGACCACTGGTCGTAGAGCCACCACTCGTCGGCCCGGAACGGCCGGTGGAACCAGATCGTGTGGTCCAGCGACGCCGGCATCAGCTCCGGCGAGCCGATCTCGACGTCGTGCGGCACGAGCGAGGCGCCGAGCAGGGTCAGGTCGCTGGCGTAGGTGAAGGCCGCCACGTGCAGGTGCAGGTCGTCGCCGAGGTCTCCGTCGACCCGGATCCAGACCTGGGCCCGGGCCGGACGCTCGGCGTCCTCGCCGAGGTGGGTGTGTCCAGGATGCTGACTGTTGCCGAGGTACCTGGTGTCGAGCGCCGCCCACTCCTTGGCGAACTCCGCGGCGGCCCGGTCGTCGCCGGTCCGCAGCGCGGCGATCTGGGCGAAGGTGAGACCGCCGTCGGGGCCGGGCACCTCGGGCATCACGTCCTGGTGCTCGAAGCCCTCCTCGGGGCGCTGGAAGTTGGCGGTCAGGTAGAAGATCGGGTGCCCGTGCTGCCGGGCCACCACCCGGCGGGTCTCGAACGACCGACCGTCCCGGATCCGCTCCGCGTCGTAGATGATCGGCACCGTCGTGTCGCCGGGGCGCAGGAAGTAGGAGTGCAGCGAGTGCACGTCGAGGCCCGGCTCGGAGGTGCGGATCGCGGCGATCAGGGCCTGCGCGGCCACCTGGCCGCCGAAGACGCGCTGCCGGTCGGTGTCGGGGCTCCGCCCCCGGAACAGATCGGTGTCGAGGCGCTCGATGTCGAGGAGCTCGACGAGCTCCCCGGCGGACGACGGCATCAGACCTCGCCGTCGGGCGAGTCGAGGCCGGCCAGGAACTGCTCGAACTGCTGGCCGATCTCCTCCCCCGTCGGCAGCGGCTCGTCCGGGGCGAGCAGGCTGTTGCCCTCCTGCTCGGCGAGGGCGAAGGAGTCGTACTGCTGCTCCAGCGCCTGGACGATCTCGGCCACCTCGGGGTTGTTCGAGAGGTAGCTGTCCACCTCGACACCGCGGGTGTGCGCCAGCTCGCGGAGCTCGGTGAGGTCGATCGTCAGCCGCGCGGCGCGCTCGACATGCTCGAGCAGCTCCACCGAGGCCTGCGGGTAGTCCAGCTGCGCGAGGTAGTGGGGGATGTGCGCGACGAAGCCCATCGCCCCGTGACCCCACTCCCCGAGCCGCAGCTCGAGCAGCGCCTGCGCACTGGAGGGGATCTGCAGCTCGCCCCGCCACGGGCTCTCGCCCGAGAGCAGCTCGGGGCTGTTGGCATGGTGGGTCACCGCGATCGGGCGGGTGTGCGGCACCGCCATCGGCACCGCGCCCATGCTGACCACGTGGGACACGCCCAGGTGCTCGACCACGCGGCGGACGGCCAGGGCGAACGCCTCCCACCGGTTGTCGGGCTCGGGACCGTGGAGCAAGAGGTACGGCGTGTCCCCGGCGTCGGCCAGGAGCCGCACCACGAGGCGCGGGGCGTCGTACTGCTCGTAGTGGTCGCGGACGAAGGACATCGCCGGGCGCCGGGCCCGGTAGTCGTGGAACTCGTCGACCTCGAAGGTCGCGACGACCCGCCCGCCCCCGGACCGCTCCACGAGGTGCTGGGCCGCGTGCGCGGCGGCGTTCCCGGCGTCCAGGAAGCCGTCGAGGACCATCACCATCGGCACGCCGGAACCGTCGGCGAGCTCGGGGACGTCGTCGACGATGTGGACCAGGCGCTCGGGATCGGGCACGGGTGACCTTTCGGGATCGGGGACCTGTCTCAGCGTCCCAGACCACCAGCCTATTCCGGCGGCCGGTCGGTCCGGCCCGTCAACGGGCCGTCAGCGGGTCGTCTCGATCACGTTCCACGACGTCTCCGCGTCCGGCACGGAGCCGGGTGGGAAGCCGGCCGCCACCAGGAGCGCGTCGTACTCCGGCTTCGTGCGCTCGCGCGCCCCGAACATCACCAGCATGTGCAGGTCGACGAAGTGCAGGTCGCGGGTGTCCTCGAACGAGCGGGGCGCGTCGAGCAGCTTCTCGACCACGACCAGCCGGGCACCCTCGGACATCGCGGCGCGGACAGTGGCCAGGATCGCGACGCACTCCGCGTCGTCCCAGTCGTGCAGCACGTTGGAGATCACGTAGAGGTCGGCCCCGGCCGGCACCGAGTCGAAGAAGTCGGCCGCCACACCGTGGGCCCGGGCGCCCAGGCCCGCCTCGGCGAAGGCCACCTCCGCCTCGGCGGCGACCTCGGGTCGGTCGGCGACGACGCCGGACAGGTCCGGGCCGGCCTCCAGGATCCCGGCCAGCATCGCCCCCCGGCCGCCACCCACGTCGACCACCGTCCGCACCCCCGTGAGGTCGACGCCGGCCAGGATCGCCTCGATCTGGCCGGCCGCCCGGCGCGCCATCGCCCGGTTGAACAGGGCCTCGGCCTCGGGATGCCGGCTGAGGTGCTCCCAGGAGGGCATCCCGTTGACGGCCTCGAAGACCGACGAGCCGGTGCGGACGGCGTCCTCGAGCCGGGTCCAGGACGCGACGTTGGGCAGCCAGCTCTGCATCAGGACCAGGTTGCGCACCCCGCTGGGGTGGTCCTCCCGCAGGGTGGCCCCGGTCGCGCTGTTCGCGTACGCGCCGTCGCCGTGGCCGTCGCGCTCCAGCAGACCCAGGTCGGTGAGGGCCACCAGCAGCCGGGCCGTCGCGTGCGGGTCGCTGCCCAGGGCCGCCGCGAGGTCCGGCGCGGTCCGCGGCTGGTCGAGCTGGTCGAAGACGCCGAGTCCGCAGGCCGCCCGGAGTGTCATCGCCACCCAGGTACCGCGGGCCATCCACAGCACCGTGTCGACTGGTTGCAGGTCCGCCATGGTCGCTCCTCCGCTGGTCCGTTCCCGTGAGCGTCCCACCTGGAGGCGCCCGCGTCAGTACCGTTTCCCGGGGTCCCTGCTCGCGACGAACCATTTCGGGTGGCCAGGTCGTCTGGGAGGGTGACGGGGCACCTGCCCCGCGGATCGGAGAAGTCGGTGAGCACTCGGGACCGAGCGGCGTTCGCGGAGTTCGCTGCGGCGCGGGCCAGGTCGCTGCACCGGGCGGCGTACCTGATGGTCGGCGACCCCCAGCTGGCCCAGGACCTCGTCCAGGAGGCGCTGACCAAGACGTACGTCGCGTGGCCCCGGCTGCGGGACCCGCACAACGCCGAGGCCTACTGCCGCAAGGCGATCACCACCACCGCGATCTCGTGGTTCCGCCGCAAGGGCTGGAACAACGAGCGACCCACCGAGACCCTGCCCGAGGGAGCCCTCGCGGGCCACGACGGCGGCGTCGCCCAGCGGGACGAGATCTGGCGAGCGCTCCAGTCGCTGCCACCACGGCAACGCGCGGCGCTGGTGCTCCGGTACTTCGACGACCTGACCGAGGCCCAGACGGCCGACGCCATGGGCTGCGCCGTCGGCACGGTCAAGAGCCAGGTCTCCGCCGGACTGGCCAAGCTCCGTACCCGGCTCGGCGACGACCTCGAGCTGCTCCCCCACGACGATTCGACCGAAGAGATGGTGACCCGATGACCGGACAGCTGCGCACCACGATGCACACCCGGGCCGACGCGCTGGACCGCCTCGACCTCGACCTGGACGCCATCGTCCGCGACGGCAACCGCCGCCTGCGGCGGCGCCGTACCGCGCTGGTCGCCGGCGGCGCCGCCCTCGCCCTCGTCACCGCCGGGACCGCCTTCGGCCTCCACGGCCGGGGAACCACCGCCGAGCCGATGCCGGCCGACCAGCCCACCAAGGCGTTGACCTATGCCGTCGGCAGCGTCATCCACACCGGCGACGGGACGATCGACGTCGGACGGAAGGTCGAGTCCATGGTCCAGACGGCTCGCGGCTTCGTCTTCTCCGATCCCGATCTGAACGTCTACGAGGAGACGAACGGCGACGTCCAGCAGATCGGGCACCTCGCGCATGCGCGGAGCAGGCTCCTCGCCGGCGACGACGGGCTGGTCGCGACCTGGTACGACGGCCACCTGATCCATCTCTGGCCCGCCGCCTCCGCCGAGGGCAACCGCAACACCATCGACCCCAGGTCGACCGCACCCAACGGCGTGAACCCCTCTCAGCCGGGTCAGCCCGACCCCTACGTCGAGGCCTTGTCGGACGGACACCTGTGGCTCTGGGACGGTCAGGGCACGAAGGTGGTCGAGGTCCGGCCGACCCCGAGCACCGCCTTCTGGCCGGACCAGGGTCTGTCGGAGCCCGGCACCGTCCAGGACGCTGCCGGAGACCGGATCCTGGTCCGGGTCGGCAACGGGCTCGCCGTGGTGAAGGCCAACCTCCGTCCACTGGACGCCGCCGGCCTCGCTGGCTGGGCGGCAGGAACCGATCTCACCGGCGTCGCGGCCCAGGTCCCGGACGTCTCCAGCGGCGACCTCGCACCCGACGGGGCACACTGGTTCACCCAGGACGCCGACCAGTTCGCGGTGTTCGCCTCCGCGACCGGGAAGCGGCAGGACGTCGCGTTCAAGGACCTCGGCTTCCAGTTCGCTGCGCCGTACCAGTGGCTGGACAGCGACACGATCGCGGCCCTGGCCCTCCCGAAGGCCACGAACGATCCGCAGCCGATCTCGCTGCTGACCTGCCACGTGTCGACGAACGACTGCGTGGTCACCGCCCGCGACATCGGCGACAACACCCAGGTGGCGGTCCCGGTCGGGGAGTCGCTCCGGCAGCAGTGACGCCGCCGCCCGCGTGACCTCAGTCGCGCGTGCGGGCGCTCTGGTCGGTGGCCGCGAGCGGCTCGTCGCCGTCGGCGGCGAGCCGCTCGACGATGCCGCGGGCGATGGTCTGAGCGGTCAGGCCGACCCGCTCGAGGATCGCGCTGCGCTCGGCATGGTCGAGGAACTCCTGCGGGATGCCGTGCAGCGAGAACGGCGTGGTGACGCCCTCGTCGGACAGGCGCTGGAGCAGGGCCGAACCCGCTCCGCCGACGCGGCCGTTGTCCTCGATGGTGACCACCAGACGGTGCTCCCGGGCCAGCCCGACCAGGGCGGGGTCGACCGGCTTGACCCAGCGCGGGTCCACGACGGTGACGCCGATGCCCTGGGCGGCCAGGCGGGCGCCGACGTCGACGGCGACGGACGCCATCGAGCCGATGCCGACGACCAGGACGTCCCGGGTACCGGTGCGGACCAGGACGTCGCAGCCGCCGGCCCGGTCGATCGCGGGGATCTCGTCGGGTGGCGCCCCCTTGGGCAGCCGCACCACCGTCGGCGCGTCGTTCACAGCGACGGCCTCGCGCAGCAGCTCGCGCACCCGGGCGCCGTCGCGCGGCGCCGCGATCCGCAGGCCCGGCACCACCTGGAGGATCGACATGTCCCACATGCCGTTGTGGCTGGCACCGTCGTTGCCGGTCACCCCGGAGCGGTCGAGCACGAAGGTGACGCCGCAGCCGTGCAGCGCGACGTCCATCAGCACCTGGTCGAAGGCCCGGTTGAGGAACGTCGCGTAGATCGCGACGACCGGGTGCAGGCCGCCCATGGCCAGGCCGGCCGCGCTGGTGACGGCGTGCTGCTCGGCGATGCCGACGTCGAAGGTGCGTTCGGGGTACGCCGCCGCGAAGCGGTCCAGCCCGACCGGGTACAGCATCGCCGCGGTGATCGCGACGAGGTCGCGCCGCTCGGAGCCGAGGGCGACCATCTCCTCGGCGAAGAAGTCGGTCCAGATCCGGCCCGCGGGCCGGGCCTCACCGGTCTCGACGTCGAAGGCGCCGATCTGGTGGAACTGGTCGGCCTCGTTGCGCTCGGCGGGGTCGTAGCCGAAGCCCTTGCGGGTGATCACGTGCACGATCACCGGCCCGCCGAACCGCTTGGCCTGGGCCAGGGCGTGCTCGACCGCGACCCGGTCGTGGCCGTCGATCGGCCCGACGTACTTCAGGCCGAGATCCTCGAACATGCCCTGTGGGGCCAGGGCGTCCTTCATGCCCTTCTTCATCGCGTGCAGCGCGTCGTACACGGCCGGGCCGACCCCGGGCACCTTGTTGAGCCGGGTCTTGACCTGGTCCAGGACCTCCTCGTAGCGAGGGTTGGTGCGCAGCGTCGCCAGGTGGGTCGCGAGACCGCCGACGGTCGGCTGGTAGGAGCGCCCGTTGTCGTTGACCACCATCACCAGCTTGCGGTCCTTGCCGACCGCGATGTTGTTGAGCGCCTCCCAGGCCATGCCGCCGGTGAGGGCGCCGTCGCCGATCACCGCCACGACGTAGCGGTCCTCGCCACGCAGCGCGTAGGCCTTGGCCAGCCCGTCGGCGTACGACAACGAGGTGGAGGCGTGGGAGTTCTCGACGAGGTCGTGCTCGGACTCGGCGCGGCTCGGGTACCCCGACAGACCCCCCTCGGTGCGCAGGGAGTCGAAGCGACCGATCCGACCGGTCAGCATCTTGTGCACGTAGGCCTGGTGGCCGGTGTCGAAGACCACGCGGTCACGCGGGGAGTCGAAGATCCGGTGGATGGCCAGGGTCAGCTCTACCACCCCGAGGTTGGGGCCGAGGTGGCCGCCGCGCGGGGCGCAGGTGCGGACCAGCTCGTCACGGATCTCGGAGGCCAGCGTGGTGAGCTGGGCGTCGGTGAGGTCGCGCAGGTCCGCAGGTCCGGTGACCCGCTCCAGCAGTCCCATCGGGGCCCCTTCGTACGACGGTCGGTGTCTGCCGAGTCTAGACGTGGAGGCCTGGCCGGCTGGTCCGGCACGGGCCGCTGCCGGCCCCGGCGGTAGCGTCCGGATGCCGGCCGAGGAGTTCGTCCCGCCTCGGTACGAATCAGGTCTTGTGCCCACTGCTCCCGACAGCCAAGGTCCGTCTATGACCCCCTCGCTCGGGCGGCGCCTGTCGCGCTCGGCCCGTCCCCTCCTGCTCCTCACCCTGCTCGCCACGATCGGCTTCCTCTGGACCGCTCCACCGTCCACCGCGGTGACGTCGTCCGGCGTGCTCCTCGCCCCCGCGGTCGCCGCGCCGGGCGACCCGGACCTGGGGCCGAACACCTATGTGTTCGACCCCTCGATGTCGGTCGACGAGATCCAGGCCACGGTGGACGCGGTGTCGAAGCAGCAGCTGGGAAACCAGTTCGGGACCGAGCGCGTGGCGCTGCTGTTCAAGCCCGGCACCTACGGGTCGGCGGCCCAGCCCCTGAACTTCGAGGTGGGCTACTACACCGAGGTCGCCGGTCTCGGCCGCAATCCCGGCGACGTCGTGATCAACGGGTCGGTGAACGTCTACAACCAGTGCGACAACGGCACGTGCATCGCGCTCAACAACTTCTGGCGCTCGCTGTCCAACCTCACGATCGACGTGACGAACCCCGCCTTCGGCTGCCACACCGGCGAGTTCTGGGCGGTCTCGCAGGCAGCGCCGATGCGGCGCGTCCACATCAACGGACTGACCACGCTGATGGACTACTGCAGCGGACCGTCGTTCGCCAGCGGCGGCTTCATCGCCGACTCGCGCTTCGACGGCGGCACCGTGGTCAACGGCTCGCAGCAGCAGTTCTACGTGCGCAACTCCGCCCTGGACGGGTGGACCAACGGCGTGTGGAACCAGGTCTTCTCCGGTGACACCGGCGCGGTGCCGGCCCAGTGCTTCCCGGCGGACGCCTCGTGCGGTGGCCCCTACACGACCCTCGCCACCACGCCGCAGAGCCGCGAGAAGCCGTACTTGTACGTCGACGGCTCCGGCGCCTGGCGGGTCTTCGTGCCCGGCGCCGCCGCCGGCTCGTCGGGTCCGACCTGGGACGCCGGCTCCGACACGCCCGGCCGCTCCCTGCCGCTCTCGTCGTTCTACGTCGCCCACCCCGGCGACTCGGCCGCGAACCTCGACAGCCAGCTGGCGCGCGGCAAGAACCTCCTGGTCACGCCCGGCGTGTACGACGTCGGCCGCACCCTCGACGTGAGGCGTGCCGACACCGTGGTGCTCGGGATGGGTCTGGCGACCCTGACCGCGACCCGTGGCGCCGTACCGCTGGCGATCGCGGACGTTCCCGGCGTGGACATCGCCGGGCTGACCATCGACGCCGGATCGACGGAGTCGCCTGCCCTGCTGCGGGTGGGGACGGCGCACGGCAAGAGGTCGAGTGCGGCCGACCCGACCGCCCTGCAGGACGTCTTCTTCCGGATCGGCGGACCTCACGAGGGCCGGGCGACCACCAGCCTCGTCGTGAACAGCGACCACGTCGTGCTCGACGACATCTGGGCCTGGCGCGCCGACCACGGCGCCGGTGTCGGCTGGACCCAGAACACCGCCGACACCGGCCTCGTGGTCAACGGTGACGACGTGAGCGCGACCGGTCTCTTCGTGGAGCACTACCAGAAGCACGAGGTGATCTGGAACGGCGAGCGCGGCTCGGTGGTCTTCTTCCAGAACGAGCTCCCCTACGACGTCCCGTCGCAGGCCGCCTGGCGCTCGACGCCGACCACCGACGGGTACGCGGCGCTGAAGGTCGCCGACCGCGTGCGCAGCTTCACCGGCGACGGCCTGGGCAGCTACAGCTTCTTCAACCAGGGGGTCGACATCTTCGCCGATCACGCCTTCGAGGTGCCGACCACGCCGGGTGTGCACCTGCACGACCTGCTGACGATCTTCCTCGACCCCAACAACGGGCGGGGTGGCATCCGCCACGTCGTCAACGACACCGGAGGCTCCTCGACGATCGCGAATCCCGACGTGCCGGTGACGCTGGTCGACTACCCCTGACCGCCCCTGCCGACGGTCAGAGGTCGACGACCGCGATCGCCGGCTCGTGGAGGCTGCCGAGCCAGACCCGTCCGTCGTGCTCGCGGACGCCGGTGACCATGTGGTAGCCGGCACCGGGAACGTCGACGTCGTGGACCAACCTGCCGGTGTCGTCGTAGGCCTGGGCGCGGACGGTGCGCTTCGGCTTCGGCTGGAGGGCCTCGGGGATCCGGGTCACGGCCCGCCGGACCGGCAACGGCGCACGCTGAAGCACCTCGACCACGGGGTCACGGGGCGAGGCGATGGTCACCCAGACCAGGCCGTCGCTGCCCCGGGCGATGTTGTCGGGGTAGCCGGGCAGGTCGGTCACCAGGAAGTCGCGCTCGCCGGCACGCGCGCCGGTCAGCCAGCGGCGTACGACGGTGCGCGCACCGGTCTCGGCGACCGCGACGTAGGACTCGTCCGCCGCCAGGGCCACGCCGTTGGCGAACGCGAGCCCGTCCAGCACGACCTCGACCTCACCGTCGGGGCCGAGCCGGAGCAGCCGGCCGGTGCGGGTGTCCTGGACGAAGTCGTCCTTCCAGCGGTCGATCCCGAAGTGCACCGACGAGTCGCTGAACCAGACCGTGCCGTCGGATGCGATCGCCGCGTTGTTGCAGAAGACCATCGGCACACCGTCGACCCGGTCGGCGACGGCCTCGATCGCGCCGGTGGAGGGGTCGACGCGGAGCAGGCCTCTCCTGGCGTCGCACACCAGCAGCCGGCCGTCGAGGTCGAGCTCGATCCCGAGCGGTCGACCGCCCGTGTCGGCGACCTTCGCGATCCGGGCCCCGTCGTGGCTGACCCGCCAGATCGCGCCGTCCTCGGTCCCGGTGAAGACCGCACCCTCGTCCGGCCCTGTCGTCGCCACGACGACGTCCTCCGCGCCCGGGCTCGGGACCTGGAACACCTGCATCGTCATCCGCACATCCTTCGGTACTCCTCGGAGTCGAGGAAGGCCGGCACCACCAGCACGGCCGACATGGTCAGGTCCAGCCCGCGGGCCCGCTCGGGTGCCACGAAGACGATCTGCCGGCCCTCGTGACACTCGACGTCGGCATCGGTCAGGTCGACCCGGGCGACGTAGATGTGGTTGCTGTCCACGGAGCCGTAGTGCGGGTGGTAGACGGCGAGCTCGGTGAACAGCCGGAGCGTGCCGGGTGGCAGCCGGATCCCGGTCTCCTCCCGGAGCTCGCGGAGGGCACCGGCCTCGGGGTCCTCGCCGGGGTCGAGGTGCCCGCCCGGCATCCCCCAGGTCTCGGGGTCGATCGGTGCGTGCTCGTCGCGCTCCTGGAGCAGCAGTCGGCCCTCGGCGTCGACGAGGATCACGCAGGCGAACGCCCGCGGCTCGCGGCGACCGAAGCGCTGCACGTACGACGGGCTGCCGATCACCCGCGGCAGGGCCACCGCGAGGGCCCGGTTCCAGTCGAGGGTGTGGACGGTCATGGGGTCGACGAAGACGATCTGCCGGCCCTCGTGGCACTCCACGTCCGCATCGCTCAGGTCGGTGAAGGCGGTGAAGAGCACGACGTCGTGGCTCTCGGCGCAGCCGGCGCAGTAGAAGGTGAAGTCGCCGACCCGGTCGAGGTCGATGCCGGTGAGGCCGGTCTCCTCCTCCAGCTCACGACGGGCGCCGGCGGCGTCGTCCTCTCCCTCGTCGATGCCGCCGCCGACCATGCCCCACCGGTCAGGGTCGACCGGTGCGCCCTCGTCGCGCTCCTGGAGCAGGAGTCGGCCGCGCGAGTCGACCAGGACGACGGCGGCGATACGGCGCATGCCTCGACGCTAGCGGCCGACGCCGCCCCGGTGCCCGTCGAGGTACGCCGCCACCAGTCCGCCGAGGCTGGGCAGGTGGTAACCGCCCTCCTGCACGACCACGGCAGGCAGGCCGAGACCGCCGAGCACCTGACCGGCGGCGTGGTAGCCGTCCGCGGTGACCAGCAGCGGGCTCTCGGGGTCGTCGGCCGAGGCGTCCACCCCGAGCGAGACCACGAGGGCGTCGGCACCGGCTACCCACTCGGCCAGCACGCGGACGCCCTCGAGCCAGGCGTCGTCGCCGGTGCCCTCGGGCAGGGGGAGGTTCCGGTTGTGGCCCTCCCCTGCCGCAGCGCCGGTCTCGGAGGCGTGGCCGAACCAGTGCGGGAACCAGCCCGCGCCGGGGTCGACGTGCAGCGAGGCGTAGCGGACATCGGCCCGCTCCCAGAAGATCGCCTGCGTGCCGTTGCCGTGGTGGGCGTCGAGGTCGACCACCGCCACCGTCGCCGGGCCGGCGTCGCGCAGCGCCTGCGCGGCCACGGCAGCGTTGTTGAGGTAGCAGGAGCCGCCGTAGCCCTCCCGGGTGGCGTGGTGGCCGGGCGGGCGACACAGGGCGTACGCCGTCGGGGTCTCCACGTCGCCCGACGGCCGGGAGCCGGTGACCACGTCGACGGCGGTGAGGGCACAGTCCACCGCGGCCCGGGCCGCCTCCCAGGTGCCCGGCCCGACCAGCGTCATCGTGTCGTAGCAGTACTCCCCCGCCCGGGCGTGCGTGGCGACGGCCGGGGTCGGCGTCATGCCCTGGGTCAGGGCGGGCGTCGGGAAGGCGTACGGCACGACCCGGCTCTGGGCGACCAGCTCGTCGTACGGTCCCCGCAGCCACGCGGCGTGCACCGTGCGCAGGTGGTCGACGTACGCCGGCGCGTGGACCCGGCGCAGCACGTCGTCGTCGTGGGGCGTGGCACCCACCAGGGGGTGGCCGGAGAGGGTCTCGACGATCTGGTCGACCCGGGCCGGCACCTCGGTGCCCTCGGTCGGCACGCCGACCCACACCTCGCGCTGCGGATCGTGGCGGCGGGTCTCGGGAGACCACACGACCGGGATCGTCATGGCAGGAGTCTGGCAGGTGGTCCCGACTCCGCTCGACCACCGAAAGCACCACTTACTGGTTGGATGAGCCCATGCCGCGCGCCCGAGACCTAGGGATCGTCATCGGGGCCCTGCCGACCGGTCCGACCAACTCCGTCCTCGACGTTCCGGGGGTCGGCCTCGGCCACACCACCGTCCACCGCGACGAGCCCGATCCGCCCGCCGGTCGCGGCGTGGCGCGCACCGGGGTCACCGTGCTGGTGCTGGCCGAGGACGCCTTCAGCCGGCCGCTCCCGGCCGGCGGCGCGGTGCTCAACGGCGCCGGGGAGTGCACCGGCTTCATCACCGCCGCCGAGTGGGGCTCCGCGGAGACGCCGGTGTACCTGACCTCCACCCTGCAGCTGGGGCGTGTCTACGACTCGGCGTGCCGGATCGAGCTCGAGCACAACTCGTCGTCGGCGACCGACTTCGTGATCCCCGTCGTCGCGGAGTGCGACGACTCCTGGCTCAACGACGCCCGCCGGATGCAGGTCGAGCACGAGGACGTGGTCGCGGCCTGGCAGGCAGCGCTGGCCGCACGCGGGTCGCAGACGCCACCCGACGAGGGTGCGGTCGGGTCCGGTACCGGGATGTCGTGCTTCGACTTCAAGGGCGGCATCGGCACGGCGTCGCGGGTCGTGCAGGTCGGCGAGGCCGAGCACACCGTCGCCGTCCTGCTGATGACCAACTTCGGCTCCCGCGAGGAGTGCATCGTGAACGGCGTTCCCGTCGGACGCAGGCTCGGGCCGGTGGTGTCGACGGGCTCGACCGATGCAGGCGGCGTCGGGAAGGCGCCGGCCGGCTCGTGCATCGGAATCGTGGTCACCGACGCGGCCGTCGACGGGGCGTCGTGCGCCCGGCTCGCCCGCCGGGTCGGGCTCGGGCTGGCCCGGGCCGGGTCGGTGGCGCACCACGGCAGCGGTGAGATCTTCATGGCGTTCGGCACCGGCCTCCGGCTCGACCGCGACGGCAGACCCGATGGCACCCCGGTCGTGACCGGCCGGGCCCTCGACCCGCTGTTCGCAGCGGTCGTCGAGGCCTCGGAGGAGGCGGTCCTGAACTCCATGTTCGCCGCCCCCACCGTGGTGGGGCGGGCCGGCAACACCAGCCCGACGATCCACACACCCGAGATCCTGGAGCTGGTCTCGACCGGCTCGAAGGGCGGCCGGCCATGAGGGTCGAGGAGACCCGGATCCCCGTCCGGGACGGCCTGTTCCTGGCCGCGACGCTGTACCTGCCCGACCAGTCCGCGGGCCCGCAGCCCTGCCTGGTGGAGGCCCTGCCGTACCGCAAGGACGACCTGACGTCGTCGTACGCCGCGAGCTACGAGTCGCTGTGCGAGCGCCACTCGTACGCCGTGTGCCGGATCGACGTGCGGGGCACCGGCTCCTCGCCGGGTGACGCGCTCGACGAGTACCAGGAGGCAGAGCAGACCGACCTGCCCGACGCGATCGCCTGGCTGGCTGAGCAGCCGTGGTGCGACGGACAGGTCGGGATGTGGGGCACGTCGTACTCCGGCTTCAACTCGCTCCAGATCGCCTGCGAACGGCCGCCGGCGCTCAAGGCGATCTGCGCGATCTACGCCACCGACGACCGCTGGACCGACGACGTGCACTGGCGCGGCGGGGCGCTGCGGCTGGTCGACCTCGTCGACTACGACCACTACATGACGCCGATGTGCGTGCTGCCGCCCGTGCCGGCCGTCTGGGACTCCCCCGACGGCCGGAGCTGGTACGACGAGTGGCTGCGGCGGCTGGAGACCAACGAGCCGTGGGTGCTGACCTGGCTGCGGGAGCACCGGCACGGCGCCTACTGGGACCACGGGTCGCTGCGTCTCGGGGGCACGACCGCGGGCTACGAGCGGATCGCGTGCCCGACGATGATCGTGGCCGGCTGGGCAGACGGCTACCGCAACAACTCCTTCCGCACGGTGGCCGAGCTGGCCCGGCACGGCACCCCGCACCGGCTGCTGGCCGGACCCTGGGCGCATGCCGACCCGACCACCGCGATGCCCGGCCCCCGGATCGACTTCGAGGCCGAGCTGGTCGCGTGGTTCGACCGCTGGCTGCGCGGGCGCGGTGACCACGAGGACCGCTGCGACGTCTTCGTCCGCTCCTCCACCCGGCCCGAGATCGACCTGGACCTGCACGACGGCGCCTGGTTGACCCTGCCGTCGGTGCCGCCGGTGACCGAGGCGACCCTCGACCTGACCGCACCGGTGTCGCTCGAGGTGGCGCCCGACGTCGGCACCGCGGCCTGGATCGACTGCGCCGGCCACCTGCCGTGGGGGCTGTCGGGCGACCAGCGGCTCGACGACGAGCGCTCCGTCACCTGGGAGATCGACCCGCCACCCGGACCGGTCGTCGGCCACCCGGTGCTCCGCGCCCGGGTCTGGGCGACGGTCCCGGCCGCGTCGTTGTCGGTCAAGGTGTGCGACGTCTTCCCGGACGGCACCTCCGCGCTGGTCACCCGCGGCACCCTCGACCTGACCTACCGCGACGGCGTGCACGGCGAGCCGTCCCCGCTGGTGCCCGGCCGTGAGTACGAGGTCGAGGTGGTCCTGGACGCCTGCGCCTACCAGTGGGCGCCCGGGCAGACCCTGCGGGTCTCGGTGGCCGGCTCCGACTGGCCCAACACCGTCGCGCCCCCGGAGCCGGTGACGCTGCACCTGCGGACGGCGTCACTGACCCTGCCGCTGCTCGACGAGGGGGACTACCCGACGCCCGGCTTCGGCCCGGGCGCCGAGCACTCGTCGGAGTCGGTCGAGGGGGTCAGCTGGTCGATCCACCACGACGTGCTGGCCCGCAGGACGTCGGCGACGACGCGCTCCGACAGCCGCTACCTCACGCCGTACGACGGCACAGCGCACGAGCTCTACCTCGGCGAGGTGAGCGTCGACCGGCGCACCTTCGCCCAGCGCGCGGACGCGCACACGACGTTCGAGCTGACCTGGCCCGGCACCGAGGTGGTGGTCCGGTCCGGGATGACGGTGGACGTCACCGCGGCGGGGTACGACGTGCGGATCTGGACGCACGCGGCCCACAACGGCGAGGAGATCAGCTCCCGCACCTGGCAGGAGTCGATCCCGCGCTGAGTGCCGGTGACAGCCGAGCGGCCTACTCCAGGCCCTCGGCGGCGACCACCGCAGCGGCGATGCAGCAACAGTCGTCACCCGCGTCGTCGTCGGCGACGCACACGTGGGTGCGGTCGGGCTCCTCGGCGGCCAGGTCGTCCAGGGCACGGAACATCGCGATCGTCACTGCAGGCTTCCTCTCGTCGGTCACCTCCACGGTGACACGGCGCTCGGGTCGGCGCAGGAGGCCAACGACACCCAGCGACGGGACCGGCGGCCCCTGCGCGACGGACTCTCGGCGGCGCGAGCGACGTCGAGGGTCAGGCGCCGCGACGGCGCCGGATCTCGGCGTTGATCGCCGGCACGACCTCGTGCAGGTCGCCGATCACGGCGTACGACGCCTTGGTCACCATCGGCGCCTCGGCGTCGGTGTTGATGGCCAGGATCGTCTTGGCGCTCGAGCAGCCGGCCCAGTGCTGGATCGCGCCGCTGATGCCGCACGGGATGTAGAGCTCGGGCGAGATCCGCACCCCCGTCTGGCCGACCTGCTCGTGGTGCGGCCGCCAGCCAAGGGAGGTGACCACGCGGGAGACCCCGAGCGAGCCGCCCAGCAGGTCGGTGAGCTCCACCAGGTCGGCGAAGCCCTCGCTGGACCCGGCGCCACGACCGGCCCCGACGACCACCCGGGCCGACTTCAGGCCGCCGGCCTCGTCCGGCGGGGCCGGGTCGGAGGACACCACGCGGGCCCGGAGGTCGTCGGCCGACACCTCGGGTGAGCTCTCGACCAGCTCGGCGTCGACCGGCTGGTCGGCGGGGGCCGCCTCCACAGCGTGACCGGCCACGGTGAACACCGCCGGCCGCTGGTCGAGCTGCATCTCCTCCAGCGCCGCACCGCCCACGACCTGACGGGTCACGGTGAACGGCGACAGACCACCGAACGACGTCACGTTCGCCGCCATCGCCACCCCTGCGCGGGCCGCGAGATGGGCCAGCACCTCCATGCCCCGCGGCGTACCGGCGGCCATCACGACCACCGAGGCCGCGGTGGCGCGGACACCCTGGACCGCGGAGGCCCAGGCCGCACCGGAGTAGGCGCCGAAAGCGTCGCCGGTGACGTGGTGCACGCGTCGTACGCCGTGACTGCCGAGCGACTGCACGACGCCCGGGAGGTCGGCGGCGGACGGACCGACGAGGACCGCGTCGATCGGCACCCCGCCGCCGGCGGCGGACAGGGTGCGGGCGAAGGTGACCGCCTCACGCGACACCTCGGTGGCGCCGGAGGCATCGGTCTCCACGAAGACCAGGATCATCGGGCCAGCACCCCCAGGGTCTCGAGCAGGTCGACCACGGCCGGCGCCGCCTCGGCACCGGTGCCGAGGATCTGTACGTCGCTCGGTTGCGCGGGTGGGAGCAGCAGGCGCACCCGCTTCGGCCCGGCCGGCTCGGCCGCCAGCTCGCGCTCCTCGATCAGGATCTTCTTGGCCTTCAGCCGGCCCGGGACACCGGGGTAGCGGGGCTCGACGCCGCCCTCGAGCACGGTGACCACGGCGGGCAGGGAGACGCGGTAGGTCTCGCGTCCGTCCGGGCCCTCGCCGCTGGCGACGACCTCGTCCCCCTCGACGGCCAGCGTCGAGACGCCGTTCACGACCGGCCAGCCGAGCTCGTAGGCGAGCCGGATGCCGACCTGGAAGTCACCGGAGTCGGCCGCGTCGTTGCCGAGCAGGACGAGGTCGTGGCTCTCCCCCGTCGCCGCGTGGTCGCGGACCACGGCCGCGATCTCGCGGGCCACGTCGGCCGGGCCGAGCCGGGAGGAGTCGGCGACGACGTGGGTGGCCGACGTGCACCCCAGCGCCAGGGCGGTGCGCAGCTGCTCGACCGCCTCCGCCTCGCCGATGGTGAGCACCGCGGCGCTGCCCTCGGTCGACGCGGCGGCCTGGATGGCCAGCTCCACGGCGCACTCCTCGTGGGCGCTGGTGGTGAAGCCCGCGAACCGACCGTCGACCGCCTGGGCGTCCTCGGTGAGCACGACCTCACCGGAGGAGTCGACCACCCGCTTCACGCAGACCAGGACCGACGCCCCCATCAGCGGAGCCGCTCGTTGGCCGGGTCGAGCAGCGGCGTGGCATCCACCGAGCCGACGGTCACCGGGTAGAGCTCCTCCATGTACGACACCGCCAGCTCGTTGCCGATCCGCGCCTCGTCGACCGGCAGGTAGGCCATCAGCACGTGCTTGCCCAGCGAGGGAGCCGAGCCGGCGCTGGTGACGTAGGGGTGGTGGCCGTGCCCGTCGGTCAGCGCGCCGCCGTCGCGGGTCAGGATCGGCTCGCCGCCGAGCATGTAGCGCTTGGTCCCGGACGCGGAGGTGTGGTCGTCGACGGTCAGCGTGCACAGGACCGAGGCGGCGGGCGCCTCGCGCTGGGCGAGGTAGGCGTCGCGGCCCACGAAGTCCGCCGCCTTGACCTTGGGCCGCTGCATGCCGGCCTCCACGATGGTCCGCTCGGCGTCGAGCTCCGCGCCGTACGCGCGATAGCCCTTCTCGATCCGGCCGGTGGTGCCGTACACACCGATCCCGACCGGCACCGCACCGTGCGGGCGACCGGCCTCGAGCAGCGCCTCCCAGAGGGCCGCGGCGTCGGACATCGCGACGTAGAGCTCCCAGCCCAGCTCGCCGACGTAGGAGATCCGCGACGCCAGCACGGTGACCGTGCCGCCACCGGCGACGCGTACGGCGAGCTCGCGGCAGGTCAGGAAGCCGAAGCCCGCGTCGCTCAGGTCGTCGTCGGCCAGGCTGCTGAGGATGTCGCGGGCCCGCGGCCCCCACAGGCCGATGGTCGAGACCTCGTCGGTGCGGTCGGTCAGCGTGGTGGAGGCGTCGGGCGAGACCTGCGCGAGCTGGTCCCCGAAGGTCTTGCGGTCGGCCATGCCGTGGGCGCCACCGGTGACCACGCGGAAGTGGTCGTCGCCCAGGCGCATCACGGTGAGGTCGGACAGGAAGCCACCGCGTGCGTCGAGCACCGGCGTGTAGATCACCTTGCCGACGGCGACGTCGCACTGCGCGACGCAGGTGCGCTGCACCGCGGCCAGCGCCTCGGGTCCCTCGATGTCGAAGACGCAGAAGGCGCTCAGGTCGACGACCCCGGCGGCCTCGCGCATCCGCAGGTGCTCGGCGTTGATGATCGGGCTCCACCAGCGCGCGTCCCACTCGTGCTCGCGGGGCATCACGGCGTCGCCGTACTGCTCGAGGAGCTCGGCGTTGGACTCGTACCAGAACGGGCGCTCCCAGCCGGCGGTCTCGTAGAACACCGCGCCGAGCTTCTTCTGTGACTCGTTCATCGGCGAGAGCCGCTGGTCGCGGTCCGACTCGTACTGCTCGCTGGGGTGGATGATCCCGTAGGTCTTGATGAACGACTCGGTCGTGCGCAGCCGGGTGTGCTCGCGGCGGCCCTGGTGGGCGTGGAACCGGGCGATGTCGCTGTGGTGGATGTCGATCTCCGACCAGCCCTGCGTCATCTGCTCGGCGACCGCGCGGCCGACGCCGGGACCCTCCTTGATCCAGACCGCGGCCGCGGTCCAGAGACCGCCGACCTCGCTCTCGCCCAGGATCGGGTTGCCGTCGCAGGTCAGCGAGAGCAGGCCGTTGATGGCGTAGCGCATCTCGGCGCCCTCGGCACCGAGGAGCTCCGGCATCAGCTCGTAGGCCTGCTCCAGCTGCGGGTCGAAGTCGTCGGAGGTGAAGGGCATCTCGGTCGGGGACAGCTTCGACTGCTCGATGGTCGGGATGTCCTCGGGCTCGTGCAGGATCGCGCGGTGGGCGTAGGAGCCCACCTCCATGTCGGCGCCGTGCTGGCGCTCGTAGCAGAACGTGTCCATGTCGCGGACGATCGGGAAGGAGATCTCACCCTCGCGCTCGGCCAGCTGGGGACACGGGCCCACGCTGATCATCTGGTGCACGGCCGGGGTGAGGGGGATCTTGATGCCCGCCATGTCGCCGATCTTGGGGCTCCACACGCCGCACGCGATCACCACGGTCGAGGTCTCGATGTCACCCTCGCTGGTGCGCACCCGGGTGATCCGGCGTCCGGTCGGGGTGTCCTCGACGTCGAGGCCGAGCACCTCGACGTTGGGGACGACGGTCAGCGCGTCGAGCGCCATTGCCTCCTCGCGCATGATCGTGCCGGCCCGCAGCGAGTCGACGACGCCGACGCCGGGGGTCCAGAACGCGCCGATGAACTGGTCGGTCTCGATGAACGGGACCTTCTCCTTGACGAACTCCGGGCTGACCAGCTCGGACTCGATGCCCCAGGCGCGGGCGCTCGACATCCGGCGGCGCAGCTCCTCCATCCGCTCCTCGGTGCGGGCGATCTCGAAGCCACCGCACTGGGTGAAGACGCCCATCTCCTGGTACTGCCGCACGGAGTCCAGGGTCAGGTCGGCGATCTCGCGCGAGTGGTCCACGGTGAAGATGAAGTTCGAGGCGTGCCCGGTGGACCCGCCGGGGTTGGGCAGCGGGCCCTTGTCCAGCTGGACGATGTCGCGCCAGCCGAGCCGCGCCAGGTGCTGCACGAGGCTGTTGCCGACGATGCCGGCCCCGATCACGACGACGCGGGCGGTGGGAGGAACGGTGGCCATGGACTTCCTCGATCTCTGCCGGCGGGCTCCGCCGTACGGATGCTACGGATGTTGCGCTATGTGCAACATAAAGCGTGATACGGAACAGGATAAACCATCACGGGTACCCGGCCGGGTGTCAACCCGGCCGGGTACCGGTGTCAGGTCCGGTCAGCCGGTCAGCTGGTGGCGCCGGTCCCCTGCAGCCAGGCGGCGACCTTGTCCGGGTTGGCGTCGATCCACTTCTGGGCGGCGTCGGCCGGCTTCATCCCGTCCTTGGCGATGTACTGCGAGACCAGGTTCTGGTCGTCGTTGGTCCAGTTGAAGTTCTTGACCAGCGTGGCCGCCGGCGACCCGGAGTCGTCGAACTTCTTCGAGATCAGCTTGTTCAGGTGGTACGGCGGGTAGTCGCAGGCCACCTTCGCGGGGTCGGAGTCGCAGCCCGGCGTGTACTTGGGCAGGTTCACCTTGACCAGCTTCATCTCCGAGAAGAACCACTGCGGCTCGTAGAAGTACGCCAGCAGCGGCGTCTTGTTCTTCTCCGCGCTGCGGAAGCTCTGGATCAGCGCCGCCTCGCTGCCGCCGACCACGACCTGGTAGTTCAGGTTGAGGTTCTTGACCAGTGCCTCGTCGTTGGTGACGTACGACGGGTCGCCGTCGAGCAGCTGGCCCTTGCCCCCGGACTCACTGGTCTTGAACATCGAGGCGTACTTGTTAAGGTTCTTCCAGTTGGTGATGTCGGGGTACTTCTGGGCCATCCACGGCGGTACGTACCAGCCGATGATGCCTTCGTTGCCGGTCTGGCCGGCGTCCACCACGGTCTTCTGGTCGGTGATGTACTTCTTGACCAGGTCGGCGTGGCCCCAGTTCTCCAGGATCGTGTCGATCGTGCCGCTGGACATGCCCTGCCAGCCGACCTCCTCCTTCACGTTCTTGTAGCTGACGTTGCAGCCGAGCTTGGAGGCGGCGAGGTCGCCCACGACGTAGGCGTCCGAGACGTAGCCGGTCCACGGGTTGACCGCGATGTTGAAGTTGCCGCAGGCCTTGGTCCCGCCCGCGGTCGTGTTGTTCTTGATGCCTCCGCCGCCGCAGGCGGTCAGCAGCAGTGCTGCCGCTGCCACCACCCCGAACAGTCGGACCTGGGTGGTTCTTCTCATGCGATTCCTTCTTCCGTCGGGTTCCGTGTGTTGATCCAGGAGGCTGTGCTGTGCTCAGGCGCGGCCGTATCTGGCAGCCGTGTAACGGGCGACTCGATCCAGCATCACCCCCAAGGCGGTGATGGCGATGCCGGCCGCCAGGCCCTTCCCGAACAGCTGGTCCTGCGAGAACCCCGAGACGACGAGGTAGCCGAGGCTGCCGCCGCCGACCAGACCGCCGATCACCACGACGGACAGCACGTAGAGCAGGCCCTGGTTGGTCGCGAGCACGAGGGACTCGCGGGCCATCGGGATCTGGACCTTGAGGATCATCTGCCAGCTGGTGATGCCCGAGGCCTGAGCCGCCTCCACCGTGGTCGCCGAGACGCCGCGGATGCCGTCGGCGACGAGCTTGGTCGCGATCGGTACGCCGTACGCCACCGCCGCCACGATCGCGGTGAAGCGGCTCGCACCGAACAGCGCCAGCGCAGGCACCAGGTAGACGAACGACGGGATCGTCTGGAAGGTGTCGAGGAACGGCCGGACCCAGACGTCGATGAGTCGGTTGCGTCCCATGGCGACACCCAGCACGACCGCGCTGATCATCACCAGGATGGTGGCGACCAGGGTCATGGTCAGGGTGATCATCGTGTCGTTCCACAGGCCGGTGCCCAGGATGATCGCCAGGCACACCGCGACCGAGACCAGCGCCCGCCAGCCGCCGAGGACCAGCCCGGCCGCCAGCAGCACGAACGCCATCAGCCACCACGGCGAGTTGGCCATCAGGTTCTGCAACGGGTTGAGGAGCCCGTAGGAGACCGCGTTCTTGAAGCCCGTGGTGACCGTGTCCACGTGGTTGACGAACCAGTTCACGAAGTCGTTGACCTTCGCCGCCAGGTCGGTGCCGACGTTCCAGGACTCGGGGAACAGCGCGAGGTTGAGGTACTGACGGGAGAGGTAGACCGCGACCAGCACGGGGACCACGGCCAGGCCGAGCACGAGGCGGCGCATCAGCGCCGAGGGCCGGCGTCGGGCGACCCGGTGGTCCTGGCTGGCCCAGCGGGGAAGCCGCTCCAGCACGACGCTGGTCATCATCACACCCATGCCGGACACCGACGCGATCCGGCCCTGCACGTGCTCACGACGCTCGCTGGCCGCGGTCGTGGTGCGGTCGAGCATGATCGCGATCGCCACGATCAGCATGCCCGAGACGGTCGCGGTGCCGACATCGAGGTTGGTCAGGGCGTTGCTCACGTCCTGGCCGAGGCCGGGGCCCGCCACGAACGCCGCGATCACGGCCATCGAGAGAGCCGCCATCGTGCACTGGTTGAGACCGACCACGATCGTGCGCCGGGCCATCGGCAGCTGGACCTTGCGGAGCAGCTGGCGGGTGGTCAGCCCCATCGACCCCGCCGCCTCGATCGTCGACTCCGGCACGGTCCTGATGCCGTGCTCGGTGATCCGGACCAACGGGGGCAGCGCGTAGATGAAGGTGAGCACCACCGCCGCGGACGGGCCGATGCCGAAGATCAGGGACAACGGTGAGAGGTAGGCGAACGACGGCATCGTCTGCATCACGTCGAGCACCGGCGTCACTGCGGCCGACAGCCACCGGCGCCGGGACATCGCGATGCCGAGCGGGAGCCCGACGATGACGCAGGCCACGACCGAGATCACGGTGATGATCAGGGTGTCCACGCCGTCCTGCCAGAATCCACCGAACCCGAAGAGCATGACCGTGACGGCCACCACGAGGGCGTAGCGCACTCCGGCCGCGGCCAGCCCGATCCAGGCCAGCAGCGCGACCACACCGATCCAGCCGATCTCGGGCACCGGCCGCGGCGGCGACGGGACGCTCACCCACGACTGGAGCTTCGCGACCAGCCAGTTGAAGAAGTCCGTGATGTTGCCGATCACGCCGTGGAAGAACCAGTTGGTCTGGGCCGAGGCCTGGATGCTGTCGCGCAGGTGGTTGATCCAGGTGTGGAAGCCGTTCAGCTGCTGGAACGGGACCGCGAGCGTGGCGTGGCCCCGGAACAGCAGCCAGCCGACGACCCACACCACGGCGACCGCGCCGAGCTTGAGACCGGTACGACGCTTCTCGACCGGAGCGGCCCGCGGCTGTTCCTCCTTGGGAACAGCCGGCCCGGGCCGCGACTCGGAGGTCACGAGCACGCTCACGACCGGTGCTCCTCCGCCACCACGACGCGGAGGATGTCCTCGTCGTCCACGACGCCGACCACCTTGTCGCCGTCCACGACCCGGCACGGCCCCCGGTTGTCGAGCACCGCCCGTGCCGCTTCGCGCACGACCTGGTCGGCCTGGAGTGCCGGGCCCTCGATGGCCTCGTCGCCGTTGACCGGGCGCATCACCCACTTCAGGGTCAGCACGTGCGACTTGGGGACGTCGGAGACGAAGTCGCGCACGTAGTCGTCGGCCGGAGCCCCGACGACCTCGTCGGGCCGCCCGACCTGGACGACCTCGCCGTCGCGCATGATCAGGATCCGGTCGCCGAGCTTGAGCGCCTCGGCCAGGTCGTGGGTGATGAAGACCATCGTCTTGCCCACCTCGTGGTGCAACCGGATGACCTCGTTCTGCATGTCGCGCCGGATCAGGGGGTCGAGGGCCGAGAACGGCTCGTCGAAGAGGAGCACGTCCGGGTCGGCCGCCAGGGCCCGGGCCAGGCCCACGCGCTGCTGCATGCCGCCGGAGAGCTGGTCGGGGTAGGACCGCTCGTAGCCGGAGAGGCCGACCAGGTCCACCATCTCCTGCGCCCGGTCGCGTCGCTCGCTGCGGTCCTCGCCGCGGACCTCGAGGCCGAAGGCGATGTTGTCGAGCACCTGGCGGTGCGGCAGGAGGCCGAAGTGCTGGAAGACCATGCCGACCCGCTTGCGACGCAGGTCGCGCAGTGCCTTCTCGTCGGCACTGGTGACCTCGTCGTCGCCCAGGTGCACCGTCCCGGCGGTCGGCTCGATCAGGCGGGTCAGCATCCGGACCAGGGTCGACTTCCCAGAGCCGGACAGGCCCATCACCACGAAGACCTCGCCGGGTGCGACCTCGAACGAGACGTCCTTGACGGCCATCACGCAGCCGGTCTTCTCCTGGAGGTCCTTACGCGAGAGATCGGCGTCGGGGGTACCGATGATCTTCTCGGAGCGGTTGCCGAAGATCTTCCAGAGGCCGTCCACCTTCAGGGCGGGGTCGGTGGAGCCGCCGGTGGTGGCCCGGGCGGGCTCGATCGTGGGCGCGGTCATCTGGCGACCTCC
Organism: Nocardioides cynanchi; assembly: GCF_008761635.1. Lineage (NCBI taxonomy): Bacteria > Bacillati > Actinomycetota > Actinomycetes > Propionibacteriales > Nocardioidaceae > Nocardioides > Nocardioides cynanchi. The sequence continues at coordinate 1,255,055 of NZ_CP044344.1, forward strand.
TGGGTGCCGGCCGGATCGGCCGGGTCGGCTGCCGGAACGGCGTTGCGGCCGTCGCCGGGCGGGTAGAGCGGCATGCGGTCGCGATGCCGGTAGTAGAGGACGTCGGCGGCGGGCAGGGGTGTGCGGCCGGCGATCAGGTCGGCCGCCTTCTCGGCGACCATCATCACCGGGGCGTAGATGTTGCCGTTGGTGACGTAGGGGAACACCGACGCGTCCACGACGCGCAGCCCTTCGGTGCCGTGCACGCCCATGGTGGTCGGGTCGACGACCGAGAGGTCGTCGGTGCCCATCCGGGCGGTGCACGAGGGGTGCAGAGCGGTCTCCGCGTCGCGGCGTACCCAGTCCAGGATCTCGTCGTCGGTCTCGACCGACGGGCCGGGCGAGAGCTCGCCGTCGTTGTACGCCGCGAACGCCGGCTGGTTGAGGATGTCGCGCGCCACCCGGACGGCCTCGACCCACTCCCGCCGGTCGTTGGCCGTGGACAGGTAGTTGAACAGGATCGAGGGATGCTCACGCGGGTCGGTCGAGCGGATCCGGACGTGGCCCCGGGTGTCGGCGTACATCGGCCCGACGTGCACCTGGTAGCCGTGGCCCTCGGTGGGCGCCGACCCGTCGTACCGGATCGCGACCGGCAGGAAGTGGAACATCAGGTTCGGGTAGTCGACGTCGTCGTTGCTGCGGCAGAAGCCGCCGCCCTCGAAGTGGTTGGTCGCGCCGAGCCCCCTGCGGTGGACCAGCCAGTTGTAGGCGATCCCGGGCCGGGCCCGCCAACGCAGACCGGGGGCGATGGAGACCGGCTGCTTCGAGGCGTACTGGATGTAGACCTCGAGGTGGTCCTGGAGGTTCTCCCCGACTCCCGGTGAGTGGTGTACGACGTCGATGCCGAGCCGACGCAGCAGGGCCTCGTCGCCGACACCGGACAGCTGGAGGAGCTGAGGGGTGTTGAAGGCACCGCCGCACAGGATCACCTCGCCGGCGCCGATGCTGCGCTTGCGGCGGCCGGGCAGCTCGCAGTCGACCCCGACCGCCCGCTTCCCCTCGAAGCGCACCCGGGTGACCAGGGTGTTGGTGAGGACGTCGAGGTTGGGCCGGTCCTGCACGGGGTGGAGGTAGGCCCGGGCGGCCGAGAGCCGCCGACCGCGGTGGATGTTGCGGTCGAACCGCGCGAAGCCCTCCTGGCGGTAGCCGTTCACGTCGTCGGTGGCCGGGTAGCCGGCCTCCACTGCGGCCCGGAAGAACGCCGTGAACAGCGGGTTGTCCGCCGGGCCGCGCTCGAGCACCAGCGGCCCGTCACCGCCGCGCCAGTCGTCCGCTCCGGCCAGGCAGGTCTCCATGCGCTTGAAGTAGGGCAGGCAGTGCAGGTAGTCCCACGTCTCCATGCCCGGGTCGGAGGCCCAGCGCTGGTAGTCCAGCGGGTTGCCGCGCTGGAAGATCATCCCGTTGATGCTGCTGGAGCCGCCCAGGACCTTGCCGCGCGCGTGGTAGACGGTGCGGCCGTTCATCGCCGGCTCGGGATCGGTCTCGTAGCGCCAGTCGTAGAACCTGCTGCCGATCGGGAAGGGCAGCGCCGCCGGCATGTGGATGAACGGGTCGATCCGGTAGTCCGAGCGGCCGGCCTCGAGCACCAGCACGCTGGTCCCCGGGTCCGCTGAGAGCCGGTTGGCCAGCGCCGAGCCGGCCGAGCCGCCACCGACGATCACCACGTCGTACCGGTCGCGCTTCATCGCGCCTCGTCGCTCGAGCCGGCCACGCCACCGAACCACCGTTGCGCCTGGGGGCGGATGTTGTGCCAGATGTGCTTGGTCTCGCGGTACTCCTCCAGCCCCGCCTGCCCGAGCTCGCGGCCGATGCCGGACTGCTTGTAGCCGCCCCACTCGGCCTGGGCGACGTAGGGGTGGTAGTCGTTGATCCAGACCGTGCCCATCCGCAGCCGGTTGGCCACGCGCTGGGCCTTGCCGGCGTCCTGCGTCCACACCGCGCCGGCGAGGCCGTAGATGCTGTCGTTGGCGATCGCGACCGCGTCGTCCTCGTCGGCGAACGTCTCCACGGTGAGGACCGGCCCGAAGGACTCGTCCTGGGTCACCGACATCGCGCTGGTGCAGCCGTCGAGGATCGTCGGCAGGTAGTAGAAGCCCTCGGCGAGCGCGGGGTCGTCGGGTCGGGCGCCACCGCAGCGCAGGACGGCGCCCTCCGCGATCCCGGCGGCGACGTAGGCCTCGACCTTGTCGCGGTGGGCGGCACTGGTCAGCGGGCCGGTCTCGGCCTTCTCGTCGAAGGGGCCGCCCAGTCGGATGGTGCCGGCGCGGGCGACCAGCTCGTCGACGAACTCGTCGTGGATCGACTCCTCGACGAGCAGCCTGGCCCCGGCGGAGCAGACCTGGCCGGAGTGCAGGAACACCGCGGTGAGGGCGAGGTCGAGCGCCGCCCCGCGGTCGGCGTCCGCGAAGACGATGTTGGGGTTCTTCCCGCCGAGCTCGAGCGCGATCCGCTTCACGGTGCCGGAGGCCGCGGCCATCAGGGAACGTCCGGTGGCCAGTCCGCCGGTGAACGAGACCAGGTCGACCCGGGGGTCGACGGCCAGCGGCGCGCCGGCGTCCATGCCGGCGCCCAGGACCAGGTTGCCGACGCCGGGTGGCAGCCCGGCCTCCTCGAGCAGGCGCATCAGGTGGATGGCGGTGTGCGGGGTCAGCTCGCTCGGCTTGAGCACGAAGGTGTTGCCGGCCGCCAGGCAGGGCGCGACCTTCCAGGAGACCTGGAGCAGGGGGTAGTTCCACGGCGTGATCAGGGCGCAGACCCCGACCGGCTCGTGGACGATCCGGCTGACGACATCGGGGTTGCCGGTGTCGACCACGCGGCCCGACTCCTCGGCAGCCACCCGCCCGTAGTGACGTACGACGGAGACCACGTCGGCAACGTCGTACTCGCTCTCGACCAGGCGCTTGCCGGTGTCCAGCGACTCGGCCCGGGCAAGGACGGCTGCGTCCCGCTCGAGCAGGTCCGCCAGCCGGAGCAGCAGGTCGCCGCGCTCACGAGCGGAGGTCGCCGGCCACGGACCCTCGTGGAAGGCCCGGTGAGCGGCCCCGATCGCGGCCGCGGTGTCGTCGGCCGACGCCTCGTCGACGGTGCCGACCAGGGTGCCGTCCGCCGGGCAGCGGATCTCGCGGCGGCCGCCCTGGCGCGCGGTCGACCACGCTCCGTCGACGTACAACTCCGCCATGATCCGGGCTCCATCCCTGCGCATGGTGTTGCGCGAACCGCAACCAGCCGCCTCCTTCGCAACCCGTTGCGATAGCAGTGAGGATGGTGCGACGAGCCCGCCACGTCAAGGATCGCCGGGATGTGGTCCGGCGACGCAGCGGCTAGCGCTGACCCCAGCCGAGCCGGTGCGAGACCTCGAGGGCGGCCTCGGTCAGCTGCTTGACCACGGCGCGCAGCGCCTCCTCCGGCAGCCGGAACGTCGGACCCGACACGCTCATCGAGGCGATCACGTCGCCGTGCGCGCTGCGGATCGGGGCCGCAGCGGCGGCCAGACCGATCTCGAGCTCGTCGACAGCGACGGCGTAGCCGTCCGCGCGCACCCGCTCGAGCTCGGCGCGAAGCGCGGCCCGGCTGGTGATCGTGTGCGAGGTGTAGCGGGTCAGCTCCCCCACGCTGGCGTCGACCGCCGCGTCGTCCAGCCCGCCGAGCAGGACCTTGCCGTTGCTGGTGGCGTGCAGGGGGATGTGCTGACCGACCCAGTTGTGCGGCTGGAGCGCGGACGAGCCGGCGACCTGGTCGAGATAGAGGGCCGAGTGCTCGGAGAGCACGGCGATGTTGACCGTCTCGCCGGTCGCGGCGGCCAGCGCACGGCAGACCGGCCGCGCCTCCTGGACGATGTCGAGCCGGGCGGTCGTCGCGCCGGCCAGGCGCAGGATGCCGACCCCGAGGCGGTACTTCCCGCGGTCGGAGGTCTGCTCGACCAGCCGGTGGGACTCCAGCGTGGCAGCCAGCCGGAACGCGGTGCTCTTGTGGACGCCGAGCTCGGCGGCCAGCTCGGTGACCCCGGCCTCGCCCAGCCGGGCCAGGCTCTCCAGGATCGCCAGGGCGCGGTCGACGGACTGGACGCTGGCACCCTCGGTCGCCACACTGGCCCCGTTGTTGCTCATGCTGCAACCCTAGCGGAACCTTGTTGCGCATCACAGATTGTGTATCTTCAGGCGCAACATCTCGGCTCATCGATCTCGACTGCAGGAGCATGCCGCATGAGCTCGTCCATCCCTCCGGCCGGCAACCCGCTGGGCGACTTCGTGCTGCGCCTGGTCTGCCCCGACCGCCCCGGGATCGTCCACGCGGTCACCGGCTGGCTCGGCTCCCACGGCGGCAACATCGTGGAGAGCCAGCAGTTCGGCGACGCGCTGGCCGGGCGGTTCTTCATGCGGATCGGCTTCACCGCGGACCAGCCGGCGACCGCCGACGGTCTGCGGGCGGACTTCGCCTCGGTCGCGGAGTCGTTCGGCATGGAGTTCGAGCTCTGGGACTCGGCCGCGCCGTACCGCACCCTGATCATGGTCTCCAAGCACCTGCACTGCCTCAACGACCTGCTCTTCCGGGCCAGCACGGACTCGCTCCAGATCGAGATCCCGGCCGTGGTCTCCAACCACCCCGACGCCGAGGCGCTGGTGCGGTCCTACGGCCTGGACTTCCACCACATCCCCGTGACTCCGGAGACCAAGGCGGTCGCCGAGAAGGAGCTGCTCGGCCTGGTCGACGAGCTCGACGTCCACGTCGTCGTCCTCGCTCGCTACATGCAGGTGCTCTCCGACGAGACCTGCCGGACGCTGTCCGGGCGGGCGATCAACATCCACCACTCGTTCCTGCCGAGCTTCAAGGGCGCCCGGCCCTACCACCAGGCCTTCGACCGCGGCGTCAAGCTGGTGGGGGCGACCGCGCACTACGTGACCGGCGACCTCGACGAGGGTCCGATCATCGAGCAGGACGTGATGCGGGTCGACCACGCGTCCAGCCAGGACGACCTGGTCGCCGCAGGGCGCGACGTCGAGGCCCAGGTGCTGGCGCGCGCCGTACGGTGGCACTCGCAGTCGCGGGTGATGCTGAACGGGCACCGCACGGTCGTCTTCCGCTGACCCGGGGGCGCGTGCCAGTCTGCGCCGACTCGGCGTGCTTCCCGTGCCTCGTTGTGCCGACTCGGCGTGCTTCCCGTGCGTCTTTGTGCCGACTCGGCGTGCTTCGCGTGCCTGTTTGTGCCGACTCGGCGTGCTTTGTGTGCCTGTTTGCGCCGACTCAGTCGCCGAGCTCGGCCCGGCGGCGGACGACGTACTCCTCGAGCTCCTGGCGGACGGCGTCGTCCAGGGCCGGCGGGACGAACTCCTGGAGGCGGGTGCGGTAGATGTGCCCGGCCCGCTCGGCGGCGTCCTGGCCACCGTTGCGGCTCCAGCGCTCGAAGTTCTCCGACGACGAGAGCAGCGGGCGGTAGAAGCAGGTGCGGAAGCGCTCCATGGTGTGCATCGCCCCGAGGAAGTGACCGCCGTGGCCGACCTCCTCGTGCGCGCCGAACGCCATCGAGTCCTCGTCGATCTCCAGCGGGGTGAACTCCACCTGGAGCATCTGGAGGATCTCCACGTCGACCACGAACTTCTCGTAGCCGGCCACCAGGCCGCCCTCGAGCCAGCCGGCGGAGTGCATCACCCAGTTCGCTCCGGCCAGGAAGGTCGGCAGCATGGTCATCAGGGCCTCGTAGCCCGCCTGGGCGTCCGGGGTCTGCGACGACGTCAGGCCGCCGCCGGTGCGGAAGGGCAGCCCGAAGTGGCGGGCGATCTGGCCGGTGCAGAGCAGGCCGATGCCGGACTCCGGCGTGCCGAACGTCGGCGAGCCCGACTGCATGTCGATGTTGGACAGGAACGACCCGAAGATCACCGGGGTGCCGGGCCGGATCAGCTGGGACAGCGCGATGCCGGACAGGGCTTCGACGATCTGCTGCACGAGGGCGGCCGGGATGGTCACCGGGGACATCGCGCCCATCAGGATGAAGGGCGTCAGCACCACGGGCTGGCCGGCGCCGGAGTACTCGAACTGCGCCTCCAGCATCCGGTCGTCCCAGCGCAGCGGGGAGTTGCAGTTGATCAGCGAGATCGTGGCCGGCGTCGTCTCGATCGACTTGCGCGAGCCGAACAGGATCTCGGTCATCGCGATCGTGTCGCGGGCGTTGACCCCGGAGACCACGTTGCCCATGTAGACCTTGTCGGTCAGCGTCTGGAGCGCGTAGGTCATGTCGAGGTGCCGGCTGTCGAGGGGCGCGTCGTTGGGCTCGCAGATCACGCCGCCGGCGGAGTCGAGCGCGTCGAAGGACTGTGCCAGGCGGGTGAAGTTGCGGAAGTCGTCCATCGTCGCGTCCCGGCGCACGGCGCCCTCCCGGACGAACGGCGGGCCGTAGACCGAGCCGAACGCCATCGAGTCCCCACCGATGTGGATGCTGTGCTCGGGGTTGCGGGCCTGGACGTCGAACTCGCGCGGGGCCTTGGCCACCTGGGCGAGCACGAAGTCGGGGTCCAGGAAGACGGTGTTGTCCTCGACCCGCTGGCCGGCGTCGCGGAACAGCTGCAGCGCGCGCTCGTCCATGAACTCCACGCCGATCTCGGTCATCAGCCTGCGCCAGCCGCGATCCAGGGTGGCCATCGCCTCCTCGGAGAGGATCTCGTAGCGCGGCATGCGGTTGTGGAACATCGAGCCTCCTGCAGGCGGACGGGACACGAGCGGTCGGACGGGCGGACCACGACACCGGCCGGCCGGCCTTGACGTGATCCGCGTCGCATCCTAGCCTCATCATGTGGGACGACCGTTCCACATGATGGAACTCCAGTGGGCAGGACCCGATGAGCCCAGCACCGGCCACGACCCGGGCTCCCGCCGCGAGCGGGACCCAGGCGGTCGACCGCGCCGCGCTCCTGGTCGCCACGGTCGTGCACGCCGACGAGCCGCTCAGCTTCGGCGAGCTCCAGGACGAGTGCGGGCTGCCGAAGTCGACCACCTCGCGGATGCTGACCGCGCTCGAACGGTCCGGCCTGCTCGAGCGCGACGAGGGCGGCTCCTACGTCGCCGGCCGCCTGTTCTGGCTCTACGCGATCCGGCACGACCGCTGGCAGGAGCTGGTCCGGCTGGCCCGCCCGACGATGACCACGATCGGCCAGGAGACCGGCGAGACGGTGCACCTGAGCATCCGCCGGGGCGCCCGCGTCGTGCAGGTCGCCCAGGTCGACGCCCGCTACCTGCTCGGCAGCCGTGACTGGACCCAGGTCGAGGTGCCGCCGCACTGCTCGGCCCTCGGCAAGGTCTTCTACGCGTGGGGCGGACTGGCCGTGGCCATGCCCCTCGAACGTCGTACCGACGCCACCGTGACCGACCCCGAGGCCCTGCGCCGCGACGTACGCCGCTGCGTACGCCGGGGCTGGGCCACCACGGTCGACGAGCTCGAGCTCGGGCTGAGCGGCATCGCGGTGCCGGTGCACGGCTCTCGCGAGCTGGTCGCGGCGCTCGGCATCTCGGGGCCCACGCCCCGGCTCCAGGGTCGCCACGACGAGCTCGGCCACGCCCTCTCGGAGCACGCCCACGACCTCTCCCGGCTCCTGCGCGGACGCGCCCGGGCCGAGGGCGTGGCATGACCATCCACCCCACCCAGGGTCAGCCCGACCCGCGAACCACGGAGGCCTTCTCATGAGCACACCCGAGGAGATCCTGAAGGGTCTCTACGACGAGACCCTGGTCGGCAACGCCCCGCGCGTGCTCGAGCTGACCAACGAGGGGCTCGCGCTCGACATGGAGCCGCAGACCATGCTGTTCGAGGCCCTGATCCCCTCGCTGGAGGAGGTCGGCTCACGGTTCGAGCGCGGTGACTTCTTCGTCCCCGAGATGCTGATCGCGGGCCGCGCGATGGCCGGCGCCATGGAGGTGCTCCGACCGCTGCTGGCCGAGACCGGCGTGCAGACCATCGGCAAGTTCCTGATGGGCACGGTCAAGGGCGACGTCCACGACATCGGCAAGAACCTCGTCAACATCATGCTCGAAGGCGCGGGCTTCGAGGTGATCGACCTGGGCGTGCAGGTGGCTCCGGAGAAGTTCATCGCGGCCATCGAGGAGCACGAGCCCGACATCGTCGGCTTCTCGGCGTTCCTCACCACGACCATGCCGATGTTCAAGGCCAACATGAACGCCCTGCAGAAGGCCGGCCTGCGCGACACGGTGATCGTGATGGTCGGCGGCGCACCGGTGACCCAGGAGTACGCCGACGCGGTGGGGGCCGACGGCTACGCGGCCGACGCCTCGGCGACGGTCAAGAAGGCGAAGGCGCTGCTCCACGAGAAGCGCGCCAAGGTGCCGGCCTGATGCCCGCGACTCCGCTCGAGACGGTCCTGCGTGGCACCGGCTCCGAGGTCGTGATCGGCCACGACCGGCGCTTCTGCCTGATCGGCGAACGCATCAACCCGACCGGCCGCCGGATCTTCCAGGAGCAGCTGCGCGCCGGCGACCTCTCGGCCATCGAACGCGACGTGAAGGCCCAGGTCGAGGGCGGCGCCGACGTCCTCGACGTCAACATGGGTGTGCCGCTGACCGACGAGGCCGAGCTGCTGGCCAAGGCGATCACGCTGGTGCAGAGCCTGACCGACAAGCCGATCTGCATCGACTCCTCGGTCGTCGAGGCGCTCGAGGCAGGCCTCTCGGCCTACCAGGGCCGGGCGCTGGTCAACTCCATCACCGCCGAGGACGAGCGGATGGAGCTGATCCTCCCGCTGGTCAAGAAATACGACGCCGCGGTGATCGCGCTGCCCAACGACTCCGACGAGATCCCGATGGAGGCCGAGAAGCGGATGGTCCTCACCCGCAAGATCTTCGAGGTCGCCACGAAGGAGTACGGCATCGCCGCCTGTGACATCGTGATCGACCCGCTGGCCATGCCGATCGGCGCCGACCAGCAGGTCGCGAACACCTTCTTCGAGGTGGTCTCGGCGATCCGCGACGAGTTCGGCGCGAACATGACCTGCGGCGCGTCCAACACGTCGTTCGGGATGCCGGGGCGCCACCAGCTCGGGGCGGCGTTCCTGCCGATGGCGATGACCGCCGGGCTGACCAGCGCGATCATGGACACCCGGACGCCGTACATCGTGGAGGCGGTCAAGGCGGCCGACCTGCTGCTCGGTCACGACGAGTGGGGCGGCGCCTGGATCGCCGCCCACCGGGCCCGGCAGGCCGCCGAGGCCCCGACGACGTGACCGATGGCCCGACCACCGACGACCTGACCACCGACGGGCCGCCCTTCACCCTCGACGACGTACGACGCGAGGGCCTGATGGCGGCGCCGGGCACCGAGCCGGCCGCCCACGACGGCACCGGCCGGGTCGGCCTGCGGTTCACCGTGCACTCCGACGCGAAGGCACCGCCCAGCGAGCGCTCCGTGCGGGTGCCGCCGGGGGTCACCGTCTTCGACTCCGCGTCGTGGAACGGCATCGCGATCGACTCCACCTGCGGCGGGCACGGCACCTGCCACAAGTGCCGCGTGAAGATCGAGGGCGGCGGGGTCCCGGTCACCCGGCACGACACCCGCACCTTCACCTCCGACCAGCTCGCCGACGGCTGGCGGCTGGCCTGCCTGGTGCAGGCGACCCGCGACCTCGACGTCGAAGTCCCCCCACTGACGACCCGGCCCAAGGCGGCGACCGTCGGCGTCGGGCGGCAGGTGATCCTGCGACCGGCCGTCCAGAAGCGGTACGTCGAGCTCGACGAGGCGACACTCTCCGACCAGCGCACCGACCTGGTCCGGCTGACCGACGCCATCGACGACCTCGAGCTGACCGCCGACCTCCACGTGCTGCGGCGCCTGTCGACGGTGCTGCGCGCGGCCGACTTCAAGGTGACCGCCGTCGTCGTCGACGAGGACCTGATCGACGTCGAGCCGGGCGACACCAGCGAGCTGCGCTACGCGATCGCCTTCGACCTCGGCACCACCACGGTCGTCGCCACCCTGCTCGACGTCGGCACCGGGACGCCGCTCTCGGTCTCCTCGCGGCTGAACAAGCAGCAGCCGTACGGCGGCGACGTGATCACCCGGATCAGCGCCACGATGATGGACCCCGACGCCCTCGGCCGGCTGCAGGAGGCCGCCGCCTCCACCCTCTCCGAGCTCGCCGGCGAGGTCTGTGCCGAGGCGGGTGTCGACCCCGGGCACGTCTACGAGGTCGCGGTCGCCGGCAACGCGACGATGACCGCGCTGCTGCTCGGCATCGACCCCGAGCCGCTCGGTGTCGCCCCCTTCGTGATGACCACCGCTCAGCCGCCGACGATGCTGGCCGCCGACCTCGGGCTGAGCCTCCACCCGCGCGCCCGGGCCTTCGTCTTCCCCGCGCTCGGGGCCTACGTCGGCGGCGACATCGTCGCGGGCATGCTGGCCACCGGCATGGACCGGGACAAGCGCACCCGCCTGTTCATCGACGTCGGCACCAACTGCGAGATCGTGCTCAGCGACGGCGACACCATCCTGTCCACTGCCGCCCCCGCCGGGCCGGCGTTCGAGGGCGGCGCGATCCGGTGCGGGATGCGCGCGGCCGAGGGAGCCATCGAGGTGATCAAGCTCGACCCCACCGGCGACGAGCCGGTCACGCTGGGTGTGATCGGCGACGTGCCCGCCCGGGGTCTGTGCGGCTCGGGCCTGGTCGACGCCGTCGCCGAGCTGGTCAAGGTCGGGCTGCTGGACGCCTCGGGACGGTTCGTCCCCGAGGAGCGGGCCGCCGAGCTGGCCCCGGCGCTGGCCGACCGGCTGACCAAGATCGGCGAGGAGCGGGTCTTCGTGCTCGACCGCACCTCGCCGGACGACGACCCGGCCGACGGGGTCTACCTCTCCCAGCGGGACGTGCGCGAGCTGCAGTTCGCCAAGGCCGCGATCTCGACCGGCTGGACCCTCCTGCTCGAGCAGCTGGGCCTCGAGCACGGCGACGTGCAGCAGGTGCTGCTGGCCGGCTCGTTCGGCAGCTACCTCTCCCCCGCCTCCGCGATCCGGATCGGACTGGTCCCGCAGCTGCCGGTGCTCCGCATCGTCTCGGCCGGCAACGTGGCGGGCGAGGGAGCGAAGATGGCCCTGCTCTCGGTCCGCGAACGGGTCGGCGCCCAGGCCCTGCTGGAGGAGGTGAGTTATGTCGAGCTCTCCGACCGCACCGACTTCAACGACACCTTCGTCGACCAGCTCGGGTTCACCCAGCCCTGAACGCAGCCCTGACCGTACCCGTCGTACCGCGCTGATCGCGTGCGGCGCGATCGCGCAGCCCGCGGCGGCCGCCGTCGAGCGGCACGGCTGGCCGGTCGACGTGCACCCGCTGCCCCCGCTGCTGCACAACCAGCCGCAGCTGATCGCCGGACAGGTGCGCGAGCTCGCCGTCGAATTGGCCACGTCGTACGCCTCGGTCGTCGTCGGGTACGCCGACTGCGGCACCTACGGCGCCCTCGACGAGGTCTGCACCGAGCTGGGCCTGTCCCGGCTGCCCGGGCTGCACTGCTACGACGTGTACGCCGGCGCCGACCGGCTGGCCCGGATGTTCGAGGAGCAGCCCGGCACCTACCTGCTGACCGACTTCCTGGCCCGGTCGTTCGCCCGCACGGTGCTCCAGGAGCTGGGGCTGGACCGCTACCCCGAGCTCCGCGACGACTACTTCGGCAGCTACACCCGGGTGGTGTGGCTGGCCCAGGCACCCGACCCCGAGCTCCGCGAGCTGGCCGAGGCGGCCGCGGCCCGGATCGGCCTCCCGCTCACCGTGGTCGAGACCGGAACGAGCGGACTGGAGCGGGCGCTCGCCGACCTGGTCGGCTGAGATCAGCTCTCGAGGCGCTCGAGCAGCTGGGTCCGCCACTGCTCGGACTCGGCGATCTGGTTGAAGGTGAAGACGTGGAGGCCCTCGACCAGGGCCTCGGGCGGCGCCAGCGCCGGGGCGCACTTCTCCAGGAAGCTCTCACCGGTGAAGCCTCCCGGTGCGGCGAGCCGCGCGAAGGTGCCCTTGTGCTTGGCCAGGAACCGGGTGGACTCCCCCACACCGATCTTGGTGGCCATGGCCAGGAGCTTGGTGCGCTCGACCGGGCCGGGGATGCCGAGCAGCAGGGGCAGGGTGATCCCGCGGGCCCGCATCCGGCCCAGCCACGCGGTGATCGCGGACGGGTCGAAGCTGAGGTTGCTGACCACCTGGCTCGCGTGCCGGCGCTTGTCCCACATCGCCTGGATCGTCAGGTCGTCGTGGATCGTCGGGTGCGACTCGGGGTAGCCGGTGATCCCGACCTGCGCGAAGGGGCTGCCGAGCGCGGTCAGGTCCTCCAGCAGCGCCAGCGCATCCTGGTAGTCGCCGGCCGGGTCCGCGTCGCCACCGGGCACGAACACGCTGCTGATCCCGTGGCTGACGAGCCGGTCACAGATCTCGGCGAGCTCGGTGCGGCCGCTGATCATCCGGGCCGCGAGGTGCGGCACGACCTGGTAGCCACTGCCGGCCAGGCTCTCCGCCAGCGCGAACGTCGCCTCCAGGCCCTTGCCGGGCGACGCGGTCACGGTGATGGTGCGGTCGGTCGGCACGGACGCCAGCACCTTGTCCTCGGTGGACGGGGTCGGGAGCACCTCGTAGCGGGCGTGGCGCAGCAGCGTGGCCATCGTCGCGCGGGTCGCCTTGTTGCGCATAGTGCATCCCGTTTCGTGATACGAACTGGGCTGCCAGCCTAGCGCTTCCGAGGCACGCCGAGCACCCGCCGCAGCCATGTTCTTCGGCCGGTTCGCAGCGGGCTGCGGTGGGTCGCACCTGGTCCGGTGACCGATACTCGGGACGTGGGTCGGTGCGGCCCGCTCAGATCCCCCCGTGCGGGAAGCGGTCGACGCCGTCCCGGGCGCGTTGCAGCTCGTCGGCCGCGGCGCGGTCCCGTGCCACGTCCCGGCTCACCCGCGACGTGGCACGCAGCACCCGCCGCTGGCGCAGATACTCCGCGAGCCTGGCTCGAAGGGTGTGCATGACTGAGGATACGGCCGCCGACCGGTGACGAAGCTCTGAGATGCTCCGACGCATGATCATCGGGCTGGTCGGAGACCTCGAGGGCGACCGGGACTGGGCGGTCCGCGTGCTCCGGACCCTCGGCGAACGCCGTGACGTCGAGGTGGTCTGCCAGCTCGGCGACCTGCGGTTCGGGATGGGCGAGGACCCCGAGGGCTACCTCGCCGCCATCGAGTCGGTCTGCGCCGAGCTCGACCTCCGGCTCCTCTGCATCAACGGCAACCATGAGAACTGGGCCCGGCTCGACGAGCTGTGGGCCGACCCGTGCCGGCAGGACGACGACGGCCGCCTGCGGCCGATCGAGGTGTCCGAGCACATCTCCCTGCTGCCACGCGGCCACCGGTGGCACCTGGGTGGGCGTTCCTTCGTGGCCCTCGGGGGTGCGCCGTCGGTGAACCGGCTCCTCCTGACCGAGCAGGTCGACTGGTGGCCCTCCGAGGTGATCGAGGAGGAGCACGTCGAGGCCACGATCGCCGGCGGCCATGCCGAGGTGATGCTGACCCACGACAGCCCGAGCCAGCCGTACTGCACGGCCCCGGTCGCGACGACCATCACCGACAACCCGTGGGGCTGGCCGGAGTCGATCCTGGCCGAGGCCGACGCCGGGATGGAGAAGGTCACGAGAGCGGTCCTGGCGGTGCGGCCCCTGCTCCTCGCCCACGGCCACTTCCATGCCGCCGGTGAGGCCGCCGTACGACTACCAGGTGCGGCGCACGAGACGACGGTCTGGTCGCTCGGCGCGAACGGTGACCCGGCCAACGTCCGGCTGCTGGACCTCGAGGACCTCACGGACGCTGGTCCGTGGCAGTGACGTCACCGGCCGCCGGGAGGAGCTTCGCCAGCTTCTGCGGCGCCTGGAGCCGGTAGCTCTCGGTGACCAGGCCGGTCACCTCCGCCCAGTCGGTGTCGCCGTCGATCACGACCCCCACGATCGTGGGTGACCACGGTGGCTTGTAGTACGGCAGGCCGATGTGGACCAGCGCGAGCAGCTCGTCGCCGGTGACATGGAACGTCAGGACGGTGGTGGGGTCGGCCACCCCGGTGAGGTCGCGGAACGACGACTCGAAGCCGGGCTGCGCGACCATCACGTGGGCGAAGGTCCTGGCCCGGATCCGCCACCGGACGCCGGTCCAGGCGTCCTCCTCATGGGCCTCGGGCAGGGCCAGGGCGATCTCGCCGAGCCGGGCGACCACCTCGACATCGGGCTCGATCCGGTTCGCCCGCGCCATGGTCAGAGCCTGACACACGGACGGCCCTCCGCAGTCTGCAGTGACATCCATCCATCTAGAGTTCGCGCCATGCCGCTCGCACTCGTCACCGGAGCCGCCCGCGCCAACAGCATCGCCGCAGGCATCTCCCAGCGCCTGACATCGGACGGCTGGGACGTCGCCACGAGCGACCTCGCGGACGTCGACTACCCGTGCGACCTGGCGACCGCCGACGGTCCACAGGCCCTGGTCGAGGCCGTGGCCGCCGACCGGGGACCCATCAGCGCGCTGGTCCTGAGCCATGCGCACGACGAGGCGACCGGGATCCTCGACACCACGGCGGAGAGCTTCGACCGGCACTGCGCCGTCAACGCCCGGGCGAGCCTGCTGCTGATCGCGGCGTTCGCCCGTCAGGTCCCGGCGACCGGCGGAGCCATCGTCGCGCTCACCAGCGACGCCACCACGGGGAACCTGCCGTACGGCGCCTCCAAGGGCGCCCTCGACCGGATCGTGATCTCGGCGGCGCGGGAGCTGGGGCCGTTGGGCATCGCCGCCAACACCCTGAACCCGGGCCCGATCGACACCGGGTGGATGAACGAGGACATCCGGCAGGCAGTGCTGGACCGCCAGCCCCTGGGTCGCCTCGGAGAGCCGGCTGACATCGCCGACGTCGTGGCCTTCCTGGTGTCGGAGCCGGGTCGCTGGGTCTCCGGGCAGCTGCTCCAGGTCGACGGCGGCTTCTCGGCCCGCTTCTGACCCCGGCAGAGGCCTCCACGGTGGTGGCGTCTGGGCCATGATCGGCACCATGCCGTTCCTGTACCACCTGTGCGCCGACGACTTCCGCGGCGACGAGCTGCTGCCGCTCAACCTGCTCGCCAGCCGGTTCCCCGACCTCCACGACCGCGAGGTGCGCAAGTGGGCCGGGCGTGAGTCGGTGGTCTCGTTCCCGGTGCCGCACCTGGGGGTCGCCTGGGGCGACACGGTCAACCTGGCTGCGCTCGACCCTGCCCGGCTGGTCGAGGCGCGCCGTCGGCTCGGTCTGCCGTTCTCCAGCCTCCTGCAGCGCAAGGTCCTGCGGATCCCGCTCGAGCGGATCGCCGGGCAGCCGGCCGTGGTCTACGACACCCGCTCCCACTGGCGCAACAGCCGGCCCGACGCGGAGGACGTCCCCGAGGTGCCGCCCTCCTCCGACTTCACGCCGTTCGACCCGGACTCCTACGAGGAGCTGACCGAGGTCCCGCCCCTGCACCTGGACTACCTCGTCGAGCAGCGCGACGCCGGCCTCCCGGCGCTCGGCTTCGTCTTCGTCCGGCACGTGCTCGTGGCGGGGGCCGTGGACGTCGCCGGCCTGGCGCGGACGAGGCTCGCCTGACCTCGTCCGGCTCAGCCGCGCTGGTGCAGGTAGCTCCAGACCGCGACGGTGAGGACGACGCCGAGGCAGCCGAGCAGGATCCCGGTCACCGCCGCCCCGCGGCCCCTCACGGCTCCGTCGGCTTCCCTGATGCGGAGCAGGGCCTTCCGTCCGACCCAGATCGCCGGCAGCCCGGTGAGCACTCCCAGGACCAGGCTCAGGGCACCGAGGGTGAGCGCGTTGCGGGCCCGGCTGTCGACGGAGTCGGGGGCCACGTGGCCGGCGTCCCGGTCCGTCGGCACTCCCGCGTGAGGACCAGGGTCGAGGTCGCGGAACGCGGCGGTGTTCGGGTTGATCGGAAGGTTGGTCATGGCCCCGGCTCCTGGTCGGTGAGGTGTGCTGCTCGGTACAACGCAGCTAGGGCCCTGGATGGTTGCCCGGGGCAGTCGTGCGGCGCGGACCCGGTCACACCATCCAGGTCGCCTCGAAGGCCGGGTCGGTGAGCCCGGGCCGGTCGAAGCCGAAGCCGGTGAGGTCGGAGGACGTCGTACCGGTGGTCGCCAGGTCGGCCAGGATCCGACCGAAGGTCGGCGCGAACTTGAAGCCGTGGGCAGCCCCGAGACCGACCACCACCGCCGGATGGCCGGGCACCGGCGCGAGCACGAAGTCGCGGTCCGGGGTGAGGGTGTACTGGCAGCGCAGGGACCGCACCGGCCCCCCCGAGCCCGGCAGCAGCTCTCCCATGAATCCGGTGAGGAGGTCGAGCATCTCCGGGTCGGGATCGGTGGTCCGGGCATCCGGGTCGACCGCGGGGCCGCCGCAGTCCTGGGCCGCCTTCAGGGTCGCCTCGCCGTAGCAGGGGAAGCCGTAGTACGACGGCTCGTCCATCCAGATCCACAGCGGCATGGCGTCGTACGACGCCGGGTCGGCCGGGGAGAAGTAGGTCACCTGCTCCAGGGTGACCGTCAGCGGGAGCTCGGGCACCTCCGGGCCCAGGCCGGCCAGCACCCGGTTGGTCCAGGCGTCGGCGCAGACCACCACTCCCCCACAGGTGTACGACGCGTCCCCGGCCTCGACGGTCAGGTGCGAGCCGTGGTCGGAGACCCGGGTGACCGGCGTCGACCCCAGCAGCGTGGCACCCGCCCGGGACGCCAGACGCTGCATCGCGGCGGTGCCGCGGGCGGCCGGCACGATCGCCCCGCGCTCCTGGTAGAGCCCGACCGTGTCATCGGGCACCCGGAACATCGGGAAGCGGGCCATGATCTCCGGCGCGGCCAGCGACTCGAACTCGACCCCGCGCTCGACCATGGAGCCGACGTAGTCGTCCGGCGCGATCGCGCAGCCGGGCGGGAACAGGTCGATCCCCCCGACGACGGTGACCAGCGACTCCCCCGACTCCTCCTCGAGGCGGGCCCAGTCGTCGTACGCCTCGAAGGTCAGCCCGACGTACTGCGGCGTGTGGTAGCTGTGCCGCAGGATCCGCGACGTGTCGTGCGAGGCGCCGCGGGAGTGACCGAGCTCGAACTGCTCGAGCCCGACCACGGAGTGTCCGCGCGAGGCGAGCTGCCAGGCCGCGGCGGAGCCGAGGGCACCGAGCCCGACGACGACGACGTCGACGTCGGTCATCGGAGGTGGTCTCGACGTCGCTCGACCACCGACGGATCGCCGACCTCCGAGGTGTCGCGACCCAGCCGCGGCAGCAGCCAGCGGCGGATGTCGGCGGAGTCGTCCTCCATGGGCGCGAACCAGCCGTGCCGGTAGGCCCGCGAGGACATGCCCCGCTGCACCGACTCGCAGATCGCCCAGTCCTGGCGGTTCACCAGGTCCCAGAAGTCGCCGGCGTCCGAGGGGTCGAACGACGACGACGCCACCTCGTCGGCGGCGAACAGGAGCCGGCAGTCGATCCGGGTGCGGTCGACCGCGACCGGGCGGATCACGAACGCCGCGACGTGGTCGGCCGAGCACGACAGCATCAGGTTGGGGTAGACCAGCTCTCCCTTGTGCCGCACCCGCTCGGTCTCGTCGAGACCCGGCAAGGGCGCCCGGTCGGTGGTGCCCGACAGCGTGAAGGTCCACGCACCCTCGCGGTGCGGGATGCCGGCGTCCCAGTCGAGCCCGGCCCCGCCGCCCGCGAACGCCGGCACCAACCGCGACAGCTCCGGGTGCACCGGGCCGCAGTGGTAGCACTCGTTGTAGTTCTCGGCGATCACCTTCCAGTTGGCCGCCACGTCGTAGGTCATCGTGAGGCCGGTGACCAGCGCGCCGAGGTCGTAGTTGGCCAGGGTGCGGTCGGCCCGGCCCACGCTCGCGGCCAGAGGTACGGCGTCGGCGGGGGTCGGGTGCACGAACACGAATCCGCCCCAGGTCTCCACCCCGACCGGGTGCAGCGCGAAGTCGAGGGGCTCGATCTCGGCGTCGCCGGTGTGCGGCGCACGCAGCAGCGAGCCGTCCAGGGCGTAGGTCCAGGAGTGGTAGGGACAGCGGATCGCCTTGGCGCCGCACAGCTGCGGCCCGGATTCGGCCTCGGCGCCGGCAGCCGACCCGGTCGGGAAGAGCTGGGAGCCGCGATGCCGGCACACGTTGTACGACGCGTGGAGCAGGCCGTCCGCGTCCGAGGTGACCACCAGCGACTCGCCGGCCACCTCGACCACCGCGACCCGCTCCGGCTGGTGCAGCTCGAGGTCGTCGACCCGGCCGACACAGGTCCACTCCCGCAGCAGCACCCGCTCGCACTCGCGCTCCCAGGCGGCCGGGTCGACGTACAGCTCGCGGGGCAGTGCGGCCTGAAGGCTCATGTCCTCACCTCGTCGGTGGTGTCGGCCGAGACCTGCGCGGCGACCAGGTGGCACGCGCTGCGATGTCCGTCGGGGTCCGACGGGAGGATCTCCAGCGCGGTGCCCCGGCACCGGTCGGCGACCTCGGAGGCCGCGCCGGAGGCCAGCGCCGGGCACCGCGGGTGGAAGCGGCAGCCCTGCGGGATCCGGGTCGGGTCGGGGATCTCGCCGCGCAGGACGATCGGCTCGAGCCGGTCCATCTCCGGTACGACGGACAGCAGCGCCTGTGTGTAGGGGTGCTGGGGCGCGGTCAGCACCGCCTCGGTGGGTCCGGCCTCGACGATCCGGCCCAGGTACATCACCGCGATCCGGTCGGCGATGTTCCAGGCCAGCCCGAGGTCGTGGGTGACCACCAGCACGCCGAGCCCGAGCTCTTCGCGGAGCTTGAGCAGCAGGGCCAGGATCTCGCCCCGGATCGAGGCGTCCAGGCTGGAGACCGGCTCGTCGGCGATCAGCAGTCGCGGCGACACCGCGAGGGCTCCGGCGATCAGGACCCGTTGCCGCTGGCCGCCCGAGAGCTCGTGGGGGTAGCGCAGGAACAACGTCTCCGGCGGCCGCAGCCCGGCCGAGGCGAGAGCGGCGGCGACCAGCTCGGTCTCGGTCCGCCCCGATCCGGACACCAGCTTGTGGATCCGGAGTCCCTCGGCGACCGACTCGTAGACCGTGTGTCGCGGGTTGAGCGCTCCCAGCGGGTCCTGGAGGACCAGCTGCACCTGACGCCGCAGCGCCTTGAGACCACGAGGCGAACGGTCCAGCGCACGACCCTCCCAGCGCACCTCGCCGGCGGCCGGCTTGGCCAGCCCGACCAGGGTGCGGGCGAGGGTGGTCTTGCCGGAGCCGGACTCGCCGACCAGGGCGACGACCTCGCCGGCGCGGACCACCAGGTCGGCGCCGTCCAGGGCGCGCGCGACGCGGCCGTTGCGGGTCGTGAACTCCACCCGCAGGCCGTGCGCGGACAGCTCCGCTGGGGGTCGGCCGGTCATGGCGTCGTCTCGACGTCGCTCGTCGATCGAGGAGCCGCGTCGCCCGACGACTGGAAGTCGTCGATCCGGACGCAGGCTGCCGCCCGGTCGCCGCCGTACGGCGTGAGCACGGGCTCGGCGGGCAGGCACACCTCGGCGGCCCGCGAGCAGCGCGGGGCGAACGAGCATCCCGGTGTCAGGTGCCGGGGGTCCGGCGGGTCGCCGGGCAGACCGGCCGGGGCGAACCGGGCGGCCGGATCGCCGACCCGCGGGAACGCCGCCGAGAGGGCCGCCGCGTAGGGGTGCAGGGGCGAGGTGAAGATCTGGGATGCCGGGCCCTCCTCGACCACGCGCCCGGCGTACATCACCGTGATCCGGTCGCACAGCTCGGCGAGCACCGAGAGGTCGTGGCTGATCATCAGCATGCCGACGCCGTACTCACGGACCATGCCGGAGAGCACGTCCAGCACCTGTGCTTGCACCATCACGTCGAGGGCGGTGGTCGGCTCGTCGGCCACCACCAGGTCGGGGTCGCACGACAGGGCCATCGCGATCATCACCCGCTGCTTCTGGCCACCGGAGAGCTGGTGGGGATAGCTGCGGGCCCGGTCGGGGTCGAGCCCGACCTGCTGCAGCAGGTCCCGGATCCGCGTGGTCACGACGCTCTCGTCCATGCCGGGGTTGTGCACGTGGATGGCCTCGGCGATCTGGGCGCCGATGCGGTGCACCGGGTTGAGCGAGTGCAGGGCGCCCTGGAACACGATCGAGGCACCGGCCCAGCGCACGGCTCGCAGATCGCCCCAGCGCATGGTCAGCACGTCGTTGCCCTCGAAGAGCACCTCGCCGGTGACCGTCGCGCTCTCGGGTTGGAGGCGCAGGATCGTGCTGGCCAGGGTCGACTTTCCGCAGCCCGACTCCCCCGCGACCCCGACGATCTGGCCCCGGTCGACGGTGAGGTCCACGCCGCGCACGGCCGGTAGTCCGCCCTCACCGGTCGCGTAGGTGACGTGCAGGGCGCGGATCTCCAGCAGGGGCCCGGTGGTGCGGCTCGTCGACGCCTCGCTCGCGGTGGAGGTGCTCATGCGGGGTCCCCGCGGCGTTGTTCGGCCGAGGAGCGAAGCGGAGGAGACGAAGAACGTCGGGAGGTGAGGTTCATTGGCGGGCTCGCAGCCGGGGGTTGAGGACTTCCTCGAGGGCTTGGCCGATCAGCGTGAACGCCAGCACGACGAGGACCACGCAGACCCCGGGTGGGATGACGTACCACCAGCAGCCGGTGGTGATCGCGCCCGAGTGGTAGGCACCGTCCAGCATCGTGCCCCACGACGTCCGGGTCGGGTCCCCGAGGCCCAGGAAGCTCAGCGTCGTCTCGGAGAGGATCGCGATCGCCACGGTCAACGTGGTGTTGGCGAACACCATCGGCATCACGTTGGGCAGCACGTGCCGGCCGAGCTGGTGCCAGCGTCCGGCCCCGATCGCCTCGGCCCGCTCGACGTAGGGCCGCTCCCGGATCGAGAGCGTCTGGCTGCGGATCAGCAGAGCTGTGCTGGGCCACGACGTGACGCCGATGACGATCACGATGTTGACCAGCCCGCGTCCGAGGACCGCGGCGAGCGCGATCGCCAGCGGCAGGAAGGGGATCACCAGCACCCACTCGGTGATCCGGAACGTGATCCGCCCGATCCACCCTCCGAAGTAGCCCGAGACCAGGCCGACCAGGGTGCCGATCACCATCGAGATGACGGTCGCCGACAGCCCGACGAACAGCGAGATCCGGGCTCCCCAGATCAGCAGGGTCAGCACCGACCGGCCGTTCTCGTCGGTCCCGAGCAGATAGTGCCAGGACGGATGACCCAGCACCGGTCCGTTCGCCTGCGTGACGTCGAGCCCCTGCGACGAGGCGAGCAACGGCGCACCGAGAGCGACTGCGACGAAGAAGGTGAGGACCCCGAGGCCGACCAGGCCGCCGCGGTGCGAGCAGAACTCCTGCCAGCTCCTCCGGTAGGCCGCCGCGCGACGTCGCCGCGTCAGCTGACGTGAGGAGAGCCGGGGTGCCGTGGTGTCGCTCATCCGGTGGCCCTCATGTGCGCACCCGCGGGTCGAGGAGGCCGTAGACGAGGTTGGCCGCCAGGTTGGCGGCGATCACACCCGCGCTGGCCACCAGGAAGGTGCCCTGGAGCACCGGGAAGTCGGGGAAGCCGATGGCGTTCGTCGAGAGGAGGCCGAGCCCGGGGATGGAGAACACGGTCTCGACCGTGATCGCGCCGGACACCACGAATCCGATGTTGAGCGCGATCACGGTCGTCGTCGGCAGGAGTGCGTTGCGGACGGCGTGCCGGTTGCGGACCTGCACGTCACGCAGCCCCTTGGCCCGGGCGGTCTGGAGGTAGTCCTCCCCGAGCTCGTCGAGCAGCGAGCTGCGCATGATCAGGGAGAAGTCGGCGAGGTAGGCCAGGGTGAGGGTCACCACCGGGAGGGTCAGGTGCCAGGTGGTGTCGAGGATGCCGTGCAGGGAGTTCGGGTTCACGTCGGGCGAGTGCAGCCCGCCAGTCGGGAAGATGCCCGGGACGAACCAGAAGCCGACGCCCAGCCCCGCGATCAGGATCAGTCCCAGCCACCACTCCGGCATCGCGTAGAGGGTCAGGGAGGTGCCGGTGGAGATCCGGTCGAAGACGCCGCCGCGGTTCCACGCCCCCCGGATGCCGAGGTAGACACCGATCAGGGTGGACAGGATCGCCGCACTCCCCACCAGCAGCAGGGTCGGGCCCATCGCCTGCCAGATCAGCTCCGACACGGGCCGCCGGAACTGCAGCGACAGGCCGAGATCCCCGTGCGCGGTCTGCTTGAGGAAGGTCAGGAACTGCACCCCCAGCGGCTGGTCCAGGCCGTAGGCCTTCTTGAACGCGGCGACCTGGGCCGGAGTGTTGAGGTGGCCGCGCCCCAGGGTGCGCACCGGGTCACCGGGAAGCACCCGGAACAGGAAGAAGTTCACGAGCAGCATGAACAGCAGGCTCCCGGCCGACCCGAGGACCTTGATCAGGACGTACGTCGGGTAGCCGCGCCGCCTGGTCTGGTCGTCGGTCTGCTCGCTGTCGGCGACCAGTCCCGGCTCCGCGACCAGGCTCACTCGCGGTCCTCCACGGTGGTGCGCCGCCGCATCATCACGACGCCACCGCCGACCAGCGCCACCACGACGACCGCTCCGAGTCCGATCAGGAAGGGTCCGGTCTTGGACGACGTGCTGGCCGCGGCCGTGGTCTTCACCGCCCCGGTCAGGCCGGGCGCCGGGTCACAGGCACTGGTGTCGGACGCCGGCTTCACGTGCTCGTAGTTGTAGACGCCGTACTGCTCGAGCCAGATGCCGCCGGGGTTGGGCTGGCTGATCAGGCAGTGGAAGCGGTCACTGCGGACGGCCTCGCCGATCGAGGAGTACGCCGTGACCAGGTAGGGAGAGTCGCGGTACAGGATCTCCTGCATCTTCTTCACGTCCGCGATCCGGGTGGCCTTGTCGGTCGAGGTGTGCTGCTGGTTGTAGAGCTTGTCGTACTGCGGGTTGCAGTAGAACGAGTCGGACGACCCCTGTCGCTGACCGCAGGTCATGTAGCTGAGCATCGAGTCGGGATCGGGCTCGACGTACCAACCCCACTGGAAGGTGTCGTAGTCGCCCTTGTAGATCACGTTGGTCAGCTGGCTGGAGCTGTAGGTCGAGACCTGCGACTTGATGTGGAGGTCGCTGAGCCACTGGTGGAAGTAGTCCATGGTGTTCAGCGAGGTCGTCGAGTCCGACCGCGCCGCCAGCCGCAGGGTCCCGATCGGCTTGCCGTCGGGCAGCGTCCGGTAGCCGTCCGAACCCACCTTGTAGCCGGCGGCGTCGAGGAGCTGGCCGGCCTTGGTGAGGTCGAAGGTGAACTTCTGGCTCGCCGGAGGCTCCCAGTGCCACTGGGTGTAGGTGGGCGGGACGATCGTGGTCCCCGGCAGCCCGGCGCCCTGGTAGACCTTCGAGATCAGCTGCGGCAGGTTCAGCGCGTAGCCCAGCGCGTGCCGGAACTTCGGGTCGAGGACGGCGGGGTTGGGGTTCCCGATCTTCTGGGTCCCCTTCGAGTCCGAGGTCGAGCCGGTGTTGAAGGCGATCTCGTCGAACCCGGGTGAGTTGCCGTTGTGGGCGGTGATCCCGGCCTTGCTCTGCAGGCTCTTCACCTCGAGCGCGGTGATGCCCTCCACGAAGTCGGCCTCGCCCCGGATCAGTGCCTGGACCGCGGAGTCGTCGTTCTTGTAGAACTGGAAGTTCACCTCGTCGATGTGCGGTGCGCCGCCCCAGTAGTCCGGGTTCGCCTCGAACTTGAACGTCGACGCGTTGGCGCTTCCCGCCACCAGCCGGAAGGGCCCGGAGCCGACGACCGGCTTGCCTCCCGTGGGCGCCGCCGCGTAGCTCTTGATCTGGCTGGCGGAGACGTTCTTCCAGATGTGCTCGGGCACGATCGGGATCGGCAGCAGCGGCAGCGTCGCGACCGGCTTCTTCAGCTTCATCACCACGGTCGTGGCGTCCGGCGCGGTCACCGACGTGACGCCTTGGAGGTAGGACAGCCAGTTCGACTGCTCCACGGTCCCGTGCAGGATGCGGTTGTACGTGTAGGCGACGTCCGCAGCGGTCAGCGGCACGCCGTCGGAGAACTTCACCCCGCTGCGCACGGTGAAGGTCCAGGTCTTGCCGTCCGGCGAGGTCTTCCACGTGGTGGCCAGGTCGGGCTCGGGCGACATGTCCTTCATCGAGTAGCCGACCAGGTAGTCGTAGGTCAGGCCCCACATCTCGTACGACGGAGCCTGGAAGCCGAGGAACGGGTTCAGCGAGTCGACACCCTCGCCGAGGATCGCCACGTTGAAGACGACCTTGGTCTTGCCGGCCGCGGGAGAGGTCGCGGCCAGACCCGGCGCGAGCGCGAGGAGGAAAAGGCCCAGTGCGGCGGCCAGCGTCCCGGCGGTACGGTGACGGCCGTGACCAGCCAGCCGACCGGAGAGACGTCCGGCCCGCCGGCCGCGCGCCGCACGCCGTACACCCACACCGAGCACGGAGTGACCCGGCCGGATCCCTACCACTGGTTCGGGTCCGACGACCCGGCCGTGCTCGAGCACCTCGTCGCCGAGCGTGCCTTCTACGACGCGTCGTGTCTCCATCTGGACTCCCTCACGTCCGCCCTGAGAGCGGAGATGCTGTCGCGACTCCCGGCCACCGACGAGTCCGCCCGCTGGAACCGCAGACGTCACGCCTACTGGACCCGCCACCCCGTGAACAGCGACTACGCCGAACTGTGGCGACTGAATCATGATTCAGAGGGAGGGTCAACAACCGAATCCGAATCGTCACGTCCCTTTTTCGACATTGCAACACTCGACGCCGGCACCGGGTACCTCGATGTCGGGCTGACCGTCGTCAGCCCGGACGAGGATCTGCTCGCCTACAGCGTCGACACCGAGGGCGACGAGGTCTTCGAGCTGCGCTTCCGGGACCTGCGGACCGGGTCGGACCTGCCCGAGACGATCGCCCGCAGCTACTACGGCGGGGCCTGGAGCGCCGACTCCCGATGGTTCTTCTACACCGTCCACGACCAGGCCTACCGGCCCTGGCAGGTGCTGCGGCACCGGCTCGGGACCGACCCCGCGGACGACGTCGTGGTCCTGACCGAGCCCGACCCGCGCTTCGAGCTGAACCTGCGACCGACCCGTAGCGGCGAGCTGATCGTGCTCTGGAGCGAGAGCCGCTCCACCAGTGAGGCGTGGGTGGTCGACACCTCGGCTCCCGAGTCGACGCCGCGGTCGGTGGGCGGTCGCCGGCACGGGGTGCGCTACCGGGTCGAGCACGCGCCGGCAGCCGGCAACGACCGGATGCTGGTGACCACCAACGACGCGGCCGTGGAGTTCCGACTGATGACCGCGCCGGTGCCACGGGAGGCCGACCAGGACGCGACGGTCTGGGTCGAGGCGCGGGCCGAGCGACCGGAGGAGCGGCTGCTCCAGGCGGACTCCTTCGGCTCGGGCGTGGTGCTGTCCTACCGGGCCGAGGGCCAGCACCGGCTGCGGATCGTCGGCCACGACGACCTCGATGGCGACGGGCTGGTGCTGACCAGCCGGCACGGCGTGGGCTGCCTCGACCTCGCCCGCAACACGACGTACGACGCGGAGACCGTGACGGTCGCGGACGAGAGCTACCTGAGGCCGCCGGTGTGGTCCACCGTCGACCTGCGCACCGGTGAGATCACCGACGTGCACCACGCGGAGGCGCCCGGCTTCGACCCCGAGGCGTACGTCGTGGAGCGGCGTACCTTCCCCGCGCCGGACGGGACCCAGGTGCCGGCGGTGCTCGTGCGACATCGGGACACCCCGCTCGACGGCACCCCGCCGGCGCTGATCTACGCCTACGGCTCCTACGAGGCGGTCGACGAGCCCGAGTGGGACGACGCCCTGCCGGCCCTGCTCGACCGCGGGGTGGTGTGGGTGCACGCGCATCCGCGCGGCGGCGGCGAGATGGGCCGGCGGTGGTGGATCGACGGCAGCATGGGCACCAAGCAGCACACGTTCGACGACGTGGCCGCCGTCGCCGACGGCCTCGACCGCGAGGGTCTCGTGGACGGCAGCCGGATCGCCACCCGAGGGCTCAGCGCCGGCGGGCTGCTCCAGGGTGCGGTGTTCAGCCAGCGGCCGGACCGCTGGCGGGCGGTGGTCGCCGAGGTGCCCTTCGTCGACGTCGTCACCACGATGCTCGACGAGACGGTGCCGCTGACGGTCAACGAGTGGGAGGAGTGGGGCGACCCGCGGGTGCGCGAGGAGTTCGACTGGATGCTGGCCTACTCGCCCTACGACAACCTGCCGCCGGCCGGGGTCCGCCCCGACCTGCTCGTGACCGGCGCCGTGCACGACCCGCGGGTGATGGTGCGCGAGCCGGCCAAGTGGGTGGCGGCCCTGCGGCACTCCGATCCCGCCTGGTCGCCGCACTGCCTGTTCCGCGTCGAGACCGGGGCCGGTGCGCACGTCGGACCGTCCGGCCGGACCGGACATCTCGGCTACGAGGCCGAGGTCTATGCCTGGGTGATCGACCGACTGGGAGTCCCGCATGAGTGAGTCCACGCGCCACGAGTCGCTGCACGACGAGGTGGTCCGGGTCGCCCGCGACCTGATCCGGCTCGACACCACCAACGCCCGCGAGCCGGGGCTGGGCAACGAGACCCTCTGCGCGGAGTACCTGGCCGGGTACCTCTCGTCGTACGGCGTCGAGTGCGAGCTGGTCGCCCGCGAGGCCCACCGGGCCAACCTGGTGGCCCGGATCCCCGAGGCCTCGACCGGCTCGACCGGCGGCGGAGCGGCCGAGTCGCTGGCGTTCGTGGGTCACACCGACGTCGTGCCGTGCGACCCGCGGGACTGGACGCACCCGCCGTTCGAGGCGGTGCTGGACGACGACGGCTGGCTGTGGGGCCGCGGGGCCGTCGACATGAAGGACGAGGTGGCCGCCCGGGCCGTCGCGATGGCCGAGCTGGCCCGGTCGGGCTTCCGGCCGAGCGGCGACCTGTGGTTCCTCGCCGTGGCCGACGAGGAGGACGGGTTCGCCGACGTCGGCATGCGCTGGCTGCTCGAGGAGCGCACCGACATCCGGCCCGACCACAGCATCAACGAGGGCGGCGGCGAGCGGCTGGTGCTCTCCGACGGACGCCAGGTGGTGGGGCTCTCGGTGGGCGAGAAAGGCACCCTCCCGGTCACGGTGACCGCGGTCGGCGAGGCCGGGCACGCCTCCGTGCCCACGCTGGGGAACAACGCCGTACCCCTGTTGGCGCGGCTGATCCCGCGCCTCGGCAACGGGATGCCGGAGCCGGCGGCCACGCCGATGGTGACCGCGATGCTCAGCGCGCTGCTCGGTCGCGACGAGCCCGACCTGAGCCGCGCCGTCGCCGAGGCCGAGGCCCTGCACCCGAGCCTGCGCGGGTCGATCTCCGCGCTGATGGGCTCCACTCTGGCGCCCACCATGCTGGCCGGCTCCAACAAGCGCAACGTGATGCCGGGTCGCGCGTCGGTCGAGGTGGACTGCCGGATCCTGCCGGGCACGACGCAGGCCGACGTGGAGGCGCAGGTGCGGGCGCTGCTCGGCGACGACCTCGCCTACGAGCTGAGCTGGCCCGAGGCGATCGTCGAGGCCTCGAGCTCGCCGTTCGGCGGCCCGGTCCCCGACGCCGTCGCGGCCTTCCTCGCCGCCGAGGAAGACCCGGCCACGGTGCTGCCGACGATGTGCACCGGCTTCACCGACAGCAACTACCTCCGGGCGGCCGCGGGCACCGCGGCGTACGGGTTCTCCCCCTTCCGGTCCACCCCGGTCGAGGTGCTCGACGCCGGCTACCACAACGCGAACGAGCGCGTCCACGTCGACGACCTGCTGCTGTCGACCCGCTTCCACATCGACCTGGCGCAGCGGATCCTCGGCGGGTGACCGGCATCTGGCCCGCCGAGCCCGGTCCACCCACTACGGGCGGGCCGGGCGACCACTACGTGGATGGGGCCAGGTGGACTCGTCTGCGTAGGAACCGGCGGCCGTCAGCGGAGGGGTGTGCCGGCGAGCTGCCGGGCAGCTGCGTGCCTCACCGCAGGTGGAGGACCTTCATCGCGCGCTTGGCCAGGTGCTTCTCCCCCAGCGCGTTGGGGTGGACGACCACCGGGTTGGTGCCCTGGAGCACCGGCTCGACCCACCGCACGCCCATCTTCTGGCACGCGTCGTGGCCCTCGGAGACCCGGCTCAGGTTGACGTAGGTCGACCCGGTCGCGGCGGCGGCCCGGCGGACCGCGTTGTTGAGGGTCGCCTCGACGTGGCGCAGGTAGGGCACGTCACCGCTGGCCACCGGCATCTTGTCGAAGCAGCCGACGGTCTTCGGCAGGATCCACGGGTAGCCGAGGATCGCCACGGTGGCGTGCGGCGCCTTGTGCCGGACGGCCCTGAGCGTCTTGACCAGCGCCGGGTAGGTCTTCTGCCGGATGTCGCGGACGAACGACGAGCCGTACGTGTCCTGGCAGGGGCTCCCCTGCCCCAGGGTGGACAGCCCGGCCGCGCCGCACTCGGCGATCGCCCCGACGAAGGTGTTGTTGTCGTTGCCCCCGATGGTCATCGTCACCAGCTGGGTGCGCCGGTGCACGGCGTCCAGCTGGGGGGCGACGCCGGGGTACTGGCCGGTGAAGAAGTCCTTGGTCTGGGCAGCACCGCAGGTGACGTCGGTGAACGCCGCTCCGGTCCGCGCCGCGATCAGGTGCGGGTAGTTGGCGGTCGACCGCGCGCACGACGGGCTGCTCGGGTCGGGTGGCAGCACCCCCGAGGCGGCGCTGTAGGAGTCACCGAGGGCGACGTAGCGCAGGGCGCTCGTCGAGGCCTGGGACGGAGCGGTCGAGGTGCCGGCGGTGGCGGCCAGCGCGGCGACGGCGGCCAGGGTGGCGAGAGTACGACGGGGCATGACCAGCACAACGAGGGAACCGCGCGGAGGTGACGGGCGAGCCGCTCAGGTGCGGGGACCGCCCAGCATCGGGACGCCGCCCGCGACCCGGCGTTCGTTGTCGCGGAAACCCGGCTCGTAGTGGGTGAAGAAGATCTTGCCGACCAGGTCGCGCCGGCTGCGCACGCCGGTCTTGGCGAAGACGCTCTTGAGGTGCTGCTGGACGGTGTGCGGCGAGACGAAAAGCTGCTCGGCGATCTGGCTGGTCGACGCACCCTGAAGCACCAGCCGGGTGACGTCACGCTCGCGCGCGGTCAGCTGGTAGGCCGCCTCCAGGAGTGGGTGGATCCGGGCCGGGTGCGCCGGCTCCACGATCACCGCGATCCGGTGCGAGCCGGCGTCCTCGAGGTAGGCGCCGTGCAGGACCACCCAGGTCCCGTTGCGGGCCATCACCCTGGCGACCGTCGTACCGCTGGGCCGGTGCGGGTTCTCGGCGGTACGACGCGTGCGCGCGGCCACCGCCACCACCGACGGCGGCAGGTCGCCGCGGTCGGGGTCGCCACCGGGCAGCTCGGCCAGCCAGCGGTCGATCCCCGGCGTCGCCGACTGGAGCTCCCAGGTCTCGGAGACGATCAGCAGCCCGGGAGCGTCGGGGAGCGTGACGTCCGGCGAGAGCGCCTCGCCGACCAGCAGCGCCCGGCGCGCCCCCTCGGCCAGGTGACCGGACACGGCGCGGAGGAACTGCTTGTCGCGCTCGTCGAACATCGGCTGCCCGAGCTCGCGGTAGAGGCCGAGCATGCCCCACACCTCGCCGGACGGCGCGCGGAGCCGCGCGACCATCTCCTGGTCGCTGCCGAGCGAGCGGTTGAACGTGTAGCGGCGGCTGCGCGACGGGTCGCCGTCGGTGGCCTCGTGCAGCGTGGAGATGCCGGTCTCGGACCCCGCCACGTCGACCATCTGGTTGACGTCGTCGTCGTAGTACTCGTGGGCCAGCCACTCCGGCGGGAACTCCGGCATCCCCTCGTGGAAGTGGCTGGTGGCCAGCAGCGAGGCGGGGTCGAGGGTGTACCAGCACGGTGTCCAGTAGTGCGGGATCACCGAGGCGATGACGCCCGTGCACTCGCGCCAGTAGCCCACGAGGTCGCGCGGCTCTCCGCTCAGCCGGGCGATCTTGTCGATCGACCGCTCCTGCAGGTCCGTGCCCATGCCACGAGGTTAGGGGCCGCGGCGACAGCGCCGACATACCAGAAGCGTGGGATACCGCCACGCCGGAGCAGGCCGCACCGTTGACGCCACCCGACACACCCGCCGTACCCGAGGAGCAAGCACCGTGACCACCCGCATCGACCAGCCGTTCACCGCCGCCGACCTGTCCGGCCTCCGGAGCGCCTGCACCGGGCCGGTGCTGACGCCGGACCAGCCCGGCTACGCCGACGAGGTCGCCACCTGGAACCTCTCGGTCCGGCTCCGTCCCGCCGTCGTCGTGGGGGCCGCCGGACCCGACGACGTGGTCGCGGCCGTGCGCTGGGCCACCGAGCGCGGCCTGGCGATCGGGGTCAACGCCACCGGCCACGGCGCCGTCCCGAACGCCGACGG
The DNA here is from genome assembly GCF_008761635.1 of Nocardioides cynanchi. Taxonomy (NCBI): domain Bacteria; kingdom Bacillati; phylum Actinomycetota; class Actinomycetes; order Propionibacteriales; family Nocardioidaceae; genus Nocardioides; species Nocardioides cynanchi. The sequence continues at coordinate 1,285,516 of NZ_CP044344.1, forward strand.
CGCGCTGCTGGTCAGCACCCGGCGGATGACCTCGGTCAGGGTCGACCCGGTGCTCGGCACCGCGACGGTGGCGGCCGGGGCGCGGATGCGGGACGTGACCGCGGCCGCGGCGCCGTACGGCCTGGCCCCGGTGCAGGGCTCGACCGGCTCGGCCGGTGCGGTCGGCTACACCCTCGGCGGCGGCCTCGGGGTGATGAGCCGCACCTTCGGCCTGGCTGTCGACCACGTCACCACCATCGACGTGGTCACCCTCGACGGACGGTTGCGCACCGTGGACGCCGACCACGACGCCGACCTGTTCTGGGCGCTGCGCGGCGGACGGGGGAACTTCGGCGTCGTCACGTCGTACCGGACCATGCTCCAGCGGCTCTCGACGTTCTACGGCGGCGGGCTGTTCTTCGACGGGGCGGACGCCGGGGAGGTGCTGCATCGGTACCGGGCGTGGATTGCCGACCACTCGGACCGTACGTCGTCCTCGGTGGCGCTGCTCCGGCTGCCACCGGACCCACGGCTGCCGGAGCCGATCCGCGGCCGCTTCGTGGCCCACCTCCGGATGGCGCACGTCGGTGAGCCGGAGGAGGGGTCGCGACTCGCGGGGGCGATGCGCGCGAGCGCACCGGTGCTCCTGGAGACCCTCGGTCGGCTGCCCACCACGGCGCTCGACGCCGTTCACCTGGACCCGGTCGACCCGATGCCCACCCACGAGCGCGGGCTGCTGCTGGACGACCTCGCTGCGGGTGTCGTCGAGGCGGTGCTGGCCCGCGCCGGTGGGGCGGTCGAGCACCCGCTCGTGGTCACCGACCTGCGCAACCTGGGCGGAGCGATCGCCCGGCCACCCGAGCGGCCCAGCGCCGTACCGGGTCGGGACGCGGCCGCGCTGCTGTTCACCCTCGCCCCCGCCGTACCTCCGCTCGCGGAGGCCGGGCCACGGGCGGTACAGGCGCTGTTCGACGCGGTCGAGCCCTGGCGCTCGACGTCGACGCTGCCGAGCTTCCTGGGCCGCAGCTTCCGCCCGGCCGACGTGCAGGGAGCCTGGCCGCAGGCGAGCCTGGACCGCCTGCTCGCCGTCAAGGGCGCCTGGGACCCGGCCAACCAGCTCCGGGTCGGCCACGCCCTGCTCGGCGCCGACGACGTCGGATGAGCCGGCTCGCGCGGCGGCTGAGCCCGGGTCGGCTCACAGCCGGGCGACGTAGCGTCGGCCGCGCAGCGCCTCCTCGACCAGCTCCGCACCGCGGCGGACGCCGAGCAGGCGCGCCTCCTCGGCCTGCCAGGTCAGGACCGCTGCCTCGATGATGTCGGGCTGGGCGACGTCGCGCAGGCCCGAGCGCGCCTCGCTGAGACCGCGCCGGCACGCCGCCTGGTTGGCCTCGACGTGCAGCACAGCGAAGCGGGCCAGCACGACCGGGTGCTTGCGCAGCGCGGGATAGGCGCGGAAGTCGGCCGGGCACTGGTCGAGCAGCCAGTTGCAGGCCGAGCGCTCCCAGTCGGGAGCGTCGGGCGGGCGGACCTCACGGGGCCAGCCGGGCGGCTTGACGAGCATCTCTCCATCATCGGTCGAACAGGTGTTCGAGTCAATCGGAGATGCCGAACCGCTCCTCCAGGTCGGCCAGGCGCGGGTCGCGCAGTCCCGCGGCACCGTGCTCCCACCACACGTCGGGGTAGATCAGCTGACCGGTCATCCAGGGCTCGTGCGCGTCGAACAGCACGACCTGGAAGGCCGGGCGTGGCGTCCGCTCGAGCGCGGCCGGCAGGAAGCCGCGCCGGTCGGCGCGGTCGAAGCCCCGGGTGCCGTAGTAGGACGGGCTGCCCTCGAGGAACAGGGCAGGCGTCCCGCTCCCCCGCGCCGTCGCGACGGCGGCGGCCACGAGGGCCGAACCGGTGCCGGCCCCCTGTCGCTCCGGTACGACGGACAGCGGGCTGAGCACCCACACCTCGACCAGCTCCCGGCGGGCGTCCACCCAGGCCCGGCTGAGCCCGACGTGACCGAGCACCGCACCGCGCTCCTCCGCCACGAGCCCCGCTCGCCGGTGGTGGCCCAGACCCTCCCAGATCGCGGCGACGTCGGCCCCGTGCGCCGGGTCGTCGGCGCCGAAGGCCGCGGTGACCACGCGTCGTACGGACTCCCGATCGGCCGGCTGCTCCGGTCGCACCTCGAAACTCATGCGCGCCACGCTGCCATGCCTGCGTACGGTGCCGCCATGGAGATCGACTCGCTGGCCTACCGCACCGACCTCGCGATGCTCGAGCTCTCCGGCAGCACCGTCACCGACCGCGGCGGCTACCTGGTGGTGCGGACGCCGGACAACCCGACCTTCTGGTGGGGCAACCACCTGCTGCTCCCCCACGCACCCCGCGACGCGGAGGAGGCGAACGGGTGGGTGACGACGTTCGAGCGGGAGTTCCCCGAGGCCCGGCATCGCACCTTCGGTGTCGACGGTACGACGGGTGAGCTCGCCGACCTCGCGGCCTTCGCCGCGCTCGGCATGGAGACCGAGGTGCTCAGCGTGATGACCGCGACGGAGGTACACCCGCCTCCGCACCCCAACACCGAGGCGGCCGTCCGGACCCTGGTCTCCGACGACGACTGGTCCCAGCAGGTCGAGCTCAGCATGGTCGGCGAGGAGTTCGGCTACAACCGCGCCTTCTGCACCGCCCGGACCGCGGCCGAGCGGAGCCTGGTCGAGCAGGGGTACGGCGCGTGGTGGGGCGCGTTCGACGGCGCGACGCTGCTCGCCTCGCTCGGGCTCTTCACCGCCTCCCCCGGCCTGGCCCGCTTCCAGCACGTGAAGACCCACCCCGACTCCCGCGGCCGCGGCCTTGCCGGCACCCTCGTGCACCGCGCCAGCCGCTACGGCTTCGAGGAGCTCGGCGCCCGCACGCTGGTGATGGTCGCCGATCCGGACTACCTCGCGATCCGGATCTACCGGTCCGTCGGCTTCGCCGACACCGAGCGCCAGCTCCAGGTCACCCGCCAGCCGCCCCACGACTGATCACGGGGCTCAACGTCCCGCCAGGGCGTGCACGCCTCCCGCACACGAGGCGTTCGGCTCCGGGGCGGTGTGGCCGTCGCCGTAGAACCCGAGGAACGTCGCCAGGCGGGGGTCGTCGGCACCGGTGAGGTCGAGCTGGGCGTCCCACACCGTGACCACCACGGGCGCCGGCAGGCCGTCGTACGGCGAGAGGATGGTCTTGCCGCTCTTCACTGCGTGCAGGGCGGAGGTCAGCGCGGCGACGTCGGCCGCCGCGAGCCCGGGCCGGTAGGTGACCCAGACCGTGCCGTGCTCGAGGGCGTGCACGGCGTTCTCGTTGCGGACCGGCTGCGGGTAGGCGCCGCAGTCCTCCCAGGCCGGGTCGTGGGGGCCGCCGGCCGGAGGGGTCTGGGCGTAGGTGACCGGGTCGCTGGTGTGATCCCCACCCGCGTAGTCGAAGGTCTGCACCGACGCGAGCTGGGGGATGTCGTTGCCGGGGTCGCCTCCGTGCGACGGCTTCTGGATCCGGTAGATCTGGTAGCCGATCCCGGCCAGCAGCAGGACGGCGAGGATCCCGACGACGGCACGGCGGGCGGAGGGGTTGGGCACGGGGCGCAGGCTATCGGCCGGACCGGGCGGGTCAGGGCGACACCAGCTCCTCGGCGAGGTCGGGGACGCTCTCCCGCAGCCGCTTCAGGGCATCACGCGCCTGGGACTTCACCGTACCGACCGCGATGCCGAGCGCCTCCGCGGTCTGGGCCTCGGTGAGGTCCTCGTAGTAGCGCAGCACGATCACCGCGCGCTGGCGGGGCGCCAGCAGGGCCAGCGCCTGCTGCAGCTGCATCCGGTCCTCGGCGCCGTCGTCCTGCTCCGCCCGGTCGGGCACCAGGTCGGTGTGCACCTCCCGCCAGCGCCGCCGCCGCCAGCGCGAGACGTTCTGCCGGACCAGGATCGTGCGCACGTAGGGCTCCGGGTCCCCGACGATCCGGCCCCACGCGCCGACCGCCTTCACCAGCGACTGCTGGAGCAGGTCCTCGGCGTCGTGGTGGTCGCCGGTCAGGAGGTACGCCGTGCGCAGCAGCGCGTCGTACCGCGCGGCCACGAACGCCTCGAAGTCGTCACGGCCGGCTGACACGGGTCCCCCGCACCACGAGTGTGACCAGGCCGAGCAGGATCGCCAGCGCCACCGACCAGCCGAGGACCTTGCGCGGGTCGGGGGGGCTGGAAGGCGGACTCGCGTGGACCGACGGGCCGGTCAGCAGGTCGGTGGCCACCTGCGAGAGCACGAAGTGGCCGATCAACGGCCGGACCCGGCCGGTGCGGACGTCGACGCTGTCGAGCTCCCCGCGGGCATCGGCACCCGTGACGCCGACCTCGACGATCGCGTGGTGGTCGTCCAGCCAGCCGTCGACGGCGTAGGCGTGCCGGGACCGGCCCACCGTCAGGGTCTGGTAGCCGAGCAGGGCTCCCCCTCCGGCCGGGATCCGGCCGGTGACCAGGTTGCCGTTGTTGCCTTGCCCCTGGAGCCCGACCAGCCGGCTGCCCGAGGGGTTCACCGACATCGGCTGATGCTGAGCGCCGGCCCAGGTGACCCGGACCGGCGCCGCCTGGCCGTCGAGGTCGGTGACCAGCGCTGACCGGGCGTGGTAGGTCACCAGCCGGTGGCCGGTGGCCGTGCTGTTGAGATCTTGCAGGGACTCCGGCAGCGGTTCGGGCCGGCCGGACGGAAGGTCCCAGCGATAGGTCCGGTACCCGACGGCGGCACCCTCGTCCGGGGAGCCGGCGCCATGGACGTACTGGCCGACGTCGACGAGCAGGGTGTCGCCGCCGGCCCAGGTCAGCCGGTCGGTCGACAGCCCGTGCACCGTGGGGGGCCGCCAGCGCTGCACCGCGCCCGTGACCAGGTCGTGCACGTCCAGGCCGCTGACCGGCGCCGGGGAGTTCGGTCGCCCTCGCACCCGGCCGGTGACCCACACCGCGAGCCGTCGTCCGTCGGGCGACAGCGACACCGGGTCGGCGAAGGTGAGATCCGGGACCCGGCGGGGCAGGTGCAGGAACCCGTAGTGTCCCGTGGCCGCGGTCACCCCGACGTAGCCGTTCTGCTCGTGCCAGAAGGTGCGCTGGATCGCGGGGATCACGGCGATCAGCCGACCCGGAGGTCCGTCGTAGGAGTGCAGCCACGGACTCGGCGGGAACAGCCGGTCGGGCACCTGCGTCACCGAACCCGGGTCGGCCGGGGCGACGACGCGGGCGCTGTGCCAGGCCCAGCCGCCGACACCGACCAACAGGACCAGCACGGCGACGAGGAGAGCGGTGCCCGCCTGCCCGACCCGACGACGTCGTACGCCGCGGCTCCACAGGTCGTTCGGTGGGGCGCCGGGCGGCGTCGCGCCGGCCAGGTCGCCCAGCCGATCGCGCAGGTCCGCGGCCATCGGGGTCCTCCTTCGTGGGACATCCTCACTCACTCCTACGCCACGGGGCGGGAGTTCGGAGGGGTCAGACCAGGGAACGGACCAGCAGGGCGAGGGCCGAGATCGTGCAGACCACCAGGACGGCGCGTCGGAAGCCGTCGGCGTCGATCCGGTCACGGGAGACGCTGCCGACCAGGAAGCCGAGCACCACGCCCGGGGCCAGGGCCAGCGCGAGCAGGGACGCGGTCCGGTCCAGGGAGCCGGAGAGCGCCAGTCCGCTCAGGCTGATCAGCACCCCGACGAAGAAGAAGACCGACAGGGTGGCCCGCACGACCTCGGGCCGCTCGCGCTGGAACAGCAGCGCGATCGGCGGGCCGCCGATCGAGGTGGCCGTGCCCGATGCGCCGGCGACGAAGCCCGCGATCGCCAGGCTGGCCGGGTTGAGGGGTACGACGAGGTTGCGCATCGACGACAGCGCCACCGCGACCAGCACCATCACCGCCAGGGCGACCCCGATCTGGGACTCGGTGAACGATCCGACCAGCCACGCGCCGAGCACCGTCCCCGGCACCCGCGCCGGCAGCGACCAGCCGATCGCCCGCCAGTCCACGTGCGCCCGCTCCCCCGCGAGCATCAGCCCGGAGATCAGCAGCGCCAGCCACAGCGGCAGGGCCGGCACCAGCGACGGTGCGAGCAGGGCAGCGACCGGAGCGGTGAGCAGCCCGAGCCCGAGGCCGACGACGGCCTGGACGAAGGCACCCACGGCGGCCACCAGACCGACGATGACGACGACCTGCCAGGAGAGATCGGCCAAGGTCAGCCGCGCTCAGCCACGGAGGGAACCACCGGGCCTGCCGTAGGACTCCGCCACGATCTCGGCCACGACCGACAGCGCGATCTCGCCGGGCCCCTTGCCGCCGAGGTCGTGGCCGGCCGGGACGTGGAGCTTGTCCAGCCCCGGCGCGCCGGCGAGCTCCTCCTTGATCCGCGCGGCGCGACCGCGGCTAGCCATCATCGCGACGTACGACGCGGGCGAGGCGAGCGCGTCGCGCAGGAACTGCGGTGCGTCGGGCGCGTCGTGGTCGCAGAGCAGCACCGCGTCTCCCTCGGCCGGGGCCAGGGAGGCGAGGCCGGGGCCACCGTCGTCCTCGGCAAGCACGACCACCTCGCGGCCCGCGGCCGTGGCGATCGCCTCGACGGCAGCAGAGATCGGGTTGGCGGTGAGCACCAGGATCCGTCCGAGCTCGGGCCGGTCGTCGGACCAGGGTTGCTCGCGCTCTGCCATGGCCTCACCCTTCCAGAAACGACAGCCGGACCTCACGGTCGGGGTTGTCCACGTTGAGGTCGACCAGGCAGATGCTCTGCCAGGTGCCGAGGGCCAGCCGCCCGTCCACCACCGGGACGGTCGCGTACGGCGGGATCAGTGCCGGCATCACGTGGGACCGACCGTGCCCCGCGGAGCCGTGCCGGTGCCGCCAGCGGTCGTCGGCCGGCAGCAGGTCGGCCAGTGCCGCCAGCAGGTCGTCGTCGGATCCAGCGCCGGTCTCGAGGATCGCGATCCCGGCAGTCGCGTGCGGCACGAAGACGTGCAGCAGACCCGACGCCGACCCGTCGTACGCCGCGACGAACTCCGCGCACTCGCGGGTGAGGTCGTGCACCGTCTCGCGGCCACCGGTGTGGACGCGCAGGGTCTCAGAGCGCATGGGCCCGGTCCGCGTGCCGGTAGGGGTCCTCGTCGTGGACGTACCACCAGACCCAGGTCAACGGGAACGCCAGGCCCGCCAGCACCGCCACCGGGACCGACGTGCCGCGACGTCGCGAGCCCAGGCCGGTGGTCACCGGCAGGACGGACGCCACCAGCACGAGCAGCGCGACGCCGATGACCAGCATGCCCCCAGTGTGCCCGACCCCGAGCCGACCCCCGGGCGGCCCCTAGGGGTTACCGGGGTCGGGACCAGAGGCGGTCTCAGCAACCTCCCCGATGCCGGGAGGGCCTCCGGACCAGCAGAGTCCTCGGCATGATCACAGTTGACTCACTCACCAAGACCTACGGCGGGTTCACCGCCGTCGACGACGTGTCGTTCCGGGCCGAGCCCGGCCGCGTCACCGGCTTCCTCGGCCCCAACGGCGCCGGGAAGTCCACCACGATGCGGATCCTCGTCGGGCTGACCCCGGCCTCGTCGGGAACCGCCACGGTCCTCGGCCGCCGGTACGCCGACCTGCCGAACCCGGGCCGGGAGATCGGGGTCCTCCTCGACGCCTCCGCCCAGCACGCGGGCCGGACCGGACGCGAGATCCTGACCCTCGCCCAGCGCACCATGCGGGTCCCCGGGGACCGCGTCGACGAGATGCTCGACCTGGTCAGCCTGACGCCGACCGAGGCCGGTCGCCGGGTGCGCGACTACTCGCTCGGGATGCGGCAGCGCCTGGGCATCGCCACCGCCCTGATCGGTGACCCCGAGGTCCTGGTCCTGGACGAGCCCGCCAACGGTCTCGACCCGGCCGGCATCAGGTGGATGCGCGACCTGCTGCGCGGCTTCGCCAACCGGGGCGGCACCGTGCTGCTCTCGTCGCACCTGTTGCACGAGATCGAGGTCGTCGCCGACGACCTCGTCGTGATCGGGAACGGCCGGATCGTGGCGTCGGGCACCAAGGGCGAGCTGCTGGCCTCGGCCGGCACCTTCGCCGCGGCGGCGGACGTACCGACGCTGTCCGCTGCCCTCACCGCCGCCGGCCACACGGCCACACCGGGCCTCGGAGGCATCCGTACCGACGCCGAGGCAGCCGAGGTCGGGCGTGTCGCGCTCGCGGCCGGCGTACCCCTGACCGAGCTGCGCCCCGCCGACGGGGCCGGCCTCGAGGAGATGTTCCTCGAGCTCACCGCAGACAACGCACGAGAGGACGTAGCAGCATGAGCACCGCAACCACCACCACTGAGGCGGCCGTGATCGACGGCCGCGCCGTCGAGAGATCCGAGGCGGGCGACCGCCACGCACCCATCCCGTTCCGGACGGTGGCCGGTGTCGAGCTGCGCAAGATGTTCGACACCCGGTCCGGCTTCTGGCTGATGGTCGGCATCGCCGCCACCGGCCTGATCGCGACCGTCGCCGTCGTCCTGTTCTCCTCCGACGCGGGGCTCACCTACGACAGCTTCGCGGGCGCCGTCGGCGTCCCGATGACGATCCTGCTCCCGGTGCTGGCGATCCTGTCGGTCACCGGCGAGTGGAGCCAGCGGGCGGGTCTGACGACGTTCACCCTCGTGCCGCACCGCGGACGGGTGATCCGCGCCAAGCTGGCCGTCACCCTCGCCGTCGGGCTCGCCTCGATGGCGGTGGCCCTGGCCATCGGCGCCGTCGGCAACGTCGTCGGCAGCAACCTGGCCGGCGTCGACACCACCTGGGACCTCGGACCCACCGCCATCGCCTACATCGTCGGCGCCGACCTCCTCGGCATGCTGGTCGGCTTCATGCTCGGTGTCGTCACCCGCAACTCCGCGGCGGCGATCGTCGGCTACTTCGTCTACTGGTTCGTGTTCCCGACCCTGTCGATGCTGCTGGCCGCCAACAACGCGTGGTTCGAGAAGGCCCAGCCCTGGCTCGACTTCGGCTTCAAGCAGAACTCGATGTACGACGGCGGGTTCACCACCCAGGACTGGGCCCAGCTGGCGCTGACCGGGTCCGTGTGGCTCCTCCTGCCGCTCGCGTTCGGGGTCTGGAAGCTGCTGCGCAGCGAGGTCAAGTAGCAGCTGCAGACCGGTGCCGGACGGGACGCTCGTCGTCCCGTCCGGCTTCCGCAGGTCACGAGGGCGGCACGATTCGGTAACGGGTGGGTCCAGCCCTCGACAGCACCGGCCGACCTGCCTAGCGTCCCGGACCATGAGATCGTCCACGGTCGAGGCGATCCAGGTGGGTGCCGGGCCGGTGGGTCTGGCGAGGGGCGAGGCCGGTGCGGTCTGGGCGGTCAGCGCCCGTGGCGACGCGGTCAGCCGGGTCCCGGCCGGCGCGACGGAGCCCGACCTCGTCGTCGAGGTGCCGGGCACACCGCTGCGCGCCACGTGGGCCCACGACGCGCTCTGGGTGACGTCGTTCGGCGCCGAGCAGCTGGTCCGCGTCGACCCGGTCTCGGGCACGATCACCGACCGGGTCCCGACCGGCGCCGGACCCGAAGGGGTCACCGCGGCGTTCGGCTCGCTCTGGGTGGTCGCCCAGGACGCAGGAAGGCTGCTGCGCATCGACCCCCGGACGGTCACGGTGACCCACCGGATCGAGATCGGGGTCGGGGCCCGGCTGGTGACCGCGGGGCCGCGCTGGCTCTACGTGTCGCACTACGCCGACGGCCAGGTGCTCCGGATCGACCCCGGCACGGGCCACCTCTGGCGCTCGCCGGAGGTCTGCCGCGGGCCGCAGGGCATGGCCCTCGAGCAGGGCCGGTTGTGGGTCGCCTGCACGGCCGGCAACCGGCTCCTGGTCCTCGACGCCGAGACCCTGCACGTGATCGCCCGGCTGCCCGGACCGGAGGCCCCCGACCCGGTCACGGTGGCCCCGGACGGGACCGTGCTGGCCGTCTCCCAGGCCGGTCCCACAGTGGTCACCGTCGACCCGGTCACCCGCGAGCCCGTCTCCCGGGTCGCCCTCGGCGAGGCCGACCAGCTCTTCGACCAGGCCAACCTCGACGCCCTGGTCTCGGGTGGCCAGGTCTGGGTGACGTCGTTCAACGACGACGCCGTGCTCCGCGTCCCGCTCCCCTGACGTCATCCGAACCGGCTGCCCGGGCGACCCGAACGTAGGACGTCCCGCGGGCGCCACGGAGGGGTCGGCGCGCGAGAGGTTTCCCGTCAGGTCAGTCCTGGCCCACGGCCACGGCGTCCTCACCCTCGGTCAGCAGGTGCGGGGCGAGCTCGCGCAGCCGGGCCAGGCCGTCGCGGGCGTGCGACTTCACGGTCCCGACCGAGATGCCCAGCACCTCGGCGGTCGCGGGCTCGGTGAGGTCGTCGTAGTAGCGCAGTACCAGGACGGCCCGCTGGCGCGGCGACAGCGTGGCCAGGGCGTCGCGCAGAGCCATCCGGTCGTCGGTCGGCTCCGTCGCCGTGGGTTCGGGCAGGTGGGCGGTCGAGCGCTCGCGCCAGCGGCGGCCGCGCCACCGCGTCACGCTCTCGCGGGCGAGGACCTTGCGGACGTAGGCCTCGGGGCTGGTCGAGATCCGGCCCCACTTCGGGACGACGCGCAGCAGGGTCGTCTGTACGAGGTCCTCGGCGTCGTGGTGGCTCCCGGTCAGGAGGTACGCCGTACGCAGCAGGGCGCCGCGGCGCGCGGCGACGAACTCCTCGAAGCCGCGCTGACCACCGTCAAGGTCGGACACGGCGCCTCCACCACACCAGGGCGACGGCACCGAGGAGCAGCACGCCGGCACCGAGCCCCGCCTCGAGCCGCGGGTCCATGGGCTCCGGCGGCGCCGGGAAGTCACGGGTCGGCAGACCCAGCAGCGACGTGGCGAAGGCGGCCCCCCAGCTGGTCTGCTGGTCGCTCATGCCGGCGACCTGGACCGTCCGGCCCGTTTCGACGTCCACGCTGTCCAGGGCATACCGGCCGGGGTCCGCCGGCGCGTCGGAGCCACCGGGAGAGACCTGGCTCACGACCAGCACGTGGCTCTCGTCGGCCCAGCCGACGAGCCACGGCCAGTGCACGGCCGCCGGGACCCGGGTGAACCGGCTGACCTGTCCGTGCGGGGTCACGTCGGCGACCAGGAGCCACCGGCCGCTGCCGGACGCGCCGGTGGTGACCACGCGTCGACCCGACGCGGTGACGGCGGCTGTGCCCGTGACCCGATCGCCGCCGCGCAGGGTGAGCGTCTCGACCCGCCGCTGACGGGCGGGGTCCAGGTAGAAGTAGCCGCGACGGTGAGGAGCCTGGTACAGGCCGGCGTTCCCGACCGTCCCGATCGTTGAGGTGAGGTGGACCGAGATGGGCTGCGGGTCGCCGTGCCGGAAGTGCCAGAGGTACGACGTCGGCCCGGCACGGAACGTGAGGGCGTCGTTGCCGCTCCAGGCCACGCTGTTGAGCCCGACCCGGCCCGACGGCGGGGACCACCGGTCCAGATGCCCGGTGACGGTGTCGTAGACCGCCAGGCCGATCAAGACCTCGCTCTCCCCCGACCCCCTGCCGGTGAAGCACCAGACGTGCAGGCCGTCCGGGGCCAGACCGGAGACGTCGAGGCAGCCGGGGATCTCGAGGTAGCGGTAGGAGCCGGTCGTGGCCGACACCCCGACCTCGCCCCAGTGGTAGTGCCGCCAGCCGCCGCGCTTCCCCGGGACCAGCATCGACAGCTGCCCCGGCGGCTGGCCACCGGTCCCCGAGAGCCAGGGGCTCGGGTGGTGGACCTGGGACGGCAGCGCCGGAGCCTCGCCGGGCTGCCCGGCGTACTGAGGAGCCGCGGCACGGTGCCCGGCGAGGCCGCCGACGCCGGAGAGCAGCGCGAGGATCGCGACGACGACCACGGCGGTACCGACTCGTCGGGCGCGCGCCCGTCGACGTCCCTCCACCCACAGGTTCGGCGGTGTCGGGCTGTCCGGCGCCTCCTCGGCGAGGTCGGCGAACCTCTCGTGCAGCGTCTCCACGGCGATCTCCTTCGCGCTCGCCCACTGTGACGCGACGAGCGGCCCGAAACGAGGGGGGCGCCCGACAAAATTCCTGCGACCGCCGCTGACGTCATCCGGACGGTGCCACAGACGGCACCGTCCGGATGAGGTCCTGGAGCTGAATCAGGCGCGGAGCAGGTTGCGCAGGACGAACTGCATGATCCCGCCGTTGCGGTAGTACGACGCCTCGCCGGGGGTGTCGATGCGGACGGTCGCCTCGAACTCGTCGGAGCGCTCGCCGTCGGCCGACTCGACCTTGACGGTGACCGTGCGCGGCGTGGTGCCGTCGTTCAGCTCGGTGATGCCGGAGATCGAGATCGTCTCCTCGCCGGTCAGGCCCATGTCGTCGGCGGTCTTGCCACCGGGGAACTGCAGCGGCAGCACGCCCATGCCGATCAGGTTGGACCGGTGGATCCGCTCGTAGGACTCCGCGATCACGGCCTTCACCCCGAGCAGCGCGGTGCCCTTGGCGGCCCAGTCTCGCGACGAGCCGGAGCCGTACTCCTTGCCCGCGAGCACGACGAGCGGGATGCCCTCGGCCTGGTAGTGCTGGCTCGCCTCGTAGACCGACGTCACCTCGCCACCCGCCGTGAAGTCACGGGTGACCCCGCCCTCGGTGCCCGGCGCCAGCTGGTTGCGCAGCCTGATGTTGGCGAAGGTGCCGCGGATCATCACCTCGTGGTTGCCGCGCCGCGAGCCGTAGGAGTTGAAGTCCCGCTGCTCGACACCGTGCTCGGCGAGGTAGGTGCCGGCCGGGCTGTCCTTCTTGATCGCCCCGGCCGGGCTGATGTGGTCGGTGGTCACCGAGTCGCCCAGCTTCAGCAGCACCCGGGCGCCCTCGATGTCGGTGACCGGCTCCGGCTCGTCCGGCATGCCGTCGAAGTACGGCGGCTTCCGGACGTACGTCGAGTCCTCGGCCCAGGCGAACGTGTCGCCCTCCGGCGTCGGCAGGTCGCGCCAGCGCTGGTCGCCGGCGAAGACGTCGGCGTAGTCGTCGGTGAACATCTCCGAGGTGATCGCCTCGCCGATCACCCGCTCGACCTCGGCCGGCGACGGCCAGATGTCCTTGAGGAAGACGTCGTTGCCGTCCTGGTCCTGACCCAGCGGGTCACCGAACAGGTCGACGTCCATCGAGCCGGCCAGCGCGTAGGCCACCACCAGCGGCGGCGACGCCAGGTAGTTCATCTTCACGTCGGGGTTGATCCGGCCCTCGAAGTTCCGGTTGCCAGACAGCACGCTGACCACGGCCAGGTCCGCCTGGTTGACCGCGTCGCTCACCTCGGGGATGAGCGGGCCCGAGTTGCCGATGCACGTCGTACACCCGTAGCCGACGAGGTTGAACCCCAGCTTGTCGAGGTACGGCGTGAGCCCGGCCCGCTCGTAGTAGTCGCTGACCACCTTCGAGCCGGGCGCCAGGGTGGTCTTCACCCACGGCTTGCGCTCGAGGCCCTTGTCGACGGCGTTCTTGGCGAGCAGCGCGGCGGCGATCATCACGCTCGGGTTGGACGTGTTGGTGCACGACGTGATCGCGGCGATGGCCACGGCCCCGTGGTCGACCTCGACCTCCTGGCCGTCGATGGTGACGGTGACCGGGTTGCTCGGGCGGCCGCCGTCGCGCGGAGCCGCGGACGGCTTGCTCGGCGCGCCGTTGCCCTCGGCGTGGCTGGGCGAGTCGGAGGCCGGGAAGGACTCGGCGACCGCCTCGTCGTACCCCTGCTCCTGCTGCTCGTCACCGCTGACGTAGTCGGCCAGCGCTCCCCGGAAGGCCTCCTTGGCGCCGGTGACCTCGACCCGGTCCTGAGGACGCTTGGGCCCGGCCAGGGACGGTACGACGGTCGACAGGTCGAGCTCGAGCCGCTCGCTGTAGCGCGGCTCCCGGTAAGCCGAGTCCGTGGGATCGTGCCAGAGGCCTTGTTCTCGTGCATAGGCCTCGACCAGGGCCAGCTGCTCCTCCGGCCGGCCGGTCAGGCGCAGGTAGCTGATCGTCTGCTCGTCGATCGGGAAGACCGCGATGGTGGAGCCGAACTCCGGGCTCATGTTGCCGATGGTGGCGCGGTTGGCGACGGGGAGCACGGTGACTCCCTCGCCGTAGAACTCCACGAACTTCCCGACCACGCCGTGCCGACGCAGCATCTCGGTGATCGTCAGCACCAGGTCGGTCGCGGTCGAGCCCTCGGGCAGGTCGCCGGAGAGCTTGAAGCCGACCACGCGCGGGATCAGCATGCTGACCGGCTGGCCGAGCATCGCGGCCTCGGCCTCGATCCCGCCGACGCCCCAACCGACCACGCCGATGCCGTTGACCATCGTGGTGTGGGAGTCGGTGCCGACGCAGGTGTCGGGGTACGCCGTGAGCTCTCCGTCGATCTCACGGGTGAAGGCGACGCGGGCGAGGTGCTCGATGTTGACCTGGTGGACGATGCCGGTGCCGGGCGGGACGACCTTGAAGTCGTCGAACGCGTCCTGGCCCCAACGCAGGAACTGGTAGCGCTCCTCGTTGCGCTCGTACTCGATCTCGACGTTGCGCTCGAAGGCGCCCGCGGTGCCGAAGACGTCGGCGATCACCGAGTGGTCGATGACCAGCTCGGCGGGCGCCAGCGGGTTGATCTTCGTCGCGTCGCCGCCGAGCTCGGCCATTGCCTCGCGCATGGTGGCCAGGTCGACGATGCACGGCACCCCGGTGAAGTCCTGCATGATCACCCGCGCCGGGGTGAACTGGATCTCCTTGTCCGGGTCGGCCTCGGGGTCCCAGCCCGCCAGGGCGCGGATGTCGTCGGCGGTGATGTCGGCGCCGTCCTCGGTGCGCAGGAGGTTCTCCAGCAGCACCTTGAGGGAGAACGGCAGGCTGTCGACCGCGCCGTCCTCGACCCCGTCACCGGTGACCGCGGACAGCCGGTAGATCTGGTAGCTCTGCTCCCCGACCTCGAGCGCGCCCTTGGCTCCGAAGCTGTCCTTGCTCGCCATCCGTCACATCTCCTCGTGAAGTCCGTCCGCGTCCGCCACCCATCTTGCCGCCGTACGACGGAGGCCCGGTAGGCGGGTAGATCTCTTGACATCAAGATACATTGCCGCGGCGACCGGCGCCAACCGGGGTAAGGCACCATGCGGTCATGACCGGCGACGAGGACTTCCCCACCCGGTCGTTCCGGCTGTACTGGCGCGCCGAGGCCGTCTCGTCGTTCGGCACCTACATCACCCTGCTCGCCCTGCAGACCTTGGTGGTCCTGACCCTGCACGGCTCGGCCGCCCAGGTCGGGTGGCTGAACGCGGCCCGGTGGCTGCCCTTCCTGGTGCTCGGGGTCGTGGTCGGCGCCGTGGTCGACCGGCACCCGCGACGGCCGGTCATGATCGCCACCGACCTCGCGCAGGCCGTCCTGCTGGCGCTGGTCCCTCTGCTGTGGTGGCTGCACCGGCTGACCTTCCCCGCGCTCCTGGCCGTGGTGCTCGGCTACGGGACCGCCTCGGTGATCCACGGCGCCGCCGAGATGGCCTTCCTGCCCCGGCTGGTCGAGCGCCGGCACCTGCAGCGCGCCCACGCGCGCATCGACGGCGCGGACGCCGTGGCGATGAGCGCCGGACCGGCCCTGGGCGGGCTGCTGGTGGGCCTCCTGGGCGCGCCGGTCGCCGTCCTCGCGGACGCCGCGTCGTACGTCGTCTCGGCGGTCACCCTGGGCCGGATCTCGGTGGCTGAGCCGGCGTCGCGGCAGGGCGCCTCGGCCCGCGACCTCGTGCTCGAGATCCGCGACGGCATCCGCTGGATCTACCGCGAGTCGGACCTGGTCACCCTGTCCCTGACCACCCACGGATGGTTCGTGGGCAACGCGGTGGTCGGGGTGGTGCTGGCTCCCTACGCGCTGCGGACGTTGAGCCTGACCCCGTTCGAGTTCGGGATCGTCGGCGCCCTCGGTGGGCTCGGGGCGCTCCTCGGCGCCGGCGTCACCACCCGGGTCGGACTCTGGCTCGGGACCGGGCGCACGATCATCGTCTGCCGCGCGATCTCGACCGCGGGGGTGCTGGTGATGGTGACCGCGGCCGGCAGCGGCCGGGAGTGGACCTCGCTGGCGGTCCTCGGTGCCGGCCAGGGTCTGTACGGCCTCGCCATGGGCCTGAGCAACTCGCACGAGATGAGCTTCCGGCAGCTGGTCACGCCCGACGAGCTCCAGGCCCGGACCAACACCACGCTGCGCTCCCTCAACCGGGCGGTGATGGTGGTCGTCGCCCCACTGGCCGGGCTCGCGGCCGACGCCTGGGGCATCCGGCCGGCACTGCTCCTCGCCGCTCTGGTCTTCGCGATCGTGACCCTCGCCCTCGCGGCCTCGTCGTTCCGCACCGTCCGCGCTCCGGCGTGAGGGGTGCCGAAAGCCGGTGGCGCGCGGGTGGCCGTCGTGGTCGACTCGCCCCATGACGACGAAGTCGGACGACGGCCCGACCGCGTCTGCCGAGCGGGAGATCGACGCGCTGAGGCCGATCGAGATCGTCGGCGACGTCGTACGACGTCCGGCGCAGGCGTGGACCCCGACGGTGCACGCCTTCCTGCGTCACCTGCGCTCGGCCGGGCTCGACTGCGTGCCCGAACCGATCGGCATCGACGCGGAGATCGAGACCCTCGGCTACCTACCGGGCGCGTCCGGGCGGGACGGCTGGTTCGCCTCGCACTCGCTGGACGGCCTGACCTCGGCGGCACGGCTGCTCCGCCGCATCCACGACGCGTCGGTCGGCTGGGTGCCGCCGGTCGAGGCGGTCTGGGCGGCGCTCCCGACGTCCGGCCAGGCAGCCGACGGGGCGGAGACGGTGCTCTGCCACGGCGACCCCGGGCCGTGGAACTTCGTCTGGGACGGCGAGCGGGCGGTCGGCCTGATCGACTGGGACTTCCTGCACCCCGGGTCGCGCCTCGACGACGTGGCCTACGCGCTGCGGTGGTTCGCGCCGGCCCGCAGCGACGAGCACGCCCTGGACTGGCACCACTTCCCGGAGGTGCCGGACCGGCGCGAGCGGATCAAGGCGTTCCTGACGGCGTACGGCGACCTCCCGGCGTTCGACCGGGTCGAGGCCATCGCCCGCCGGATGGAGGCGACGATGGCCGTCGAGCGGGCGTTCGCCGAGGCGGGCGTCGAGCCGCAACGCACCTGGGTCGCCGAGGGGCATCTGGACGACCAGGCCGCCGAGGTCGCCTGGGTGCACGCGCACCGGGCCCTGTTGGAGTGAGCCCGCAGGTGGCCTACACCGGCAGCCGCTCGCCCCGCTCGTCGCGGACCGCGGCCGGTGCGGACAGGCGCCACGCCTCGAAGACCAGCTCCGCCAGCTCGTCGCGCTCGACACCCTCGAGATGCACGACCACCCAGCCGAAGCCGTAGGCGGTGAACTGCTTCTCGAAGACCCGCGGCCGCTCGGTGACCAGGGCGACCTGCTCGGCGATGGTCTGCTTGAGACCGACCGTGGCCGTCGGCTCCCAGAGGTAGCCGAACGTGCGGCCCTCCACCTCGAGCTTCGTGTAGCGCCCCAGCTCGGTCACGGTGACCGCGTCGAGCTGTCCGACCAGGTCGCGCGCGTCACTGATCTCGCACGGCATGGACCGCAGCGTGCCACAGGGCGCCGACAGCAGCCGAACCCGAACCGTGGCCACCGGGCGCCGGCCGGCGTCGGTCGTCCCACGCGTCACACCACCCAGCCGATCCAGTCGCTTCTCGGCCGATATTTCGGCCGGGAAGCGGCGCGATCACCGGTGCACCGGGGATCGC
Source organism: Nocardioides cynanchi (assembly GCF_008761635.1). Taxonomy (NCBI): domain Bacteria; kingdom Bacillati; phylum Actinomycetota; class Actinomycetes; order Propionibacteriales; family Nocardioidaceae; genus Nocardioides; species Nocardioides cynanchi. Next base: position 1,303,265 of record NZ_CP044344.1, read on the forward strand.
AGCTCCCGTTCCAACACCGCCACGCACTCGATGTGGTGCGTCATCGGGAAGAGGTCGAAGGCGGTGAGGTCGCGGAGGGGGTAGCCGAGCTCGGCGAAGGTGGCCAGGTCGCGGGCCAGCGCGGCGGGGTCGCAGGCGACGTAGGCGACGGCGCGGGGAGCGCGGTCGACGATCTGCTCGACGACGGCACGGCGCGCACCCTCGCGGGGCGGGTCGAGGACCACCAGGTCGAACGGCTCGTCGTACGACGTGGACAGGACCCGCTCGACGGTCCCGTGCTCGACGGTGGTCGGGCTCCTGACCTGGTCGCGACCCAGGTTGGCGCCGGCGTGGCGGCACGCCTCCCGGGCCCCCTCGACCGCGACCACCTTGCCGGTCGGCCCGACGGCGTCGGAGAGGAAGGCGGCGAAGAGCCCGACCCCGGCGTACAGGTCGAGCACCCGCTCCCCCGGCGCGGGCCGCAGGCCGCGCATCACGGTCTCCACGAGCACGCGCGGGGCCTCCAGGTGCGACTGCCAGAAGCCCTCGGGCGCCAGTGAGAACTGGTGGGTGCCGTAGGACGTGGCCACGGTCTCGAGCGTCGGGTCACCGCCGTCCGGCTCCTGGCCGCCGGCGTCGATCAGGCAGTCGTCGATCTCGACGACCCGGTCGGAGCGGTGCTCGTGCAGCCCGCGCCGGCCGTCGGGCAGCTCGACGTACCGCATCCGGGTGCGCCAGCGGAGCGTCGGCGGGACCACCTCGACCTCGACCTCGCGGTCGATCCGGGCCAGTCGGGAGAGCTGCTCACGGACCACGGCCGCCTTCAGGTCACGCTGCGCCGCCGGGGCGACGTGCTGGAAGTCGCAGCCGCCGCAGCCACCGGGGTGGGCGTGGGGACACGGCGGCGGCACCCGGTCCGGGGAGGCCTCGAGGACCTCCACCGCGTCGGCCCGCCAGAAGCTGTCGCCGTCGGAGCCCTCGGTGACCTCGACGACGACCCGCTCGCCGGGCAGGGCGTGGCGGACGAAGACCACCCGGTCGCGGGCCGGCTCGTCACCCGCGGGGGCCTCGGCCGGGACCCGCGCGACGCAGTGCCCACCGTGGGCGACCGGGCCGACCTCGACCTCGATCCGCTCTCCGACGCGCGACGCGCCCCTGGCCGCCCGGGCCCGCGGGCGGCGCGATGTCCGCCTGGTCATCGGTGGATCTGCTGGCCGGTCTCGTCGCCGCCGCGACTCGGGGCCCCGCGCCGCAGGTCGCCGGCCTTGACCCGGGTCAGCTCGCGCTCCTCACGAGCGCGGGCGACCTGGGAGGAGTACAGCTGGTAGGGCACCGACGTGACCATCACACCGGGGGTGAACAGCAGGCGCCCCTTGAGGCGCAGCGCGGTCTGGTTGTGCAGGAGCTGCTCCCACCAGCGGCCGACGACGTACTCCGGGATGTAGACCGCCACGACGCCACGCGGGCTGGCCTCCCGGATCTGGGTGGCGTAGTCGATGATCGGCTTCACGATCTCTCTGTATGGCGAGTAGAGCACCTTGAGCGGCACCCCGAGGTTGCGCTCGTCCCACTCCCGGACCAGCTGCTTGGTGGTCTTGTCATCGAGCCCGACGTAGACCGCCTCCAGCACGTTGGGCCTGGTCGCCTTGGCGTAGGCGAGGGCGCGCAGCGTCGGCTTGTGCAGCTTGGAGACCAGCACGATCGCGTGCACCTTGGTGGGGAGGATCTTGTCCTCGTCGTCGGCGGCGAGCTCACGGCTGACGTTGTCGTAGTGGCGGCGGATCGCCTTCATGATCGCGAAGAAGATGCACATCGCCAGGATCGCGATCCAGGCGCCGGCGAGGAACTTGGTGAGGAGCACGATCACGAACACCACTGCCGTCATGCCGAGGCCGAAGGTGTTGATCAGCCGGGAGCGGAACATCCGCCGTCGGGTGGCCGGGTCGGTCTCGGTCTTCAGGTGTCGGGTCCAGTGCCGGATCATCCCGAGCTGGCTGAGGTTGAACGACACGAACACACCGACGATGTAGAGCTGGATCAGCCGGGTGGTCTGGGCGTCGAAGGCCACGATCAGGACGATCGCGAAGCCGGCCAGCACGATGATGCCGTTGCTGTAGGCGAGCCGGTCGCCGCGGGAGCCCAGCGCCCGGGGCATGAAGCCGTCCTTGGCCAGGATCGACCCGAGCACCGGGAAGCCGTTGAACGCCGTGTTCGCGGCCAGGATCAGGATGATGCCGGTCATCGCGAGCACGAAGTAGAAGCCTGGTGTGAAGCCGGTGAACACCGCCTTGGACAGCTGCGCCATCACCGTCGGCTCGTCGTACCCCTTCGGCATCGGGGCGCCGTTGGCGTCGCGCAGCCGGGAGATGTCGGCGGGGTCGACGTACTTCAGGTTCATCTTGTTCGCCAGCACGATGATGCTCAGCAGCATCGTGATCGCGATCGTGCCGAGCAGCAGCAGCGTCGTGGCGGCGTTCTTGCTCTTCGGCTTGCGGAACGCCGGGACGCCGTTCGAGATCGCCTCGACCCCGGTCAGGGCCGCGCTGCCGGAGGAGAACGCGCGGGCCAGGAAGAAGATCAGGGCGATGCCGGTGAGGTGGCCCTCGTATCCGGGAGCCGGCTGGATGTGGAAGTCCGCGCTCGCCACGTGGGGCAGGGCGCCCTGGGCGGCGCGCACCGCCCCGAAGATCGCCATCCCGATCACGCCGATCATGAACCCGTAGGTCGGCAGGGCGAAGAACGCACCCGACTCGCGCACGCCGCGCAGGTTGAGCGCCGCCAGCACGATCACGAGGAACACGGCGGTCACAGCCTCGTGCGACTGGACCCAGGGGATCGCCGACGCGGCGTTCTGCACGCCCGACGAGATCGACACCGCGACCGTGAGCACGTAGTCGACGAGGAGCGCCGACGCGACCGTGACCCCGGCGTTGGCACCGAGGTTGACCGTCGCCACCTCGTAGTCGCCACCACCGCTGGGATAGGCGTGCACGTTCTGGCGGTACGACGCGACGACGGTGAGCATGACGATCGCGACGACGATGCCGATCTTCCACGACCACACGTAGGCCGAGGCTCCCGCGAGGGACAGCATGATGAAGATCTCGTCGGGCGCGTAGGCCACCGACGACAACGCGTCGCTCGCGAACACCGGCAGCGCGATCCGTTTGGGCAGGAGGGTCTCACCGAGCTGGGAGCTCCTGAGCTTTCGGCCCAGAAGGATCCGCTTGGAGACATCGCCGGCACCCACGAGGGGACAGGATACGGTTTCCTCGTGCACGTGGTGATCATGGGATGTGGCCGGGTCGGTTCGACCCTTGCCCGCAGCCTCGAAGAGCGCAACCACACGGTCTCCGTGATCGACAGCGAGCCCGACAGCTTCAGGCGCCTCGGACCCGGCTTCAACGGCGACAAGGTGACCGGCTACGGCTTCGACCAGGAGGTCCTGGAGAAGGCCGGCATCCGCCGGGCGGACGCCTTCGCTGCGGTGTCGAGCGGCGACAACTCCAACATCATCGCGGCGCGGGTCGCCCGCGAGACGTTCGGCATCGACCAGGTGGTGGCCCGGATCTACGACCCCGGCCGCGCCGAGGTCTACCAGCGGCTCGGCATCACCACGGTGGCGACGGTCAAGTGGACCGCCGACCAGGTCCTGCGCCGGCTGCTGCCGGTCGGCGCCGAGCCCGACTTCCGCGACCCGTCCGGGACGATCCGGGTCGACCAGGTGCCGGCCCCCGCCGCCTGGGCCGGGCACCCGACGATCGACTTCCAGATGCAGTCGCGCTCCCGGATCGCCTGGATCGACCGGCTCGGCGAGGGCATGCTGCCCACCCGCGACAGCGTCATCCAGGAGGGCGACCTCCTCCACCTGGTGATGCGCGAGGAGAACGCCGCCGAGGCCTACCAGGTGATCCACCACGGGCCCGAGGAAGGCTGACATGAGAGTCGCCATCGCAGGAGCGGGCGCCGTCGGGCGGTCCATCGCCCGCGAGCTGATCACCAACGGTCACCAGGTGCTCCTGATCGACAAGGAGCCGTCCGCGATCAAGCCCGAGCGGGTCCCCGACGCCGAGTGGCTGCTGGCGGACTCGTGCGAGCTCTCGTCGCTGGAGGAGGCCCACCTCGACCAGTGCGACGTGGTGATCGCCGCCACCGGCGACGACAAGGCCAACCTGGTGACCTCGCTGCTGGCCAAGACCGAGTTCGCCGTGCCCCGCACGGTCGGCCGGGTCAACCACCCCAACAACGAGTGGCTGTTCACCGAGGCGTGGGGAGTCGATGTCAACGTCTCGACCCCGCGGATCATGTCCGCTCTCGTCGAGGAGGCCGTCACGGTCGGCGACCTCGTGCGGCTGTTCACCTTCCGCCAGGGCCAGGCCAACCTGGTCGAGCTCACCCTGCCGGAGGACTCGCCGTACGTCGGACGGCCGTCCGGACTGATCCCGTTCCCGGAGAACTCCGTGCTGGTCACGATCCTGCGCGACGGCCAGGTGTACCCGCCCGACGGTGAGCAGCCGATCGAGGCCGGCGACGAGCTGCTGTTCGTGGTCTCCGCCGACGTGGAGGGGGAGCTCGAGGAGCTGCTCAGCCCGGATCGGGAGCGGGACTGACGGTCTCCAGCGGCGTGTGGTTGCGGCCCAGCAGCCACGACATCGCACCGAGCGCCGCCAGCTGCAGCGGCCAGCCCATCGCCACCTTGAGGATGCCGAGGGTCGCGACGGCGGTGTCGGCCGACAGGCTGCCGGAGTGGCCGGCCAGCCAGATCGGTCCCTGCACCGCCATCCTGGCCGCGCAGGGCAACATCAGCAGCAGGGTCAGCCGCGTGCAGAGCCGGACCACCTGACGGTCGTCGTGCCAGGCGGTGGGGTCGCCGGTGACGCTGCCGATCATGAAGCCCACGACCGGCCAGCCGATCACGCAGGTCAGGCCGAACACCGCGGCGTACGCCGTGTTGTAGATCAGACCGGGCAGGAAGTAGGCCAATGCCTGGTCGTCGGCGCTGCCGCCGCGACTGGCCGCCAGGTGGACGAAGAACCAACCGAGACCGATGCCGACCAGGGCGTTCACGCAGAACTTCACCGTCGAACGCTGCACCAGGCGCGCAGCCAGCTCGACGACGGCGACGCCGACGCTGGCGACCAGGGCGAGGTCCAGGTTGCGGGTGGTCAGCCAGAACACGGTGAAGGTCAGGGTCGGGACCGCGGCCTCGATCATGCCCCGTCGCCCACCCAGCGCCTGCCCGAGCTGACGGCGTACCAGGGACTCGACGGTCTCGGCCGTCGGGACGACACCGCTCACGGGAGGAGCTGGTACCGCGGGTTGTAGATGATCCGCTCGCTGCCGTTGCGGCCGATCCGGCCCTGGATCTCGATCGAGCGGCCGGGGCCGATGGCCGCGATCTCGCGCCGCCCGAGCCAGACCAGGGTGATCGTGCCCGAGCCGTCGAAGAGGTCGGCCTCGAGGGCGGGGACGCCACCGCGTGGGCGCAGCGTCACGCACTTGAGGGTGCCGCGGAGCCGGACCGGGGTGCGGTCGGCTGCATCCGCGATCAGGTCGCAGTCGGCCGCCGCGCGGGTGGTCTGGCGCAGCTCGCGGGCGTGCATGTCGTCGGCGTTGGCCCACTTGCTGATCTGCCGGCGCAGCTTGCTCTTGTCGCCCATGGTCTCCCACGATCTCGTCCGTGTCGCGGCCCCCGGAGCCCGGGTGCCTGCCTCCAGCGTAGGCGCGTCCGGGTCAGGTCGTGCGCTGAGCGTCCGGCGGCAGCACGAGGGGCAGTGCGTCGCCGACCGGCATCGCGTGGTCGCCGCGGCGGACGACGACCGACGCGAGGGCGTCCTCCCAGGCCTCGGCGTCGTCGGTCTCGACGGCCGGGCGGCCCAGGAACGTGCCCCGCAGCAGCCAACGGGTGCCGTTGACCCCGACGATGCGGGACGGCTGGATGCCCTGGGTGCCGTCGGGCATCACCACCTGCATGTTGCAGACCAGCTCGACCCCCCAGCGCCCGTCCCGCTCGGTCGCGGTGCCGCCGTGCTGGGCGACGTCGGCGGAGATCTGCGGACGGACCTCGCTCCACAGGTCGCCGTTGCGCGGGGCGGCGAAGGCCCGCAGCTCCAGCGCGCCGTCCTCGCCGGCCAGCATCACCGACTGCACCTGCCCGGTCTGCTCGTCCACCTGGAGCCGCACCTCGGTACCGTCGGTCGGCGGCACCAGCAGGGAGCCGAGGTCGATCCGCTCGACCCCGTCGTCGGGCACCTCGTCGACGTCCCACGGTCCGCCGAGGGAGTCGGTGCCCGGTTCACCGGAGTCGTCGGTCACCTCGTCGAGGTCGTCCGACTGCGAACGGGACTTGCGACGGAACATCAGTGGGTCTCCTGGTTTGCTGCGGTCGGTGGGGCCGCGTCGTCGACCGGCCCGACCGTGGGCGCGGGCGGAGCCGGCACGGACTCGACCCCGGTTGAACCGTAACCCCCGCTGCCCCGGACCGACTCGGGCAGGGCGTCGACCTCGGTGAAGACGGCCCGCTCGAAGCGCTGGATCACCAGCTGCGCGATCCGGTCTCCACGGCGCAGCCGGATCGGCTCGGCCGGGTCGTGGTTGATCAGCATCACCTTGATCTCACCGCGGTAGCCGGCGTCGATCGTGCCCGGCGTGTTCACGATGGACAGCCCGTGCCGGGCCGCCAGCCCCGAGCGTGGGTGCACCAGCGCGACGTACCCCTCCGGCAGCGCGAGGGAGATCCCGGTCGGCACCAGGCCGCGCTCGCCCGGCCCGAGGACGACGTCGACCGTGGTCAGCAGGTCGGCGCCGGCGTCGCCGGGGTGGGCGTACGACGGCAGGGGCAGGTCGCGGTCGAGGCGGACCACGGAGACCGGCAGGCCGGATCCGGACGCCGGTGCGGCAGCAGGCTCGGGCACGAGGCGGACCCTACCTGCGTGCCCGCCTGCCCGGGTGGTTGGCTGGGTCCGTGCCCGAGACCCCACCGCCCGCCGAGCCGGGCGACCACCGCGAGCGGCTCGCCGTGCCGCTGCGCTGGTGGGTCCAGGGCACCATGCTGGTCGCGACGTTCTGGCTGGCCTTCATCGTCTCGATGCCGGCCTCCTGGGCCTGGACCGCCACCGGAGTGCTGCTGGCGATCATGGTCCTGCTGTTCGTGAGCTACGGCTCGCCGCGGATCGAGGTGGCCGACGGCTGGCTCCGGGCGGGCCGGGCCCGGATCTCGGGTGAGTTCCTCGGGAGCGCCGAGGCCCTCGACCCGGACGCCACGCGCCGGGTGGCCGGGCGCGACGCGGACGCGCGCGCGTATCTCCTACTGCGGCCCTACCTCAAGCGGGCGGTCCGGGTGACGATCAGCGACCCCCGCGACCCCGCGCCGTACTGGCTGGTGAGCACGCGCCATCCCGAGCAGCTCGCCGCCGCCCTACGGGTGATCTCGACCGGACCGGCACCGCGATAGCCTGCCGCCATGGCTGACTCCGGTTCGAGCAAGATCTGGACCGTCTTCTCCCTCGTCTCCGCCCTCGGTGCGGCGGCGCTGGCCAAGAAGGCGCTCGACTCGGGGTGGCGTGCCGCCACGGGCAAGCACCCGCCGGAGAACCCCGCCGACCCCGACGTGCAGATCGGCGAGGCCGTGGCCTGGGCGGTCGTCAGCGGCACCTTCGTCGCCCTGGCCCGGATGATGGCGCAGCGCAAGGCGGCCAACTACTACGCGCGGTCCGCCGGGCACCTGCCCCCCCAGCTCCAGAAGGACTGACTCCGGCGTCGGCGCACCCCCGCATCGGCCGGCCCATTGGACGCAGAAAGACCCGCCGAGATCTCTCGGCGGGTCTCGCTGGTCTCAGCGTGTGTCAGGCGCAGTCGCGGCAGATCAGCTTCTTCGCATCCGCGAGCTGGCTGCGGTGGTGGACCAGGAAGCAGCTCATGCAGGTGAACTCGTCCTCCTGGCGCGGCATCACCTCGACCGCCAGCTCCTCGTGCGAGAGGTCTGCTCCGGGCAGCTCGAAGGACTCAGCCGCCTCGGCCTCGTCCTCGTCGACCTTGCCGGAGTTCTTGTCGTGCCGACGCGCCTTGAGCTCTTCGATGCTCTCTTCGGACTGGTCTTCCTCGTTCTTGCGAGGTGCGTCGTAGTCAGTCGCCATTCTCTGTGTTCTCTCTCCCCTACCCAGACGTCCGTCGGCGCCAGATTGTGCACCATGCGGGGGTCTTCTGCACTCCCGGGTTGCGCCGTGTCTCCTGAACCATGCCCGACGCCTGGCTATTCCCCCCGACGAGCCCCTGGTCCGGAACTCTCAGGCCCCGGCGTGAGGACCTTCGCCCCCCACGAAGCCGGCCTCGACGACGGCCGCACGGAAGTCGTCGAAACCCTCGCGGGGAGCACCGATCAGTACCCGCTTTCCGGTGATCGAACGCGTCACTTCGAGCACCCCTCCGGCCTCGGCCAGCACCAGCCCGGCGGCGGCGTGGTCCCAGATGTGCGCGCCCTCCTCGACGTAGGCGTCGAGGGAGCCGGAGGCGACGTAGCAGATGTCCAGGGAGCAGCAGCCGATCCGCCGCAGGTCGCGGACCCGCGGCAGCAGCCGGGCCAGGTACCCCGCCTGCCGGGTCCGGGCCTCGATCTCGTAGCTGAACCCGCTCCCGACCAGCCGCTCACCCAGGGGTACGACGTGACGAACCGCCACGGGGGTCCCGTTGCAGGTCGCCCCGCCCCCGAGCGTGGCGGCGTACTCGAGCCGGACGACAGGCGCCACCACCACCCCGGCAACGACCTCGCCGTCCACCTCGGCGGCGATGCTGACCGCGAAGTGGGGCAGTCCGTAGAGGTAGTTCACCGTGGCGTCGATCGGGTCGACGATCCACACGACCCCGCTGCTCCCGGCGCGGGCGCTGCCCTCCTCGCCGACGATGCCGTCGTCGGGCCGGGCTCCGAGCAGCCGGTCCAGGACCAGCCGCTCGCAGGCCCGGTCCGCCTCGGTGACGATGTCGGTCGCACTGCTCTTGGCGGCCGCGACCTCCACCCCCTCGGACCGCAGCCGGACGACCAGCTCACCGGCCTCGCGGGCCACGGCCAGGGCGAGGTCGCGCAGCTCCGCGGGAGTGGCTGAGGTCACGCGGTCACACCGGCCGGGTAGGTCCCGCGCGGACGCTCCCCCGGTGGCAGCTGGCTCAGCGCCGGCAGCAGCTCCCGCGGGTTGGGGCAGCAGTCGGCCGCGCAGCGGTCCCAGCAGGCCGGCCAGCCACCCACGGCGGCCCGCTCGACGGTCTCGCCCCGCTCCACCGCGGCACGCTCCACGAGCAGCTCACGGACCATGGCCACGAAGCGCTCGTCGGTGCCCGAGGTCGGGACCCGGACGGCGTCGAGGCCCAGCCGCTCGGCCGTCGCCATCGCCTCGGTGTCGAGGTCGTAGACGACCTCCATGTGGTCGGACACGAACCCGATCGGGACCAGCACCACCGAGGGGACGCCTTCGACGACCAGCTTCTCCAGGTGGTCGTTCACGTCGGGCTCGAGCCAGGGCACGTGCGGCGGACCCGACCGGGAGCAGAAGACCAGGTCGTGGGGATGGATGCGCCCCGTCACCTCGGCGACCCGGCCGGCGACGTACGCCGCGGCGTCCAGGTGCTGGGCGAGGTAGGCCCCGCCCATCGGCCCGCTGCCGGCGTTCATCGTGTCGGGGATCGAGTGGGTCACGAAGACCAGTCGGGCCTCCGGCCGGGTCTGCGTCGCCGCGACCACGGCGTCCACGACGGGCTCGAGGAACCCGGGGTGGTTGAAGTAGAGGCGGATCTTGTCCAGCACCGGGCCGGCGTCCGGCGCCGCTCCCCCGTCCGCGACGGCACCGGCGAGATCCTCGCGGTACTGCCGGCAGGAGGAGTAGGACGAGTAGGCGCTCGTGGTGAAGCACGCCGCCCGGGTGATCCCGTCGGCCCTCATCCGGGCCACGGCCTCGGTCAGGAAGGGGTCCCAGTTGCGGTTGCCCCAGTAGACCGGCAGGTCGATGCCGTGGTCGGCCAGGTCGGCACGGAGCGCGGCGAGCAGCGCGCGGTTGAGGTCGTTGATCGGCGACCTCCCGCCGAAGCCGAAGTAGTGCTCCCCCACCGCCTCGAGCCGCTCCCGTGGGATGCCTCGGCCGCGGGTGACGTTCTCCAGGAACGGCACCACGTCCTCGGGCCGCTCGGGCCCCCCGAACGAGACCAGCAGGAGGGCGTCGTACGGCGCGACGTCGGGGGAAGCCATGGGCTCATCGTGCCCTACGCTCGGCCGGGATGCTCACCGCCTACCGCGCCGTGCTCGGGCGCCCCGGCGCCCTCCGTTTCAGCGCGACCGCGATGGTGGCCCGGCTGCCGATCTCGGTCGACACCCTCGGCATCGTGCTGCTCGTCACCGGGCTCTCGCGGTCCTACGGGCTGGCCGGCGCGCTGGCCGCCGCCTACACCGTCGCCAACGCCGGCATGACCATCGTCCAGGGCCGGTTGATGGACCGGCTCGGCCAGGCCCGGGTGCTGCCGGTCGGTGCCTGCGTGTTCGCGGTCGCGATCGTGTCGCTGGTGACCGGGCTGGAGTCGGGCGGTCCCGACGGGTGGTTGTTCGTGTCGGCGGCGGCCGCGGGCGCGGCGTACCCACCGATCGGCTCGTGCGTGCGGGCGCGCTGGTCGCACGTCCTGGCCGGGCGACCCGACCAGGTGCAGACGGCGTACGCCCTCGAGTCGGTCGTCGACGAGGCGATCTTCATGATCGGCCCGACCGTGGCCACCGTCCTGGCCACGACCTGGCACCCGTGGGCCGGCCTCGGCCTGGCGTTGGTCAGCGGCCTCGTCGGCACGCTCTACCTCGCCTCCCAGCGCGACACCCAGCCAGACCCCCACCCCGCCGACCGCAGCACGGGCGCGGAGCCCGGCCCCGCGATGCCGTGGGGCACGGTGGCCCCGCTGGTCGTGGTGTCCCTCGCCCTGGGGTCGATGTTCTCGGCGGCGGAGGTGGCCACGGTCGCCTTCTCCGGCGAGCAGCACGCCCGGTCCTACGCCGGCGTCCTGCTCGCCCTGTGGGCGTCGGGCAGCCTGATCGCCGGCCTGGTGACCGGCAACGTGCGGTGGCAGCGGTCACCAGTGCGCCGGGTGCAGGTGGGCAGTCTGGTCCTCGCGCTGGTGATGCTGCCGATGGTGCTGGTCGGCAGCATGGTCGCGATGGGGCTGGCCCTGTTCGTGGCGGGCTTCGCGATCGCACCGACCCTGATCGCCTCGATGTCGGCCACGGAGCAGATGGTGCCGGCGGCGCGGCTCACCGAGGGCATGGCGCTGATCCACACCGGGATCGCGGCCGGGCTCGCCCCCGGCGCCGCCCTGGCCGGGGTGGTCATCGACGCGCACGGCGCCTCACCGGCGTACCTCGTGGCGGGCGGTGCCGGAGTGGTCGCCGCCCTCACGTCGCTGCTGCTCCGGGCGGAGCCTCGCGGCTGACCCGCTCCCGACCTCTACTCTCGGTCCCGTGCACTGGCAGAACTGGTCCGGCCTCGAGTCGGCCGAGCCCCGGACCGTGATCCGCCCGACCTCGGTCGACGAGGTGGTGGCGGCCGTCGCCGCGGCCCGCCGAGGGGGTACGACGGTCAAGATGGTCGGCACCGGCCACAGCTTCACCGGCATCGCCGCTCCGCAGGACGCGATGCTGCTTCCCCACCTGCTCTCCGGCATCGTCGCCGTGGACCGCGAGGCGATGACCGTCACCGCGCTGGCCGGCACCCCCCTGAAGGTGCTCAACGCCGAGCTCGAGCGGCTCGGGCTGTCGCTGCACAACATGGGCGACATCGCCGAGCAGACCCTCGCCGGCGCGGTCTCGACCGGCACCCACGGCACGGGTGGAGTGGCCGCCGGGCTGTCGGCCCAGCTCACCGGTCTCCAGCTGGTCACCGGCACCGGCGAGGTGGTCGACGCCGACGCCCGGCACCACCCCGACGTCTTCGAGACGGCCCGGGTCGGGCTCGGTGCGCTCGGGATCCTCACCTCGCTCACCTTCGCTGTCGAACCGCTGTTCGTGCTCGAGGCGCACGAGCAGCCGATGACGTGGGACCAGGCCCTGGGTTCGTTCGACGAGCTGGTGGCCCAGAGCCACCACTGCGACATGTACTGGTTCCCCCACACCGACCGGCTGCTGACCAAGCAGAACACCCGTCTGGACCTCGACCCCTCCGACGCCGAGCCGCTCTCCCGGGTCCGGCACTGGGTCGACGACGACCTGCTGTCCAACACCGTCTTCGGTGCCCTCACCGCCGCCGGCAACCGGGTCCCCGGGGTCGTCCCCCGGCTCAACCAGGTGGCCGCACGGGCGCTGTCCGAGCGCACCTACAGCGACGTCGCGCACCGGATCTTCACCTCCACCCGCAGGGTGGTCTTCCGCGAGATGGAGTACGCCGTGCCGCGCGAGGCGGGACTCGACGCGCTGCGCGAGGTGCGCCGGCTGGTCGACGCCTCGGACTGGCGGATCAGCTTCCCGATCGAGATCCGGGTCGCGCCCGCCGACGACATCCCGCTGTCGACGGCGTACGGCCGCGACTCCTTCTACCTCGCCTTCCACACCCACCACCGCTCCGACCTCGCCCAGCACACGGCGTACCTGTCGGCGATGGAGGCGGTGATGCGCGACCACGACGGCCGGCCCCACTGGGGCAAGCTGCACAGCCGGACCGCGGCCGACCTGGCACCCGCCTACCCGCGCTTCGCGGACTTCCTGGCGCTGCGTGAGCGGCTCGACCCCGAGCGGCTGTTCAGCAACGACTACCTGCGGCGGGTGCTGGGGAGCTGACCCGGTGGAGAGAGGTCGCCGAGGCGCGCCGTGCCGGGAGCCGGGAGCGACGCCCACGCTGGCGTAGGCTCGGCGCCACCGGAGCAGGAACGGCGCAGGGCTGGAGCAGTCAGGGCAGGAGCGAACAGGGCCATGGTGCACCTCACCCTCACCGGGTTGAGCGAGGACGGCCGGCAGCTCTTGTTCGTCAGCGACGAAGGGGTCGAGTTCACCGCCGACCTCGATGCCAGGCTCCGGGCCGCCCTTCAGGCGCGACAGGGCGGCGACCAGGCACGGCAAGGCCAGTTGGAGATGCAGATGGACTCAACGCTTCGCCCACGCGACATCCAGGCGCGGATCCGGGCCGGGGAGACCCCCGAGACCGTGGCCCAGGTCGCCGGGACCTCGGTGGACAAGGTGATGCCCTACGCCGCGCCGGTGCTGGCCGAGCGCGCCCACGTCGCCCAGCGCGCCCAGCGCGCCTCGATCCGGCGCCCACCCGGCGACGGGCCGGCCGCCGGCTCCGGGCGCACCCTGGGCGAGGCCGTCGGCAGCCACCTGCGCGGCCGCAACGTGGACCCCGACTCGATCACCTGGGACGCCTGGCGGCGTGAGGACGGCCGGTGGACCCTGACCGGTGCGTACGCCGCCGGCGGCCGGGTCGGTGCGGCCCACTTCTCCTTCGACGCCCCGGGCAACTACGTCGTGGCCGACGACGACGACGCGCACTGGCTGCTCGGCGAGGTGCCGGACGCTCCCGCCGAGGCCGCGCCGGCCGCCGCGAGCCGCGACGACCTCTCCACGGCCCGCCAGCGGCGGCTGTCCGCCGTACCCCCCGACGAGCTGCCGCTCGGTGAGGACGCCATCGAGCTGGTCAGCGAGCCGGCGGCCGGCCTCGGCGCCGAGCAGCCGGTCGAGGCCTACCTCGACGAGCCGCTCGCCCCCGGGCTGGACGACGACACCGCCACCTCGGACCCCGTCGCCGCGGCGGACGACCCGGCCCACGAGGCCGACGTCGAGTCCGACGAGGAGTCCGGCGAGGAGTCCGGCGACGACGACCACGCCCGCCACGAGCCCCCCTCCCGCAAGCCGGTGAAGAAGACCCGCGGCCGCGCCTCCGTCCCCAGCTGGGACGAGATCATGTTCGGCGGCGGCGCCGAGGAGTGAGGGGGAGGTTTCCCCGGTACACCGGGGAAACCTGACGTTCTCGGGCGAAGTTTCGCCCGAGAACGTCAGGTTTCGCGCGAGAACCTCCTCGAGATCAGTTCTCGATGTGGCGCGACCAGGTGAACGGACCGAAGCCGGTCGCGGTGGTCTTGGCGTGGCCGCCGGGGGTCACCGTGAAGTCCAGGTACTCCAGGGGGACCGTGCTCCCGTGCACGGTGACCCGGTGGAAGTTCGCCACGTCGTACGACGGGTGGCTGTTCCAGTCGTCGTAGCCGCAGACCCCGTCGTCCCCGGTGCAGGGAGCACCCTGCTCCAGCGGGTTGTCGGACCGGTAGGTGTGCGAGTCGCCGTTGAAGAGCAGCACCGGCTTGCCGAAGGCGCTGGTCCGGGCGGCCAGGCTCGACACGATCGGCTCGTACTGCGTCAGGTGCGACGACGGCTTCCCGTCGAGGTCCCACATGTCCGCCTGCTCGATGACCACGACACCCTGAGCGTCCTGGGCGTTCGCGATGTCGAAGGCCCGGCCGAGCCAGCGCAGGTCGGCGCCGGTGCGCTGCTGCACCTCCTGCTGCTGCGCGGCCGACATCGACGGCGCGCCGTACCAGGGGTCCGTGTCGTTGTTCGAGCCGCCGGGGATGTCCAGCGTCACGAAGACGAAGCCCTTGCGCTGCCAGATCACGTTCTCGACGTACTGCGCGTCCGCGGGATGTGCCGGGTCGTACGCCGTGGCCTGCGACAGGGTGTGCAGGGAGCCGCTGCCCAGCGTGGCGCCGGGCTGCGCGAAGAAGATGGAGCGGACCAGCCCGAGGTTGGCCACGGGGTCCCCGCCCGCGTAGTCGACCGGGTTGCCCGCGGAGTCGACCACGTGGTCGACCTGACCGGTCGCGGGGTTGTAGACCCCACCACCCTCGGCCTTCTTGTGACAGTCCGTCCACTCGTTGTCGCCCGGGGTGTAGACCATCGGGTCGGCGAAGCCGCTCCACAGACCGGCGATCTGGCGGTCGTAGGCCTCGGTGCAGAACTGCTTGCCCGAGTGGATGTCGCCGACGTGGACCACCGTGTCGACGGCCGGGTCGGCGTTGACCGACGCGACGAACGCCGGGGTGGCGTCGGTCTCCGCGGTGTCGGTCGGGGTCGTGCCGTACGGCGCGTCGCCGTACACCGCCATCGTGAACGACCGGTTGCCCGCGTCGGCAGTCGGGCCGCCGGGTGCCGCGCCCGCCATCGCCGGTACGGCGCACAGGGCGGCGCTCGCCGCGGCCGCCATCAGGATCCTGGTTCGCATGCGTTCTCCTCGCTCGGGGATGTCCGGGCCGACTCTGTCGAGCGCTCATGACCCGGGTGCCGACGACGAGGTGAACGTCGAGCGAACTCTGCTCAGCGCCTCCGTGGTCAGCCCTCCGGGGGCGTGTCCGGCGAGAAGCGGTCCAGCAGGTCGTCCACGTGGTGACCGGCCCGCGCGTTCGTGGTCTCCCAGCCGGTGACCACGCGCACGAACCGGTCGCCGTCGAGCAGGCACAGGTCCAGCTCGGTCTCGGCGCGCACCGTCGCGGTCCGGGGGACCCGGCGCAGCAGGCCGATCTCGCCGACCAGCTCGCCGGTGCCCAGGGTGGCGACCAGCCGACCGTCGCCGACGACCGAGGCACGGCCACCCTCGATCACGTAGCAGCCGTCCGCGACTTCCCCCTGCTCGAAGAGGACCTGCCCGGCGCCCACCCGCCGCCGGACCAGACCCGCCGCCAGCTGCTCCAGGGCGGGCAGCGGCAGCGGGTCGAAGACCCGGACGGTGCGCAGCAGGGCGATGTCCCCGGCCCGGTCGACCATCACGGCGTCGAGCCGGCGCAGCCCTCGCCAGCCCAGGATCACAACGACCGGGCCGAGCGCCCCGACCACCGCCAGGGCGCTGCGGACGTCGAGGAGGTGGGCCAGCGCCGCAGCCAGGACGGAGCCACCGCCGACGGTGAGGGCGCCGAGGCTCTCGGTCAGTCCGAACACCCGACCGAGCATCCGCTCCGGTGCGAGCCGGGCGACCAGGGTGAAGAACCCGATGTCGACCAGAGCGTTCCCGACGCCGACCAGTGCGTAGAGCAACAACGCGGTGGCGCGGGCCGGCACGGCCGCGAGGACGACCAGGGGCAGTCCCCACAGGGCGACCCCGATCCCGAACCACCCGGCCAGTCGCTGGTTGCCCACCATCACGGATCCGGCCAGCGAGCCGATCACCGCTCCCGCACCGAGGGCAGCCGTCAGGGTGCCCACCCCCGGATCGCCCAGGCCCAGCAGGTCGACCGCGACCAGCACGCTGAACACCGAGAGCGCCCCCCGGGTGACGGTCTGGGCCGCGAGCAGCGCGAAGAGGAGGCGCAGCATCGGGGTGGTCCACACCTCGCGAGCACCGGCGACCAGTCCCTCCCACACCGAGTCCGACGCCGTACGGCGCTCCGGCTCCTCGACACGCAGACCCACCGTGACCACCGCCGAGAGGGCCGACAGGACCGCCACCGACGCGAAGCCCGCCGTCACTCCCGACCCCGCCAGAAGGGCGGCCGCGAGCGCCGGGCCGACCAGCGTCGCCAGCGAGTCGAGCAGGCCCCGGACGACGTTCGCCGAGGCCAGGTCACCCGGGGTGTCACACAGCAGCGGGAGCAGCGCCGAGTTGACCGGGCGGTACAGCAGCGCCGCCGTGGTGGAGACCGTCGCCAGCAGGTAGACCCCGGCAGTGGGGCCGCCGCCGGCGGCCAGGACGACGATGCCGACGGTGGCCAGGCAGCGCACCGCCGAGACCAGCGTGAGCACCAGGTCGCGCCGCCACCGGTCCGCGACGGTCGAGGCGAAGGGGGCGAGCACGGCCGAGGGCAGGAACCGCAGGAGCGAGACCAGGCCGACCGCGGTGGCACCTCCCGACTCGAAGGCGTAGACCGACAGCACGACGGTGAAGGCCCACTCGGCCGTGCAGGCACCGGCGAACCCCGCCTGCGTCCGTCGCAGAGCCGGGTCGCGGGCGTTGGCCGCGAACGCCCCGGCGGCAGCCCGCAACCGGTCGCGCGATCGCGGGGTTGCCACGTCTGGCAAGGTAACCGGCGCAGCCGGCCGCGGGTAGTCTCCCGCCATGTCGTACTTCGTGACGGGCGCCACCGGGTTCATCGGACGACACCTCGTGGAGGAGCTGCTCGACCATCGCGACGGCACGGTGTTCGTCCTGGTGCGCGAGGGCTCGCTGGCCCGGATGGACTCCATGATCGAGGTCTGGGGCACGGACCGGGTGGTGCCCGTCGTCGGCGACCTGGGGGCCGACCGACTCGGCGTACCGAAGAAGTGGGTCACCGAGCACCGGGGCGCGATCGACCACTTCTTCCACCTGGCCGCGATCTACGACATGACCGCGGACGACGCCACCAATGAGGAGCTCAACGTCGGCGGCACCCGCCATGCCCTCGAGCTGGCCGAGGCCCTCGAGGTCGGGTGCTTCCACCAGGTCAGCTCGGTCGCGGCGGCCGGGGAGTACGACGGCCCGTTCGACGAGTCGATGTTCGACGAGGGCCAGACGTTGCCGTCGGCCTACCACCGCACCAAGTTCGAGTCCGAGCGGATCGTGCGCGACGAGGCGACGGTGCCCTGGCGGGTCTACCGGCCGGCGATCGTGGTGGGGCACAGCGAGACCGGGGCCATGGACAAGGTGGACGGGCCCTACTACTTCTTCCCGGCCATGAAGATGCTCCGCGACGTGCTGCCGGCCTGGCTGCCGATGGTCGGCGTCGACCTCGGGGACACCAACGTCGTGCCCGTCGACTACGTCGCCAAGGCGATGGACCACCTCGCCCACCTCGAGGGCCGGGACGGCGAGGCCTTCCACCTGGTCAACCCCGAGCCGCAGCCGGTCGTGGAGATGATCAACGCCTTCTGCGGAGCAGCCGGGGCGCCACGCTTCGCCACCCCGGTGGACCGGGGCACGACCGGTGGTCTGCCGTTCTCCCTGGTGCCGGGACCGCTGCGGCCGTCCCGCCTGCTCACCGGCCTGATCCGCAGCGGCCCCGGCCAGCTGGTCCTCGAGCAGACCATCGGCCGGCTGGGAATCCCGGCCGAGGTCGTGGGGCACACGTCGTTCCGGCCGGTCTTCGACTCGCGTCGTACCGAGAAGGCCCTGGCCGGCTCGGGCATCGCGGTGCCCGACCTCGAGTCCTACGCCCGCACCCTGTGGACCTACTGGGAGGACCACCTGGACGAGTCCACCGCCCACGACGCCTCGGCCCGCGAGGCCCTGACCGGGAAGTACGTCGTGATCACCGGCGCCTCGTCGGGGATCGGCCAGGTCACCGCGCTCAAGGTCGCCCAGGCCGGAGGCATCCCGGTCCTGGTCGCCCGCGGCAAGGACAAGCTCGAGGCGACCCGGGCCACGATCGAGAACCGCGGCGGCACCGCGCACGTCTACCCGTGCGACCTGTCCGACCTCGACGCCATCGACGGGCTCTGCCGGCAGCTGGCCGACGACCTGCCCAGCATCGACTTCGTGGTGAACAACGCCGGACGCTCGATCCGGCGGTCCCTGAGGCTGAGCTCGGACCGGTTCCACGACTTCGAGCGGACGATGGCACTGAACTACTTCGGGGCGATCCGGCTGATCATGGGACTGATCCCGCAGATGCGCCAGGGGCACCAGGGCCACGTCGTCAACATCTCGTCGATCGGCGTGCAGACCAGCCCGCCGCGCTTCTCGGCGTACGTCGCCTCGAAGGCTGCGCTCGACGCCTGGAGCAACGTCGTCTCCTCGGAGCTGGTCGGCGACGGCATCACCTTCACCAGCATCCACATGCCGCTGGTCCGGACCCCGATGATCGCGCCGACCAAGATCTACGACAAGTTCCCCACCATCAGTCCCGCCCAGGCCGCCGACCTCGTGATCAAGGCGATGGTCGAGCGGCCGCACGAGATCAACACGCTCCTCGGCAATGTCGGGGCCGTGGCCCACACGGTCGCGCCGAAGTTCGCGTTCCGGGTCCTGAACATGGCCTACCAGGTGTTCCCCGACTCGGCCGCCGCGAAGGGCGAGGGCTCGTCGGGCACCCGCGAGTCCGAGCAGATCATGCTGGCCAAGGTGTTCAAGGGCGTCCACTGGTAGCAGCGCCGCGGAGTGGGGGGTCCCGGCCGGGGGGCGCCGGGTGGGTCGGAGGGGGAGTCCGTCCGTCAGGAGATGGCAGAAGCATCGCCCGGGATCACCGGTTCCGACCATCGGGCGACCGGTCAGGGCACATGGCCCGGATCGGCCATGCCGCGTCCACCCTTCGGCCGAACTGCGGGACAACGCTGGTCACGGTTGCTCGGTTCACCCTACGGTCGGTACTCCGGTGGCCTTCGGGGTGTCGAACTCATGCGGGGGCCACCGGGCTCGAGGGGCTCGGCCGGCACGGGGAGGCCGAGCCCTTCGAGAGGGGCCGTGACACAATCCGGCGCGATGGCTGAACTCCACTTCTTCACCGGGACGATGGACTCCGGCAAGAGCACCCTGGCGCTCCAGACCAACCACAACCATGCGGCGCGTGGTCGGGTCGGGCGGATCTTCACCACCCACGACCGGGCCGGCGAGGCGATCCTCTCCAGCCGGCTCGGGCTGACCCACGACGCGATCGAGGTCGACGACACCTTCGACTTCTGGCGGTACGTCGTGGACTCGCTGACCGCCGGGGGCCGGGTCGACTACCTGATCTGTGACGAGGCGCAGTTCTACACCGCCTACCAGATCGACCAGCTGGCCAAGGTCGTCGACGAGCTCCAGATCGACGTGTTCGCGTTCGGGATCCTCAGCGACTTCCGGACCCGCCTGTTCCCGGGCAGCGCCCGGCTGGTCGAGCTGGCCGACCGGATGAACGTGCTCCAGGTCGAGGCGCTGTGCTGGTGCGGCAAGCGGGCCACCCACAACGCGCGCACCGAGGACGGCGCGATGGTCGTCGAGGGCGAGGTGATCGTCGTGGGCGACGTGGACTCACCCGGCGGCGCTCCCGCGGAGGTCGCCTACGAGGTGCTCTGCCGCCAGCACCACCGGCGCCGGCTGACGGCGGCCCGGGCCCAGGCGGTCGCCCTCTCGCCGGAGCCGCTGCCCTTCGGATCCTGATCAGGTTTGCCGACCGCCGCACTGCGGTAAGAACCCACCGCGACCCCGATCGGGAGGTGTTCGGTGACCATTCAGGTCGACCACGAGGCGTTCGACCGCGCCACCAGGCTGGTGGCCGACATCGGTGCCGCCCTGCGCAAGGAGCACCAGCTGGTGCAGGCCGACGTGGCCGACCTGCTCGGTGCGAGCTGGGCCGGGACCGCCTCCGACCAGTTCGGTCAGGGCTGGCAGGAGTGGTGCCGCGGCATGGACGACGTGCTGGCCGGCATCGGGATCACCAACGCGCTGCTGGGCGTCGTCCGCGCCGACCTGGACCGGACCGACGCGTCCCGACAGGCTGCGGCTGCCGCGCTCCAGGCCCGGCTCGGAGACGTCTGATGGCGCTGCGCTACCGGGTCGACCTCGACGAGCTCGCCCGCGTGATCGACAGCCTCGAGTCCTTCGGCACGACGCTCGATGCCAAGCTCGCGGAGCTCGACCGGGTCAACGCCGAGCTCCACGTCACCTGGGAGGGCGAGGCGGCCGTCGCCCAGGCCGACGCCCACCGCAAGCTCGCGCACGGCGCGGCCGAGGTCCACCGGGGCCTGCTGGCCATGCACGCCGCCGCGTCCCGCGCCCACGCCAGCTATCACGCGGCGGCGGTCGCCAACCAGCAGACCTGGAAGCAGGTCCGGTGAACTACCCCATCGACGTCGGCAGCACCGGCTACGTCGACGCGGTCTCGGAGCTGGCCGGAGCCAACCGCGGCGTCGTCGACCTGATGAACGCGCTGACCGACTCCATCTATGGCTGCGGCGGCATGGCCGGCACCGACACCGGCGGCGAGGAGTGGGCCGGTCAGTACGACTCGGCCGCGGCCCAGCTGGTCCAGGCCGGCTGCACGCTCGGTGACGCGCTGGCCAGCATGGCCAACCTGCTGAACGGCTCGCTGGTCAACCACGAGGGCGCCGAGCACGGTGCGCAGCTCTACCCGATGGCCACCACCGACGGCGACGACAACCCCGACCACGGCGTGATGTCCCTGTCGGCACCGGCTCCCCCGTCGGCGCGCGGTGGCACCGGTGACCAGCCGGGTTGGTGGCACTGGATCGCGGGCCACGTCGAGGGCCTGGTGTGGCCCGACGCCGACACCGGCCGGCTCCGGTCCGCGGGCCAGGCGTGGCTCGCCGCGGCCGACAAGCTGTCCGGCTACCAGTACTCCATCGACGCCGCCGAGAGCGCGATCCTCGGCGAGATCTCGCCCGAGATCGACGACGTCCTCGCGGCCTGCGACGGCATGCGCGGGCACATCACCGACCTGGCCTCGGCGTTCACGTCGGTCGGCAACGCCTGCAACGACTACGCGCAGGGCGTCGACGAGCACCACCACGAGGTCGAGGACGAGCTGAAGAGCTTCGTGGAGTGGACGATCGGGATCGAGACCGCCGGCGCGGTCGTCGGCTTCTTCACCCTGGGGCTCGGCGAGGGCGCGGCCCAGGCCGCAGAGGGCGCGGAGGTGGCCAACGCCGCCTCCAAGGTGGTGCGGATCCTCGAGGACCTGATCGAGTTCGCCCGCACGGTGGTCACCACGATCAAGACCGCACTGGGCAGCATCGCCCGGATCGTGATGCGGCTGGAGAAGTTCGTCAACGCCAAGCTCGTCCGGGCGATGACCCGGGTCGGGGCGGACCTCGCCCGGGACATCCCGGCCGATCTCAAGGCGATGGAGGGCGCCGGCGCGCTGACCGAGAAGGAGCTCGAGGCGCTGAAGTTCTACACCGGCCCGGGCTACGACTCGCTCAACGCCTACCTGCGGGGTCTGGCCACCAAGGTCGCCGACGGCACCGCCACCCGCTCCGAGCTCGAGGCCTACTCCCAGGCCGTGTCGGAGGGATTGACCAAGATGCCGACCTTCGCCGGGGAGACCCTGCGCGGCACCAACCTCCCCCAGGGCGTGATCGACTCGATCGAGTCGACCGGCAAGTTCTCCGACCCGGCCTTCCTCAGCAGCTCGACCGACATGGCGGTGGCCCAGCAGTTCCGCAACGGCGGCAACGCGATGCTGCACATCGAGGGCACCACCGGGCGCGACGTCACCGCCGCCTCGACCTACGGATCGTCGGAGTCCGAGGTGCTGTTCGACAAGGGCACGGACTTCGACGTGATCAAGAAGGTCTGGAACGACAAGGGATACTGGGACATCTATCTCAAGGAGACCCCGTGACCACCCCCCTCGACGAGCGCCTGACCGCGCTCCTGTCGGCGCTCGACAAGCTGCCCCCGCACCACGGCCTGAGCTACCGCGGCTACACCGGCCGGCAGGGGCAGACCTTCCAGCGCGCGATCCCCAGCGCCGTCCTGGTCTCGACCTCGCGCGACCCCCGGGTGGCCACCGACAACTTCTCGACCGACGGCGTGTACGCCGTGATCGGCCGGCGTGGCCGCGACCTCACCTCGGTCAGCGAACGCCCCCACGAGCAGGAGGTCGTCTTCCGTCCCGGCTCGGTCTACCTGCCGATCGAGCGGTTCGACGTCGACGGGCTCGAGGTGGCGGTCGTCGAGGAGCTCGACCCGGGGCACACCCCGGAGACCCACCCGACGGTCACCCTCGACCAGCTCAAGGACCAGATGACCGAGGCGATCCGCGACGCGCGTGAGCGCCCCCCGGTCGACGACGTCACGCCCGGCAAGTTCTCCGGCCCCCTGGCGTGATCCGGCCCGGACTCCTGGTCGACGTCGACTCGGTCCCCGGTGACGCCGTCCTGCTCGACACGCGGCTGACGACCTCCGGCGCGCCCGGTCGTGAGCGGTACGACGCGGGCCACCTGCCCGGCGCGACGTACGTCGACCTCGACGACGACCTGGCCGACCCACCCGGTGCCGACGGCCGGCACCCGCTGCCGACGCCCGAGCGCTTCGTCGCGGCCATGCAGCGGGCCGGGGTGTGCCAGGACTCGACGGTCGTGGTCTACGACGACGGTCCGGCCACCGCGGCCGCCCGGCTGTGGTGGCTGCTGCGCGACTACGGGCACGACGACGTGCTGGTGCTGGACGGTGGGCTCCGGGCCTGGAGCGACGCCGGTCGACCGGTCTCGACCACGCCGACGGCTTCCGGGCCGGGCGACTGGACCGGCCGGCCCGGGCAGCTGCCGACGGTCGGCGCCGACGGAGCCGCCGGGCTCGCGCGAGACGGGGGGCTGATCGACGTCCGGGCCGCCGTCCGGTTCCGGGGCGAGCAGGAGCCGCTCGACCCGGTGGCCGGTCACATCCCAGGTGCGGTGAACGCGCCGCTCACCGACCTGACCGACGAGCTGGGGCGCTTCCTCCCGTCGTCGGCCCTGGCCGCGCACTTCGAGGCCCTGAGCGTGTCCGGGTCGGCGCGGGTGGCCGCCTACTGCGGCTCCGGCGTCACCGCCTGCCAGACCCTGCTCGCGCTGCGGCTCGCGGGTCTGGAGGACGGGGCGCTCTACCCGGGCAGCTGGAGCGGCTGGATCACGGATCCGTCCCGGCCCGTCGCCCTCGGCGGCTGAGCAGGGCCCACGGCGCGTCCTCGACGAGGACACCCCCTACCTGGATGGGCCCACGTGGACTCGTCCTCGTAGCGCCCCGGTGGAGCGACGGACGAGCCGAGCCCGCTCAGCCGACCCGTTCCCACCAGCGGATCGCCGACCGCGGGGACGACTCGCGAGGTGCGGCCTCGGACCGGGTCGGGGCCGAGCCGCCGAGACGGGCAGGGTGCCAGGGCGGGCTCTCGCCCGGCGCGGGTCGATGACGGGGCAGGGACTGGAGTCGGTCCAGCATCGCCTGGAGCCGGGCGCCCAGGTCCACCGTCGCCGACACCACGTCGGTGCCCTGCGCCAGGGTCAGCGGCGACCCGACCGAGATCGACACCGGACGGCCCCGGTGCAGGTCGACCGGGCGACGGGCGCTGGCGACCCGCTGGGGGCCCCAGATCGCCACCGGCACCAGTGGCGCGCCGGTCTCGACGGCCAGTGCGACGGCGCCCGGCATCACCTCGCGGACGTCGTACGCCTGGCTGATCCCGGCCTCCGGGAAGATCCCGACAGCCTCGCCCGCGGCGAGGAGGCGCCGGGAGGTGAGGTACGCCCCGGCAGGGGCTGCGCGGTCGACGGGCACGTGCCGCATCGCCCGCAGGAACGGCCCGGCCGCCCAGTGGTCGAACGCGTCGGAGCGAGCCAGGAAGCGCACGTGTCGGGGCGCTGCGGCCAGTCCCACCAGGGTGAAGTCCAGGAAGCTGACGTGGTTGGCGGCCAGGATCACCGGCCCCGACCGCGGCACCAGGTCGGCGCCGTCCAGGTCGATCCGCAGGCCCAGGGCCCGGAACAGCACACGCGCCGCCCGGGTCGCGGCCGGGTAGACCAGCTCCACGGCCGGCTCAGTCGACCATCAGCGGGATGCGCATCTCGGCCGGTGTCAGCGACCCGTGCAGGCCGACCAGGGTGAGCTCGTAGGGGAAGTCGACCGAGGAGAAGATCCCCCAGTCGTCGCGGCAGGCGACGACGACGTCGCCGAGCCGCGGCAGCACCGACGCGCTGACCGGACCGAACCAGCCGCGCCGGATCGCCGTCTCGCGGGTGAGCACCAGCGCCCGCTCCCCCAGCAGCTCCGTCCAGCGAGCCGCCACGTCGGTCACCGCGCCCCGTGCGCAGTAGACGTGGCGGAAGCGGGCCTCCCCGCCGAGCAGGACGACGCCGTCGCGCAGGTCCGGCTCGAGGTCCACGTCGATCCGGTGGTCGTCCGGCGAGTCGACCATCCCGTGGTCGGCGACCACGACCAGCCGCGCCGAGGACGGCAGTGCCTCGCGGAGCTGCTCGGCCTCGGCGTCGATGCTGGCCAGCTGCTGGAGCCACGGCGCCGAGGCGACGCCGTACCGGTGACCGGTCCAGTCCAGGTCGCCGTCGTAGAGATAGGTCAGCGCGGGCGCCCCGGTCGAGGACGCAGCGGAAGCCGTGACCGCGGCCGCGATCCGCTCGCCGATCCGGTCGGCGCCGACGTACTCCCCGCCGCGCTGCGCGGCCAGGGTCAGCCCCGACCCGCGGAACTCCCGCTTGTTGACCGTGGTCACGCTGACCCCCGCCGCGGCCAGGGTCATGAACGCGGTCGGGTGCGGCTGCCACTGGACCGGGTCGACGTCCTTGTCCCAGAACAGCGCGTTCAGCAGCCGGTCCGAGCCCGGCACCCGGGAGGTGAACCCGACCACGCCGTGCGTGCCGGGGGGCAGCCCGGTGCCCAGCGAGGTCAGGCTGGTCGCCGTCGTCGACGGGACGCCGGCGGTGCCGGTGTTGTCGCCGGTCAGCAGCGACGAGAGGTACGGCGCGGCGTGGGCGTGGCGGGCCAGAAGGTCCGACCCGAGACCGTCGATCAGGAACACGACGTACGCCGGAGCGTCGGGCAGGCCGAGCACGTTCGGACCCCCCGCCCCCAGCGCGGCCCCCGCGGAGGGCAGGACGTCGGCCAGGGACCCCGACCCGTAGGCAGGCTCGACGAAGTCGTCGGTCACGACCGCGTGCGGGACGACAGCGACTCCGAGAACGCCAGCAGGGACGGTACGGCGTCGGGACCGTCGGCGGTCGCGGACACCCGGATCGAGAAGTCGTCGGAGGCCAGCACGCCGGAGTAGCCGTGGTCGGCATCGCACTCGGGGTCACCGCAGGTGGCCGGCTCCAGGTCGAGCCGGGCGACCCCGCCCCAGCCGATCGTGAGCACGGCCTCGGCCGGTGGCGTGGGACCGTCGGTCGGGTTGGCCACCATCCGGGTCACCACGACCGACTTCACCGACGACAGGGAGATCGCCTCGGTGGAGGTCGAGGTGTACGGCGCGGGCAGCATGTCGTCGCCCTCGTGCTCGTCGGTGTGGGCCAGGATCAGCCGGGTCGGCGTGAGCACCGCGACGGTGAGGTGGCGGCGGACCTCGTCCCGGTCGAACGTCGGCTCGTGGTGGACGAAGAACGACACGACGTCCTCGCCCGCCACCGCGCTCATCACCCCGTCGGCGACGACCTCGGGGTAGTAACCGGTGCGGTCGATCGCCTCCTTCAACGTCTGCATGGGGCGAGTCTGTCACGCCCCTACGACGCGGCCGTGCGCCCGTCGCCGGCCTCAGCCGGGCAGGGTGTCGCCGATCGACGGCATCCGCCGCACGAACCAGTCCGAGCGCGGGTCGGAGACCGGGTCCACCCGGGCCCGGGCGGTGAGCACGTTGCAGGTCTCGGCGCCGGCGAGCACCAGCGAGAGCTCGAGCGAGGAGACCTGCGGCAGGTCGTGCTGGAGCATCGCCACCCGTCGGATCAGGTCCTCGACGGGCTCGATGTCGACCACCTCGGAGCCGCGGTAGCCGAACAGCATCGGCGCAGCCTTGATCTCCCGGGTCATCGCGGCCGGGTCGCGCTCCCCCAGCGGCGGGATCCGGTAGGAGCGGTCCTCCAGCAGCTCGGTGAGCGGACCGGAGATCCCGAACGACACGACCGGGCCGAACAGCGGGTCCTCGATGCTGAAGATGCTCACCGGCACCCCGGGCGGGGCGTTCTTCTGCACCACGAAACCAGCCGTCGCGGCGTCGTCGATCAGCTGGCCCAGCGACTCCCAGGCGTCCTTCATCTCCGCGGGCCGGCCGATGTTGCGCCATACGTGGGCGAGGTCCGGGCGCTCCCGGAGCCGGTCGGTGGTGGCCTTGAGCACGACGTCCCAGCCCAGCTCGCGACCTGCCCGGGTCGCCTCGGCCAGCGTGGAGACGGGGCGCGAGTCCCACAGCTCGATGCCGTAGGCCACCAGCAGGGTGGTCAGGTCGGCCGGCTCGAGCTCGACGCCGTCGGGGTTCTCGATCAGGAGCCGTTGGGTCAGACCCCGCGCGGTGGCTCGGTCGACCTCCTCGGGCACCGCCGGTGGGCCGTTCGGCGTGCGCAACCACACGGCGTACTCCACGACCCGCGCGAGCGCTCGCACCGCTCCCTCGACGGCGGGGTACGACGGCACCGAGCCGCGGCCGGCCGTCGAGCCCGCCACGTCGGGCACCCGCAGCAGCTCGGGCACCCCCTCGGCACCGAGGAACGACGAGACCAGCGGCTTGTCGGACTGCTCGCCGACGGCGGCCAGCACGTCGGCGACCTCGACCCCGGACACGTCGATCGGCGGGATGTAGACCGCCACGACGGAGTCGACCTCCGGGTCGTCGATCGCGGCGTCGAGGGCGTCCTCGAAGTCGGGACCGGTCGCGTCGGCGCCGAGCGCGACCGAGCGGGTCACGGTGAGCCCGACCGCGGCCGCGGCGTCGTTGGCGAGCAGGCCTAGCGCGTCGGAGTTGCCGACCACCGCGACCCGGCGACCGCGCGGCAGCGGCTGGTGAGCCAGGAGCTGGGCGACGTCGAACATCTCGTCGAGGGTGTCGACCTGGATCACGCCGGCCTGGCGGAACATCGCGTCCACGGCCTGCGGCGGCGCGCCGATCTTGCGCACCGTGTGGCCCATCGGCACGCCCTGGGTCGTGCGCCCGGAGCGCACCGCGATGATCGGCTTGCGCAGCGAGACCCGGCGCGCGATCCGGCTGAACTTGCGCGGGTTGCCGATCGACTCGAGGTAGAGGAGGACGACCTCGGTGGAGTCGTCCTCCTCCCAGTACTGCAGCAGGTCGTTGCCGGAGACGTCGGCACGGTTGCCCGCGCTGACGAACGTCGAGAGGCCGAGGCCCCGGTTGTTCACCTTCTCCAGGATCGCCGAGCCCAGGGCGCCGGACTGGCAGAAGAAGCCCGCGCGGCCGCGGGCCGGCTTCAGCGACGACAGCGAGGCGTTGAGGTTGACCTCGGGGTCGGTGTTGATGATGCCCAGGCAGTTCGGGCCGATCAGGCGCAGCCCGTAGGACCGGGCCAGGCCGACCATCCGGCGTTGGCGCTGCCGCCCCTCCTCGCCGGTCTCGGCGAAGCCCGACGAGATCACGATCAGCCCGTGCACCCCCTTGGCGGCGCAGTCGAGCACGACGTCCTGCACGGCGTCGGCGGGGACGGCGACGATGGCGACGTCGACGTCACCGGGGATCTCGCCGACCGTGGCGTAGGCCGGCAGCCCGGAGACCGCCTTGGCCGAGGAGTTCACGACGTACACCCGCCCGGTGTAGTCCCCGAGCACGAGGTTGCGGACCAGGGCCTGGCCGACGGTGTCCTGTCGCCGGGACGCGCCGATCACCGCGACCGAGCGCGGGTTGAAGAAGGCCTGGATCGACGCGGCCTCGGCCCGGTGCTCGCGGCTCGACATCACCCCGATCGCGGTGTCGGTCGAGGCGATCGGGAACTCCAGGGTGATCACGCCGTCCTCGTAGTCGCTGAGCAGGCGGTAGCCCGCGTCGCGGAACGTCTGGATCATCCGGGAGTTGTCGGGGAGCACCTCGGCCACGAACCGGTCGACCCCGCGCTCGCGCCCCGCCTGCGCGAGGTGCTCGAGCAGGAGCTGGCCGATGCCGCGGCCCTGCTGGGCGTCCTCGACCAGGAAGGCGACCTCGGCCACCTCGGGGCCGCTCTCGGGCGGTGCCCCCTCGGGGAGGGGGTGCCCTTCGTAGCTGCCGAGGGCGATCATCTCCTCCGAGAGCAGCATCACGAACGCCACCCGGTGCAGGTGGTCGACCTGGGTGAAGCGGGTGACGTCGCGCTGGGAGAGGTGCGGCATCGGCGAGAAGAAGCGGTAGTACTTCGACTGGTCCGAGACCCGGCCGTAGAACTCGACGAGCAGCTCGTCGTCGTCGGGCCGGATCGGCCGGATGTGCGCCGTCCGGCCGTCCCGGAGCAGGACGTCGGCCTCCCAGTGGCGCGGGGCCACATGGGTGGGAGTCCCGGGCGGGACGACGTGCTCGGCGGCGGTCACGGCCGAAATCTACCGGGCCGGCGTTTCGGGGAGGTTGCCGACGAGTGGACCCGCTCAGCCGCGCAGGTGATATCTCAGGTGCAGCACCCGCTCGCCCTGCACCACGACGTGGGCGTCGTCGAGCACGAGCTCGTCGGTGTGGGAGCCGAGGAACTTCTTGCCGCGACCGAGGAAGACCGGAGCCAGGTCGATCGCCAGCTCGTCGGCCAGCCCGGCCGCCACCACCTGCCCGCCCACCTCTCCGGCGCAGACGACCACGGACCCGTCGCCCGCGTGCTCGGTGGCCCGGCGGATCGCGTCCTCCACCCCGTCGGTGCAGAACGTGTACGGCGCGTCGGGGTGGCGCTGCCGCCACTCGTCGGCGTCCCGATGGGTGACCACGAAGACGTGATCACCCACGATCGGCAGCCCGCCCCAGCCGTCGACGAAGTCGAACAGCGTGCGTCCGATCACCTGGCACCGGACCTGGCTGTGGTCGAGGTAGTCGGCCGACGGCTGCGAGACGTGGAAGACGTGGTCGGGGTTGAAGCGCAGCTCGACGTCCCCGGCCTCGTACCAGTCGAAGATCGGGCCCGGCAGGTCGTCGGGCCGGGCGATGAAGCCGTCGAGCGACGCGACGGCCTGGACGATCACGGTGGCCATGGGAGCCCCCTCCGTTTGTTCAACCATGTGATTGACAATTATCCAACCGCGGCCCGGACGCAGTTGTCAACCGG